>NZ_JAUYWJ010000001.1:0-797183 GCF_032656585.1 Streptomyces herbicida
CCGAGGCCGACCTCCTCGACATCCGCAACTTCGGTGCGAAGTCGATCGACGAGGTCAAGGCGAAGCTGGCCGGCATGGGCCTGGCCCTGAAGGACAGCCCGCCCGGATTCGACCCGACCGCCGCCGCGGACGCCTTCGGCGCGGACGACGACGCAGACGCCGGGTTCGTCGAGACCGAGCAGTACTGAGAGCTCGGGACCGACTGCCGGTTCTTGGCTGCGGGACCGTTGTGATTGGTCGCGCAGTTTCCCGCGCCCCTGGGGGCGCGGGGACTCCGGGTGTCCGAAAGGGCACCCGGATCTTCGACAGACAACCGTCTGCTCGGATACTGACCCCGGTACCTGACACGGCCGGGGCAGACACACAGGAGAAGAACAATGCCGAAGCCCACCAAGGGTGCCCGTCTGGGCGGCAGCGCCGCGCACGAGAAGCTGCTCCTCGCGAACCTCGCGAAGTCGCTGTTCGAGCACGGCCGTATCACCACCACCGAGGCGAAGGCCCGCCGCCTGCGCCCGTACGCCGAGCGTCTGATCACCAAGGCGAAGAAGGGTGACCTTCACAACCGCCGTCAGGTGCTCCAGGTCATCACGGACAAGGGCATCGTCCACACGCTCTTCACCGAGATCGGCCCGCGTTACGAGAACCGTCCGGGTGGCTACACCCGCATCACCAAGATCGGTAACCGCCGTGGCGACAACGCGCCCATGGCTGTGATCGAGCTGGTCGAGGCGCTGACGGTGCAGCAGAAGGCCGTGGGTGAGGCCGAGGCCGCCACCAAGCGTGCGGTCAAGGAGGCCGACGAGGCCAAGGTCGAGGAGACCAAGGCCGACGAGGTCGTCGAGGACGCGGCTGGTGAAGGCGACAAGGACGCCTGAGGCTCTGCCTGCAGTGAACGGGTCCGCCCTTCGGGGCGGGCCCGTTCCGCGTTTCCTGAGAGGATCCAGGAGTGAGTGACGAAGTACAGCCCGGCCACGTCCGTATCCGCCTCGACCTGTCCTACGACGGCACGGACTTCCACGGCTGGGCCAAGCAGGCCGGCGGCAGGCGGACCGTGCAGGGGGAGATCGAGGACGCCCTGCGCACGGTGACCCGCTCGGGGGGCACGACGTACGAGCTGACCGTCGCCGGGCGGACCGACGCCGGGGTGCACGCCCGGGGTCAGGTCGCGCATGTCGATCTGCCCGAACAGGTCTGGCGTGAGCACCACGAGAAGCTGCTCAAGCGGCTCGCCGGGCGGCTGCCCAAGGACGTACGGGTGTGGGCCCTCAGGGAGGCGCCCAGCGGTTTCAACGCCCGTTTCTCGGCGGTCTGGCGGCGTTATGCGTACCGGGTCACCGACAACCCCGGCGGTGTCGACCCGCTGCTGCGCAACCATGTCCTGTGGCACGACTGGCCGCTCGACGTGGGCGCCATGAACGAGGCCGCCCGGCGGCTCCTCGGGGAGCACGACTTCGCCGCCTACTGCAAGAAGCGCGAGGGCGCGACCACGATCCGTACGCTCCAGGAGCTGAGCCTGGTGCGCGGGGGCGACGGGATCATCACCGCCACCGTCCGGGCCGACGCCTTCTGCCACAACATGGTGCGCTCGCTGATCGGGGCGCTGCTGTTCGTGGGGGACGGGCACCGGGCGCCCGACTGGCCGGGGAAGGTGCTCGCGGCGGGGGTCCGGGACTCGGCGGTGCATGTCGTACGGCCGCACGGGCTGACCCTGGAAGAGGTCGGCTATCCCGCCGACGAACTGCTGGCCGCGCGGAACAAGGAGGCGCGGAACAAGCGGACACTGAGCGTGGCGGGCGGCTGCGAAACCTGTTAGTTGCCTGTATTTCACAAGAATATAACGGTCATGTCAGGACTTACCTGGCGTAAGTCCCTTGTCGCCTCTTACGTCGTTCTTACAGTTCGGTTAGTCTTGCCCGGTGCGGCCCCGTGTTCGATTCGGGGTCGTTTTTGGTGGGGGTAACACGGGTTCTCGGGCCCGGAGGGTAGGAATGTCATCCATTGACTCTGCCCGCATGGCCGAGGCGGCCGGCGCTGGGGGGCGCCGGGCCGCACGGCACGGAGGACGGCGTGGCGGTGCCGAGCGGGCACCGCTCGGGCTGCTGCCCGCGCCTCCCACGCATGCGGAGAAGTACTCGTACGTGAAGCGGCGGCTGTGGGTGCTGACGCTGGCGTCGATCGTCAGCTTCGGCTGTCTGACCGTCAGCCAGATCGCGCTCGCCCAGGCCTCGCCGCTCACCTGGATCTTTGCGCCGCCGTTGTTCTTCACGGTCGTCTACTACCTGATCTCGCTGCGCGTCAACGGCTTCACCAGGGACTTCGACTTCGACCACCACCAGCGGCTGGTGCGCGGCTGGCGGCCCGCGGTCTATCCGAGCGTCGATGTCTTCCTGCCGGTGTGCGGGGAGCCGATCGAGGTGCTGCACAACACCTGGAGCCATGTGCGGCAGCTGGCCGACCGGTACCCGGGGACGTGTGTGCCCTTCGTGCTCGACGACGGTGCCAGCCCCGAGCTGGAGGCGATGGCCCGCGACTTCGGCTTCCGCTACGGGGTCCGGGAGAACCGCGGCTGGTTCAAGAAGGCCGGCAACCTGCACTTCGGGTTCGACCAGTCCGACGGCAAGTACATCCTCATCCTCGACGCCGACTTCACGCCGCGCTCCGACCTCCTGGAGGAGCTGCTGCCGTACATGGAGACGGACGAGCGCATCGGCATCGTGCAGTCCCCGCAGTACTTCCGGGTCCTCGACTCGCAGAACTGGATCGAGCGGGGCGCGGGCGCGGTCCAGGAGCTCTTCTACCGGTCCGTGCAGGTCTCCCGGCAGAACAGCGAGGGGGCGATCTGCGTGGGCTCCTGTGCCATCTACCGGCGGGCGGCCCTGGAGACCAACGGCGGTACGACCCTCATCGAGCACTCCGAGGACGTGCACACCGGGTTCGATCTGCGCGGGCTCGGCTGGGACCTGAAGTACGTGCCGGTCGCGCTGTCGACGGGCGTGTGCCCGGACACCGCCGGTGCCTTCTTCAACCAGCAGTACCGCTGGTGCTCGGGCTCCATGTCGCTGCTCGGCAGCAAGAAGTTCTGGGACGCGCAGATACGTTTCTCCAGCCGTCTCTGCTACATGTCCGGCTTCTTCTACTACATCCACACGGCGCTGTTCACCTTCATCGCGCCGCTCGTGCCCATCGTGCTGCTGCTGACCAGCCCCGAGATGCTCCAGGTCAAGCATCTGGTGTGGGTGCTGCCCAGCATCCTCTACACCACCGTGATCTTCCCGATGTGGCACAAGGCGCCGTACCGGCTGGAGGCCTGGTCGGCGCGGATGATGTACGGCTGGGCGCACGTCTTCGCCATCTGGGACATCCTGCGCAAGCAGCGGATGGGCTGGCAGCCGACCGGCTCCAAGGGCGCCAAGAAGAACAAGACCCGGCGCTTCTGGCTGGGGCTGTGGATCTGGGGCGGCGGCACCGCCGCGGTCTGGGTCGGCGCCGCCGTGTACCGGCTGTTCACCGGCTTCCCGCCGGACTTCGCCCTCGTCCTGTCCTCCGGGCTGTTCTATGCGCTGGTCGTGGCCCGCGCGCTGATCCAGCCCAAGGAACACCGTGCCCTCGCAGGTGACGCAGCATGATCCGAAGATTTCTCCGCCCCCTCGCCGTGGCCCTGCTGACCGCCACGGCAGCCTCCGGCTGCGGCCTGCTCGGGGGCTCCGGCGACCCGGCCGCCGACGCCGCCCGTGAGCCGTCCGCCTCCGCGACGGCCGCGCAGCGGCTGCCGTACGACGTGAAGCCGCTGCTGCACCCGAAGAAGGAGTACTTCGGGGTCGCGGTCGACGGCGCGCCCAGCTCGACGAAGCCCGTGGACGCCTTCGCGAGGACTGTCGGCAAGCAGCCGAACATGGTCGGCTCCTACTCCTCCTGGGGCGACGGCTTCAACGCCCACGGCGCCCAGAACGTGTTCGACGACGGCGGGCTGCTGTATGTGTCCTGGGAGCCGTTCCCCGGGCTCGACAAGATCGCCGACGGGTCTCAGGACACGTACATCAAGAAGTACGCGCAGAGCGTCCGCGAGACGAACGTCCCCGTCGCGATCAGCTTCGGGCACGAGATGAACGGTCACTGGTACCCGTGGGGGACCAAGGACACCACGGCCGTGACCTTCGTGAAGGCCTGGCGGCACATCCACGACCTCTTCCAGGACGTCGGCGCCACCAACGTGATCTGGGTGTGGAGTCCCAACGTCGTCAACCCGGTGCCGTCCGTGAAGCTGAAGCCGTACTGGCCCGGTGACGCCTACGTCGACTGGGTCGGCATCGTCGGCTACTGGACCACGACCGGCGCCCACACCTTCGACACCCTCTACGGGCCGACCCGGCGCCAGGTGGCCGCGTTCACCGACAAGCCGGTGCTGATCAGCGAGACCTCGGCGGAGCCGGGGGAGCGGCGGCGCGCCGATGTGCGCGGACTGCTCCAGGGCGTCGCGCAGGACGACGACGTCATCGGCTTCCTGTGGTTCAACATCCCCAAGCGGGCCGACTGGCGCATCCAGAGCAGCCCGCTCGCCCTGGCCGAGTTCAAGCGCCTCATCGCGGACGACGCCTTCGGATTCGAGGTGCCGCGCTCATGAGCACGCCCCCCTATGGGCAGGGCAGGCAGCAGTACCCGCCGTACTACGGCGCCCAGCCGTACTACGACGAGCACTACTACGGCGGCGGTCAGCAGCAGACGTACGACCCCCGCGTCTCCTACGCCGCCGACCCCGAGGAACCGGACGCCGACTACTACGTCCCGCACTACACCGTCCTCGACCCAGAGCCGGAGCCCGAGCCCGAGCCCGGCTATGTGCTGCCGGAGGTCCCGGTGTCGGCCTGGTCGGTGGACAACAGCCGCTCGGCGTGGATCAGCCGTGGCGCGCTGCTGCTGATCCTGCTGGTGCAGGCCGGGCTGTCCTACCGGCTCGACGGGAGCGCCTTCGCGCAGGAGGCGAAGTTCCTGCTGTCCGACGGGCCCGTGTCGGGCGTGCTGGCCGGCACCGGTCTCGCCGGGGCCCGGGCGCTGAGCCTGGTCTGGGCCCTGGGGGCGACGGCCCTGGTGTTCGGCGCGACCCGGCTGCTGTTCAACCCGCGCGCCGGTCTCGCGGCCGCCGCCATGTACTCCGTACTGGAGTCGACAGCCTTCACCGGCCGCTACGCCTCCCTGCACTCCCTGTCGCTGTTCCTGCTCGCGGCCGCCCTGTGGCTGCTGGCCAAGACCCGGCAGGCCGGCCCGGCGGCCGTGCTGCTCGCGGCTCCCTTCGCCGCGCTGGCGCCGTTCGCCGCGTACTCGGCCGCGCTGTATCTGCCGACGCTGACCGTGCTCGCCGTACTGACCGCCTACCGCTTCCGCGGCGCCGGTGCGCTCGCGCGCGGCGCCCTGTTCGCGGTGGCCACCGGAGCCCTGTGCTTCGCGGGCGTGACCCTGCACGGCATGCCGCGGGGCTGGAACGCACACGGCACACAGGGCGTGGCGGGCCTGCTGACGGACAGCGCCGAGTGGGGCGGGCTCGTCCTGCTGGTCGCCGTGATCGGCGCCGTCGGTTACGCCCGGCGGGCCCGCATGGGCGAGATGCCGTGGGCCGAGGGCGAGGCCCCGGGCACGGTCCGCAGGTCGGCCCTGGGCCTGACGATGTGCGCCACCGCCCTGCTCGCCCCGCTCTACCAGGCCTGGCTCGGCAACGGCAGCTCGCTCCACATCCACCTCGGCTTCGGCCTGCTCTTCGCGGTGCCGATGGCGGGCCTGGGTGTCTCGCGGATGATGGGCGCCCACTTCCGGTACCCGCAGATCGGCATCATGATCTACGTTGCCGCGCTGGTCGTCGGCATGGCGCAGACGCGCGACCTGTACCGGCCGCCGGACTCGGCCGGGATGATCGGCGCCCTGCGCCAAGTGGCCGACGCCAAGGGCAGCTATCTGACCGACGACCCGGAGATCTCCGCGTACTACCTCCGCGCACAGACCGAGCCCGGCCAGTGGCACCCGGCACCGCGGGGCACGGCCCTCGCGGCCGCCGTGAAGAAGGGCTCGTACGACGCGATCGTGCTGCGGGCCGCCGCCGTGCCCGGGCAGCTGCGCGGGGCCGAGCACTACCGGCTGCTGGCCGTGCTCCGGCCGTCCGGCGAGGACGCCGGTCAGGCGCCGTACCGGATCTGGGTGAAGCGATGACGACGGACACACGGACCGCGCCGGCTGCCCCGGAGACCGGCGGCCACCGGGCGCGCAGACGCCGTTCCGGCGGCAAGGGCTCCGCGCTGCTCGTCTTCGCGCTTCCCACACTGGTCGCGCTGGCCTGTGTGCTGCCCGGTCTCGGGCAGCGCCAGCTGTGGCGCGACGAGCACGCCACCTGGTGGGCCTCCACGCTGTCCTGGCACTACCTGGGCCGGCTGATCGACAACATCGACGTCGTCTTCACGCCGTACTACGCGTCCATGCACCTGTGGATCGCGGTGGCCGGCGACTCCCCGGCCGCGCTGCGGCTGCCGCAGGCGCTGGCGATGGGGGTCTCGGCCGGTCTGGTCGGGCTCCTCGGGCGGCGGATGTTCGCGGTGCGCACCGGGCTGCTCGCCGGACTGCTGTTCGCGGTGGTCCCGGCGATCACGCGATACGGGCAGGAGACCCGGCCGTACGCCTTCGCGACGCTCTTCGCCCTGCTGGCCACGCTGCTTCTGCTGCGTGTGCTGGACCGGCCGAGCCTCAAGGGCTGGACGCTGTACGCGCTGGCGATCGCGGCCACCGGCTTCGGCCATCTGGTCGCGATGTCGGTGCTCGCCGGGCACCTGGGGCTGGTGATCCTGGCCAGGCGGCGCGGCGACCGCATCGCGCACTACGCCTTCGCGGGTGCCGCGCTGCTCGGCGTGTCGATCACCTTCCCGATGGTGGCGCAGGGCACCGGGCAGAGCGGCCAGATCGCCTGGAACACCACCACGACTCAGGACCTGCTCGACTTCCCGGAGACCCTGTTCGGGTCGTGGATCACGGGCGGCGCGGTCATGGGCGCCGGCGTGTTCGGGCTGCTGCTGGCCCGCCGGTACGCCCTGCTGCTCGGCGCCTGGGCGGTACTGCCGCCGGTCCTCACCTTCCTGACCGCCGACCAGCTCCACCTCTTCCTGCCGCGCTATCTCCTCTTCACCATCCCGGCGTGGACGCTGCTGGTGGCGGCGGCCGTCACCCGGCTCGCCGGGCGGCTCGACCCACAGGCCCGCAGGGGTGCGGGAGCGCACGTGTTCGGCGGAGCGCTGGTGACCGCGGTCGCGGCGGCGTACGCCTTCGTCGCCTGGCCGGGGATCGGGGACGCGAAGAAGGACCTGCCGATGGAGCCGGACTACCGGGCCGCGGCGAAGGTCGTCGCGGCGGGGGAGAAGCCCGGCGACGGGATGGTCTTCAACGGCGGAATGTCGGAGCGCCGGGCCATGGCGTACGAAATGCGGGACCGCAAGGCGCCCAGGGACGTGCTCATGGAGTGGACCCCGCAGCAGAACGGCTCGTACGGCGCCAGCGAGTGCAAGCGCCCGGCCCGCTGCCTCAAGGGTGTCGACCGGCTCTGGCTGATCTCCACGATCAGCGACGGGCGCCCGCTGCTCACCGGCATGGACGAGAAGACGGCGGCCGTGCTGGAGAAGGACTTCGAGGCCGTGCGCACGGTCAGGCTGAACCACGTCGTGGTGCGGGTGCTGGACCGCACGTAGCGGCAGCGGCACACGAGCGCAAAGAACCAAGGACACGCAGTAAGGAGGCCGCGCGGCATGCGGCTCACTGTCATCGGCACCGGCTACCTCGGTGCCACCCACGCCGCCTGCATGGCGGAACTCGGCCACGAGGTGCTCGGCGTCGACGTCGACCCCGACAAGGTCGCCGCGCTGCGGGCGGGGCGGGTGCCCTTCCACGAGCCGGGGCTGCCCGAGCTGATCGCGAAGCACACGGCGAGCGGCCGACTCCGCTTCACCACTTCCTACGAGGAGGCCGGCGCCTTCGGCGAGGTGCACTTCGTCTGCGTCGGCACCCCCCAGCTCAAGGACTCCGAGGGCGCGGACCTGACCTACGTGGACGCGGCCTTCGCGGCGATCGCGGAGCATACGGCGCCGGACGCCCTGCTGGTCGGCAAGTCGACGGTGCCGGTGGGGACGGCGGGGCGGCTGGCGGCGGCGTACGACGCCGAGGTCGCGTGGAATCCGGAGTTCCTGCGGGAGGGCTTCGCGATCGAGGACACGCTGCGCCCGGACCGGCTGGTGTTCGGCGTGGGGTCGGCCCGTGCCGAAACGATTCTGCGCGCGGTGTACCAACCCGTCCTCGCCGCCGGTACCCCGGCCGTGACCGCCGACTTCCCGACGGCCGAGCTGGTGAAGACGGCCGCGAACGCCTTCCTCGCGACGAAGATCTCCTTCATCAACGCGATGGCGGAGGTCTGCGAGGCCGCGGGCGGCGACGTCACGAAGCTCTCCGAGGCGCTCGGCCACGACGACCGGATCGGCCGCCGTTTCCTGCGCTCCGGTATCGGCTTCGGCGGCGGCTGCCTGCCCAAGGACATCCGCGCCTTCGCCCACCGCGCCGACGAGCTCGGCGTCTCCCTGGCCTTTCTGCGCGAGGTCGACGCGATCAACATGCGGCGCCGGGACCGTGCGGTGGAGCTGGCGCGCGAGCTGTGCGGGGGAGACGTGCTGGGCGCCCGCATCGCGGTCCTGGGCGCGGCCTTCAAGCCCGACTCGGACGACATCCGCGACTCGCCCGCACTGAACGTGGCGGCCCGGCTCAGACTCGACGGGGCCGACGTCACGGTGTACGACCCGGCGGCGATGGACAACGCCCGCAAGGCGTTCCCGCTGCTCGGGTACGCGGTGTCGGCCGAGGAGGCGCTGGGCGGGGCCGACCTGGTCCTGCATCTGACCGAGTGGGCGCAGTTCCGGGCGATCGACCCGGAGCGGGCCCGGTCGCTGGTGCGCCGCCCGCGGATCGTGGACGGCAGGGGAGGGCTCGACGCGGACCGCTGGACCGCGGCGGGCTGGCGGTTCTCGGCGCTGGGTAGACCCGCGCCGAATGGGGAGGGATAAGAAATGGACGAGTCGTACCGGGACGCTCGGGTCACCGTGGTGATGCCGACGTACAACGAGGCGGCGAACCTGCCGCGGATGGCCGAGGCGGTGCTGGGGCTGCCGCTGGAGGCCCTCCATCTGAAGATCGTCGACGACTCCAGCCCGGACGGCACGGGCCGGATCGCCGAGGAACTGGCGGAGAAGTACAACGCCGACGGCCGGCACCGGATGAGCGTGCTGCACCGGACCGAGAAGGACGGACTGGGGAGGGCGTACACGGCCGGCATGAGCGCCGCGCTGGAGGAGGGTGCCGGGTACGTCGTCCAGATGGACGCCGACGGCAGCCATCCCGTGGAGGCGGTGCCGCGGATGCTCGAGGCGGCGGTGACGTCCGGGGCGGGCCTGGCCGTGGGCAGCCGCTATGTCGAGGGCGGCTCACTCGACGAGGATTGGGGAGCGCACCGGGTCCTGCTGTCCCGTTTCGCCAACGCGTACGCGCGCGCCGTGCTGGGCACGCGCATCCACGACATCACGGCGGGCTTCAACCTGTGGTCGGCTAGGACCCTGCGGGACGTGGACCTGTCCTCGCTGGACAGCGCGGGCTACAGCTTCCAGGTCGAGCTCAAGTACAAGGCCGTACGGGCCGGACACGGCGCCGTCGAGATCCCGATCCGCTTCGCGGAGCGGACCGAGGGCGTCTCGAAGATGACCCTGCGGACGCAGCTGGAGTCGGCGGTGGTGCCGATCCGGCTGCGGCTGAAGAAGAAGTAGCAGGGACGGTCGGCGCTATCCGTTGGCGGCGGCCGAGGCCTGGGCCTCACCGCGTCGGCGGATCTGCCGGAAGGTGAACTCGGCCAGGTCGTCGCCGGTGCTGAAGACCTTCGTGTCCTTGGTCGTCACGTCCTTGCCGCTGGTGAAGCCGGCGATCGTGAAGTAGGCATAGCGGCCGTAGGCGTTGGTCGTGGAGCGGCAGATCGCCGAGTCGCAGAAGGACTTGATGCCCTTGCCGGCGAGCGACTTCACGATGCTCTGCTTGTCGGCCTGGCCCTTGGCCTTGGCGGCCTCGGCCTCGGTGTCGAAGACGGCGACGCCGACGGTCACCGCGACTCCGTCCTTGGTGTAGCTGACGCGCAGCAGGCGGGTGCAGCCGTTGCCGCTGAGGACCTTGGGGAGGGTGCCCTGCGCGGCCGAGGCGCAGTTCTTCGTGTCGGCCGTGGCGCCCTTCTTGTAGACCGTCTCGCCCATGGTCAGCTGGGTGCCCGGGAAGAGGGTCTCGGCGCTGAGCGGTGCCGTGTCCTTCTTCGCGCTGGATATGAAGTCCTTCGGGTCCAGCGGCGGCGGGGCGCTCGTGGGTGCGAAGGACGGTGCCGGGGCCGACGAGTCGCTGGGTATGGAGGCGCTCGCGGGCAGGTTGGTCGGCCGGCCCGAGGCGTTGTTGTCGCCGTTCGCCGACACCACGGCCATGGCGACGGCCGCGCCGATCGCCACGGTGGCTATCGCGCCGCCGCCGATGAACAGCACTCTGCGCCGCTTGTTCCGCGTCTCCGAGGCCTCGGCGAGCGCGGCCCAGTCCGGGGTCTGGTCGGCGCCGCTGTTCCAGCGCTGCTGAGACTGCGGTTTCCAGGGATCCCACTGGGACTGGGGTCCCCCCTGCCCATAACTCATGGGGCGCATCTTAGACGGGGGACCGGGGGTGCAGGTGCGCCTCTACGAGAGGCGATAGTGGACCTTTCAGTGCAGGGCGAGACATCTCACCCAGGCGCCTGAGCGGGGCCGATTCCGGCCGGCGGGGGAGCGGGAAGCGGGCGCCTCGGGGCAGACCGGGCGGCAGATGGGACGTCCGGTCGCGATCGCGTCACACGGAGTGGCAGCCGAGGGTGGCGCGAAAATTCGCGGGAGAAGAGCAACGCCGACCCCGGACCCGTGCCCGAGGTCGAGTGGGAGGAATGGGCCAGCCGAATGTCCGTAATGCCATGATTTGCCGGGCCTCGGTGTGGCCCAAACCACCCGAGTCCCGCCGCGGGCCACACGTCGGGGGTGCCCGGAATCCGGCCTGCACTGGTTGTTCGAGTCGGCGGAGCCCGGCGGCAGCGGACCCGTTTTGACCGGGGTGCCGCGCCCCAGGTATTCTGCCTCTTCGTTGTGTATTGGCTTGCTCATTCTCACGGGACGGGCCCTTACACCGGTCCACCGGGCCGATGACCAGCGACCAGCACGCGGTTTGCGTCACCGCAGTGCGGTCAGGGCTGTCGTGATCGTCTTCGGTGACCTTGTCAGGACCATTCACTGAAGAAGCGAAGGCTACGAACCGTGCGTACGTACAGCCCCAAGCCCGGCGATGTGACGCGCCAGTGGCACGTCATTGACGCTCAGGACGTCGTCCTGGGCCGTCTCGCCACCACCGCAGCGACCCTCCTCCGGGGCAAGCACAAGCCGATCTACGCCCCCCACGTCGACGCTGGTGACTTCGTCATCATCATCAACGCCGACAAGGTGCACCTGTCCGGCAACAAGCGGACCCAGAAGATGGCGTACCGCCACTCGGGCTACCCGGGTGGTCTGCGCTCCGTCCGCTACGACGAGCTGCTGGACAAGAACCCCGAGAAGGCCGTCGAGAAGGCCGTCAAGGGCATGCTCCCCAAGAACTCCCTGGGCCGTCAGATGCTCTCCAAGCTGAAGGTCTACTCGGGCGACCAGCACCCGCACGCTGCCCAGCAGCCGGTGCCGTTCGAGATCACCCAGGTCGCGCAGTAAGTCCGGCCACCCCCTAAGACCGAAGAGAATCTGAGGAGAATCGTGGCCGAGACCACTGCCGAGCAGCCGCTCGAAGAGCTTGACATCGACAGCTACACCACCGAGTCCGAGGTTCCGGTGGAGGGTGAGTACACCTCCGAGTCCCTCGCCTCGCGTTTCGGTGAGCCCCAGCCGGCCGCCGGCCTGGGTCGTCGCAAGAACGCCATTGCCCGCGTCCGGATCGTCCCGGGCACCGGCAAGTGGAAGATCAACGGTCGCACCCTCGAGGACTACTTCCCGAACAAGGTGCACCAGCAGGAAGTCAACGAGCCCTTCAAGGTGCTCGAGCTCGAGGGTCGCTACGACATCATCGCCCGCATCGCGGGTGGCGGTGTCTCCGGCCAGGCCGGTGCGCTCCGTCTCGGTGTCGCCCGTGCGCTGAACGAGGCCGACGTCGACAACAACCGCGGCCCGCTCAAGAAGGCCGGCTTCCTCAAGCGCGACGACCGTGCGGTCGAGCGCAAGAAGGCCGGTCTGAAGAAGGCACGCAAGGCCCCGCAGTACAGCAAGCGCTAATCTTCGCTGCCTGCTCGTACTCCGAACGCCCCGGCGGCACGCCACAGTGCCGCCGGGGCGTTCGTTTATCACACAGACTTGGGTCTAATGGCACAAGACGCTCAAAGGCTTGTGTGACCGGATGTTCAGGCATGGAATGCCTGGGATGCGGAGCCGCACCGAGACGGCATCGAACCATCGACTGCCTACGGCTTCCGAAACTGACGCTTCCTCAGGAGGACAAGTGGGACGACTCTTCGGCACGGACGGCGTGCGCGGCGTCGCCAACGCGGACCTGACGGCCGAGATGGCGCTCGGCCTGTCCGTCGCGGCGGCGCACGTGCTGGCCGAGGCGGGCACCTTCGAGGGCCACAGGCCGAAGGCGGTGGTCGGACGGGACCCGCGCGCGTCCGGGGAGTTCCTGGAAGCCGCCATGGTCGCGGGCCTGGCGAGCGCGGGCGTGGACGTGCTGCGCGTCGGTGTGCTCCCGACGCCCGCGGTGGCGTACCTCACCGGCGCGCTCGGCGCGGACCTCGGTGTGATGCTCTCCGCGAGCCACAACGCCATGCCCGACAACGGCATCAAGTTCTTCGCCCGCGGTGGCCACAAGCTCGCCGACGAGCTGGAGGACAAGATCGAGGCCGTCTACGAGTCCCACCGGCACGGTGAGCCCTGGGAGCGGCCCACCGGCGCGGGCGTCGGGCGGGTGCGCTCGTACGACGAGGGCTTCGAGCAGTACGTCGCCCACCTCCTCGGCGTACTCCCCAACCGTCTCGACGGGCTGAAGATCGTCCTCGACGAGGCGCACGGCGCGGCCGCCGGTGTCTCGCCCGAGGCCTTCGCGCGGGCCGGTGCCGAGGTCGTCACCATCGGTGCCGAGCCGGACGGCCTCAACATCAACGCCGGCTGCGGCTCCACCCACCTGGACAAGCTGAAGGCCGCCGTCGTCGAGCACGGCGCCGACCTCGGCATTGCGCACGACGGCGACGCCGACCGGTGCCTCGCCGTGGACCACACCGGCGAAGAGGTGGACGGCGACCAGATCCTGGCCGTGCTCGCGCTGGCGATGCGGGAGCGTTCCGCACTGCGCTCCGACACCGTCGTCGCGACCGTGATGTCGAATCTGGGCTTCAAGCTGGCCATGGAGCGCGAGGGCATCCACCTCGTGCAGACCGCCGTCGGCGACCGCTACGTCCTGGAGGAGATGAAGGAGCACGACTTCGCCCTCGGCGGCGAACAGTCGGGTCACGTCATCATCCTCGATCACGCCACCACCGGCGACGGCACGCTGACCGGCCTGCTGCTGGCGGCGCGGGTCGCGCAGACCGGTCGTACGCTGCGGGACCTCGCGTCGGTCATGGAGCGGCTGCCCCAGGTGCTCATCAACGTCCCGGACGTCGACAAGGCGCGCGTCGGCACCTCCGCCGACCTGGCGGCGGCGATCGCCGAGGCCGAGCACGAACTCGGCGCCACCGGGCGGGTGCTGCTGCGTCCGTCGGGCACCGAGCCGCTGGTGCGCGTGATGGTGGAGGCCGCCGACATCGAACAGGCGCAGTCGGTCGCCGGCCGTCTGGCCGACGCCGTGAAGTCGGCGCTGGGATAGCCGGCCGTACCGGGCAAAGGGGCTGGGTTCTGCCGTCCGCGGGCCGACCGCAGGGTGTCCGCGGCCGGTCGCGCAGTTCCCCGCGCCCCTGGACCGGCTGAAGCCGGGTCGGCTACAGCTTGCGCAGCCGCAGTCGCTGCACCTTGTGGTCCTGGCCCTTGCGGACGACCAGGGTGGCGCGGCCGCGGGTGGGGGCGATGTTCTCCACCAGGTTCGGCTTGTTGATCATCCGCCACTGCGTACGGGCGTAGTCGAGGGCCTCCTCCTCGGACACCTGCGTGTACTTGCGGAAGTACGAGTCCGGCTTCTGGAAGGCCGTCTGGCGCAGCTTCTTGAACCGGTTGAGATACCAGCGCTCGATGTCCTCGGCGCTCGCGTCGACGTACACGCTGAAGTCGAAGTAGTCCGCGAGACCGACCCGGGTGCGGCCGTCCTTGCCGGGCAGGGCGGGCTGGAGGACGTTCAGCCCCTCGACGATGAGGATGTCGGGGCGGCGGACGGTGAGCTTCTTGTCCGGGACGATGTCGTAGATCAGGTGGGAGTAGACGGGGGCCGTCACCTCGTCCTTGCCGGCCTTGATGTCGGCGACGAAGCGGGTCAGCGCGCGCCGGTCGTACGACTCGGGGAACCCTTTCCGGGACATCAGGCCGCGGGCCTCCAGCTCCCTGGTGGGCAGCAGGAAGCCGTCCGTCGTCACCAGCTCCACGCGCGGGTGCTCGGGCCAGCGGGAGAGGAGGGCCTGGAGCAGACGGGCCACGGTGGACTTCCCGACCGCCACCGAGCCGGCGACTCCTATGACGAAGGGGGTGCCCGACTGGGACCCCTGCTCGCCGAGGAACGTGTTCAGCGCCCCTCTGAGTCCGTCGGTGGCACCGACGTAGAGATTGAGCAGCCGGGACAGCGGGAGATAGATGTCCCGCACCTCGTCGAGGTCGATGACATCGCCGAGGCCACGCAGCTTCTCGACCTCTTCAGCGGTGAGCGGCAGCGGCGTCTTGTCGCGCAGCGCGCTCCACTCGGCACGGGTGAGGTCGACGTAGGGAGTCACCTCCGGCCGGGACCGGTGGGCGCTCCGGGGCATCGAGGAGATCGGAGAGATCACAGTCCATTGTTAACGGAGTTTGAACGGGATGGTGGGTGGGGTCGGTCACGCCCGGTCCGGACTCCATCGGGCATCCACGGACACTCGTGCTGGCCGGGAGCGGGGAGCGCAGAAGCTGCTGGACATCCTGGCCCAGTTGCACGGCCTTGGACCGGTTGAACTCGTCGACCGCTCGAGAGCAAAGATGGCTGAATTTCCATTCCCGGTGAGCGAGTGCGCCCACTCGCCGGAAGGGGTCGTACGACGGTGGGAATTTCCGATTTCGGGTACGCGGCGGCTACTTTCACACCGGCGTCGGCCCATAGGCTGCGGCACATGTGCGGAATTGTGGGATACGTGGGGTCGCAGTCGGCGCTCGATGTCGTGATGGCCGGGCTGAAACGGCTCGAATACAGGGGGTACGACTCGGGGGGCGTCGCCGTGCTGGCGGACGGCGGTCTTGCCACCGCGAAGAAGGCGGGGAAGCTGGTCAATCTGGAGAAGGAGCTGGTCGAGCGGCCGCTGCCGAGCGGTACGACTGGTATCGGGCACACCCGTTGGGCCACGCACGGCGGTCCGACCGACGCGAACGCCCACCCGCACTTGGACAACGCGGGCCGGGTCGCGGTCGTGCACAACGGGATCATCGAGAATTTCGCGCTGCTGCGGGCCGAGCTGGCGGAGCGCGGGCATGAGCTGGCCTCCGAGACGGACACCGAGGTGGTCGCCCATCTGCTCGCCGAGGAGTTCTCCGTGACCTCCGACCTCGCGGAGGCGATGCGGCTGGTGTGCCGGCGGCTGGAGGGTGCGTTCACGCTGGTCGCGGCGCATGCCGATGCGCCGGACGTGGTCGTGGGCGCGCGGCGGAACTCACCGCTCGTGGTGGGCGTCGGCGAGGGCGAGGCCTTTCTCGCCTCGGACGTCGCCGCCTTCATCGACCACACGCGGTCGGCGGTCGAGCTGGGCCAGGACCAGGTGGTGGAGCTGCGCCGGGACGGCGTGACGGTGACCGGCTTCGACGGCCGTCCGGCGGAGGTGCGCTCCTATCACATCGACTGGGACGCGTCGGCAGCGGAAAAGGGGGGTTATGACTACTTCATGCTCAAGGAGATCGCCGAGCAGCCCAAGGCGGTCGCCGATACGCTCCTTGGCCGCATCGACGCGGCCGGCTCGCTGACCCTGGACGAGGTCCGCATCAGCGCCGCCGAGCTGCGCGAGGTGGACAAGGTCGTCATCGTCGCGTGCGGCACGGCCTTCCACGCGGGGTTGATCGCCAAGTACGCCATCGAGCACTGGACGCGCATCCCGTGCGAGGTGGAACTGGCCAGCGAGTTCCGTTACCGGGACCCGATCCTCGACTCACGCAGCCTGGTCATCGCCATCTCGCAGTCCGGCGAGACCATGGACACCCTGATGGCCCTGAGGCACGCCCGCGAACAGGGCTCCAAGGTGCTGGCGATCTGCAACACCAACGGCTCGACGATCCCGCGAGAGTCGGACGCGGTCCTGTACACGCACGCCGGGCCGGAGGTCGCGGTCGCCTCGACCAAGGCGTTCCTGACCCAGCTGGTGGCCTGCTACCTGGTCGCGCTGTACCTCGGCCAGGTGCGGGGCACCAAGTGGGGCGACGAGATCGGCGTCGTGATCCGGGACCTGTCGAAGATCTCGTGCGAGGTCGAGCGGGTCCTGGAGACCATGGAGCCGGTACGCGCGCTGGCCCGCACGCTCGCCACCAAGAACACGGTGCTCTTCCTTGGGCGGCACGTGGGCTACCCGGTGGCTCTGGAAGGTGCCCTCAAGCTCAAGGAACTCGCCTATATGCACGCCGAGGGCTTCGCCGCGGGTGAGCTGAAGCACGGGCCGATCGCGCTGATCGAGGAGGACCTCCCGGTGGTGGTCGTCGTCCCCTCACCGCGCGGCCGGTCCGTCCTCCACGACAAGATCGTCTCCAACATCCAGGAGATCCGTGCCCGGGGCGCGCGCACGATCGTGATCGCGGAGGAGGGCGACGAGGCGGTGGTCCCGTACGCGGATCACTTGATCCGGATTCCGGCTACGCCGACGCTGCTCCAGCCGCTGGTGGCGACGGTGCCGTTGCAGGTCTTCGCGTGCGAGTTGGCTACCGCCCGGGGGAACGAGGTGGATCAGCCTCGGAACCTGGCGAAGTCGGTGACGGTGGAGTAGCCGGGGTTTTTCAGGGCTTCCATGAAGTTCCCGCACGGTCGAGCGGGCCGAGGATCTGTTCGCCGAGGACCCCGACGTTCCGGGGACCAGCCCTGCGCAGGCCTGAGCGTTGGCCGATCAGCAGCTGCCTGCGCACCAGGCCGATCCGGTCACAGGGGAGCCGAGCCCGCGGTCGCCTGGCGGATCGTAGAGTGCCCGGATGAGCATCATCGGGGTTGGTATCGACGTGGCCGAGATCGACCGGTTCCGGGCGTCGCTGGACCGTACGCCCGGGCTGGCCGATCGGCTCTTCGTGGAGAGCGAGTTGTATCTGCCCAGCGGTGAGCGGCGTGGCATCGCCTCGCTCGCGGCGCGGTTCGCGGCGAAGGAGGCGCTTGCCAAGGCCCTCGGGGCCCCGCCGGGGCTGCACTGGGTCGACGCCGAGGTGTACGTCGAGGACAGTGGGCAGCCACGGCTGCGGGTGAAGGGGACGGTGGCGGCGCGTGCGGCGGAGCTCGGGGTGCAGTCCTGGCACGTCTCGCTGAGCCATGACGCCGGGGTGGCGTCGGCGGTGGTGGTCGCGGAGGGGTAGCGCTTGGGGTAGGGGTGTAGGGCCAGTACCGGTCCTGCCGCACAACCGAGGGAGACTCACGGCATGCGTACCGCTTACAGCGTCGAGACGGTCAGGGCTGCCGAGCGGGAGCTGATGGCCCGGCTCCCCGAGGGCGCCCTCATGCAACGCGCCGCCGCCGGACTGGCCGCCGCCTGCGCGGACCTGCTCGGGCGGGTGTACGGCACCCGGGTCGTCCTGCTGGTCGGCAGCGGCGACAACGGCGGTGACGCGCTGTACGCCGGGGCCCGGCTCGCCCGGCGCGGGGCCGGGGTGACGGCCGTACTGCTCGTTCCCGACCGGGTGCACAGTGGCGGGCTCGCTGCGCTGCGCCGGGTCGGCGGTAGGGCCGTCCGGGCCGATGCCGCCGAGGGGCTCATCGAGCGGGCCGATCTTGTTGTCGACGGGATCGTCGGGATCGGTGGCAAGGGCGGGTTGCGGCCGGAGGCGGCCGCGCTGGCCGTCGCGGCCGAGCGGTCCCGGGCCGCCGTCGTCGCCGTCGATCTGCCCAGCGGCGTCGAGGCGGACACCGGGGAAGTGCGGGGAGCCGCCGTCCGGGCCGATCTGACGGTGACCTTCGGGACGCACAAGCCGGGGCTGCTCATCGACCCCGCGCGGGAGTACGCCGGGTCCGTGCGGCTCGTCGACATCGGTCTCGAGCTGTCCGCCGAGCCCGAGTTGGAGGCGTTGCAGCACGCGGACCTTGCCCGGATGCTGCCGGTGCCCGCGGCGGAGAGCGACAAGTACCGGCGGGGTGTCGTCGGGGTCGCCGCGGGGTCCGCGCGGTATCCGGGGGCGGCCGTGCTCGCCGTCGCCGGGGCGCTGCGGGGCGGGGCGGGGGCCGTACGGTACGTCGGTCCGGCCGGCGACGCGGTGATCGCCCGCTTCCCCGAGACGCTGGTCTCCGACCGCGGACCCCACAAGGCGGGGCGGGTGCAGGCCTGGGTCGTGGGGCCGGGTGCCGGGGACGACGCGGTGACCGTGGCGGAGGTACTGGGGGAAGACGTGCCCGTGCTGGTCGACGCGGACGGGCTGCGGCTGGCGGACCGTGGCGCGGTGCGCGGACGTACGGCGCCGACGCTGATGACACCGCACGCGGGGGAGGCCGCGGCGCTGCTCGGCGTCTCGCGTGCGGAGGTCGAGGCGGGCCGGCTTGCGGCGGTGCGGGAGTTGGCCTCGCGGTACGGCGCGACCGTGCTGCTGAAGGGGTCGACCACCGCCGTGGCGGACGCGGGCGGCGGCGCCGTACGGGTGAACGCGACCGGGACGTCCTGGCTCGCCACGGCCGGGAGCGGGGATGTGCTGTCCGGACTGACGGGCTCGCTGCTCGCGGCCGGGCTCTCGGCCCTGGACGCGGGGAGCGCGGCGGCGTATCTGCACGGACTGGCCGGCCGGTACGCGGCGGACGGGGCTCCGGCGGGGGCGCATGACGTGGCGGAGGCGATCCCGGAGGCTTGGCGGGACGTGCGGGACTGAGAGGTCTGGAGGGACGTGCCGGACTGAAGCGGGTCCACCCGTCGGGTGACCTGACCGCGCGGCTCCCCGGATCAGGAGCGGCGACACGTTTGTCTGATCGCATGATCTGCAGACGAATCGAGCTCGGCAGGCGCGTCAAACACCGGGGCATGGCCGTGCTGCTCGCGGCGGCGACCGCACTCCCCGTCGCCGGCACCGCCACGGCCGTCCCCTCCGGGTCCCCGGCGGCGGGCGGTCCGGAGACCGGGCTGGTGCCCGGTGTGGCGCCGGGGCCGTCGCAGCCCTGGCAGATCGACACGCCCGACCAGATGCTGCCGCCGAAGGTGTACCGGCCCACCAAGAAGGAGGACTCCGCCGAGCCGCGGGACGCGGCGAAGGGGACGTACGACCTCATCGAGTACGTCCCGCTGGCCGACGCCGTCGCCCGGGTGAGCTGCAGCAAGCAGGCAGGTCCCTACCAGCGCCAGGTCGAGCGGTGGCTGAAGCGCAAGGTGGACGGCAAGCAGTCCGCGGCGGACTGCAAGGCCATCCGGGCCTTTCAGAAGAAGTACAAGATCAAGCCCGCGAGCGGCTTCGCGGGACCCGTCACCTGGTCCCGGATGATGCTCATTTCGGCGCGGAAGAACCCAAATTCGGCCAAGAAATGCCCTGTACGTACGTACCGTGTCGCCTGCGTCGACCTCAGCCGGCAGCTGACCTGGGTGCAGAAGGGCCGCAAAGTGGTCTTCGGACCGGTGCCGATGCGCAGCGGGCGGGCCGGGTACCGGACCAGGAGCGGATGGCACACGGTCTACTGGAAGCACAAGAACCACTGGTCGACGCTCTACAACCAGCCCATGCCCTATGCCCAGTTCTTCAGTGGCGGACAGGCCTTCCACGCCGTCTACGGCAGCATCTACACCACCGTCGGCTCCTGGGGCTGCGTCAATCTCACCCTGCCCGACGCGCGCAAGCTGTGGGACGTGCTGAAGAAGGGCGACCGGGTGTACGTGTGGGGCCGTCGGCCGGGCACGTAGGGCCTGCGAGCCGGGGCCGTCACAGGCCTCTGAGACACTGGGGGCGCGATGAGTAAGACAGCACCTGCGCCGACCGCGCCCCTGCGCGCCCGCGCCGAGATCGACCTGGCCGCCCTGCGGGCCAACGTGCGGACCCTGCGCGCCCTCGCGCCGGGCGCGGCCCTGATGGCCGTGGTGAAGTCCGACGCGTACGGCCACGGGGCGGTGCGCTGTGCCCGCGCGGCCGTCGAGGCGGGGGCCACCTGGGTCGGCACGGCCACGCCCGAGGAGGCGCTCGCGCTGCGCGCCGACGCCGGGCTGCCGCCGCACGTGCGCGTCATGTGCTGGCTGTGGACCCCGGGCGGGCCCTGGCGTGAGGCCATCGAGGCGGACGTGGACGTGTCCCTCAGCGGCATGTGGGCCCTGCGGGAGGTCACGGAGGCGGCCCGCGCCGCCGGTGCGCCCGCGCGCGTGCAGCTCAAGGCCGACACCGGTCTGGGGCGCAACGGCTGCCAGCCCGGCGCGGACTGGGCCGAACTCGTCGGCGCGGCCCTGAGCGCCGAGCGGGAGGGACTCGTCCGGATCACCGGGCTGTGGTCCCACTTCGCCTGCGCGGACGAGCCGGGTCATCCGTCCATCGACGCCCAGCTCACCCTGTTCCGGGAGATGGTGGCGTACGCCGAGGAGCGGGGCGTCCGCCCCGAGGTGCGGCACATCGCCAACTCCCCGGCCACGCTCACCCTTCCCGAGACCCACTTCGACCTCGTGCGCGCCGGGATCGCCCTGTACGGCGTCTCGCCCAGCCCCGAGATCGGCACCCCGGCCGACTTCGGTCTGCGCCCGGTGATGACGCTGTCGGCGTCGCTGGCGCTGGTGAAGCACGTTCCGGGGGGTCACGGCGTCAGTTACGGGCATCACTACATCACCTCGGGCGAGACCACCCTCGGTCTGGTGCCCGTCGGTTACGCGGACGGCATCCCCCGGCATGCCTCCGGGACCGGCCCGGTCCTGGTCGCCGGCAAGTGGCGCACGGTCGCGGGCCGGGTCGCGATGGACCAGTTCGTGGTCGATCTCGGCGGGGACCAGCCCGAGGCCGGCTCCGAGGCGGTCCTGTTCGGGCCCGGCGACCGCGGCGAACCCACCGCCGAGGACTGGGCACAGGCCTCGGGCACGATCGCGTACGAAATCGTCACGCGGATCGGAACGCGCGTTCCTCGCGTCTATGTGAACGGGGAACAAGACGGGCAGGACGGGTAACCCGCACGGGGGGCCGGTACCGGTGCGCACCGGATAAGAGCTACACCCGCATCACCCACCCAGCGAACTGCAGTACGGCGAAGAGGAGCGGTACGTGAGCGAGAGCAGTGCGGAGGCCGTCGCGGACGCCGCTGCGGCGGCCGTCGCCTCCGCCACGGGGGCGGCCGGGAGCTGGCGCAGGGCGACCGGCATCGCCGGTACCGCGATAGGTGTGCTCGCCGCGGGCGCGGCCGCCGGTGTCGCGATCGAGCGGATGACCGTGGGCCGCGGGATGCGCAGGAAGGCCCGGCTGGCACTGGACTCGGCGGGGCCGTACGGCGCGCTGCGGGGCACACCGGGCAAGGCGATCGCGGACGACGGCACCGAGCTGTACTACGAGGTCGACGACGTCGAGCCGGAGGGCGGACCGGCGCCCCGGCGCCGCCGGCTCTTCGGCCGCAAGGCGCCCGCCCCGGTCACGGTGGTCTTCAGCCACGGCTACTGCCTCAGCCAGGACTCCTGGCACTTCCAGCGGGCGGCGCTGCGCGGCGTCGTACGGACCGTGCACTGGGACCAGCGCAGCCACGGGCGGTCCGCGCGGGGTGCGGCCCAGAGCCGGGACGAGGCGCCGGTCACCATCGACCAGCTCGGCCGCGACCTCAAGGCCGTCATCGACGCGGCCGTGCCCGACGGGCCGATCGTGCTGGTCGGGCACTCCATGGGCGGCATGACGGTGATGGCCCTGGCCGCCCAGTACCCGGAGCTCATCCGCGACCGGGTCGTGGCCACCGCCCTGGTCGGCACGTCGTCCGGGCGGCTCGGCGAGGTCAACTTCGGGCTGCCGCTCGCCGGTGTGAACGCGGTGCGCCGGGTGCTGCCCGGAGTGCTGAAGGCGCTCGGCACACAGGCGGCGCTGGTGGAGAAGGGGCGCCGGGCCACGGCCGACCTGTTCGCCGGGGTCATCAAGCGGTACTCGTTCGCGTCCCGGGACATCGACCCGGCGATCGAGCGGTTCGCCGAGCGCATGATCGAGTCCACGCCGATCGACGTGGTCGCCGAGTTCTACCCGGCCTTCAACGACCACGACAAGACCGAGGCCCTGGCCCGGTTCGCGGACATGCCGGTCCTGGTGCTGGCCGGGGTCCAGGATCTCGTCACGCCCAGCGAGCACAGCGAGGTCATCGCCGATCTGCTGCCCGACGCAGAACTCGTCCTCGTCCCGGACGCCGGGCATCTGGTCATGCTCGAACACCCGGAAGTGGTCACCGACCGGCTCGCCGACCTGCTCACCCGCGCGGGTGCCGTGCCCGCAGGGGCTACCGTAAGTGGCTATGGAAGCAGCACCAGCAGCGCCGCACGACCCGGCTGAGACCGAGCTGATCATCAACGCTCCCGAGCAGATGCGGGAGTTGGGCCGTCGCCTGGCCAAGCTGCTGCGCTCGGGCGACCTCGTGATGCTCAGCGGGGAGCTCGGCGCGGGCAAGACGACGCTCACCCGTGGGCTCGGCGAGGGGCTCGGTGTGCGGGGCGCGGTCACCTCCCCGACCTTCGTGATCGCCCGGGTGCACCCGTCCCTGGGCGACGGACCGCCGCTCGTCCACGTCGACGCGTACCGGCTGGCGGGCGGCCTGGACGAGATGGAGGACCTGGACCTCGACGTCTCGCTGCCCGATTCGGTGATCGTCGTGGAGTGGGGCGAGGGCAAGGTCGAGGAGCTGACCGACGACCGGCTGCAGGTGGTGATCCACCGGGCGGTCGGCGACACCACCGACGAGGTTCGGCATGTGACGCTCACCGGGCTCGGCGGGCGGTGGGCCGACGTCGACCTCGGAGTGCTGTCGGCCTGAGCGGCCCGCAGAGATTCCGACAAGCCGTCGGCAAGATATTGCGCCGCACGTCCCGGGCGTGGTCACATGGTATCCAGTCCGTAGTTAGGTGTGCCTAACTACGCCCGCCCCCGCTCGTCAGGAGGCGTCCGTGTCCGCTTCTCAGCCCAGGGTGCAGCCCCCGCCTCATCCGGTCGCCGGGGTGTCCATGCGCGATCTGCTGGCCTCGTGCGCGGCTGCGGACGCGGTCTCCAAGCCGCCGCGCGAGCCCGAGCCGCGCGCGCCGAAGCCGGCGCGGGAAGAGCCCGCGGCCGCTTGACGCCGTACGGCGGCCGAGGGCCGTACTGCTGCCGCGGTGGATCGTACGGCTAACGGATCACGACGACCCGTACCCCGATCGTCGCGAACTTCCACATCTCGTTCCCGTCCGTGCGCCTCTCCCGGATGCCGCCCGTCTTCACGGTCGTGTCGGGATCCGCGGCGGTGCCGTCCACCGCGGCGCTGAAGCCGATGACCACATCGCCCACGCTGGTGAAGCGCACGACGTGCTCGACGGGGACGCCGTCGGTACCGGTGACCTCACGCGAGCGTGACGTCACCGCGTACGAGCCCGGGAGCGGGTCGACGCTGCCCGGGGTCACCTTGAAGGTGTGCCGCACCGTGCCGTTCTCGCCGACCAGCCACACCCGGTCGTCGTCCACCGAGTACACGACACGTTCACCCGTGCCCGACCCGCCGGGCAGGGCGGTGGGGTGCTTGGTGTCCCGGGGCGCCTTGGTGGCGGCCACGGCGGGCGAGGCGCTCGTCGAGGGCTTGCCGCCGAGACCGGCCGGGACAGTGGCCGCTGCCTGGTAGGCGAGGAATCCGACCGTTCCGACGGCCGCGGCGGTGAGCCCGGCCACGATTCCCGAGCTGGTCCCTGCCACGTGCGCCCACCTCTGCCTCGTGTCATATGTCGTACTTCGTGCAGACGGTAGCAGCCGGTGACCGTGTCACCGGGGCGGCCGTGCGAGCGGCGCGGGAGCCGTAGGCTGTTCGCGTGCTCTTGCTCGCTCTGGATACCGCCACCCCCGCCGTCACCGTCGCCCTGCACGACGGTGAGGCCGTCATCGCCTCGTCCAGTCAGGTGGACGCGCGACGGCACGGCGAGCTGCTCCTGCCGGCCGTCGACCGTGTGCTCGCCGAGGCCGGGCTCAAGCT
Organism: Streptomyces herbicida; assembly: GCF_032656585.1. Classification (NCBI taxonomy): domain Bacteria; kingdom Bacillati; phylum Actinomycetota; class Actinomycetes; order Kitasatosporales; family Streptomycetaceae; genus Streptomyces; species Streptomyces herbicida. The sequence continues at coordinate 24,535 of NZ_JAUYWJ010000001.1, forward strand.
GGACGCCCTCACCGGGATCGTCGTCGGCATCGGACCCGGCCCCTACACCGGACTGCGCGTCGGCCTGATGACCGCCGACACCTTCGGGCTCGCGCTCGGCGTCCCCGTGCACGGTGTGTGCACGCTCGACGGCCTCGCGTACGCCTCCGACATCGAAAAGGGCCCCTTCGTCGTGGCGACCGACGCCCGGCGCAAGGAGGTCTACTGGGCCGAGTACGCCGACTCGCGCACCCGGCTCACCAATCCGTCGGTCGACCGCCCCGCCGACATCGCCGACCGGGTGGCGGGACTGCCCGCCGTCGGCGCGGGTGCGCTGCTCTACCCCGACACCTTCCCGAACGTCCACGAGCCCGAGCATGTCTCCGCCGCGGCACTCGCCTCGCTGGCCGCCGAGAAGCTGGCCGCGGGCGAGGAACTGCCTCAGGCCCGGCCGCTGTATCTGCGCCGGCCCGACGCCCAGGTCCCCAAGAACTACAAGGTGGTCACCCCCAAGTGACCGAGCCCGTAACCTCCCGACTGCGCGAGATGCGCTGGTGGGACATCGATTCCGTCCTCGAGCTGGAGAAGGACCTCTTCCCCGAGGACGCGTGGTCGCGCGGCATGTTCTGGTCCGAGCTGGCGCACGCCCGGGGCCCGGAGGCCAGCCGGCGGTACGTCGTCGCCGTCGAGGGAAGCCGGATCGTCGGCTATGCGGGCCTGGCTGCCCAGGGCGACCTCGGTGACATCCAGACCATCGCCGTGGCCCGTGACCACCAGGGCACCGGTCTCGGCGGGCTGCTGCTGACCGAGCTGATGCGCGCGGCGACCGCCTTCGAGTGCGCCGAGGTGATGCTCGAGTGCCGCGTCGACAACGTCCGGGCGCAGAAGCTCTACGAGCGCCACGGCTTCGAGCCCATCGGCTTCCGGCGTGGCTACTACCAGCCGGGGAACGTCGACGCCCTGGTCATGCGACTGACCACAGCACCCGACGGCGGCTCCGCCACGGGTTCGAGCTCCGTACAAGGAACCGAGATCAATGACTGACGAACCTCTGGTCCTGGGGATCGAGACCTCCTGCGACGAGACCGGCGTCGGCATCGTCCGCGGCACCACCCTGCTGGCGGACGCCGTCGCCTCCAGCGTCGACGAGCACGCCCGCTTCGGCGGGGTGGTGCCGGAGGTGGCGTCCAGAGCGCACCTGGAGGCGATGGTCCCGACCGTCGACCGGGCGCTGAAGGACGCGGGGATCAGCGCGAAGGACCTGGACGGCATCGCCGTGACCGCCGGCCCGGGTCTCGCGGGCGCGCTGCTGGTCGGTGTGTCGGCGGCGAAGGCCTACGCCTACGCCCTCGGCAAGCCCCTCTACGGCGTGAACCACCTCGCCTCCCACATCTGCGTGGACCAGCTGGAGCACGGCGCGCTGCCCGAGCCCACGATGGCGCTGCTGGTGAGCGGCGGCCACTCCTCGCTGCTGCTGTCCACGGACATCACCTCCGACGTCCGCCCGATGGGCTCCACCATCGACGACGCGGCCGGCGAGGCCTTCGACAAGATCGCCCGCGTGCTGAACCTGGGCTTCCCGGGCGGCCCGGTCATCGACCGCTACGCGCGCGAGGGCGACCCGGAGGCGATCACCTTCCCGCGCGGTCTGACGGGCCCGCGCGACCCTGCGTACGACTTCTCCTTCTCGGGCCTGAAGACGGCCGTGGCCCGCTGGATCGAGGCCAGGCGGGCGGCGGGCGAGGAGGTCCCGGTGCGCGATGTGGCGGCGTCCTTCCAGGAGGCGGTCGTCGACGTCCTCACCCGCAAGGCGGTGCGCGCCTGCAAGGACGAGGGCGTGGACCACCTCATGATCGGCGGCGGTGTGGCCGCCAACTCCCGGCTGCGGGCCCTGGCCCAGGAGCGCTGCGAGGCCGCGGGCATCCGGCTGCGCGTGCCGCGCCCCAAGCTGTGCACGGACAACGGCGCGATGGTGGCCGCCCTGGGCGCGGAGATGGTGGCACGCGGGCGCGCGGCGTCCAGCTGGGACCTGTCCGCGGACTCCTCGCTGCCGGTGACGGACCCGCATGTGCCGGGCACCTCCCACGACCACGACCATGTGCACGAGGTCAGCAAGGAGAACCTCTACTCGTGAACGTCGCGCTGATGTGGGAGGCGAGGGCGACGCAGGACCGCGGCGAGGACCTCTTGACCTGGGCCCGGGCCCGGGAACTCCCCGCCTCCCCACTCCGCCGTGAGACCTTCCGCGGCCCCCAGGACCGGGTCCTGGTCATCACATGGTGGGACGCCCCGCTCGACGCCGACCTGCCCGAACTCCCCGAGCCCCCGGCCGACTTGGTCTCGCGACCGGTGCACCGGTGGCGGTTCGAGTCGGTGGGGGAGGGCTAGCCCGCTACCCGGAACGCCATCTGCATCCAGTGCGGCGCGGCGGTCTCGTGCGTGAACGCCTCGTACAACGGATCGGCCCCGGACCGCGGTTCGGTGATGCTCGGGTTCAACGCGTCGTGGAGCGGCAGCAATCCGGTACCCACGGTGACGCCCGGCTGAGCCGAGCCCGGACCGAGCCTGGACTGAACGGGCGCTGAGAAGCGTGAGATTCTCCGAAGAAAACGGCCTCTCGCCACCAGAACCTAACAGTCTCCTAATAATTTCGGACTTACGTTCTTGCCGTGACCGTACACGACGAGAACGGCGACGAGCGCAGGCGGTTGGGGCGGCGATCGAGGGTGCTGAAGGCCGCCGGTTTCACCCTGGCGGGTGTACTGGTGCTCGGCATCGCCACCGGGGGCTGGGCCTACTGGCACCTCAACAACAACATCAAGAGCGTCGACATCAACAGCGCGCTCGGTGACGACCGCCCGGCGAGAGCGGTGGTCACCCCGTCCGCGGCTGCCTCGGCGGCCACGGCCCCGCTCCCCACCGGTGCCGTGAACATCCTGGTCCTGGGCTCCGACTCGCGCAGCGGCAAGGCGAACAAGGAGCTCGGCGGCGGCAACAGCTCGGGCGCCCGCTCCGACACGGCGATGGTCGTGCACATCGACGCGGGCCGTACCGAGGCCACCGTCGTCAGCATCCCGCGCGACACGCTGGTCACCCGCCCGTCGTGCCCGCTGTCCTCCGGGGGCTCCACGGCGGAGGCCTACAACGCCATGTTCAACAGCGCCTATTCGGTGGGCGGACCGGTGTGCGCGGTCAAGACCGTCGAGTCGATAACGAACGTCCGCATGGACCACTACATCGAGATCGACTTCTCGGGCTTCGCGAAGCTGGTGAACGCCCTGGGCGGCGTCACCGTCACCACCGACGAGGACATCGACGACGACAAGAGCCATCTGCATCTCGAGGCGGGCACCCATCACCTGAACGGAAAGCGGGCCCTGGCCCTCGCCCGCACCCGGCACGGCATAGGCGACGGCAGCGACCTCGGCCGGATCGGCCTCCAGCAGAAGCTGGTGAGGGCCATGTTGGAGCAGATGGCGGACACCGACCTGCTCACCGACCCCGCCAGGCTGTACCGGGTCGCCGACGCGGTGACCGCCGGCCTGACCACGGACACCGGCCTCGACTCCCTGACGGAACTGATGCGCCTCGGCCAGAGCCTGAAGGGTCTGTCCGCGGACCACGTGAGAACGGTGATGATGCCGGTGGTCACAGCGCCGTCCGACCCCAACCGCGTGGTCGCGAAGGAACCGGCGGCGACCGAGCTGTGGGAGTCGCTGCGCTGAAGCGGAGACGCCCGGCTCGCCCCCGCCTACGACCTGCGGAAACGCGATGAAGCCGGGCCGTGGAAAAAATCTTCGGAGAATTTTGGGGCGCATGTCGATTCGGGTGTCTCCCGTTCGACGCATGGGTGAGAGGCGGGGAGAGGCCCCGCCCCTTGGACCGAAGGAGTCACCATGCCCCGCTATCTGTCGCTCGTGCGGATCGACGAGGCCGGCGCCCCCGCCGACGGCCCCAGCCCGGAGCTGATGCAGCGGATGGGCGAGCTGATCGAGGAGATCACCAAGGCCGGGGTGATGCTCGACACCGCTGGGCTGACCCCGTCCGCCGAGGGCACCCGCGTGCGCTGGGAGGGCGGCGAGCTCTCCGTCACCGACGGGCCGTTCACCGAGTCCAAGGAGGTCATCGGCGGCTACGCGATCATGCAGTGCAAGGACAAGGCCGAGGCGCTGGAGTGGACCAAGCGGTTCCTGAAGGTGCACGAGGAGCACTGGACGGTGACCTGCGAGGTCCGTGAGATCGCCGAGGGCTGAGATTTCTTGGCGTACGGCCGTCGGCGGTGTTGCATGGTGGGCTGTGGAACAGCAGCCCACCGAGCAGCCTCCGGAGCAGCCCTCCGCCTCCCGGGCGATCGAGACCGTCTTCCGGCTGGAGTACCCGCGCGTCATCGCCGGCGTCACCCGCATCGTCCGGGACGTCGGCATCGCGGAGGAGCTCGCCCAGGACGCTCTGGTCGCCGCCCTGGAGCGGTGGCCCGGGGAGGGCGTGCCGGACAACCCCGGCGCCTGGCTCATGACCACCGCCCGGCACCGCGCCGTGGACCTGGTCCGCCGCCGGGAGCGCTACGCCCGCAAGCTCGCGGAGATCGGCCGCGACCTGGAGACCACGGCCCCGCCGCACGAGCCCGCCGACCCGCAGGACATCGACGACGACCTGCTCCGTCTGGTCTTCACCACCTGCCACCCGGTGCTGTCCGCCGAGGCTCGTATCGCCCTCACCCTGCGCCTGCTGGGCGGCCTGACGACACCCGAGATCGCCCGCGCCTTCCTCGTCCCCGAGCCGACCGTCGCCCAGCGCATCGTGCGCGCGAAGCGCACGCTCGCGACGAAGAACGTCGCCTTCGAGGTGCCGTACGGCCCCGACCGCGAGGCCCGTCTGGGTTCGGTCCTGGACGTCATCTATCTGATCTTCAACGAGGGGTACGCCGCGACGGCCGGAGACGACTGGCTGCGGCCCGCCCTGTGCGAGGACGCCCTGCGCCTGGCCCGTGTCCTGTCCTCCCTCATGCCGAAGGAACCGGAGGTCCACGCCCTGACCTCGCTCCTGGAGTTCCAGGCGTCCCGCGCCGCCGCCCGCACCGGCCCCGACGGCGCACCGGTCCTCCTCAAGGACCAGAACCGCCGCCGCTGGAACCGCATGCTCATCGCCCGCAGTATCAAGGCCCTCAACCGCGCGGACGCCGCGTCCACGGGCGCTCCCGGCCCGTACGTCCTCCAGGCCGCGATCGCCGCCTGCCATGCGCACGCGTTCTCCTACGAGGAGACCGACTGGACGGCCATCGCGACCCTGTACGGCCTGCTCGCCGTCCGCGCCCCGTCCCCGGTCGTCGAACTCAACCGCGCGGTCGCCGTCTCCATGGCCGAGGGCCCGGGCCCGGCCCTGGAGATCGTCGACGGCCTCGCCGCCGAACCCGCTCTGCGCGACTACCACCTGCTGCCCAGTGTCCGCGGCGATCTGCTGGCCCGCCTCGGGCGTACGGCGGAGGCGAGTGCCGAGCTCGCGCGGGCCGCCGGGCTCACCCGCAACGCGCGGGAGCGGGAGCTGCTGGCCGCGCGGGTACGGGAGCTCGGCGGGCAGCCATGAACGTCACACAGGTAACTGCTGCCCCTCCATTCCCTTCCTGATCAGCAAGGTTCCATCCGACAGATCTTCCGCGCGCCGCAGACTCGTCGCGCTCTCCGCCGTCACGGCCCTCGCCGCCGGCGCGGCGGCCGTGCTGGCCCCGGCCGCGTCCGCCGGCACCACCTGGACGGCGGACAACGGCATCCTCACCGGCGACCTGGACGGCGCCGTCTCGCAGCTGTACGAGGACGGCACCGCACCCGTGGTCCGGGCCAAGAACGCGATGAAACCCGCCTGGTCGCCCGACGGCAGCCGCATGGCCTACGTCAACCAGTCGACCGGACGCGTCAACGTCGTCGGGCACGACTTCACCGGTCCCGTGGAGCTCCCGGTCAACACGACCACTCGATCGCTGCGGACCACGGCCGAGCAGTAGGCACTCAGCCGTTCGCGGGCGCCCCGATCAGCATCGTCGGGGCGCCCGCGACGCGTGTGAGGAACACGGTCGCCGAGTTGGGCCCCTGGGGCTTCACCTTCCGCCGCAACTCCTCGGGCTCCACGGCCGACCCGCGCTTCTTGACGGTCAGCGTGCCGACCTCCCGCTCCCGCAGCAGCGCCTTCAACTTCTTCACGCTGAAGTGGAGTTGATCGGTGATCTCGTAGGCGGACGCGTACGCCGTCGGCCGCAGTTCGTCCGCCGTGACGTACGCGATGGTCTCGTCGACGAGCCCGCCGCCGACCGACTCGGCCACCTCGGAGACCAGATGCGCACGGATGACGGCACCGTCGGGTTCGTACAAGTACCGCCCCACGGGCCGCACTCGGGGATCGGGCAGCCCCCGCCCGAGCAGCGAGCGCGGCCCCGGCAGCAGCGTGGCCCGCACGGCGCCCGGCCGGATCCCGGCCCCGAACCACAGCACCGCCTCCTTCACGTCGCCGCCGTCGGAGATCCACTCGGCCTCGGCGCCGGCCGGGACCGTCTCGTGGGGGATGCCGGGGGCGATCTTCAGCGCGGCGACCCGGGCCGCCGAGGCCGCGCCCACCGCCCAGGACAGTGGCGGGGAGTATGCCTCCGGATCGAAGATCCTCCCGCCCGTCGCCCGGCCACCACCCCTCAACGACGCGCTTCGCGCGGCCCCTCCTGGTCTGCCGCCCCGCCGCGCCGGGTCGACGAAGACGGCGTCGTACGAGGACGTGTCCACCTCCGTGACGTCCGCCTCGCGCACCTCGATCAGCGCACCCAGCCCCAGCACCTCGGCGTTCGCCCGCGCGACCTCCACCGTCAGTGGATCCCGGTCCACGGCGAGCACCCGGATCCCGGCGCGCGCGAGGGCGAGCGCGTCGCCGCCGATGCCGCAGCACAGGTCGGCGACGGAGGTCACCCCCAGGCCGCGGAGGCGTCCCGCCCGGTACGCCGCCACGCTCGTCCGCGTGGACTGCTCGACCCCGTTGGGCGTGAAGAACATCCGCTCGGCGTCCTCGGCCCCGAACTTCGCCGCCGCCCGCTGCCGCAGCCGGGCCTGGCCGAGGGCCGCCGACACCAGGTCCGCCGGGTGCTCGCGGCGCAGCCGGGTGGCGACGGCGAGTTCATCGGCGGGGGCCGTGCCGCGGACCTCGTCGAGGAGGGCACGGCCCTCGGTGGTGAGCAGGGAGCGGAAGGGGAGGAGGTCGTTCACGGGGTCATTGTGGGCCAGTCGGTGGATGGTGCGCTTCCGGCGGCGGTGCCTGCCCCGGTTCGGGGCCGGGGCCTGCGAGGATCCGGCACCATGCGAGCAGTCGTACAAAATGACAAAAATAGGGCCCTGAAGAGGGCAGGTCTCCGTGCGGGCGTCGCCGCGCTCGCCGTCGTCGCCGGTGTCTCCGGCTGTTCGGGGTCGGGCCCGGACGCCGGTGTACGTCCCGCTCCGGGCCAGCAGAGGCTCCAGGCGCCCCCCACACGCGCCCTGGACTCCTACGCCGCCCGTCTGAAGGCCGACCGCGCCGCCCTCGCGGCCGCCGCGCGGCACTGGGGCCTGGACCAGGTCCCCTTGATGCCTCCGCTGCCCCCGGCCCGCAAACCGCGGATCACAGCTCGGGCCGGCTTCGAGGTCGACGGCCAGGAGGAGGAGAAGCTGCCGCCGGTCTTCACCACGATCCCCACCAAGCAGAAGGTCGTCTTCCTCACCATCGACGACGGCGCCGAGAAGGACCCGGCGTTCCTGCGCATGATGAGCGACCTGAAGGTCCCGTACACCGCCTTCCTCAGCAACTACCTGATCAAGGACGACTACGGGTACTTCAGGCAGATGCAGGCCGAGGGCATCACCCTCAACAACCACACCCTTCATCACCCCTATCTGCCGGGTCTGTCCTACGAGGAGCAGAAGAACGAGATCTGCGGCATGCAGGACGTGATGGAGAAGTGGTTCGGCAGGAGCCCCACCGTCTTCCGCCCGCCCTACGGCAACTACAACGGGGACACCCTGCGCGCCGCCAAGGCCTGTGGCATCAAGTACGCGCCGATCTGGGACGAGGAGGTCTTCGTCGACCACTGGGAGTACCGCGAGGACGACGAGAGCCTGCACCCCGGCGACATCGTGCTCACCCACTTCCGGGGCCGTGACGACTGGGACGGCACGATGGTCGACGACATGCGCCGGTTCCTGAACAAGGTCACCCGCGAGGGGTACGCGGTGGCGCGCCTGGAGGACTACCTGTGAAGCGGCCGAGGAGGCGGCGGCGGTGCCGGGCGCTGACGGCGGCCGTGCTCGCCTCGGCCGTCCTGCTTCCCGCGAGCGGCTGCGCCCAGTCCGTCGACCCCATCGAACGGCTGGGCAAGAAGGCGGCCTCGCGGGTACGGCCGCACGGTCGGGACGGAGAGCCGGCGTACCGGCACTGGGGTCTGGGGTCTCCGCTCTCCCCGGCCCCGACGCCCCCGGTACGTCCCGCGGGGCGGCGCACGAAGGGCCGGTCCCTGCCTCCGGTGGTGGACCGCGTCCGCACCCGCGACCGAGTCGTCTTCCTCACCTACGGCGACGGTACGGAGAAGGACGCCCGGTTCGCCGACATGGTCCGTGAACTGCGGCTCCCGGTCAGTGTGTTCCTCACCGACCGCGCCGCCGGACCCGGGTACGCCCGGCTCGCCCGCCTCCAGTCGGCCGGCGCCGGCGTCCAGAACCACACCCTCGGCCACGCCTCGCTGCGCGGGCTGTCGTACGCGGGCCAGCGCGCCGAGATCTGCGGCCAGCAGGACAAACTCAAGTCCCGCTTCGGCCACCGCCCCCGCCTCTTCCGCCCGCCGCACGGCACCTACGACAGGACGACCCTGCGCGCGGCCGGCGACTGCGGCGTCTCGGCGGTGGTCCTCTGGCGTGCTGAGATGACGGCCGACGGCATCACCTACACCCATGGCAGCGAACGCCTCCGCCCGGGCGACATCGTCAACGTGGCCCCGGACGACTCCACCGCCCGCACTCTCTGCGACCGCACGACCCGGCTACTGCGCCGCGCCCAGTCCCGCGGCCTGACGGTCGGCCGCCTGGAGGACTACCTGTGACGCACGGCCGGCGCCCACCCACCCGCTGGCGACGGCGTCACCGAGCCGATTACAGCCCGTCCGGCGTTTGAGGACGAGGCCGTTCAGGCCGATGCGGGGGTCTGGGGGCGGCAGCCTCCCGGGAGCGGTCACCGCCACGCCGGGCACGCTGCTCGGACGTACGCCAACAGCGGAACAACGGCCGACGCGCCGCGGGCATTGGCACTCCGCTTGACCGAGTGCTAATCGCGGTCATAGTCTCGGCTCTGGCACTCCCCCCTGGAGAGTGCCAACAACGCGACGGGCAGGTCCGGCACCCGCGACGACGGATCGACCTGGTCGCCACCTCAGACAGTTAACCCCGTGAGATCTCCGAAGGGGGAGGTCGGATCGTGACGACCGCCAGCTCCAAGGTTGCCATCAAGCCGCTCGAGGACCGCATCGTGGTCCAGCCGCTCGACGCCGAGCAGACCACGGCTTCGGGCCTGGTCATTCCGGACACCGCCAAGGAGAAGCCCCAGGAGGGCGTCGTCCTGGCCGTGGGCCCGGGCCGCTTCGAGGACGGCAAGCGCGTCGAGCTCGACGTCAAGGTCGGCGACGTCGTTCTCTACAGCAAGTACGGCGGCACCGAGGTGAAGTACAACGGCGAGGAGTACCTCGTCCTCTCGGCTCGCGACGTGCTCGCGATCGTCGAGAAGTAATTCACCCGAAAGCACATTTCGTTGCTTTGAGCTGCGCCCTTGGCCCCCGCGACCCATAAGAAGCCGGGCGCCGGGGGCGCAGTTTTCGTTCATCCAAGATTTCCGAGAGGGCTCACGCTGTCATGGCGAAGATCCTGAAGTTCGACGAGGACGCCCGTCGCGCCCTTGAGCGCGGCGTCAACAAGCTTGCCGACACGGTCAAGGTGACGATCGGTCCCAAGGGCCGCAACGTCGTCATCGACAAGAAGTTCGGCGCCCCCACCATCACCAACGACGGCGTCACCATCGCCCGCGAGGTCGAGGTCGAGGACCCCTACGAGAACCTCGGCGCCCAGCTGGTGAAGGAGGTGGCGACCAAGACCAACGACATCGCTGGTGACGGCACCACCACCGCCACCGTGCTGGCCCAGGCGCTCGTCCGCGAGGGCCTGAAGAACGTCGCCGCCGGCGCGTCCCCGGCCGCCCTGAAGAAGGGCATCGACGCCGCCGTCGCCGCCGTCTCCGAGGACCTCCTCGCTTCGGCCCGCCCGATCGACGAGAAGTCCGACATCGCCGCCGTCGCCGCGCTGTCCGCCCAGGACCAGCAGGTCGGCGAGCTCATCGCCGAGGCGATGGACAAGGTCGGCAAGGACGGTGTCATCACCGTCGAGGAGTCCAACACCTTCGGCCTGGAGCTGGACTTCACCGAGGGCATGGCCTTCGACAAGGGCTACCTGTCGCCGTACTTCGTGACGGACCAGGAGCGCATGGAGGCCGTCCTCGACGACCCGTACATCCTCATCCACCAGGGCAAGATCTCCGCCATCGCGGACCTCCTGCCGCTGCTGGAGAAGATCATCCAGGCCAACGCCTCGAAGCCGCTGCTGATCATCGCCGAGGACGTCGAGGGCGAGGCCCTGTCGACCCTGGTCGTCAACAAGATCCGCGGCACCTTCAACGCCACCGCCGTGAAGGCCCCCGGCTTCGGCGACCGCCGCAAGGCGATGCTGCAGGACATGGCCATCCTCACGGGTGCCACCGTCATCTCCGAGGAGGTCGGCCTCAAGCTCGACCAGGTCGGTCCCGACGTGCTCGGCTCCGCCCGCCGCGTCACCGTCACCAAGGACGACACCACGATCGTCGACGGCGCCGGCAAGTCCGAGGACGTGCACGGCCGCGTCGCCCAGATCAAGGCCGAGATCGAGAACACCGACTCCGACTGGGACCGCGAGAAGCTCCAGGAGCGCCTCGCGAAGCTGGCCGGCGGCGTGTGCGTGATCAAGGTCGGCGCCGCCACCGAGGTGGAGCTGAAGGAGAAGAAGCACCGTCTGGAGGACGCCATCTCCGCGACCCGCGCCGCGGTCGAGGAGGGCATCGTCTCCGGTGGCGGCTCCGCGCTGGTCCACGCCGTCAAGGTCCTGGACGACAACCTCGGCAAGTCCGGTGACGAGGCCACGGGTGTCGCGGTCGTCCGCCGCGCCGCAGTCGAGCCGCTGCGCTGGATCGCGGAGAACGCGGGCCTCGAGGGCTACGTCATCGTCTCCAAGGTCGCCGAGCTGGAGAAGGGCAACGGCTACAACGCCGCCACCGGCGAGTACGGCGACCTGGTCAAGGCCGGCGTCATCGACCCGGTGAAGGTCACCCGCTCCGCGCTGGAGAACGCCGCCTCCATCGCCTCCCTCCTCCTCACGACCGAGACCCTGGTCGTCGAGAAGAAGGAAGAGGAGCCGGCCGAGGCCGGTCACGGCCACGGTCACGGCCACGCGCACTGAGTGACACGCTCCTGAGTGAAGGCCCGGCACTCCCGACGGAGTGCCGGGCCTTCGCGCTGCCTACTGCTCCAACTGGTCGAGGGCGCCCAGCTCCTGCATCAGCCCCAGCTGGTCGTGCTGCCACCAGGTCTCGGCGATCTTGCCGTTGTCGCCGAACCGGAACAGCGTCATCCCGGTCATGGTCACCTGCCTGCCGGTGGGCGCGATCCCCAGGAAGTCGCCCTTGTGCGTGGCGTTCCAGGTCCACCGCGCGCAGGCCCGGTCGCCCTGGGCGAGGACGTCCTCGACCGTGAAGGTGAAGTCGAAGGCACCCCGCCACATCCGGTACTCGCTGCGGGCGTTGTCCAGCCCGATCGTGTCCTGCGGATTGATCGGATCGTGGCTGTGGATGTCCTCGTCGAGCAGGTCGTTGAGCGGCGGCAGGTCGTCCGGAGTCGCGAGTGTGTCGAGGAAACGCCGCACGGTGTCCACGTACAACCGCTCGTCCCGTACGACATCCAGATCCGTGAACGTCGGCATCTCGTCGCACAGCGCGACCAACTCCTGGAAGATCCGGTCGGTCTCCGGGAGATTCGAGTTCCGCATCGCATCCTCGTACGACGGGAACTCCACCACTTCGACGATGTGCGACGCGTCCGAACGGTCCTTGCCGACCACCGCGTGCGTCGCCGTCCGCCTGCCCTTGGTCTGCTCGACCCAGTCGTCCATCAGCCGGTTCATCTCGTCCAGCCGGCTGGTCCTGCACTCGATGAGCTGTACGAAGGTCATGACGCCGCCTCCGGCCCCCCTGGTCCGGTTCCATCACGCCCCATTTTCGCACCGGAGCGGCGACGTCACCCGCCCGCTACTGCGGCCCGTACTTGCGTCCCGTCCTGGAGGTGATCCCGCCGAGCAGCGCCCGCGGTGTCACCTTCACCAGACCCATCAGCGTCTTGTAGCGCGGATCCGGGATGGACAACGACTTCCCGCGCGCGAGATCGGCCAGCGCCGCCGCGACCAGCTTGTCCGCGTCCAGCCACATCCAGCCCGGGATGTTGTCCGTGCCCATGCCGGCCCGCTCGTGGAACTCCGTGCGCACAAAGCCGGGGCACAGCGCCATCAGCCGTACGCCGCTGCCCGCCAGGTCCTTGGCCGCACCCTGCGTGAACTGCACGACCCACGCCTTGGACGCGCCGTACGTACCCCGCGGGACGAACGCGGCGACCGACGCGACGTTCACCACCCCGCCGCGCCCGCGCTCGCGCATCGCCTCCGCCGCCGCCGAGGTCAGCCGCAGCACCGCCTCGCAGTGCACCTTGAGCATCCTCAGCTCGTCGGCCATCGGGACATCGAGATAGCGGCCCTTGTTGCCGAAGCCCGCGTTGTTGACCAGCAGGTCGATGGGGTTCCTGCGGTCGGCGAGGCGGGCTGCGACCGCTTCGATGCCGGCGTCCTCGGCCAGGTCGGCCGTCAGTACCTCCGCCTCGATGCCGTGCCGGTCGTGCAGCTCGGTCGCCTGTTCGCGCAGCCGTTTGGTGTCCCGAGCCACCAGGACGAGGTTGTGCCCGTCAGCTGCCAGTCGCCGCGCGAACGCGGCACCGATCCCCGCGGTCGATCCCGTAATCAGAGCCGTTGTCATGGCCCAAGAGTAGTTACCCGGACTGACGGAGTCCGTGTCGTGACGTCGGCTCAGGGCTGATGCCGCGGCCCGTACTTGCCGGGGTACTTCGCCACGTACTTCCGCGCCTCCTCAAGTGCCTCCGGATGCAGGGCCGTACCCGCGGCGAGTACGTGCGGCAACAGCTCCCGCCGGGTGGTCTCGGCACGGAACTGCAGCGCCACCGTCACGTCGTGGTCCGGCCGGTGCACGATCTCCACCCGGTCGCCCGCCCGGATCTCGCCCGGCTCGATCACCCGGAGGTAGGCACCCGGCGCACCCTTCTGCGTGAACCGCTTCACCCACCCCCGTTCGCCCAGATGGGCCTGGAAGGTGCGGCAGGGAATGCGTCCGCAGGTCACCTCCAGCACGAGCGCCGGGCCGATCCGCCAGCGCTCGCCGATCAGGGCGCCGGACACGTCCAGGCCCTCGGTCGTGAGGTTCTCGCCGAAGGCGCCGTCGGCGAGCGTGCGTCCCAGCTCCCGTTCCCAGTCGTCGAGGTCCTCGCGCGCGAACGCGTACACCGCCTGGTCGTTGCCGCCGTGATGGCGCAGGTCGCACACCGAGTCCCCGGCAAGTCCGCTCCCGGCCGTGCCCTTGGGACCGGGTGCCGTCACCCGCACCGGCCCGTCGACAGGCCGCTTGTCGATGCCGGTGAGGCCCTCGGGCTGGTCCGTGTACTCAACTGCCCGCGCGTGGCCCAGGTTCACCGAGAGAAGCCTCATGTCCCCACGGTAAGGGAGCCGGCCTCAAAGCGTCGACGCACTATTGGATGCGGCACCCAAGGGCGACTTATGATCGGAGGGTGATCGAGGCCCGTCATCTCCGCGTCCTGCGCGCCGTCGCCGTCACCGGCTCCTTCTCGGCGGCGGGGCGCGAGCTCGGTTGCACCCAGCCCGCCGTCAGTCAGCAGATGAAGGCCCTGGAGGCCTCGGTCGGCACCCCGCTGCTGGTCCGCAGCGGCCGCGAGATGCGCCTGACCCAGGCGGGCGAGGCGCTCGTCCGGCATGCCTCCGGGATCCTCGCCGGGCTCACGGCCGCGGAGGAGGAGGTCGCCGCGATCGCCGGCCTGCGCGCGGGCCGGGTCCGGCTGGTCTCCTTCCCCAGCGGCAGCTCCACCCTCGTCCCGACCGCCCTCGCCGCCCTGCGCGCCGCGCACCCCGGCACCCGGGTCTCCCTGGAGGAGGCGGAACCCCCCAAGTCCGTGGAGCTGCTGCGCGAGGGTGACTGCGACGTGGCGCTCGCCTTCCGGTACGAGGGTGCGGCGGGCGCCGAGGAGTGGGACGACCTCGTCGTACGGCCGCTGCTGACGGACCGGCTGGTCGGCCTGGTGCCCGAGCGGCATCGCCTCGCGCGCGCGGAGTCCGTCGCGATCGGCGAACTCGCCGGGGAACCCTGGATCGCGGGCTGTCCGCGCTGCCGGGGCCAGCTGGTGGAGGTCTGCGAGAGCGCGGGCTTCACACCCCGTATCGACTTCGCCACCGACGACTACCCGGCGGTGGTCGGCCTGGTGGGCGCGGGTCTCGGCGTCGCCGTCCTGCCTCAGCTCGCGATCGAGTCCGTACGCCCCAGGGGTGCGCGCACGGTGGCGCTGGAGCCGGCGGTGCGGCGGGAGATCGTCGCCCTCACGCTGCCCGATCTGGCCCAGGTGCCGGCGGTCGCGGCGACGCTGGAGCAGCTGGCGGGGGCGGCCCGCAGGCAGTGAAGACGCGGGCACGCGTGCGCGTGCCCTGCGTGCGGTGATGTGCCGTTATCTGAAAAAACGTTCCTTCAGTCGTGCGGGGCGGCGTCCCCGTTGGACGTGGAAGCCGACACCAGCCGGTTCCTTGCCCGCCCCATGAGCTCTTCGCGCTCGTCCTCGGTCAGGCCGCCCCACACTCCGTACGGTTCGCGCACGGCCAACGCGTGCGCCGCGCACTCCGCACGGACCGGGCACCTCATGCAGACCTCCTTCGCCGAGTTCTCTCGAGCGCTCCGAGCCGCCCCGCGCTCACCCTCCGGATGGAAGAAGAGCGAACTGTCGACCCCACGGCAGGCAGCCAGAAGCTGCCAGTCCCACAGGTCCGCGTTCGGTCCGGGAAGGCGGGAGAAATCTGCCATTACGTGACCCCTTGCAGCCGTTCTGGGCGGATACGGTGTCAACGACCGTACATCTCCGGTCTAAGGAGATGAAAATATGACTCATTGCGAATCTAGCCCCAGACACCGTGAAACGGGAAGAAAATGGGCTAAATGGGGCATAGGTTGTGATGAAAAGTTGAGGGTCTGTCGGGCATGTCTGCACCGTGTCCGCCCCCTCACGTAGAGTGCCGAAGATGGCAGGCAGCCCCGTAACTCTTTCGAGTGACCGTCGTTGAGAGTGCGGAGGCGGTTGAAAACACAAGAGCTCGGGCAGGCGTCCGAGACGGTCGACCGCACAGGTGACGATTCCGTACCAGCCTGGAGGCACAAGGTGACGCGCATCAGCTGCGGAGGGCGGCCATGACATCCGTCCTCGTCTGCGACGACTCCCCGCTTGCCCGAGAGGCGCTCCGCCGCGCGGTCGCGACCGTGCCCGGCGTCGAGCGCGTGACGACGGCGGCCAACGGCGAGGAAGTCCTCCGCCGCTGGGGCGCCGACCGCTCGGACCTGATTCTGATGGACGTACGCATGCCCGGACTGGGCGGCGTCGAGACCGTGCGCCGGCTGCTGTCCGCGGACCCCGGCGCACGCATCATCATGCTCACCGTCGCCGAGGACCTCGACGGCGTGGCGCTCGCGGTCGCCGCCGGCGCCCGGGGCTATCTGCACAAGGACGCCTCGCGCGCCGAACTGCGGGCCACGGTGACGCAGGCCCTCGCCGACCCGACCTGGCGGCTCGCCCCGCGCCGGCTGCGCTCGGCCGAGATGGGCGCCGCGCCCACCCTCACCGCGCGCGAGATCCAGGTACTGGAGGGCATGAGTCACGGCCGCTCCAACGCGGAGATCGGCCGGGAGCTGTTCCTCTCCGAGGACACGGTGAAGACCCACGCCCGACGCCTGTTCAAGAAGCTCGGCGCCTCGGACCGTGCGCACGCGGTGGCGCTCGGTTTCCGGTGGGGACTGGTCCGGTAGGAGAGTGAACCGTAGCGGGGGTGCGGACGGTCCGGGGCTCCCCGCCTGCCATGTGGCGGGCGGGGCCGACCGGGCGCCCGCTGCTCGTTTCGCCGCGGATGCCGCATCCTTGAGGTGTGGAGTCTCTCGGGGACGAGTCGTTCGAGCGGAAGGGGAGGGCGCAGGGGATGAGTGCCGGCGCACCTGCTCATAACGCTTCGGTGCACAACCACGGGCACGATGCGACGGACCGGACGGCCGCAAGGCACCATGGACCGATGCGCGACGACGAGGCGGGCACGGCCCACGGGGTGATCGGTGCCCTGGTGCATCGCGCCGTCGACGGGGACGAGCAGGCCACGCACGACCTGCTCGCCCATGTCCACCCCTTGGCCCTGCGCTACTGCCGCACCCGGCTGTCCCGGCTTCCCGGTGACGCCCGGCACTTCGTCGAGGACCTCGCGCAGGAAGTCTGCGTCGCGGTCCTGCTCGCGCTGCCCCGCTACCGGGACACGGGCCGCCCCTTCGAGGCGTTCGTCTTCGCCATCGCCTCGCACAAGGTCGCCGACCTGCAGCGCGCCGCGATGCGCCACCCGGGTTCCACGGCCATTCCCTCGGACGAGATGCCGGAGCGCCCGGACGACTCCCTCGGTCCCGAGGAGCGCGCGCTGCTCAGCAGCGATGCCGAGTGGGCCAAGAAACTGCTGGCCAATCTTCCGGAGAACCAGCGCGAGCTGCTGCTGCTGAGGATCGCGGTGGGGTTGACCGCGGAGGAGACGGGACAGATGTTGGGAATGTCACCCGGAGCGGTACGGGTGGCCCAGCACCGGGCACTGAGCAGGTTGCGGGCGCTTGCCGAGCAGTAATCCCTGTGCAGTAAGCCCCTTCCTTGAACAGGCGGGCCGTCCGTTCCGTACGAACATACGAAGCCCGAAGTCACTCAGAACCGTGGAATGAGTGAGCCACGCTTCCCGTTAGCATGGACATCCGCACCGATCAAGGCCATTTGGGGAAGGTGTCATGACTGCCAACGTCGACGGAGTGCCCGGAAAATTCGCGACACTCGGGCTGACCTACGACGACGTGCTGCTGCTGCCGGGCCCGTCGGACATGGCACCCGACGAGATCGACACCGCCTCGTACGTCTCCAAGAACGTGCGGGTCAACATCCCGCTGCTGTCCGCCGCCATGGACAAGGTCACCGAGTCGCGCATGGCGATCGCGATGGCCCGCCAGGGCGGCGTCGGCGTACTGCACCGCAACCTGTCCATCGAGGACCAGGCCAACCAGGTCGACCTGGTGAAGCGCTCCGAGTCCGGCATGGTGGCCGACCCGATCACGGTGCACCCCGACGCCACGCTCGCCGAGGCCGACGCCCTGTGCGCCAAGTTCCGCATCAGCGGTGTCCCGGTGACGGACGGCAGCAAGAAGCTCCTCGGCATCGTCACCAACCGTGACATGGCCTTCGAGTCCGACCGCAGCCGTCGGGTCCGCGACGTCATGACGCCGATGCCGCTGGTCACCGGCAAGGTCGGCATCTCGGGCGCCGAGGCCATCGAGCTGCTGCGCAAGCACAAGATCGAGAAGCTGCCGCTGGTCGACGACGACGGCATCCTCAAGGGCCTGATCACGGTCAAGGACTTCGTCAAGGCGGAGAAGTACCCCAATGCCGCCAAGGACGCCGAGGGCCGGCTGCTGGTCGGTGCCGCCGTCGGTGTCGCCGGTGACTCCTTCGAGCGCGCCCAGGCCCTGATCGAGGTCGGCGTCGACTTCATCGTCGTCGACACCGCGCACGGCCACTCCCGCCTGGTCGGTGACATGATCGCCAAGATCAAGTCCAACTCCTCCGGCGTCGACGTCATCGGCGGCAACGTCGCCACCCGCGACGGCGCCCAGTCCCTGGTCGACGCCGGCGCCGACGGCATCAAGGTCGGCGTCGGCCCCGGCTCCATCTGCACGACCCGTGTCGTCGCCGGCATCGGCGTCCCGCAGGTCACCGCGATCTACGAGGCGTCCCTCGCCGCCAAGGAGGCCGGTGTCCCGGTCATCGGCGACGGCGGTCTGCAGTACTCCGGCGACATCGCCAAGGCCCTGGTCGCGGGCGCCGACACGGTGATGCTGGGCTCGCTGCTCGCGGGCTGCGAGGAGTCGCCGGGCGAGCTGCTGTTCATCAACGGCAAGCAGTTCAAGTCGTACCGCGGCATGGGCTCGCTGGGCGCCATGCAGTCCCGTGGCGACCGCAAGTCGTTCTCCAAGGACCGCTACTTCCAGGAGGGCGTCGCCTCCGACGAGCAGCTGATCCCCGAGGGCATCGAGGGCCAGGTGCCCTACCGCGGCCCGCTGTCCTCCGTCGTCCACCAGCTGGTCGGCGGTCTGCGCCAGTCGATGTTCTACGTCGGCGGCAGCACCGTGCCCGAGCTGCAGGCCAACGGCCAGTTCGTCCGGATCACCTCCGCGGGTCTGAAGGAGAGCCACCCGCACGACATCCAGATGACGGTCGAGGCGCCCAACTACACGCGGAAGTGACTCACGCGCGCGTGGAGAGGGTTTTCCACGGCTGAGACGTCGACGAGGGCGGTCCCGGAGCTTTTGGGGCCGCCCTCGTCGTACCTGCGCGGGAGCGGTGCCGTACCCGTCGGCGATACTGGAAGACGCTGAAACGCATCAGGGAAAGGCCACAATCGTGACTGAGATCGAGATCGGGCGCGGCAAGCGCGGCCGCCGGGCGTACGCCTTCGACGACATCGCCGTCGTCCCCAGCCGCCGTACGCGGGACCCGAAGGAGGTCTCGATCGCCTGGCAGATCGACGCCTACCGCTTCGAGCTGCCCTTCCTGGCCGCCCCCATGGACTCGGTCGTCTCCCCGGCCACCGCGATCCGCATCGGCGAGCTCGGCGGCCTGGGCGTGCTGAACCTCGAGGGCCTGTGGACGCGGCACGAGGACCCGCAGCCCCTGCTGGACGAGATCGCCGAGCTGCCGGCCGAGGCCGCGACCCGCCGCCTCCAGGAGATCTACGCGGCTCCCATCAAGGAGGAGCTGATCGGCACGCGTATCAAGGAGGTGCGTGACTCCGGCGTGGTCACAGCGGCCGCGCTCTCCCCGCAGCGCACGGCGCAGTTCTCCAAGGCGGTCGTGGACGCGGGCGTCGACATCTTCGTCATCCGCGGTACGACGGTCTCGGCGGAACACGTCTCGTCCTCGCACGAGCCGCTGAACCTGAAGCAGTTCATCTACGAGCTCGACGTCCCGGTGATCGTGGGCGGCTGCGCCACCTACACCGCGGCCCTGCACCTGATGCGCACCGGCGCGGCCGGCGTCCTGGTGGGCTTCGGCGGCGGCGCCGCGCACACCACGCGCAATGTGCTGGGCATCCAGGTCCCGATGGCCACCGCCGTCGCCGATGTGGCCGCGGCCCGCCGCGACTACATGGACGAGTCCGGCGGCCGCTATGTGCACGTGATCGCGGACGGCGGCGTCGGCTGGTCCGGTGACCTCCCGAAGGCGATCGCCTGCGGCGCCGACTCCGTCATGATGGGCTCCCCGCTGGCCCGTGCCACGGATGCGCCCGGCAAGGGACACCACTGGGGCATGGAGGCGGTCAACGAGGAGCTGCCGCGGGGCAAGAAGGTCGACCTGGGCACGGTCGGCACCATCGAGGAGATCCTCACCGGTCCGTCCCACACCCCCGACGGCTCGATGAACTTCTTCGGCGCCCTGCGCCGCGCCATGGCCACCACCGGCTACAGCGAGCTCAAGGAGTTCCAGCGGGTCGAGGTGACGGTGGCGGACTCGCAGCACAAGCGGTAGTCCGTACGACGTGATGGGGGCCGGTCACCTTGCGAGGCGACCGGCCCCTTTTCGCTGTCCGGGCGGCCTTTGGGGCGCGTGGGGTGACGTGGGGGCGCGCGGTTGCCTTCGGGGCGAATACGGGCCGGTGAGCGGGGCCGAGGGCGATAGCGTCCGGGTCGGCGCCCCAGGTTTCTGAAGCGCTTGCGGATTTTCGGATGGTGAGCGGCCGCCCCCACGTTACCTAGGGGCGGACACTCCGTGATCCATCCAGGAGCCTGCCGCAGTACCGGCTGCGGTGGGCTCCACCTTGTGCGTCGGATGGTGAGCGGCCGCCCCCACGTTACCTAGGGGCGGACACTCCGTGATCCATCCAGGAGCCTGCCGCAGTACCCGCTGCGGTGGGCTCCACCTGGTTCCGTACGGTACCGGTGGGGCCAGCCGTACGCCACCAACCCCGGGGCTCGAGCCGCGCCGCGCGCCCCGTGTGCAACCGATGCGCCGCCCCCGTCGACGTCGGCCCCACGGTGAGATGGGTTTCGACCACGTCCACCGAGCCGCGGCCTTGTTCGCCACCTGCTGCGTCCACCGCCGGTCCGTACGGCTCAATACCGCGCGGAAGGGCCCGACCGCTCAAGTGGTCGGGCCCTTCCGCGTGCTGGCCGGGTCCGCTCAGGCAGCCGCCTTCCTGGCGCCCGAGAACGCGGCCCACGCGGCGATCGCGAAGAACACGAAGGTCAGCGGGTCGGCGTCGGCCTTCCAGGCCTCCTGGACGACGTCGAAGTGCTGGAAGAACACCTCGTTGAAGCTCCTGCCGACGGCGTCGGCGCCGATCATGGCCTCGCCGACCAGCTGGCCGATGTAGACGGAGCCCAGCGCGAGGATGGGGCTGACGACGGCCAGGGCGGGGTTGCGGCCGCCGAGCCTGCCGGCCGCCACTCCGATGACGAAGCCGACGCCGACCGCCGCCCAGCCGATCTCGTGCTTGGTGAGACCGATGACGACGCCGTAGATCGCGGCGGCGACCACGGCGGCGCCGAAGGCCGCGGCCAGGCCGAGCGCGATGTTGTCCTTGCGCGGCGCGGGCGGCGCCGGGGGCGGCGGTACGGCGCCCGGCTGCTGGGCGAACGGGTTGCCGTCGGCCGGGCCGGGCTGGGGCTGCGGCTGAGGCGGCGTAGCTGACTGGCTCATGACAGGAATCCCCCCACGGGACACGAAAGGCCGACCGGACATGCCGGTTGGAAAACTGGATGGTAAAGCGGAAAGGCGCACGCACGCGTGTGCGGCGAACGTGGTGGAGATTAACAGGCCCCACCGACAACGCCACCGCGGTTTTCCCCTTCAGAGCCGGTGCGCGGCCCCCGTCGGCGTGGCCCCCCGCGTGTCCAGGAGCAGCTGCGCCTTCACCGTCAGGCCCTGGAGGTCGTACGTCCGGTGCTGCTGGAGCAGGATCGTGAGGTCGGCGTCGGCCGCGGCCTCGTAGAGGGAGTCCGCGCGCGGGACCGGCCGGTCCAGGACGCTCCAGGTCGACACGAGGGGGTCGTGGTAGCTGACGGATGCACCCAGTTCCATCAGCCGCATCGCGATCTCATGGGCGGGTGTGCCCTGCTGGTCGGCGAGATCGGCCTTGTAGGTGACGCCGAGCAGCAGCACGCGCGCGCCGCGGGCCGACTTCCCGTGCTCGTTCAGGAGGGTCGCGGCGCGCTGGACGACGTACCGGGGCATCCGGCTGTTGACCTGCTGGGCCAGCTCCACCATGCGCAGCGTGCGTCCCGCGTGGCCCGTCAGGTCCTGCGGGACGCCGTGGCCGCCCACGCCGGGGCCCGGCCGGAAGGCCTGGAAGCCGAACGGCTTGGTCTCCGCGCAGCGGATGACGTCCCACAGATCGACACCCAAGTCGTGGCACAGGACGGCCATTTCGTTCACGAGCGCGATGTTGACGTGCCGGTAGTTGCTCTCCAGGAGCTGCACCGTCTCCGCCTCGCGCGGTCCACGCGCGCGTACGACCTTGTCGGTGAGCCGTGTGTAGAAGGCGGCCGCCGACTCCGTGCAGGCGGGGGTGAGGCCCCCGATGACCTTGGGGGTGTTGGCCGGGGTGAAGTCGCGGTTGCCGGGGTCGACACGGCTCGGCGCGTAAGCGAGGTGGAAGTCCCGGCCCGCGCGCAGCCCCGAGCCCTCCTCCAGCAGGGGGCGCAGGAATTCCTCGGTCGTGCCCGGATGCACGGGCGACTCCAGGATCACCGTGGTGTGCGGGCGCAGCCGCTCGGCCAGGGTGCGGGCGGCCGCCTCCACCTGACCCAGGTCGAGCCCGCCGTCCGCACCCCGCGGGGTCGGCGCGCAGATCACCGCGGTGCGTACCCGGCCCAGCCCCGCCGGGTCGCTGGCCTGCCGGAAGCCCCGCGACAGCATCCGGCGCAGCTCGGCGGGGCTGAGCGAGCCGGCCTCGGGCCCGGTGGCATATCCGAGCGTGGGGATTCCGGCGGCCACCGCCGCCTGGGCGAGGGGCAGGCCGTAGGGACCGAGTCCGATGACGGCGAGGTCTGCGGGCATGGGTGGGCCGTCCTTCCCAGTAACCGAAGCGGGACAGGTGCGCAAGCCCGGTGGACAGGACGGGCGAGTGCAATGTCAGACTAGGAGTAAATATGACCCTTATGCGGGATTGTTTCCTTGTGTCTTCCGGGGGTTCCGCGCCTGTTGTCCACAGGCTGGGGGCGAGTGGTGGCTGAAGTCGGGCATCCCGGTCAGAATTTGGGCAGGAGGAGACGGACCGGGCTTCGCCCACCGGGTGCGGCCGACGCGACCGATGTGATCGACAGCGGGAGGCAGCGGTGAGGACAGCGACACTGGGGCCGGCACAGCGCGCCGAGTCACTGGCGGCCATGGCCGAGCGTGAGCTGGACGTACTGGTCGTGGGCGGTGGAGTCGTCGGCTCCGGCACCGCGCTGGACGCGGTGACCCGCGGACTGTCCACAGGACTGGTCGAGGCCCGTGACTGGGCGTCGGGCACGTCCAGCAGGTCCAGCAAGCTGATCCACGGCGGCCTGCGCTATCTGGAGATGCTCGACTTCGCCCTCGTCCGCGAGGCACTGAAGGAACGCGGACTTCTGCTGGAGCGGCTCGCCCCCCACCTGGTCAAGCCCGTGCCGTTCCTGTACCCGCTCCAGCACAAGGGCTGGGAGCGCCTGTACGCCGGGTCGGGCGTCGCGCTCTACGACACCATGTCGATGGCCCGCGGCCATGGCCGCGGTCTGCCGGTGCACCGCCACCTGAGCCGCCGTCACGCCCTGCGCGTCGCCCCCGCCCTGCGCAAGGACGCCCTGGTCGGCGCGCTGCAGTACTACGACGCCCAGATGGACGACGCCCGCTATGTGGCGACGCTGGTGCGCACGGCGGTGTCGTACGGCGCGAAGGCCGCCAACCGCGCGCGCGTGACCGGCTTCCTGCGCGAGGGCGAACGGGTCGTCGGCGCCCGGGTGCAGGACGTGGAGGGCGGCGGCGAGTACGAGATCCACGCCAAGCAGATCGTCAACGCCACCGGTGTGTGGACCGACGACACGCAGGCGATGGTGGGCGAGCGGGGACAGTTCCACGTCCGGGCCTCCAAGGGCATCCACCTGGTCGTGCCCAAGGACCGCATCCACTCCACGACCGGCCTGATCCTGCGCACCGAGAAGTCCGTCCTGTTCGTCATCCCATGGGGCCGCCACTGGATCGTCGGTACCACCGACACCGACTGGGACCTCGACAAGGCCCACCCCGCCGCGTCCAGCGCCGACATCGACTACCTGCTGGAACACGTCAACTCGGTCCTCGCGGTGCCGCTCTCGCGCGACGACGTCCAGGGTGTCTACGCGGGACTGCGTCCGCTGCTGGCCGGAGAGTCCGACGCCACCAGCAAGTTGTCGCGCGAGCACACGGTGGCGCATCCGGCGCCGGGGCTGGTGGTTGTCGCGGGCGGCAAGTACACGACGTACCGGGTGATGGCCAAGGACGCGGTCGACGAGGCGGTGCACGGCCTCGACATGCGGGTCGCCGAATGCGTCACCGAGGACATTCCGCTGCTGGGCGCGGAGGGCTACCGGGCGCTGTGGAACGCACGGGCGCGGATCGCCGCACGGACCGGGTTGCACGTCGTGCGGGTGGAACACCTGCTGAACCGGTACGGCTCCATGGCGGAGGAGGTCCTCGACCTCATCGCCGCCGACCCCTCCCTGGGCGAACCGCTGCAGGCGGCCGACGACTATCTGCGCGCCGAGGTCGTCTACGCGGCGTCGCACGAGGGTGCACGGCACCTGGACGACGTGCTGACCCGCCGCACCCGCATCTCCATCGAGACCTTCGACCGGGGCACCCGCAGCGCCCGCGAGGCCGCCCAGCTCATGGCGCCCGTCCTCGGCTGGGACAAGGACCAGATCGAGCGCGAGGTGGAGCACTACGAGAAGCGGGTGGAGGCCGAGCGGGAGTCGCAGCTCCAGCCGGACGACCAGACGGCGGACGCGGCGCGGTTGGGGGCGCCGGACATCGTGCCGCTGTGAGCCGGCCCGGGTGACATCACCCGAACGAGTGGCACGAAGCGGGATCTTCGTTCGGAACCCGCTCGTTCTACTGGATGCGGGGGCAGAACTCGGCCGCGAGCAGCGCGGGTTCGAGGCTCGGGTTCGCCATCGTGTCCGTGTTCACACGGAAGGTGAGGACACGGCGTCCGTCGACGGTGGCCGCGGTGCGCACATAGCTGCCGGATATACGGCCGTTGTGTCCCCACACCGTGGTGCCGCACGGGAGCTTCGTCGGAAATATCCCCAAACCGTACGCGCCTTGTGCGGTACGGGTGTTGAGCATCTCACGCAGCGGGCGCGGCGGCAGCAGCTCGCCGTCCAGCAGGGCCGCGTAGAAGCGGTCCAGGTCGTCGAGCGTGGTCACCAGCTCGCCCGCCGCGCCGGCCACGCGCGGGTCGAGATCGGTGACGTCGGACCCGTTCGCCGAGTAGGCGCGGCCGTGCGGGGAGGGAAGCGTGGTGCGGGATCCGGGAAAGGAGGTGCCCGCCAGACCCAGGGGAGCGATGATGCGCCGCTCGGCCTCGAGGGCATAGGAGTGGCCGGTGACCTGTCGGACGACCATGCCGAGCAGGACGTAGTTGGTGCTGGAGTAGGAGAAGCGGCCCGGGCGGGCCGGAGGGAGGGCGAGCGCGATGGTCACGGCCTGAAGCGGGGTCAGCGGGACGGTGCCCCTGGTGACCGCGGTGAAGTCGGCGAGACCGCTGGTGTGGGTGAGCAGGGCACGCAGGGTGATGTGCCGTCCGTCGACGTGTGCTCCGCGCACCACACCCGGCAGATACCGCTCCACGGTGTCGGACAGGGACAGTCGGTGCTCGGCCGCGAGTTGCAGGACGACCGCGGCGATGAAGGTCTTGGTGATGCTGCCGGCACGGAAATGGTCCGCGCGGGCGACGCCCCGGCCCGCCTGCGCGTAGTGGGAGGCGGTCGCGTTGCCGGAGCCGTCCTCGTCGCGGGTCAGCAGGGCCGCGGCGGGCGCCCTGCCCCGGGTGACGAACAGCGGGAGGGCCGCGTCGGTGGCCTCGGCCCGGGGTGCGGTTGAGACCACGACCGGGCCGACGAGGAGGGCGAGGGAGGTCGATATGGCCGACAGTGTCCGAAGTGGCGGCATCTCGTCCCCTCCCTTGTCCAGGCCATCATCCACCCGGGCGGAACGCGTGCCTCAGGGAGTACCCCGGTGCGCGGGCCGGCCGACGGGGTGTCGGGCACCCTGGGGCATTGACCACTTGTCGGGTGAGGGACAATGGAGGCTCTGTCAGGGCGGGTTGCATGAGGGGACGCATGTCGGAGGCGGAGCGGGCGGGGACATCTCGTCAGGACACTCGTCAGGACAAGAGCGAGCGTCTTCTCGCCGGGCGGTACCGGCTGGGAGATGTGCTCGGCCGCGGCGGCATGGGCACGGTGTGGCGCGCCGAGGACGAGACCCTCGGCCGGACGGTCGCCGTCAAGGAGCTGCGGTTCCCGTCGAACATCGACGAGGAGGAGAAGCGGCGCCTGATCACGCGCACCCTGCGCGAGGCCAAGGCGATCGCCCGGATCCGCAACAACAGCGCGGTGACGGTCTTCGACGTGGTCGACGAGGACGACCGGCCGTGGATCGTGATGGAGCTCGTCGAGGGCAAGTCCCTCGCCGAGGTCATCCGTGAGGACGGCCTCCTGGAGCCCAAGCGTGCGGCCGAGGTCGGGCTCGCGATCCTCGACGTGCTGCGTTCCGCGCACCGCGAGGGCATCCTGCACCGTGATGTGAAGCCGTCCAATGTGCTGATCGCCGAGGACGGCCGGGTCGTGCTCACCGACTTCGGCATCGCGCAGGTCGAGGGCGACCCCTCCATCACCTCCACCGGCATGCTCGTCGGCGCCCCCTCCTACATCTCCCCGGAGCGGGCCCGGGGACACAAGCCGGGACCGGCGGCCGACCTGTGGTCGCTGGGCGGCCTGCTGTACGCGTCGGTCGAGGGCGTGCCGCCCTATGACAAGGGGTCGGCGATCGCGACGCTGACCGCGGTGATGACCGAGCCCCTGGAGGAGCCCAAGAACGCGGGCCCGCTCAGGGACGTCATCTACGGTCTGCTCACCAAGGACCCGGCCAAGCGCCTCGACGACGCGGGCGCGCGGGCCCTGCTCAACACAGTGCTCCACACGCCCGAGCCGGAGTCGATGGACGCGACGAGAGTCGTTCCGCTGCCCGCCCAGCCGGCAGGCTCCGAGGACAAGCGGGGCGAGGAGGCCGGGGAGAAGCTGCGCGGGGCGCTGCGTGCCGTGCGGAAGGCGGCCGGGGCGGCCACCTCGGCGGCCGCGGCACGGACGAAGAACAGCGGCGGGGGCGAAGGCACGAACGCGTCGGCAGCCGAGGGGACTTCGGCGCCCGGGAAGGCGGCGGGTGCCGGTTCCGCCGCAGCGGACACCAAGAGCGCGAGCACCGGCGGTTCGGCCGGGGCTCCTTCTCCGGCGGCGTCGCCTTCGACGCAGGGCGCCAACCTCACCGGCTCCAAGCAGAGTTCGGGGTGGCCTGTGGTGCCGCCGCCGGACCTGCCGACGCGGCCGGTGCCCAGGGCGCCGCTCACCGATGTGGTGCCGAAGCGCACCCTGGTGATCATCGCGGTGGTGGTCGTGCTCGCGATCATCGGCACCGTGCTGGCGATCACGTTCCGCGACGGTGACGACGGCAGTGGCTCCAAGGGGGCCAAGCACAGCGGGGGTTCCAAGGTCACGGCGAGTACCGGTGCCGGCGCCGACACCAAGAAGGACAAGAACGGCGGAACCCGCACGGACGGCGACGATTCAAACTCCGCCACAGCGGGCGCGACGGCGGGGAACGGGAGCACGGCGACGCCGAGCGCGAGCGCGACCGGCAGCGGTGACACCGGGTCGTCGGGCTCCGGCGACGGCGGAAGCGCGCCTGCCGTCTCCACCCACAAGGGCGGCCAGGGGTACTCGATCGGGTTGCCCAAGGGGTGGTCGTACCAGTCCACCGGCCGCGCCGGTGACCGGTACACGGGGCCACACGGGCAGAGGTTGCTTGTCGGATGGACAAGTGCCCCCAAGAACGACCCGGTTGCGGACTGGAGGAACCAAGAGGGCTCCATGGTGCGCGCCCAGTACCGGAGGATCCGCATAGAGAAGGTCGACTACCGCGGCTGGAACACGGCCGACTGGGAGTTCACCTACGTCGAGGGCGGCACCAAGTACCGCTCCATCGACCGGGGTTTTGTGGTGAACGACCACCTCGGTTACGGGCTGATGTACACCGCGCAGGCCGCGGACTGGCACAGCGGCCTGCGCGAAGACACCTGGAAGACGCTTACGAAGTCCTTTCAGCCCAAGAAGTGAGCTGTGTGCTCCTGTTCGGGCCGCACAGGCCGTACGGGTGGGGAGCCGGGGCCGTCCTTTTGCGTCAGATCAGAGAGAACTGCCCAATGCGGCGTCAGGGCCGTTCCCGTGCAGTAGCTCCCCGGTACTCGCGTCGACAAGCACGGAGACAGGGTTGTAGGAGTTACTGGTGTCACCCTGGCGGCTATAAGTGAAGTCCCACACAGTCCGCCAACTGGCGCCTTCCTTGATCAGCCTGAGCTGGGTTGCAGAAAGATGCGAATGGCGAGGGGCATGCGACACAGCGGTCTTCGATGCGTCTGCCTGCGAGACCCTGGCCCGTGGGATCCGATCAGGAGCGCGGGTGTCCTGAGCCTCCAGTTGCATGAGGCGGCCGTCCTTGGAGAACGTGACGGCGAAATGCAGGGGCATGATGACGCCATCCCGCCTCTGTCGGTATGTGACTCGCCATGCTCCGCGGAACTGAGGATCCGGGTCGGCGGACACTTCCGTGGCGGCGGAAGCCCAAGGGAAATTACCGGAAACCAGCTTGGCGGCGAGGGTTTTGGCCCGCGTTCGGTTATCGATTCCTGTGTGGTTCGAGTATCCCTTGAGGGGTATTCCCGTGCTGCTCCAGAGCTGGTGAATCTTCGCGTCCGGCCAGGAAAACTCAGCGTTTCCGTTCTTCCAGGAGGCAACGAGGGTGCGCTGGCCCGCCCCGTAGTCATTGGGGAGATTCGAAATCTGTGTTCTCGTCACATGAATTCTATCGGACAGCGCCTCGAGGGTGTGAGAAACAGATCTCTCCTGACTGGAGCTCGCTTCCGTTATCGGCGTGCTCGAGTCCACGAAAACCATCGTCGTAGTGAAGAGCCCGGCGATCGCCACCACTCCCATGACGCCACCGGTCGCCAACAGTCCCCGGCCGCCGCCCGAAGCATTGGCCCTCTCCCTGGACGGGCTGTTCCGCAGCAGCGAAATCACGATGAGGCACACTGCACCGAGCAGCGCGCCAAGGGTGTTCGCGACGAAATCGTTGCTGTCGCAGGCGCGCCCGATCCCCGGAAGGGCTGCCTGAGTGAACTCGATGGCCATCGAGAGGGTCGAGGACACGACCACGGAGCCGGCGTACGAAGCGCCGGCCAGAGCGAAGAAGAGGCCGACGGGGGCGAACAGGGCGACGTTGAGCAGCCATTGCTCGGTGCCGACGGACCCAAGGAAATCCTTGCTGATCGTACATGTGCCGGAATAGCCCGAAGAGCCCTTCGCCGGCGTGAGCGTCGCAGAGAGGGCTACGCCCACGCCTGCGCCCGCCAATGCCCAAGAGAAGCGCTTTGGACGGTTGATCCGATGGCCGAGCAGAAAACCGGCGAGTGCGAGCACTGAAGAACTCGTCACCAGGAGAACAGCCAGAAGAGGCTGTGCGGAGAATATAGCCCTGATCATGTAAGCACCCTTGTATTGCAGCGGGGCTGAACGAAGTGACTCTTCCGTTCAGCCCCGCGCCGCTTTACCGACAGCCTGTCAGTGCGTCAGCCGTAGTACTCGGAGATCGACTGCGGCGGCGTCGCAAACTGGCCCTGACCCTGCACCTGGATCAGGCCCGTCACGTTGACGGTGCGGTCGAAGGGCACATTGTCGAAGTACTTTCGGTACGTGTGCCCGGAGGAAAGGCTGCTGTAGCTGCCGGCCCACACCGTCCCATTCGGAGTGGAGAAGCCACCCTTGACGTATATGGTGGAACCGGAGAACTTGCTGTAGTCCACCTCGATCTTACGGGTGTTCGTGTAACCGTCGGACGAGTGGTAAATGCGAATGCAAAGGTCGCCGTTGCTGAGCGTGGTGCACTCATAGCCCTTGCCGCCCCAGGCGCTTGCCTCGCCGGCGCTGAACGTCAGAGGGAGAAGCGAGAGAGCGACACCGCTGACCAGCAGTCGCATTGCCTTTTTCATGCGTGCTCCAAATCAAAGAGGCGCAGTTGTTGCGCGGGCCGAACATTACAGGCCAGTGGCTCGAAATTAAAATGGCCTCTTGGCGGCCTTTTGAGAGAGAAGTTCCTCATTGTCCTCGCCGGATCAAGAGAATCGTCGAATGGTCAACGAAAAGCGGAAGCTCTTAATCCGATAAACCCTCGCTCGGCCTCGCGGCGGGCCTGGAGTGGCGGTGAAGCGGGATGCCCGCCGGCTGCGGCGCTGAAGGATGCGGACGAGGCTCGCGAGGTCGGGTCCCCGGAGCCGGGCTACGGTTGAAGCCGCGAGAATCCGTCATCCCCTCAATGCGAGTTGCCTGTGGCACGTATCGTGAGTGGTTGCGGACCGTACGCATCCAGCTGTGTGCGCGGAACGGGCCGCAAGGCGAACGGATTTGACCAACCGGGCGGCCGGGGGAGGCAATGTGGACGACTATGCGGGTCGGGTGCTCGCCGACCGCTACCGCCTGCCGCTGCCGCCCTCCGACGAGTACGAACTCACCGAGACCCGCGCCTTCGACACCTACAGCGGGCAGGAAGTCCTGGTGCGGCAGGTGCTGTTGCCGGAGGTCGTCGAGGCGGAGGTGCTCGACGCGGACGGACTGCCCGACGGTTTCACCGCGCGTGACCGTCGGTCACGGCGCCCGCCGACCGCGCGGACGGCCACGCGCCGGCCCGCCGACCCGGCCGTGCGGCGCGCCCTGGAGGCCGCGCAGGCCGCGGCCGGCATCCCCGACCATCCGCGGCTCGACCAGGTCTTCGACGTGTTCGCCGAGGGCGGTTCGCTGTGGATAGTCAGTGAACTGGTGCCCGCGCGCCCGCTGGCCGCGCTGCTGGCCGAGAAGCCGCTGACGCCCTACCGGGCGGCCGAGGTCGCCTCCGACGTCCTGATGGCGCTGCGGGTCCTGCACGCCCATGGCTGGGTGCACCGCAACATCACCGCCCGCACGGTCCTCGTCTGCGACGACGGCCGCGTGATGCTCACCGGCCTCGCGGTCGGCGCGGCGGAGGAGGCGCTGTGCGGGTACGACCCGGTGCCGGTCCAGGAGGGTTTCCCGGAAGGGCCGACGGGCGGCGCGGCCGGCACTGCCGGGGGCGGCGCCGGGCACGGCGTCGGCGGCCCGGGTGTTTCCGCCGGTGCCCCCGGCCCCGTTGAGGCCGATCCCGAGGCGGCTCGGCGTGCCGCGATCCAGGCGCGGGCGGCCGGAGGGCTGCCCGCGGCCGGGGCGGACGGCTCCGGCGCGGCCGGAGCTTCCGGGGCGCCCACCCGCTGGGCGTTGGAGAGCGGCGGGGACATCCGGGCGGCACGGGCCGGGGCGATCGCCGCGTATCGGGCGGGCGCACGGGCTGCCGCCCGGGTGCAGCAGGCCCAGAACGGGCGAGCCGCGCTCCCCGGGGCGCGTCGGCCCGCCGACGGCGACACCGGCGCCGTCTCGCGGCCGGATGGCCCGGACCAGCCGCCGTACGCCGCCGGGCAGGGCGAGGAGCAAAACCACCGGACCCACACGACGCCGCCCGGCCAGATCGCCGATCCCTACGGCGTCCACGCCGCCCCCTGGCACGGCGCCTCCCCCCGCACCACTCCCGGCGGCACACCCCCGGCGGTGGACAACGGCCGTCGGCCATCGGCCCTTCCGCCGGCCGAAACCGCCCCGGGGAGCACCCCTGCCCCAGGGGCCGAACAGGGCCCGGGCCCTGCCCCCGCCCTGGACGTCGACGGGCTGCTTCCCGCGCCCGCGCTGCCACCGCAACACGGCCGCACCCCCGGTTCCCGCATCGGCGCAGGCGGTGGCGGACCGGCGCCCGCCGCCGACGCGGGCGGACTGCCCCTCCCGGCCCCTGCCCTCCCCCCGGCCGCCACCACCGACACCCCCCGACCCCCGGCCCGCTGGGACGAGCCGGCCGCCGCGGCCCCGCCCCGGCGGGGACCGGCCACCGCGCTCGCCGCCGAGCGGGCCCGGCAGGTGCGGATGACCGTCGTGGGGCCGGTCACCGAGCGATGGGCGCCGGAGCAGGCCGGGCCGGTGCACGAGAACTGGCAACTGGCGGCGCCGATCGGGCCCGCCACCGACCTGTGGGCGCTCGGGGCGCTGCTCTTCCGGGCCGTACAGGGGCATGCGCCGTATCCGGAGGAGTCGACGGCCGAGCTGGTGCAGCTGGTGTGCGCGGAGCCGCCCGCCTTCGCGGAGGAGTGCGGTCCGCTCAGGCCGGTCGTCGAGTCGCTGCTGCGCCAGGACCCCACCGAGCGCTTGGACTTCGAGGAGCTGCGCGGCTGGCTGCGGTCCCTGGTGCGGTCCGCCCCCGAGCCCGAGGCCGGCGCGCATGTCGTCGCCGCCCCGCCCGTCGACCCGAGTCGGCTGCCGATCGTGCGCCGGCGCGGCGAGCTGGTGCGCAGGCGGCGCACCGGGCTGCCCGCAACCGGCCCGCACGGGCGGCACAAGCGGGCCAAGCAGGAGTCCGGGTCCCCGCGCCGACTCGGCCGCACCCTGCTCCTGCTGATCCTGCTCCTGCTGGCCGGCGCGGTCGCCTACGCCATGCTCTTCTTGCCGAAGGCGGACGGCAGCGGCGCGGCGAGCGGCTCTCGCACGGGTTCCGCCGGCCAGGCGAGCCAGGCGCCCGCGCCCAGCGACAAGCCGACGAACGGACAGAGCACAGGGGCGTCGAGCAGCCCGTCCGCCTCCGAGTCGGCCCCCTCCACCGAGACCCAGACCACCACCGACCCGGACGTCGCCGACGGGTTCACCCTGCGCAAGGACCCCGAGGGCTTCCAGGTCGCCGTGGCCAAGGGCTGGGACCGCACGCCCAAGAACGGGCTCGGACAGGTGGTCTACTCGCACGGGGACTTCGAGCTCATCGTCGTACCGGGCCGGGACAGGGCGTCCAAGTACGGCAGTGATCCGATGACCTACCAGCGGGACAAGGAGAACGAGCTCCAGCCCTACCGCGGCTCCAGCTGGGCCACGGCCACCGGCCTCCGGACCATCCAGGTGGGCGACCGGACCATGGCTGAGGGGCAGTTCACCTGGACCGACGACCAGGGGCGCGACCTGTTCGTCCGCAACATCGCCATTCTCATCGGCGGTCGCTACCACGTGGTGCAGGTACGTGGCCCGGAGGCGCAGCGGGACGAGGTGACGCGGTTGTACGAGCAGGCTTCGGCGACGTACAAGTACACCGGCTGAGCCGTGCCGACCAGTGGTTCCCTCCTTTCACCAGAAGCGAAAACCGTCACAGTGCGGTTTCCTTGGGACCCCGCTTGTTCCATGCAGGCAGGCCGGTCCTTAGTCTGACCCTGTCAAGAGCATTGCGGGGCAACGTGAATCAGATGCAGGGCCTGCTCATCGCGGGCCGCTACCGGCTTGCCGACTCCATCGGCAGCGGCGGCATGGGCCGGGTGTGGCGCGCCCACGACGAGGTGCTGCACCGGGCAGTCGCCATCAAGGAGTTGACCGCTGCGCTCTACGTCTCGGAGAGCGACCAGACCGTTCTGCTTGCCCGTACCCGGGCCGAGGCCCGTGCGGCCGCGCGCATCAACCACTCCGCCGTCGTCACCGTGCACGACGTTCTCGAGCACGACGGCCGTCCGTGGATCGTGATGGAGCTGGTCGAGGGCAACTCGCTGGCCGACGCGGTGAAGGAGCAGGGCCGGCTCGAGCCGCGCGAGGCCGCGCGCATCGGACTGTGGGTGCTGCGGGCGCTGCGCGCCGCGCACTCCGCCGGCGTTCTGCACCGCGACATCAAGCCCGGCAACGTGCTGCTCGGCCAGGACGGCCGGGTGCTGCTCACCGACTTCGGCATCGCCCAGATCGAGGGCGACACCACCATCACCCGTACGGGAGAGGTCGTCGGCTCGGTCGACTACCTCGCCCCGGAGCGGGTGCGGGGCCACGACCCGGGCCCGTCCTCCGACCTGTGGGCGCTGGGCGCCACGCTGTACACGGCGGTGGAGGGCCGCTCGCCGTTCCGCCGCACCTCACCGCTGAGCACGATGCAGGCGGTCGTCGAGGAGGAGGCCGCCGACCTCCAGTACGGCGGCCCGCTCGGGCCCGTCATCACCGCCCTGCTCCGCAAGGATCCGGCCGAACGGCCTGGCGCGGAGGAGACGGAGCAGATGCTCGCCGAGGCGGCGGAGGGCCGGCGGCCGAGCTCGGCGCAGGTGTATGTGCCGACGCAGCACGACGGCTCTCGTCACGGCTCGTGGGGTGAGCACGGGTCCGGCGCGGGGCCCCAGCACGCCCCCGCCTCCGGGACCGGATCGCAGTACGGATCGGGAGCCGGGCAGCCGCAGTACGGACCGGGAGCCGGATCGCAGTACGGGTCCGGCGCGGGATCGCCGTACGGGCCCGGGACCGCACCCCAGTACGGGCCGGGCACGACCCCTCCCGGCCTTCCGCCGACCGGACCGACGGCGATCGACTCGGCTGCCACGCCCGTCCCGGCGTCGGCCCCCGCCCGCCCCCGGCGCCGGCTCCGTACGCTCGCCCTCGTCGTCGCCTTCGCCGCCGTGCTCGGCGGCGGGGCCGCGGTGGTGTACCAGAAGCTCGGCCCGGGGCGGGACACGGGCGCCCACGCGTCCGAGACCACGCCGGCGC
The DNA here is from genome assembly GCF_032656585.1 of Streptomyces herbicida. NCBI lineage: Bacteria > Bacillati > Actinomycetota > Actinomycetes > Kitasatosporales > Streptomycetaceae > Streptomyces > Streptomyces herbicida. Next base: position 58,960 of record NZ_JAUYWJ010000001.1, read on the forward strand.
CGGCGGACACGGCCACCGGCACCCCGGGCCCCGATGGCGCCATCTGGACGACGCACAAGGACCCGTGGGGCTTCGAGCTCTCCCTGCCCAAGAACTGGAAGCGCACGGTGTACGAGGTCAAGGGCGACCTCAGACAGGTCGACTACTCGCCCGACAACGGCCTGCACTTCCTCCGCGTCGCCATCGACACCTCACCGGACTTCGCCGACCCGTACCGGCACCAGCAGGACCTGGAACAGCAGCTCCAGCGGCTGGTCGGCTACAAGCGGGTGACCCTGGAGGAGACCACCTACCGCGACCGCAAGGCCTCGCTGTGGGAGTACACCTGGGACGCACTGAAGAAGGACCCGCCGCACGTCGCCGGGCCGCGCCGCGCGATCGACGAGGCGTACATCTCCCGCGAGGGAGTGGAGTACGCGCTCTACATGTCCTCGCCCGCGGAGGGCTGGGAGACGGCGAGCAAGCAGTTCAAGTGGGTGCTGCAGAGCTGGCAGCCCGACGCGTCCTGACGGGCTTGGCCGGACGGCGACCCGGAGCGGAGCCGTCCGGTGCGGCATGATGGGGCCCATGGGGACCGAGGGGGACGACTTCCGTGTGATTGCGGGCCGTTACCGTCTGGAGGCCCGCATCGGGCGCGGCGGGATGGGTGTCGTATGGCGGGCGACCGACCAGCTGCTGGGCCGGCAGGTGGCGGTCAAGGAGCTCGCCCAGGACGACTCCCTCTCGGACGACGACGCCCGACGGCGCCGTGACCGCACCCTCCGTGAGGCCCGTGCAGTGGCCCAGCTGCGCCACTCGCACATCATCGTGGTGCACGACGTCGCGGAGCACGACGAGCGGCCGTACATCGTGATGGAGCTGATCGACGGCGGATCGCTCGCCGACCGCATCTCCGCGCACGGTCCGGTCGACGCCGCCGAGGCCGCCCGTATCGGCATCGACCTGCTGAGCGCGCTGCGCACCGCGCACGCGGCCGGTGTTCTGCACCGGGACATCAAGCCCGCGAACGTCCTGGTCGAGTCCGGCACCGACCGGGTCGTCCTCACCGACTTCGGTATCGCGCAGGTCGCGGGCGCCACCACGCTCACCGAGACCGGTTCCTTCGTGGGCTCGCCGGAGTACACCGCGCCCGAGCGGATGTCCGGGGTCAGGACCGGGCCGGAGTCCGACCTGTGGTCGCTCGGCGCGCTGCTGTGCGCGGTGCTGAGCGGCGAGTCGCCGTTCCGGCGCGACTCGCTCGGCGGCATCCTGCACGCCGTCGTCGCCGGCGAGATCCGCCCGCCCGCGCAGGCCGAGCCGCTGCTGCCCGTCGTACGGGGGCTGCTGGAGCGCGATCCGGACCGGCGGCTGGACGCCGCGGAGGCCGAGCGGATGCTGCGGGCGTTCCTGGAGACGGGGCGTACGCCCGCGAGTACGTCCGGCAAGAGCCGTACGCCCGGGCTCGGCTCGGGCCGTACACCGAAACTGCAGGTCCCCTACACGCCGACCCAGCACGATGTGCCCCGCCCGGCGCCGACGCCGCCCGCGACGGATCCGCAGGCCAGGCACTCCACGCGGGGCGTGCTGGTGGCGGCGCTGCTCGTCGCCGCGATGGCGGGGGCGGGGGTGTCCGCGGCGGCCCTGCTGATGAAGGGGGGCGGCGGGGACGGCGGCGGTGTGCCGACGAGTTCGGCGCCGCACACGTCCGCGACCACGCCGACGGCATCGGCGGTCACCCCGACGGTCACCGTGACCCGCTCCCCGTCCGGCAACGCCCCCCTGTCCCCGAGCGCGGCCAACACCCATACGGCGCCATCGGGTTACCGCATCGCCGAGGACCCGGGCGGATTCTCCGTCGCCGTACCCGAGGGGTTCACGCGCAAGCCGCAGGGCGAGCGCATCTTCTACATGTCGCCCGGGGAGACCTTCCGCCTCGGCATCAAGGTGTCCGACCCCGAAACGGGCGGTCCGCTGGCCGTGATGCGCCGCGCGGCCGCCGAGGGCCCGAGCGCCAACCCCGGCTACCACGACGGCCGGGTCACCCGGACCACGCACAACGGACACCCCGCCGCGCTCTGGGAGTTCAGCTGGAACGGCTTCAGCACGGCGGAGGGACCCCGGCACACCTACGACCTGTGCTGGGAGGAGGCCGGGCAGTTGTACGACGTGTGGGTGTCGGCGCCGGTCGGCAAGGTGCGGGAGGCGCGGGAGTACTTCGACGTCGCGGTGGACACGTTCGTACGGTCCTGAAACAGCCGTGAACGGGAGATTCCCGGCAGCCTGGGTCACGGGTCTGTGACCGGTCTGCACTACCTGTGGAAGCGCCGGCGCGTGGCGCGGTATGGATGGACCCATGAGAGGCAACGGGGGAGCCCGTCAAGGGGCCGACGAGCCAACGAGTTTCGGTCTGCAACCGCCGAACCCGCCCGCGCACCTGCCCCATCCGGGCAATCCGTACGCCGAGCGGCTGATCGCCGGTCGCTACCGGCTGCTCGCCAAGCTCGGCCATGGCGGAATGGGCACGGTGTGGCGGGCCAAGGACGAGACGGTGGACCGCGAGGTCGCGGTGAAGGAGCCGCGCGTACCGGACCATCTTCCCGAGCGTGAACGTGCCAACGCCTTCGAGCGAATGCGCCGCGAGGCGCGTGCGGCGGCCAGGCTCGACCACCCGGCGGTGGTGAACGTCCACGACGTGGCGATCGTGGACGGCAAGCCGTGGATCGTCATGGAGCTGGTCCACGGACGGTCGCTCGGCGACGCCCTCCAGGAGGGCACCCTCGACGCGCGCGAGGCGGCCCGGATCGGTCTCCAGGTGCTGGGCGCGCTGGAGGCGGCGCACGCGGCGGGCGTCCTGCACCGCGACGTCAAGCCGGACAACGTCCTGCTCGGCCGGCACGACCGGGTCGTCCTCACCGACTTCGGCATCGCACAGATCGAGGGTGAGACCAACCTGACGGACACGGGCGGCTTCGTGGGCTCGCCCGAGTACATCGCGCCGGAACGGGTGCTCGGGCAGCGGCCCGGCCCGGCGAGCGACCTGTGGTCCCTGGGCGTGGTCCTGTACGCGGCCACGGAGGGTGTCTCGCCCTTCCGCCGCAGCAACACCCCCGCCACCCTCCAGTCCGTCCTCAACGCAACGCCCGCGCCGCCCGCCTCCGCGCAGGGCCCGCTGGCCGAGGCCATCAACGGCCTCCTCCAGAAGGACCCGGTCCACCGCCCGAACGCGGCCCGGGTCCGCGCCCTGCTGGAGACGGCCGCGAACCCGCCCGCCCCGGCGCCCACCCGGGTCGTGCAGGTCACCGGCCCCGTGGCGCCCTCCCGTCGGCTCGGCCGCAAGGCGTGGCTGGGCGTGGGCGCGCTGGTCGTCGCGGCGGCGGTGGCGGGGTACCTGGTGCTTGCCGACCCCTTCGCGGGGCCGCTCCCCGACGGCTGGACGAAGGCTGCGAGCCCCGGGCTCGGCGTGACGGTGGCGTTCCCCGAGACGTACGAACCGGGGCACCCGGCCAAGGACGACTCCGACAAGAACTGGGTCAGCTACACCGACCAGAGCGGTGCCATCCGGATCGCCCTGAACCTGGCCAGGAAGTCAGGCGACTCCCTCCACGAGATCAAGAACTCCGCGCCGGCCCAGATGTACGCCGACAACGAGAAGTTCAAGAGCGACGGCGAGTACACCCTCGGCATGCCCAAGGGGCCGCGGACGAGAGTGGACGGTGATGCCAAGTACCACGGCAGGCAGGCGGCGATGACCACCGTCGTCTACACCACCGACGACAGTCAGAATCCGCGCCCCCGCGAACTGCAGATCTTCTACTACAGGACCAAGTCCGGGGACATGTACAAGCTCACCGTCAGCTACCCGGGCAAGGGCGACTTCACCGCCCGCGGGCGGGAGGTGGCGAAGACGGCGATCGCGAACCTGGGCGTCGACAAGCTCTGACCGCGCCGGGGCTTCATCCGACCCGGACGCGCTCCCGGTACCTCCCCGGAGTGACCCCGAACTCACGGCTGAACGCATGGGAGAGGGCGTAGGGGCTGCCGTAGCCGCTCTCGCGGGCCACGGCGGCCAGGGGTACGTCCGTGTCCCGCAGCCGCCTGGCCGCCAGCGTCAGCCGCCACCAGGTGAGATACGCCATCGGCGGGCGGCCCACCAGTGCCGTGAAGCGGCGGGCCAGCGTCGCGCGGGAGACGCCCGCCTCGGTGGCCAGGCGGGCGTTCGTCCAGGCGGCCGCGGGGGCCGCGTGCAGGGCGCGCAGGGCGGCCGTCGTCACCGGGTCGGTCAGGACCGCCGGCCAGGCTCCCGTCTCCGCCTCCGTCATCCAGGCCCGGACCATGTAGACGAGCAGGAGGTCCAGCAGGCTCGGCAGGGCGAGCGCCGCACCCGGGCGGCTGTCGGTCAGCTCGTGGGCCAACAGGTCCACGGCGGAGCGCAGTTCGGGGTGGGCGCCGACTCGGTTGCGCAGGTGCACCACCTTCGGCAGCTCCGCCATCAGCGGATGCACCCGGCTGCGGTCCAGCCGGTACTTGCCGCACAGCAGCTCCACCTCGGACCTGCGGGCGCCGGTCCCAGGAGGTCCCACGAACGGGCCGCTCACCTGCTCGAACGGCACCGCTCGGGCCAAGTCCCGGGCCTCCACCGGCCCGTCGGCGAGCACATGCCCGGTCCCGTGCGGCAGCAGCACCACGTCCCCCGCGCCCAGCGCCACCGGCTCGCCGCCCCCGTCCGGCAGGAGCCAGCACGCGCCGCCCAGGACGACGTGGAAACCGGCGCCTTCGTAGGGCGCCAGGCGCACGCACCAACGGCCCCGCACCCGCAGGCGGTTGGAGGAAGGCCTGCCCTGGCGGACAGCGGAGATCGCGTCGCTCACCACATCCATGAGACGCAAGCGTATCCGGATGAGCCGGACAGGCATTGGGAAGCTCATGCAGGAGCTCCTAGTGTCCTTGTCATGGCAGATGACAACGTGCAGAGCTTCCTTATCGGTGACGTCGAGGTCCTCCGGATCGTGGAATGGCAGGGGTCCTTCGCGCCGGCCCGGCGACTGGTCCCGGACGCCGGACCCGAGCTGTGGAAGGCGTACGGCGAGCAGCTCGCCCCGGACCACTGGGACCCCGCCGCCGACCGCGCCGTGTCGGCGCTCCAGACCTGGGTGCTGCGCAGCGGCGGGCGGACCGTGCTGGTCGACACGGGAGTGGGGAAGGGGCGGGAGAGGCCCGGCAATCCCCTCTTCCACCAGCGGGACGGCGATCTCCCGGGGCGCCTGGAGCGGGCGGGCATCCGCCCCGAGGACGTCGACGTGGTCGTCAACACGCACATCCACGCGGACCACGTCGGCTGGAACACCCATGACGTGGACGGGGAGTGGGTGCCCACGTTTCCCCGGGCCCAGTACCTTCTCCCGGCCGCCGACGACGTCCACTTCGGGCCGGAGAACGAGTACGCGGGCGGCGTACGGGTGGACGACCGGCTCCTCTACGAGGACAGCGTGGCGCCCGTGCACCGGGCGGGGCTGGCCGTGCGGTGGGAGGGGGAGCACCGCATCGACGAGCACCTCACCCTGGAGCCCGCCCCCGGCCACACCCCCGGTTCCAGCGTCCTGAGGCTGGCCTCGGGCGGCGAACGTGCCGTCTTCGTCGGCGACTTGCTCCACAGCCCGGTGCAGATCCTGCGGCCCGAGTGCAACAGCTGCTTCTGCCTCGATCCGCACAGGGCCGCGCAGAGCAGGCGGCGGGTGCTCGAACGGGCGGCCGAAGAGCGGGAGTTGGTGGTTCCCGCGCACTTCGGCGGGGCCGGTGGCGTGGAGGTACGGCGGGAGGGCGGCGGCTTCTCCCTTCACCGGTGGGCCGCCTGACCGCCCGCTTCGACAAGAGCCCGGGACGCACGGTACTCATGAGGCATGAGCGAAGGCGGCGAACATGCGCCCGACGGACGCGAATCCGACGGGTTTCTGGTCGGCGGGCGCTACCGGCTGACCGAGCGCATCGGCTCCGGCACGACGGGCACCGTGTGGCGGGCGCGCGACGAGGCGGGGGAGCGGGACGTCGCCGTCAAGGAGCTCCGGCTCGCCGGTGACCCGGAGGACGAGGACCACCGCAGGGGCGTCCACCGGCTGCACCACGAGGCGCGGGCCGCCTCCCGCGTCGACCATCCCGCCGCCCTCTCCATCCACGAGGTCGTGGTCGAGGACGGACTTCCCTGGATCGTCATGGAGTTCGTCCACGGGGAGTCGCTCCGCGCGGCCCTCGAACGCGGGCTCCTCGACCCCACCGAGGCCGCGCGGGTCGGGCTCGCCGTCCTCGGTGCCCTGCGCGCCGCGCACTCCGTCGGCATCGTGCACCGTGACGTCAGGCCGGAGAACGTCCTCCTGGAATCCGGCACCGACCGCGTGGTCCTCACCAACTTCGGCATCGGCCACGGCCCCGTCCCCGGCGACACCGCCGGCTTCGTCGCCCCGGAGCAGCTGGCGGGGCGCGGCGCCGGGCCCGCCTCCGACCTCTGGTCCCTGGGCGCCCTGCTGCACGCCGCCGTGGACCACGACCATGAGCACGCCGGATCGCTCTCGGCGCTGCTCGCGCGGCTCCGGGCGGAGGTGCCGGAGGAGCGGCCGGGAGCGGAGGAGGTGGCGGCGGTACTGGAGGACATCGCCGGGGTGCCCTCGCCGCCGCCGGTACTCGAGCCCGTACCCGAGCCGGAGCCCGTGCGGATACCGGCGCCCGTACCCGCGCCCGACATGACACCCCCACCGCGGCGCCCCCTCCTCACCGCTCTCGGCCTGCTCCTCCCGAAAAAACCGGAAGCGCACTGAATCACCGGACGATCGTCGCCGCACAACCCCTGATCAGCGCATTTGCTGCCAGTGGTCACTGGCGGTGTGTGAGCGGTCCGTGAATCCCCGTTACCGGCGGGTACCCAAAGCTCCCGCCCCGGCATACCCTGCGCCTCATGACCGACTCGCAGGCCCCGGAACAGGCCACGGAAATCACTGGCACGAATCCCCTCGCCCCCGCCCCCGCGGGCGCCCGTACCGCCGCCGACGTGGTCACCCCGGAGCTGGTCGCCCAGCTCACCAAGGGCGTGGTCGGCTCCGGCCGTACCGCCAACCACACGCCCTTCACCGGCGAGAAGCTGGCCGATCTGCCCGAGTCCACCCCCGAGGACGTGGCCAAGGCCTTCGAGGCCGCCCGTGCCGCCCAGGCCGTCTGGGCCCAGCGGCCGGTACGCGAGCGCGCGGCCGTCCTCCTGCGCTTCCACGACCTGGTCCTCGAGCGCCAGGCCGAGGTGCTCGACCTCATCCAGCTGGAGACCGGCAAGGCCCGCCTCCACGCCCATGAGGAGGTCCAGGCCGTCGCCGTCGCCTCCCGGCACTACGGCCGCAAGGCGCCCGCCTACCTGGGGCCGAAGCGGCACGCCGGTGCCATGCCGACCCTGACCAGGGTGACCGAGCTGCGCCACCCGCGCGGTGTGGTCGGCCAGATCGCCCCCTGGAACTACCCCCTCGAGCTCTCCGTCGGCGACGCCCTGCCCGCCTTCGTCGCGGGCAACGCCGTGGTCATGAAGCCCGACACCGAGACCTGCCTGACGGCCCTGTGGGCCCGGGACCTGCTGATCGAGGCCGGCCTGCCCGCCGATGTCTTCCAGGTCGTGCTCGGCGAGGGTCCGGTCGTCGGCCCGGAGGTCGTCAAGCACGCCGACTACGTCTCCTTCACCGGCTCCACCCGCACCGGCCGTGAGGTCGCCCAGGGCGCCGCCGCCCGCCTGGTCGGGGTCTCCCTCGAACTCGGCGGCAAGAACGCCATGCTGGTCCTGGAGGACGCCGACATCGAGAAGGCGGCGGCCGGCGCGGTCCGCGCCTGCTTCTCCTCCGCGGGCCAGCTCTGCATCTCCATCGAGCGGCTGTACGTCCACGAGTCGATCGCCGAAGCCTTCCTGGAGCGCTTCGCCGCCCGTACGAAGGCCATGCGGCTCGGCAGGTCCCTGGCCTACGGGGCCGACATGGGCTCGCTGGTCGGCGAGCGGCAGCTGGAGACCGTCAAGCGGCATGTCGAGGAGGCCGTCGCCAAGGGCGCCAGGCTGGTCGCCGGCGGGGTCGCCCGACCCGACGTCGGCCCGTACTTCTTCGAGCCGACCATCCTCGACGGCGTCGAGACCCCGATGGCCGTGTGCGCGGAGGAGACCTTCGGCCCGGTCGTCTCCATCTACCGCTTCAAGACCGACGACGAGGCCGTCGATGCCGCCAACTCCACGCCGTACGGCCTCAATTCCTCGGTCTGGACGAAGGACGGCCGACGCGGACGCGACGTCGCCTCCCGGCTGCGCACCGGCACCGTGAACGTCAACGAGGGCTACGCCCCGGCCTATGGCAGCGTCCAGTCCCCGATGGGCGGGATGAAGGACTCCGGCCTCGGCCGCCGGCACGGCTCCGAGGGCATCCTCAAGTACACCGAGGCCCAGACCGTCGCCCAGCAGCGGCTGCTGCCGATGGCTCCGTCGCTGGGCATGGACGACGAGAAGTACGCGCAGTTCATGAGCCGGAGCCTCCGGCTGATGAAGGCGTTCCGCTTCCGCTAGACAGAACCCCGTTCTCAACGAGGAGAGCAGCACGTGTCGCAGGAGAAGTCTGTCCAGACCCGGGACGAGGACGGGTACGACTACGACGTCATCGTCGTGGGATCGGGGTTCGGCGGGTCCGTGACCGCCCTGCGCCTGACCGAGAAGGGCTACCGCGTCGGCGTCCTGGAGGCCGGCCGCCGCTTCACCCGCGACACCCTCCCGAAGAACTCGTGGGACCTGAAGAACTACCTCTGGGCCCCCAGGCTCGGCATGTACGGCATCCAGCGCATCCATCTGCTGGGCAATGTGATGGTGCTGGCGGGCGCCGGAGTGGGCGGCGGATCGCTCAACTACGCCAACACCCTCTATGTACCGCCGAAGGCCTTCTTCGACGACCCGCAGTGGCGGGACATCACGGACTGGCAGGAGGAGCTGAAGCCGTACTACGACCAGGCGCGCCGCATGCTCGGCGTACGGCTCAACCCGACCATGACGCCGTCCGACGTGCATCTGAAGGCGGCGGCGCAGCGGCTGGGCGTGGGCGACACCTTTCACATGGCGCCGGTCGGCGTGTTCTTCGGGGACGGCGACGACGCCGACGGGAAGTCGAAGACGCGCCCGGGGGAGGAGGTCGCCGACCCGTACTTCGGCGGGGCGGGCCCGTCCCGCAAGGCCTGCACCGAGTGCGGCGAGTGCATGACGGGCTGCCGGCACGGCGCGAAGAACACTCTCAACGAGAACTACCTCCACCTCGCCGAGAAGGCGGGCGCGGTGGTCCACCCCATGACGACGGTCGTGTCCGTCACCGACGACTCCCGGGGCGGATACGCGGTCGCGGCCCTGCCGACGGACGAGAAGAAGAAGGGCAAGGGGCGCACCTTCACCGCGCGGCGGGTCGTCATCGCGGCCGGCACCTACGGCACCCAGACGCTGCTGCACCGCATGAAGGCGAACGGCCGGCTGCCCCACCTCTCCGGCCGGCTGGGCGATCTGACCCGCACCAACTCCGAGGCGCTGGTGGGCGCGCAGACCGACGACCGGCGCTACCGCAAGGCGCACGGCACGAAGGCCGACTTCACCCGGGGTGTGGCGATCACCTCCTCGATCCACCCGGACGAGGACACGCACATCGAACCGGTCCGCTACGGCAAGGGCTCCAACGCGATGGGCGGTATGTCGATCCTCCAGGTCCCGTACGCCGAGGGCTCCTCGCGCGTCCTGGCCTGGCTGGCGAACGCGGCCCGGCACCCGGTCCTGGTGGCCCGTTCCCTGTCCAACCGCCGCTGGTCGGAGCGGACCATCATCGGTCTGGTGATGCAGTCGCTGGACAACTCCCTGACGACGTATCTGAAGCCGAACGGCGTGGGCAAGGGCCTGCTCACCGCCCGCCAGGGCCATGGCGCGCCCAACCCGAAGCAGATCAGGGCGGCCTCGGAGGCGGCCTCGGCGCTGGCCACGGAGATCAACGGCTTCGCGGGCAGCAACGTCGGCGAGTTGATGGGCACCCCGCTGACCGCGCACTTCCTCGGCGGCTGTCCGATCGGCGCCTCACCCGAGACCGGTGTGATCGACCCGTACCACCGGCTGTACGGCCACCCCGGCATCTCGGTGGTCGACGGCGCGGCGGTGTCGGCGAACCTGGGCGTCAACCCGTCGCTGACGATCACCGCGCAGGCCGAGCGGGCGATGTCGTACTGGCCCAACAAGGGCGAGGCGGACCCGCGCCCGGCGCAGGGCGCGGCGTACGAACGCCTGAAGCCGGTGGAGCCGGCGAACCCGGTGGTCCCGGCGGACGCGTTCGGCGCGCTGCGGCTGCCGTTCCTGGGGATGCCGGCGGTACCGCCGAAGAAGTAGCCCGCAGCGGCCGACGGCACGGCGGGGAAAGCCACGGCACGGCAGAGAAGGAGGGACCTGCGCCCCCCTCCGGGCGCAGGTCCCTCTCTTGTCCGTGCGGACCGGTTACGGCCGGCCGACCGGCTGGGCGCCGGTGGACCGGTTGCGCGTCGGTGGACCGGTTACGCGCCGGCCGCGGTCTTCCGGCGGCGCACCACGAACACCGCGCCCGCACCGGCGACGACGGCGACACCGCCGACGAGGCCGAGCACGGGCAGCGCGGAGCTGGAGCCGGTCTCGGCGAGGTTGCCGGTCGGCAGGTCGGAGACGTCACCCTGCGGCTTCTTCGGCGAGTCCTTGCTGCCGTTGTCGCTCGGGGTGGCGTCGCCCGGCGCGGGGTTCGAGGAGCCGGCCTTCAGGACCTCGAAGTCGTACTGGGCCCAGCCCTCGGCGATGCAGTCCTGGCCCTTGACGTTGTCGAGGTAGGCGCCGGAGCCGAAGGAGTAGGCGTCGCCGGCCGGGGCCTTGGCGTCGATGCCGACGCGCAGGTCGATCGACTGGCTCGCACCGGACTTCAGCTTCGCCACGTAGAAGAAGTAGTCGCCGGCCCAGTCGTCGCTGCCGATGCGGTCCCAGGAGCCGTCCTCGGGGTTCTTGAACTCCAGGTCGACGTACGGGCTGAGGAACTTCGACTCGTCGAGCTCGTAGTTCTCGACCTCGGCGTAGAAGGCGACGCCCTCGACGTCGGCCTTGGAGTCGTTTGTGACGACCAGCTTGAAGTTGTGGAAGCCGTCACCCGCGACGATCTTCCCCGGCAGACCCTTGATGTCGGCGGACACCTTGGCGTCGCCGAAGTTCTCGTCGAGGTCCTCGCAGAACGGCACATCCGGGTCCGACGGGTCCTCGCTCGGCTCGGCCGACTCGGAGGGCTCGGGCTCGGTGGACGTGCTCGCGCTGCCGCTCGGGGTCACCGAGGCGGAGGCGTCGACGCCCGGGGTCTCGGTGGCGGGAGGAGGCGTCTCGGTCTCGGGTGCGCTGGTGGAGGCCGTGTCGCTCGGAATCTCGCTCGGCGCCTCGGAGGTCACGGTGTCGGTGGGCGTGGGCGGCGTGGACTCGTCCGCGAAGGCGGCGGGAGCGGACAGGAGGGCGAGCGGGGCTATGACAGCCGTCGCGGCCGCTGCGGCCATGGCACGGCGAAGCTTCATGGAGACCTCGAGGAGTCCGGCGTGCCGCCGTGGGCGGCACGGAGTGGAGGCGGGCTCCGCGTGTGGGGCGCGGGTGTGGCCCTTGGTTCTGCTGTGTGACCGGCTCTTACCGGCTCTTACCGGTTTCTTTGATTCAGCAGGTTTGATCAGTGAGGTGGGTGAAAGGTTGCACGTTCACTCACATGATTCTTATGTGGCCTGGATCACACGTGAGATGAGAGAAAGTCAGGGGCGAAGAGGGCATGCGAAGGGCCCCGCGGGACGGAGCCGCGGGGCCCTTCTCCGTCAGCACCGACGTCAGGGCAGCGTCGGTGCCCGGGGAGCGGCGCCGGGGGGTTGCGCCGCTTGCTCTCTGTTGCCCTATCTGCCCTGTGCGCCTCGGTCGGCGCCCCGGCGCATTCGGGGCGCGCGGATGGTCTCGACCTCTGGCGGTCGGGCAGCGCATTGCAATGCGGTTGTGTGTCCGGGACTTGGGGGGCTTGCTACGCATCGTGCTGGATGGACGCGGCCTCCGCAACCGTTTGACCCAGCCCTTGTGCATTTTTGCATTTTCCGCCGGTCGGCCCCGAGCGTCCCCGGAGCCGACCGTTCTCTTGAATGACCGGGCTGCTGTCCCCTGCCGTCCGGTCACCTTCCTGGAGCGAGGTCCCACGACGCACGGCACGATCCGCACGCCTCATCGCTCCAGCGAGCCACGCGTGGTTCTTTCGGGCCCGCCCCTGGCTGGCACGGACACCGGGACCAACGAAGCGGTGCGCGGGCCGGTCACGCGCCGTACGGGTGAGTGCCGACCCGAACTCAGATACGACCACGGCACAGCTCGAGCAGGGTCATGCCGAGGGACGTCCCCGGCTTGCCCAGCGCCTCCCGGTAGTGGTCGAGGATCTCCATCTCGCGGGAGAGGTTCACCCGGCGCCCGCCGGAGGTGATCCGGGCCTCCTGGATCACGGCGGACACCGCCATCCGTTCCTGGATCAGTCCGATGATCCGGTCGTCGAGCGCGTCGATGCGCTCACGCGCACCGGTGATCACATCGGCTGCCTCGGCGGTACGGGCGCCGGTCTTCTCTGCGGGGGTGACGGTCATGTCTGGGGGGGCTCCTCATCGGATCGGACGCGGTGCCCAGGAACGGCAGGTCCCGGAAAACGACAGACGCCCCGGGCCTTGTCGGCCCGGGGCGCCTGGGAAGTCGCTCGGCGTTTCGCTCAAGCAGCACGACCATGGCAGCCGGCGGGCCGGTTGCCATAGGTAAAGAGGAAGGTGGTCTGCGTGAGCATGCGGTCAGTATGCCACGGCGCATCCCTGATCTGCCGGGGGTCTGGGGGCCAAGCCCCCGGCGCACGGGACGCCCCCCACGCCCGCCCCGTTAGAATCGACATCACAGACCCCCGCCCAAACCGCCGGAAGGCACCCCGTGTCATCAGCGACTTCCGCTGCCGCCACCCCCGACACCGTTCTGGTCGTCGACTTCGGCGCGCAGTACGCCCAGCTCATCGCCCGTCGCGTCCGCGAGGCGCGGGTCTACAGCGAGATCGTGCCGAGCACCATGCCGGTCGCGGAGATGCTCGCCAAGAACCCCGCGGCGATCATCCTCTCCGGCGGCCCCTCGTCCGTGTACGAGGAGGGCGCCCCCCGCCTGGACCGCGAGCTCTTCGAGGCCGGTGTCCCGGTCTTCGGCATGTGCTACGGCTTCCAGCTGATGGCGCAGTCCCTCGGCGGCACGGTCGACAACACCGGCGCCCGCGAGTACGGCCGTACGGACATGTACGTCTCCAGGACGTCCTCCACCCTCTTCGAGGGCACCCCGGCCGAGCAGCACGTGTGGATGTCGCACGGCGACGCCTGTTCCGCCGCCCCCGAGGGCTTCACCGTCACGGCGTCCACGGACGTCGTCCCGGTCGCCGCCTTCGAGAACGACGAGAAGAAGCTGTACGGCGTCCAGTACCACCCCGAGGTCATGCACTCCACGCACGGCCAGCAGGTCCTGGAGCACTTCCTCTACCGCGGTGCGGGCCTGACCCCGTCCTGGACCACGGGCAACGTGATCGAGGAGCAGGTCGCCCTCATCCGTGAGCAGGTCGGCGACAAGCGCGCCATCTGCGGCCTGTCCGGCGGTGTGGACTCCGCGGTCGCCGCCGCCCTGGTCCAGAAGGCCATCGGCTCCCAGCTGACCTGCGTGTACGTCGATCACGGCCTGATGCGCAAGGGCGAGACCGAGCAGGTCGAAAAGGACTTCGTGGCCGCGACCGGCGTGCAGCTGAAGGTCGTGGACGCGGAGGAGCGGTTCCTGACCGCCCTCAAGGGGGTCTCGGACCCCGAGGAGAAGCGGAAGATCATCGGCCGCGAGTTCATCCGCGTCTTCGAGCAGGCGCAGGCCGAGATCATCGCCGACGAGGGCCCGGCCGTCGAGTTCCTCGTCCAGGGCACGCTCTACCCCGACGTGGTCGAGTCCGGTGGCGGCACCGGCACCGCCAACATCAAGTCCCACCACAACGTCGGCGGCCTCCCCGAGGACCTGGAGTTCAAGCTCATCGAGCCGCTCCGCAAGCTCTTCAAGGACGAGGTCCGGATGGTCGGACAGGAGCTCGGCCTGCCCGAGGAGATCGTCCAGCGACAGCCCTTCCCGGGCCCCGGCCTCGGCATCCGCATCGTCGGCGAGGTCACCAAGGAGCGCCTGGACCTGCTCCGCGACGCCGACGCGATCGCCCGCGAGGAGCTGACCGCGGCCGGCCTCGACCGTGACATCTGGCAGTGCCCGGTGGTCCTGCTCGCGGACGTCCGCAGCGTCGGCGTCCAGGGCGACGGCCGCACCTACGGCCACCCGATCGTGCTGCGCCCGGTCTCCTCCGAGGACGCGATGACCGCCGACTGGTCGCGCCTGCCGTACGAGGTCCTCGCGCGCATCTCGACCCGCATCACCAACGAGGTCCGTGACGTCAACCGCGTCGTTCTCGACGTGACCTCGAAGCCCCCGGGCACCATCGAGTGGGAGTAGCCCTCCCGGCCTTGAAGGTCATGTCCGCTTGAGAGTGCGCACCGGCTCTCCGGGCTTCCAGACCTGGGCGACGAGGTACTTGTCGTCCTCGACGTAGGTCCGTACGACCTCCGTCAGCTCGGTGCGGAAGAGGTGGAACGGCTGCGGCGGTTCCACCTCTTTCACGTACGCCCCCTTCACCCCGGGGTCGTCGACCTCGACCGCCCGCCCGGCGATCCGGATGTCCCCGCCGCCCATGGCGGTGTCCGGGCCCGGGTTCGCCTGCAGCGCGAACCTGGGGTCCCGGTGCAGATCGAGGGCCTTCAGCGAGCCCGGCATCATGCCGAGCCACAGCTCGCCGTTCAGGAAGCGGACCTCCAGGCCGGTGGTGCGCGGGGAGCCGTCCTTGCGCAGGGTGGCGAGGACGTGGTGCCGGAACGCGCCGAAGCGCTCCTCGGCGATCTTCGCGAGTTCGGGTGCGGTGGTGCTGAAGTCCGCCCAGTTCATACGGGCCAGTCTCACGCCGATACCCGACATCTTCTGTCGGGTATCCGCAGCCACCGAGGACGTCACACCCCGTAGGGCACCGGCCGCACGTACCGCTCCCGCCCCGTCTGGTCCCGCACCGGTGTGCACCCGGCCGCCGTGAGCTGCCCGGCCAGCTTCGCGCGGCGGACCGTGTTGATACGGAGCGCGCCGAGCAACCACGCCGGCATCAGCACGGCGAGCGGCAGCAGAACGGCGTAGACGCCGGTGATCACCGCCATCAGCAGGAACAGGGCCCCGGAGCCCCAGGCCAGCGTCAGCAGCCGCTTCCGGTTGCCGGCCTCGGCCAGGCCGTCGTACCTGATGAGTGCGCAGATCAGGTCGACGTCCGCCTCGGCCTCGGGGACCGGGGTGAGCGAGTTCAGGTACATGCCCGGCACCGGGCCGCCCGCCCCCACCTGCGTGAACGTGGCCGCGTTCGTCGCCGCGCGCTGCTGTGCCCACGGCTCGGCATCGCGTACGAGATGGACGTGCAGCACCTTGTACCGGCCGACGAGGCGGACGCCGGCGTAGCGGAAGCCGAAGCACTCCGCGACGTACACGAGCGCGCCCAAGGTCTTGAGCTCGGCGAAGGGATGGACCAGTTCGACGTTCTGGCGGGTCGCGAGCTGCCGCACAAGGCTGTTGAGATGGCGTTCGGCTTGGCTCATGGAGGGCTCCGGGTGGCTGAAAACTGCTGCTGAACTTCAGGTTCCGCATCACAGACCCATGAGCCCCCGGAACGGTTGCGGCGTCATCTTTACAGAACAGCTCTGTTCTCCTGCGCTGACCGACGGTAACTTCCGGCACGTAAAGCAAAACCCAGTGCAGGAGGACCTATGCACGGGCCGACCCCGCCCCTGCCGCTGCCCACCGACCGGCTGCAGTTCGCGATGCCGCCGATGCACGAGTCGCTCGAGGACGAACGCCGGCACCGCAAGGAACGGCTCGCGGGCGCGCTCCGGCTCTTCGGCCGGTCCGGATTCGAGGACGGGGTCTCCGGGCACATCACCGCACGCGACCCGGAGTTCTCCGACTGCTTCTGGGTCAACCCGTTCGGGATGCCGTTCAAGCACGTCACCGTCAGCGACCTGGTCCTCGCCAACCAGGACGGGCAGGTGATCGAGGGCCGCTACCACGTCAACCAGGCGGCGTTCACCGTGCACGCCCAGGTGCATGCCGCCCGCCCGGACGTCGTCGCCGTCGCCCACTGCCACTCGGTGCACGGCCGCGCCCTGTCCGCGCTCGGTGACCTGCTCGACCCCCTCAGTCAGGAGAGCTGCGCGTTCTACGAGGACCACGCCCTGTACGACGCCTACACGGGCGTCGCCGTCGACATCGAGGAGGGCCGCAGGATCGCGGCCGCGCTCGGCTCCGGCAAGGCCCTCGTCCTGCGCAACCACGGGTTGCTGACGGTCGGCGACTCGGTGGACGCGGCGGCCTGGTGGTTCATGTCGATGGAGAAGTCCTGCCAGGTGCAGTTGATGGCGAAGGCGGCGGGCCGCCCCCTGCTCATCGAGCACAAACTGGCGGCGGCGACCCGTGAACAGCTCGGCGGCGACCTGGTGGCCTGGATCAACTACCAGCCGCTGTGGCAGGACATCAGCCGCAGCGAGCCCGACCTGCTGAGCTAGGGGGTGTCGTCTGGATCATCCCGCGCAGCCGCCGGCCCCCTAGAACCCGCGCAGGACAACCGCCTTCGTCATCGCGAACTCCTCGTCCGTGAGCACCCCTTCGCGGTGCAGCTCGCCCAGTTCCCGCAGCCGGCGCAGCAGTACGTCGTGGTGGTCGGCCGGCGGCGGCACCGCGCCCGCGGGCCGGTCCCGGTCGGTGTACGGGACGCCGGCCCGGGTGGACGGATGCGGCAGCCGCGCGGTGACCGCGGCCGCGACCAGCGCGGTGAGCAGATCGCGGCGCACGCTGCCCCACAGGTCGAGCGCGTACGGGTCCCGCTCGGGCGGCAGCCTGGAGAACACCGTCTCGCGGGTCACGAAGCGCAGAAGGCCGTCCTCGTAGCCGGAGTTGGGCAGCCACTCGACCTCGGCCAGGTCGAAGACGTTGACGATCCGGGGCCCGGTGGCCCGCTTGACCCGGTCCGAGGTGTCGGCCCAGTCGATACGGACCTGGGTGCCGTCGAAGGAGACCATGCCGTCGGAGGATCGCACCGAGACCGGCACCGGCGGCCCGGGCAGCAGATAGGCCTTGGTGGGCTCCTTGGGAACCTGGTCGAGGAGGAGGGCGTGCCGGATCTCCTCGGCGACGTACTCGGCCACCCCGGACCGGTCCAGGTCCACCATCAGCCGATAGGGATCGGCCGGCTCCGGCAGCCGCCCGCCCGTGGCCTGCAACAGCGGATCCGCACCCTCGCGCAGCCGCATCCGCAGCCGGCCGCGCTTGCGCTCGGGCTCGTAGACCACGCCCGCCACGGCCTCCAGGGGTACGGCGATCTCTCCGTATGTCTGCCGGAACAGCGGTACCGAGCGGTGGAGTCCCGGTGTGATCCGGACCGTGCTGCCGTCGAAGGCCCAGGTCCCGTCCCGCTGGATGATCTCGGCCATACCGAAATTCTCCCAGCCGGGTCAACACGGCAGCGCGCAGTTCACCCGCGGTGACCACCTGCCGGACCGGTGCGACGTGGCGTAGGGCACAATTCGCTGTCGTCGCATGGGAGTTGCGCGGTCACAGTCGGTCTCCGCGGAGGGCGCCGCAGGCCGTGCCCCGGGGCGTGGGTCGGTCGTGGGTCGGGTCGTGGGTCATGGGGAAGGCGGGCGTCGGGCGTGGCGGTGCAGGTTGCGAGGCAGGGCGCGGAGACGGGCGCGCGCGGGGCTGCCCACGGGGGTGGCTGCACCTGCGGGGACTGCCCGCACGGGGCGCGCGAGGGGCATCGGCGGGCCGTCGCCGAATTCTTCCTCAAGCGCGACGAGTTCGCGGCCGGACAGGGTCTCCCCGCGGCGGTGGCCCACTCCGCCTCCGCCTCCCGGCAGTGGGTCTCCGAGGAGTTGACCCAGTCCGCCGAGGCCGTCGCCGAGCGCGGCCGGGCGGAGGGTGATGCCTGGCTGGCGCGGCTGTGGCTGCGCACGCTCTGCGTCCTGTGGGCGGCCGTCGTCCTCCTGCTGCTGGTGGAGTCGCTGACCGCGATCGGCGCGGGCTGGACGAGCGCCCGCACCGCCGGACTGCTCGCCGCGCTGCTGGCGGCCGGTGCCCTGACCGGGGCCTCGTGGTTCCACCGGGCGCGCGGCGGGGCGCTGGCGCCGGTGATCGGCGAGGACAACCGCATGTCCACCTCGCGCACCGTGGCGATGGCCTGGGTGCTGCTGGTGGCGTATGCGGTCCTGGTGTTGGCGAGCCGCCTGGCCGCGGCCTCCGGCCACAGGGAACGCGACGCGCTCATCTCCGGGCTGGAACTCGCCCGCGGGGCGGGCATGGTGACCGTCCTCGCCGTGGTCTGCGGCATCGCGGTCCTCGTACGGCGCGTGGTCGGCCTGCGGATCCACGGCCAGCGGCTGCAGAAGGTACGCGCACCCCGCCCGCGCGCGGCCGACCTGCTCACCGACGACTCCGGCCGGGGCACCTTCGCCGACATCCAGTACGTAGTGATCAGCGCCGTGGCCCTGCTGTTCGCCGCCGTACGGCTGGCCCGCCGTCCCGACCGGCTGCCCGACCTGCCGTGGGGCCTCGCGGTGCTGGTCCTGGTCTCCGCCCTGACCTACCTGGCCGGCAAGTACGCGGAGGGCGGCCGCCCGGTGATCCTCTCCGTCGTCCGTGCCCGCGAGGCCGGCGATCTGGACGGGCCGATCCGCACGGGCGACGACATCGAGATCCGCGGCGCCTGTTTCGTCCCACCGGGCGCCCAGAGCGCCGACCAGCTCTCCCGCATGGTCGTCCGCATCGGCGCGGTCGACGTCCACGTCCCGCTGATCCCCGTCACCGGCGGCTTCAGCAACCCCTCGGACACGGTCCTGACGGTGCCGGTACCCGCGGACGTGGAACCCGGGTGCGTGGAGGTGCAGGTGATCACGGCGGCCGGCGCGGCCACGAACCGGTGCACGGTCGAGGTGACGGACTGAGACCGGCCGATCACCAAACGGGACTACGCTCGCTCGGGTGACTGAAAAACCCCCGCAAGAGGTTGAGCCGGACCCATTGGGCGTACGTATGGTCTGTTAAGGGGTCTCGGCACGCGGCGAGAGGCGGCTAGGAACGATGACTCACAGCATCCGTACGGACACGCAAACCCCCTATCTCGACGGCGACCGGGACTGGCGGGACACCGCCACCCGCTATGCCCTCCTTCCTCTGCGCGTCTTCCTGGGCGTCACCTTCATCTACGCCGGCCTGGACAAGCTGACCGACAGCGCCTTCATGAAGTCGGGCGGCTCGGGGTCGATCGGCGACACCATGCGCGCGGTCCGCGACTCCTCCGCCATCCCGGCCCTGGTCGACCTTGCCCTGAAGAACCCGGTCGGCTTCGGCTACGCCATCGCCTTCGGCGAGCTGGCCGTGGGCATCGGCGTCCTGGTCGGCCTGTTCGGCCGTCTCGCCGCACTCGGCGGCGCGCTGATCTCGCTCAGCCTGTGGCTGACCGTCAGCTGGTCCTCCACCCCCTACTACTACGGCAACGACCTCGCCTACCTGATGGCCTGGCTGCCTCTCGTCCTCGCCGGCACCCCCTACCTCTCCCTGGACTCGATGCTGCGCGCGCGGCGACGGCAGCGGGCGGCGGGCTACCGATAGCCCCTCGCGTGATCGTCAGCCCGGCAGGTCGGGTCCGGTCTTCGCCGCGCTCGTCCGGCCGGGACCGCTCCGTCCGTGAATGAGCCGGGTCAGGGCCGCCGCCGCGCCCGCCAGGCACAGGCCGCCCACGACGAGGGGGACGGCCACGAACCAGGGCGTCTCCCACAGGCCGCCCGCGTCACCGGCGTAGACGACGCCCGTGACGGTGAGGAAGAGACCGGCGACCAGCCTTCCGGGCTGGAACTCATGACGCAGCACGGCTCACCTCCGCCTGTCCCACACCGACTTCGAGATCGACGTCGAGCGTCCCGGCGTTCTTGCCGCCCTGCGCCGGTGTCAGCGTCACGTCCTTGTGCTTGCCCGGTGCCACGTCCACGTCCTGTTTGTCCTCACCCGGCAACTGAATGTCGCCGACTCCCACGTCGATGCTCATCCGTACGGTCACATCCGCCGGCACGATCAACCGCAGCCGCCCCGCACCCACCGCGGCCCCCGTCTGCACCGTCTGGCCCTTGGCGATGTGCACCCGGGTCAGGTCCAGGGTGCCCTCGCCGGTGCCGAGGTCGTACTTCGGCTGCACCTCGGCCACGGAGGCCGGCTTCCAGGACGTGCGTATCCAGTGGGTGGTGATGTCCTTGGGCAGGGCCGACGCCCCGGCGAGCAGCGCCGCCGTGATGATCGCCAGGAACACCGACCCCGCGCCCGTACGTCCCAGGACCGCGCTGACCGCGATGCCGAGGCCGAAGACGAGGAGGGCACAGGCCAGTCCGGCCTGCAGGCTGGTGCCCAGCGGATGCCCTTCCCAGGTCGCGCCGGTGCCCAGGCCGCCGGCCAGCAGGGCGAGCAGGAAGACCCAGCCGCCGATCCAGCGCGGACCGCGCGGCCGCGGGGGCCCGCTGCGCGGGCCGCGTATGTCCCCGCGATGGCTCCGGGAGTTGCCGAGGCCGATGTTGACGGCCGCCGCGATGTCCCGGTCGCGCGAGTCCCCGGGGCCCCACAGATATCCGGTGCCGCCGTCGTGCGTACCGTCCTTGACGATCGGGTCGCGCCACCAGGAGGGGTAGGCGGTGGGGACCGGCGGCGCCTGGGCCTCCGGCGGGGCGTCGGCCACGGCCTGCGCGGCGAGAGGATCGGGGTCGGGCGCGCCGCGCCGCCGCGACCAGTAGCCGGCGCCGGCGAGCAGCAGGGAGAGGACGACGCCGAACGTGAGCACCCCACCGTTCCTCAGCATCGTCAGGAACACTCCACAGCCGACCAGCGCGAACAGCACGGCCGCGAGGGCCTGCCCGTCGACCCGTCCGGTCAGCAGCTTGCGGACCTCGTTCTCCTCCTCGTCCTCGTACGGCACGAAGAGCCAGGCGAAACCGTAGAAGATGAGGCCGATCCCGCCCGCCGCGGCGAGCACCGCGAGGGTGATCCGGAAGATCACGGGATCCATGTCGGTGTGGCGCCCGAGCCCGGCGCACACCCCCGAGATCATCTTGTTCCGCCGGTCGCGGCGGAACCTGCGGGGGGATTCGACGGCACCGCCCTCGCCGGGCGCCGTCCCGTCCGCGGCGGGCACGGCATCCGTCGGCCCGGCGCCCGGGGCGGGGCGCGGGCCGGGGCCGGGTCCCGGACCCGTCGCGGCGTGCTCGTGATCTGTCATGCGTCCATGGTGACTGGCGTGCCGCCGCGACGGGAGTCGGAATGACCCTGGGTGAACCCTGATATCGGCCCTGAGGCGGCGCGGGGGGAGGCGTTCGACGGCCGGACTTTCGAAGATCAGGGGAGTCTCGGGGGTAGACCCTGATGCTCCGCAACTCGGGCCGTGTGACCATCGATGGCATGCCGGAAGCCGCAGCAGCGCCCATCGACGACCCGCGGCCACCGCGCAAGCTCTACCGCAGCAGCGACGGCCGCTGGCTCGGTGGTGTCGCGCGGGGTCTCGCCGGGCACCTCGGGCTGCCCGTGATCTGGGTGCGGCTGGTGTTCGTCGGCCTGCTCATGGCCGACGGCCTCGGCGCGCTGCTGTACGCCGCGTTCTGGTTCTTCGTGCCGCTCGGCGTCGGCGGGGTCGGCGGCCAGAAGCCGCCGTCCCTGGTCGGCACCGAGACCTCGCCGGACGGTCGGCGCAGACTCGTCGCGCGCAAGCCGGACAAGGGCCAGATCGTCGCGCTGCTCCTCATGGTCGTCGTGGCCATGGTCTTCGTCAGCAACGTCAACCTGGGCAACGGAGCCAAGGCGTATCTCCTGCCCGCCGTCCTGGTCGGCGCGGGCGTCGCCCTGGTCTGGCGGCAGGCGGACAACGCCCGCCGGGCCCGCTGGGTCGAGGTCGGCAGCCGCCGCCGCACCCTGACTCTGCTGCGCACCGGCGGAGGCGTTCTGCTCGTCACGGCGGGCGTCTCCGGCATCTTCGTCCTGCAGGGCTCCGCCGCCCACCTCGGCTCGGTCCTCCAGGCCGCCCTCGCGGTCCTCGTCGGCATAACGCTGCTCGCCGGGCCGTACCTCGTCCGGATGACCCAGGACCTCTCCGAGGAGCGTCTGATGCGTATCCGCGCCCAGGAGCGCGCCGAGGTCGCCGCCCACGTCCACGACTCGGTGCTGCACACCCTCACCCTGATCCAGCGCAACGCGGAGAACGCGAACGAGGTGCGCCGCCTCGCCCGCGCCCAGGAGCGCGACCTGCGCACCTGGCTGTACAAACCCGAGGGCACCGGCAAGGACGAGGCCGACGAACCGGACAGCCTCGCCGACGCGGTCCGGCGCAACGCCGCCGAGGTGGAGGACAAGCACGGCGTCCCGATCGAGGTCGTCGTGGTCGGCGACTGCCCCCTCGACGAGCGGATCACCGCACAGATGCAGGCCGCGCGCGAGGCGATGGTGAACGCCGCCAAGTACGGTGGCGAGGGCGGCGCCGTGCAGGTCTACGCCGAAGTCGAGGGCAGGACGGTCTTCGTGTCCGTCCGCGACCGCGGTCCGGGCTTCGATCTGGATTCGATACCCGCCGACCGCATGGGCGTCAGAGAATCGATCATCGGCCGCATGGAACGCAACGGCGGTACCGCCCGGCTGCGGGCGGTGCCGGACGGCGGCACGGAGGTCGAGCTGGAGATGGAGAGGGCGGAGAAGACGTCATGAGCGACGCGACCGAGGCGAACGGCACGGCGGGAGCGGCGGAGGGGGGCGGCGCGACCGGGCGTCGGGTGCGGGTGGTCCTCGTCGACGACCACCGTATGTTCCGTACGGGCGTCCAGGCCGAGATCGGCCAGACCGAGACGACCGGCGTCGAGGTCGTCGGCGAGGCCGCGGACGTCGACCAGGCCGTCACGGTGATCACCGCGACCCGGCCCGAGGTGGTGCTCCTCGACGTCCACCTCCCGGGCGGCGGCGGCGTCGAAGTGCTGCGCCGCTGCGCCTCGTTGATGGCCGACACCGAGCGGCCGGTCCGCTTCCTCGCGCTGTCCGTGTCGGACGCGGCGGAGGACGTGATCGGCGTGATCCGCGGCGGCGCCCGGGGCTATGTCACCAAGACGATCACCGGCACGGACCTGGTCGACTCCATCTTCCGTGTCCAGGAGGGCGACGCCGTCTTCTCCCCGCGGCTGGCCGGCTTCGTCCTCGACGCCTTCGCCTCCACCGACGCCCCGCCGGTCGACGAGGACCTCGACCGCCTCACCCAGCGGGAGCGGGAGGTGCTGCGGCTGATCGCCCGCGGCTACGCGTACAAGGAGATCGCCAAGCAGCTGTTCATCTCGGTGAAGACGGTCGAGTCCCATGTCTCGGCGGTGCTGAGGAAGCTCCAGCTGTCCAACCGGCACGAGCTGACCCGGTGGGCGACGGCACGTCGGCTGGTGTGACCGGGGGCTCGCGCGGCGGGCCTCACACCACCCGCGTCGCCCCGGCGAACGGCATCTCGTCGATCGGGGCCAGACGTACGGGCGCCGACGGGTTCGGGGCGTGGATCATCTGGCCGTTGCCGACATAGATGCCGACGTGGCTGATGCCGGAGTAGAAGAACACCAGGTCACCGGGGAGGAGCTCGGAGCGGGAGACCCGTCGGCCCGCGTTGATCTGGGCGTAGGTGGTGCGGGGGAGGGAGATGCCGGCGGAGCGGTAGGCGGCCTGGGCGAGGCCCGAGCAGTCGAAGGCGTCCGGGCCCGTCGCGCCCCACACATAGGGGCTGCCGAGCTTCTGGTAGGCGTACGCGACGGCCGCCGCGGCACGGGAGTTGGAGGCCGCGGTGGAACCGGAGGCGGTCAGGGCGTCCCGCGCGTCCGAGGCCGACCTCGAGGCGTGGCCCGCGGCAGCCGCGCTGTCCGCGCCGCCGTCCGTCGTGACCCCCGCCCGCTCCTGCGGCGTCAGCCGGGACAGCAGCTGTCTCGCCTCGCCGAGCTTCCCGGTGACCGTCTTCTTCTGCCGCTTCAGCTCGGCCTGCCGTGACCTGAGCGACACCAGCTCGACATGGGCGGCACCGCGCAACTGCTCGATCTCCCGGAGCTGCTTGCGCACCCGGGCCACGGCCTGGGACTGCCGGTCGCCCACCCGCTCGGCGAACGCCGTGCCCTCCAGATAGCGGTCGGGATCGGTGGAGAGCATCAGCTGCACCGTGGGATCGAGCCCACCGGCGCGGTACTGCGCCGCCGCGACGGAACCCAGCGCGTCGCGCGCCGAGTTGAGCTTGTCCTCCTTGCGGGCCGCCTCGTCCCGCAGCGCCTTCAGCCGCTGCTCCGCCGAATCCGCCTTCTCCTTCGCGCCGTTGTACTTCTCGGTGGCGACCTCCGCCTCCTGGTACAGCTTGTCCACCTTCGCCCTGACCTGCGCCGGCGTCAGCTGCGGCTCGGCGTGCCCGATGCCCTCGAAGCCCGTTGCCGTGGCCGCGCCCGCCAGGGCGATGGTCACGGCCGTGCGGGCGGTGTTGCCGCCCAGCGAGCGCTGCCGGGGCTTGCGGTGCACTGCCACCTGGACCGTCACGTCCTTTCGTACGACCTGGCCGGCTACGTGTCCGGCGGCGGCCTGCACAGGGGGAGCCGGCCGCCGCCGGACCTTTCTCGGCGGGGGTGGCCGACTGCCGCCCCTGGCCCGGGCGGCGGTGGGGAGCCGGTCACCTGGTGGAGGACGCTAAACCTGACGGTGTCGGCTCGGTGACGTCATGTATGGAAGTGCCCGCATCGGACTCTGCGGTGACCGTATGTGAGCGTGATCGGGGGCCGGGGCCGCCGTCTTCACGCAGTGCGATGACCGAAGCGGCGGTTCCGTGGTGCACGGGGGCGGTGGGGTGCTATGGGGCGCATATATGCGGGGGATTAGGCTCCGGCCTCATGGACGTACTCATCCATCTCTTCGTCGGCCTGCACATCATCGGCATCGCCGCGCTCCTCGGCGGTTTCCTCACCCAGATGAAGGCGATGGGCCGGGGCACCGCCCGCTTCGTCCCCGCAATGCTGCACGGCGCGCTGACCATGCTGGTCACCGGCGTGATCCTGGTCGGCCTCAACCAGGCCGACGGCCACCACGTCAACACCATCAAGATCGGCGTGAAGCTGGCCCTGCTGATCGTGATCCTCGGGCTCGTCTATGTGAAGCGGGACGAGGAGACGGTGGACAAGCGCCTCTTCGGTCTGGTGGGCCTGCTGACCACGGCGAACATCTTCATCGCCGTGCTGTGGACGTGAGCGGGCTCAGCGCGCGGCCCTGAACCCGGCGCGGGCCGACCGGACCGCGCCGGCGGCGACCGTGAGCCAGACGGCCACGGAGATCCACACCAGCACCCGTCCGGGCCGTTCCAGCCACAGGATGCCGAGGGCGGCCGCGACGGAGAGCGTCGCCGTCGCCGTCATCCCCATCGGGAACACCGTCGCCCAGCGGCGCACGTCGAAGCGCAGCCGAGGGCGCGCCACCTCGGCGGTCAGGAGGACGACGTAACAGGTCAGATCGAGGACGAGCAGCACGATGGTCGTGTCGCGCAGGACGCCGAGGTTGTCGTCGTCCCACAGGTACAGCCGCGCGCTGTCGGCGGAGATCAGCTTGGCACCGGCCAGCGCCGAGATCGCGAGCGCGCCGCCCGCGATCCACTGGTCCCCGGGTCCCTCGATCACCTGCCGCACGTCGAAGTGGGCAAGGGCGAACCCGTAGAGCACGAGCCCCAGCCAGAACAGCACGAGCGCAGCGTGGGCGAGCCATGCCGTCGCCTCGGCCGCGGCGAGCGTGGCGGCGAGCACGGCGAGCCCCTGCGTGGCCACGCAGCACAGGAACACCGCGCCCGGCATGCGCCGGTGCCAGTGCCGTACGACGAGGAACAGCAGCACCGGCCAGAGCACCGCGCACAGCGCGAGCAGCACCTCGGCCAGGCCCTGCCGGCCCAGTGCGGAGAAACGGGTGCCCAGCACCGCGGTCGCGGCGACGGCGGTGAGCGCGCCGGGCGTCCGCGCCTCGGCCACCCAGCGCCTCCGCTGCCGCAGCAGCCCCACGGCGAAGTCCACGGCCAGTGCCAGCCAGGCGACCGAGGCCATCGCGAGGGCGAACAGGGACAGGGCCTCGTAGCCCGCCAGCTGCAGCCCGACCGACACGATGCCGGTCGCCATCACGGCGGCCCCGGCCGTCGGCGGGCGCCGCTTCCACCAGGCGCGAAGGGGTGAGGAGGCGGGCATGGGCCCGATGCTAGGGAGCCGTGCGCACCTTGCGAGCGGGGCACGCGCGCGCGTGCCGGGAAAAACGCGCGGGTGCGGGACAGGGTCGCGTGCGCCTCGGGTTCACATCGGCCGCGGCGCTCGCGCCCCTGCCCCACGGTGGTCTCTCACGCCGGCCGCACCACGCTGTGGATGATCGACTCGCCGCCGTAGTAGATCGACTCCTCGCGGACGTAGGCGCCGGGCTTCGGGGCGTGGATCATCATGCCGTTGCCGATGTAGATGCCGACGTGGCTGATGTCGTCGTAGAAGAAGATCAGGTCGCCGGGCTCGGCGTTGGTGAGCGAGACCGTGGTGCCCACGTTGACCTGGTCGTAGGTGGTGCGCGGGAGGCTGACGCCCGCCGCCCGCCAGGCGGCCGAGGTGAGGCCGGAGCAGTCGTAGGAGCCGGGGCCGGTGGCGCCCCAGACGTACGGCTTACCGATCTGGGCGCGGGCGAAGGCGATCGCCTTCTCGGCCTTGGTGGTGTAGGAGGAGTCCGAGGAGGAGCCGGTCGAGCCCGTCGAACCGGTCGACCCCGTCGAACCCGTCGAACCCGTCGAGGTGGACGAGCCCGAGGAGCCCGAAGAACCGGAGGAGCTCGAGGAACTCGCGGCGGCGGCCTTCTTCGCCGCTTCCGCGGCCGCCTGCTTCTTCGCGAGCTCCGCGGCCTTGCGCGCGGCCTCCTCCTGCTTCTGCTTCTCGATCGCGGCGAGCCGGGCCTTCTCCTGCGCCGTCAGCTTGGACAGCAGCTCGCGAGCCGAGGCGAGCTTCTTCTGGACGGTGGCCTTGGCGGTCTTCAGCTCGTTCTGCGACTCGGTCAGCGTCTGGAGGCTCTTGGCGGCCTCCTGCCGCTTCTTCATGGTCGCCGACTGCTGCGTGATGTAGTCGTCGACCGCGCCCTTCTGCCGCGAGGTCATCCGGCCCATCAGCTGGGTCTGGTCGAAGTAGTCCTGCGGGGAGTCCGAGAGCAGGAAGGTGGCGGTGTCGGGCGCGGCGGCCCCGGTCCGGTACTGGGCGGCGGCGAACGTACCCAGTTCCTCACGTGCCTTGTTGAGCTTGTCCGTGCGCCGGGCCACGTCGTCCAGCAGGGAGTCGACGCTCTTGCGCTGACTGCCGGACTTCTCCTTGGCCGCGTTGTACTTCTCGGTCGCCGACTCCGCCTGGCGGTACAGGTCGTCGACCTTCTTCTCGACCTCCTCGATGCTCGGCTTGTCGCCGTCGGCGGAGGGGGTGGCATTGGCGGTCTGGGACAGCAGAGCCACGGAGGTGAGCGCGGCGGTGGCGATGGCGGGGGTGCGTATGCCTGTTACCAGGGCACTCGCGGGGCGCGACTTGCGGTGCGACGCCAAGGGAGGCGACTCCTTCCACGTTCCGCCTACCGAGTTAGCTGTCGGGTTCGGGCGGGTGGTTCGGAAGGGTTGCCCTACGGCCCTTGCTCCGGAGGGAGGTTGGGCCGATTCACCCCAAGGTCGGTTGGGTCCCCGGCTCCGGCTGCCGTGGCGGCGCACCGGACTCGGCGGAGGCCGCGCGGTCCGGCGACGTTCGCCGGTGGGGGTCGTACGGCCCGCCCGAGACGGTAGCCAACTGGTGTGGCCCGTGTGAAGGTTGATGGGCGATATGCCCGATACATTTTTGTGACCTGAAGGCAGAGTTCCGCCCGTGTGACAGCATGCTTCCGGAGCGTGAGACAGTTGTCCGGCTCATGCATCGGGAAGATCCCCCGCGCGCGGGGCCGGTCCTGTTTTCCGGGGCGGCGGTCGATTGTCGGTGGGGCACCCTAGACTCGGAGAGCGATGAGCAGCCTCTTTGACGACAGCTTCCTGGCGGACCTCCAGGCCCCTCACGGGCGCGAGGAGGAACCCCCGCCGCCGCCCGAGGACGATCACGCTCCGGAGCCGGTTCCGGACGATCTGTTCGGTGGGAAGTTCGACGTGCCTCCGGACCGGGACGCGTACTACCGCGACGGCGCCGCGCGCCCGGTGATCGACGCCGCAGCGCTGCTGGAGGGGCTGAACGAGAACCAGCGCGCGGCCGTCGTGCACGCCGGCTCCCCCCTGCTCATCGTGGCCGGCGCCGGATCCGGCAAGACCCGCGTGCTCACGCACCGCATCGCCCACCTGCTGGCCGAGCGGAACGTGCACCCGGGCCAGATCCTCGCGATCACCTTCACCAACAAGGCCGCGGGCGAGATGAAGGAGCGCGTCGAGCACCTCGTCGGCCCCCGCGCGAACGCGATGTGGGTGATGACCTTCCACAGCGCGTGTGTGCGCATCCTGCGCCGCGAGAGCAAGAAGCTCGGCTTCACGTCGTCGTTCTCGATCTACGACGCCGCCGACAGCAAGCGTCTGATGGCCCTGGTCTGCCGCGACCTGGAGCTCGATCCCAAGCGCTTCCCGCCGAAGTCCTTCAGCGCCAAGATCTCGAACCTGAAGAACGAGCTGATCGACGAGGAGGACTTCGCCGCCCAGGCCACCGACGGCTTCGAGAAGACCCTCGCCCAGGCCTACGCCCTCTACCAGTCGCGGCTGCGCGAGGCGAACGCCCTCGACTTCGACGACCTGATCATGACGACGGTCAACCTGCTGCGCGCCTTCCCGGACGTCGCCGAGCACTACCGCCGCCGCTTCCGCCATGTCCTCGTCGACGAGTACCAGGACACCAACCACGCCCAGTACGCCCTCGTGCGCGAGCTCGTCGGCACCGCCGAGCACCCGGTGGACGTACCGCCCGGCGAGTACGACCTCCAGCCCGCCGAGCTGTGCGTCGTGGGTGACGCCGACCAGTCGATCTACGCCTTCCGCGGCGCGACGATCCGCAACATCCTCCAGTTCGAGGAGGACTACCCGGACGCGACGACGATCCTCCTGGAGCAGAACTACCGCTCCACCCAGACGATCCTCTCCGCCGCCAACGCGGTCATCGAGCGCAACGAGTCCCGCCGCCCCAAGAACCTGTGGACCAACGCGGGCGCGGGCGCGCAGATCACCGGCTATGTCGCCGACACCGAGCACGACGAGGCACAGTTCGTCGCCGACGAGATAGACCGCCTCACGGACGCGGGCGAGGCGAAGTCCGGCGACGTCGCCGTCTTCTACCGCACCAACGCCCAGTCCCGTGTCTTCGAAGAGGTCTTCATCCGCGTCGGCCTGCCCTACAAGGTCGTCGGCGGCGTCCGCTTCTACGAGCGCAAGGAGGTCCGGGACGTCCTGGCCTACCTGCGTGTCCTGGCCAACCCGGAGGACTCCGTCCCGCTGCGCCGGATCCTCAACGTCCCCAAGCGCGGTATCGGCGAGCGCGCCGAGGCGATGATCGACGCCCTCGCCCAGCGCGAGAAGATCAGCTTCCCGCAGGCGCTGCGCCGGGTCGACGAGGCGTACGGCATGGCGGCGCGGTCGACGAACGCCGTCAAGCGGTTCAACGTGCTGATGGAGGACCTCCGCACGATCGTCGAGTCCGGCGCGGGACCGGCCATGGTCCTCGAGGCGATACTGGAGCGCACCGGCTATCTCGCCGAGCTGCAGGCCTCCACCGACCCGCAGGACGAGACCCGTATCGAGAACCTCCAGGAACTCGCCGCCGTGGCCCTGGAGTTCGAGCAGGAGCGCGGGGAGGGTGAGCGGAGTACGCTGGCCGACTTCCTGGAGCAGGTCGCCCTGGTCGCCGACTCGGACCAGATCCCCGACGAGGACGAGGAGGGGTCGGGCGTCATCACCTTGATGACCCTCCACACCGCCAAGGGCCTGGAGTTCCCGGTCGTCTTCCTCACCGGCATGGAGGACGGCGTCTTCCCGCACATGCGCGCCCTCGGCCAGACCAAGGAGCTGGAGGAGGAGCGGCGCCTGGCGTACGTCGGCATCACCCGCGCGCGGGAGCGGCTCTACCTCACCCGCTCGGCGATGCGCAGCGCGTGGGGGCAGCCCTCGTACAACCCGCCCTCCCGCTTCCTGGAGGAGATCCCGCCCGCCCATGTGCAGTGGAAGCGGACGGGAGGGGCGGCGCCGGTCTCCTCCGGGCCGGCCTCCGGTGTGGCAGCCTCGCTGTCCTCGTCCCGCTCCCGCTCGTCGGCGTCGGGCGCTTCCGGGTTCGCCACGCGCCGGACCGCGGAGAAGCCGGTGGTGTCCCTGGCCGTCGGGGACCGGGTCACGCACGACCAGTTCGGACTCGGCACGGTCGTCGCGGTGAAGGGCACAGGAGGGAACGCCGAGGCAACGATCGACTTCGGCGACACGAAGCCGAAGCGGCTGCTGCTGCGCTACGCCCCGGTGGAGAAGCTGTAGGCCCACCGGAGAAGCTGTAGGTCCACGCGATGAGCCCCCGCCGGTCCGGCGGAGGCTCATTCACTCGTGGAGGAGGCTGGGGACCTACGTCGGGTCCAGGCCATGGCTGCGCAGCCACGGCAGCGGGTCTATGGCCGAACCGCCCGCCGGCCGGACCTCGAAGTGCAGGTGCGGGCCGGTCGAGTTGCCCGAGTTGCCGGAGTACGCGATCGGGTCGCCGGCCTTGACGCTCGTACCGGAGGCCACCCGGTAGCTGGAGAGGTGGCAGTACCAGGTCTCCGTGCCGTCTTTGGCCGTCACGATCATCATGTTGCCGTAGGCGCTGTTCCACTGGGTGCGGACCGTGCCGTCGGTCGCGGCCATCACCGTCGTGCCGTACGAGACGGGGAAGTCGATGCCCGTGTGCACGGACATCCAGTTCACGCCCGCCTGGCCGAAATAGGCGCTGAGCCCTTTCTGCAGGACCGGAAGCACATACTTCGGGCGCAGCCGCTCCTTGCGGGCCGCCTCGGCCGCAGCCTTCTTCTGCTGCGCCACCTGCTGCGCCTTGAGGTCGATGCGCTCCTGGGTCCGGCTGGCCCGGTCGGCGAAGTCGTCGGCGCCGGCGGACAGGCTCTCCAGCTGGGTGTCCAGCTGGTTGTTGGCGGCGGACGGTTTCACCGACTTCGTCTCCGCTGCGGAGGCGCTGGTGTCCTTGCCGCCGCCGATCAGGTTCAGATTGCCGACGGAGGCGGCGGCGATCCCGGCCACCCCCATCACACAGACCGAAGGCACGGCCACGGTCAGCAGCGCGGAGCGCTTGGGGGGCGTACGGCGGCGGGAACGTGTCGCGCCGCGTGAGCCCGCACGCGTGGCCGGGACCGGGGTGATCTCTTCCTGATCGTCCAGCAGTGGCGTTACTGCGGGCATTTCGCCCGTGGCAGTCGACTCGTCCTCGTGCGGGACGGCTCCCTCGAAGGCGTCGTCCTCGTAATCCTCGTAGTGCTCGTAGCCGAGCTCCTCGCGGGCGGGATCCTCGTACGAGTGCTGGTCGAAGGTGGCGGTCGCCTGCTGGTCGAAGGGTTCGGCCTGCTGCTCGGGCTCGGTGGTGACGACGCTGCCGTCGGAGTTCCACTGCGTGGCGTCGTACGCACCGGTCTCGAAGGCCTGGGTGCCCCATTCCCACTGCTGGGTCGGGTCGGCGCCGCCGGTGTGCTGCTCGGGCTGGAGCCAGGCGTTCGCGTCCCACTGGCCGCTGATGTCGTTCCCCGTGGCCTGATGGGGGATCGTCCAGGCGGGGTTGTCGTAGGCGCCGCTGTCATAGGTGGCGTGGTGCTGGGCCGGGTACGGGTCGTAGTTCGGCGTGTGGTGGCCGCTGGTCTGCCACTGCGTGGCGTCGTACGCGCCCGTGGCGTGACCTCCGCCAGGGAGGTGGCCGAAGAGCGGGTCGGTCTCGAAGGTCGAGGCGGCGGTGTGGGCACCGGTGGCATAGCCGTCCGCGCCGTATCCCGCGTACGTGGTGAAGTCGCCGTACTGGGCCTCCTGCCCGCCGTACGACGCGTAGGGCGCCGAGGCGGCATCGGAAGCCGGAGCCGGGGTGGTCATGATCCCCGACGGGTGACGGTCGTTCACCAACTTCTCTTTCGCCTCGACAACAGGGGCTGCCAGAGCAGTGCGGCGACTGTACCCGGCGGTATGCGGGCACGACAATCTTCGGAAGGTTTCGCGCCCGAAGGAAACGGGCATTCGGCCGTGTTTCGGGGGACCAAGGACGCGGGTTTGGCTTTGTGTTCGAAGATTGTTCGACGCCCGGCTGTCTGCCGGTCCCGCTAAGTCGGCGAGTCCGGGCGGCTGTTGCGCCGTCCGGACTCGCCCCGTTATGCCCCTGTTACGGCCCTGTTCTCACGCCACGGTCAGCCCGCCGGCCGGCCTGGCGACCTCCACCTCCGGGTGCTCGGAGTCGAGTGCCTGCCGTATCCCGGCCGCTACGGCCGGGTGGACGGGAAGCGCGAGATGCCCGATTCCCATCACTTGTATGTTCTGCACCATAAGGTCGGGATGGTCGATACAGGCGGTCTCCGGCTCGTCCATCAGGGCGTCGAGGTCGCTCCAGAAGCAGAAGAAGCGCGTACGGCAACCGGGCGACGGCCCGGCCAGCTCCTCGAGCACGTCCGAACCGGGGCGTAGCTGGCGCACGATCGGATGCGCGTTCGCCAGCGGGACGACCCGGGTGCCGGAGTGCGGGGTGCCGAGCGTCACCAGCGTGCGGACCCGGAGGTCACCGCCGAGCCGCTGCACGTAGTAGCGGGCGATCAGTCCGCCGAGGCTGTGCCCCACGATGTCGACCTGCGGGCTGCCGGTGCGCTCGCAGATCTCCTCTATGTGCCGGGCGAGCAGCTCGGCCGCGGTGCGGATGTCCCGGGTCAGCGGTGAGTAGTTGAGCGACTCGATGCGCTGCCTGCCGTGCTGCGCGAGGTTGCGGCGCAGCAGGACGAAGACCGAACGGTTGTCGATGAAGCCGTGCAGCAGGACGACTGGAGGGTCCGGTGTGGTCGGCAGCTGCGCGGTGCCGTCCGGCAGGGGCGCTGCATGCGTGGGGGAGTGGCGCTCCTGTGTGATGCCGGTGGGATAGAGGGCGATGTGCCCGGCCAGGATCGCGATCTCCAGCGCGGTCGCCTTGAGGAGGGTCATGGAGAGCCCCTTGAGTCTGCCTGGCAGGAGCTGCTGCCAGATCGGAACCAGGGGCTCGAGCGCCTTGGTGACCTTCATGGCCGACCTCCTGTCGGCACGCAGGAGGACGGCCCGATCCCCCGTGTGCCCTCATGGGTCGCCGCGGTGGGGGCGGCCGCCGGTGCCCGAGCGGCACCCGCGGGATGGATGAGGCGTGCGGCGCATGCGGCGCCGATGACCTGACGAGGCGTCCTGCCGGCGTGGCGACGAGGCTCCCCGCTGTCGTGCCTTACCTGCCCTGTGTGCCTTTCGTGCCCGCGCGGACCACGCTGCGGCTCCCGAACGTGTCCCACCGTGTGATTTCCCCCTCGGTCACCACCGTGAAACTGCCGGTTGAGAGATGCTGGAGATAACGTTCGTTCACTTCGCGGCGGGTGGCGGAACGCGCGGAATGTGCGGTACTTGTCGGTACGGATGGATGTAGTCGCTTCATGGAGGCAGTGATGGGTGTGGCAGCCGGACCGATCCGCGTGGTGGTGGCCAAGCCGGGGCTCGACGGCCACGATCGCGGGGCCAAGGTCATCGCGCGTGCGCTGCGCGACGCCGGTATGGAAGTCATCTACACCGGACTTCACCAGACCCCGGAGCAGATCGTCGACACGGCGATCCAGGAGGACGCCGACGCGATCGGTCTGTCCATCCTCTCCGGTGCCCACAACACCCTCTTCGCGGCGGTCATCGACCTCCTCAAGGAGCGGGACGCCGAGGACATCCTGGTCTTCGGCGGCGGCATCATCCCCGAGGCGGACATCCCGCCGCTCAAGGAGAAGGGCGTCGCCGAGATCTTCACGCCCGGGGCCACCACGGCCTCGATCGTGGACTGGGTGCGGCAGAACGTCCGCCAGCCCGCCGGCGCGTAGTCCCTGCGGCGCCGGGTCGACGAGGATCACCGCGCGGGTGCGGTTGAGCGCACCCGCGGTGCCCCCGGCTCCGGCGTCACCCGCAACTCGTCCGCCATCGCGGCGCGCAGTCGCAAGGTGGTCATGAGCCGCTGGAACGCCTCCGCCCAGTAGCCCCCGGCCCCGGGCGACGCGTCCTCCTTCTCGTCCGGCACCGCCAGCAGCCCGTCCAGTCGCGAAGCCTCCGCGGGATCCAGGCACCGCTCGGCCAGCCCCATCACCCCGCTGAAGCTCCACGGGTAACTCCCCGCTTCCCGGGCGATGTCGAGCGCATCCACCACCGCCCGGCCGAGCGGCGGGGCCCAGGGCACGGCACACACCCCGAGCAGCTGGAACGCCTCGGACAAGCCGTGCGTCGCGATGAAGCCGGCCACCCATTCGGCGCGCTCCCGGGTGTCCAGCGTGCCCAGCAGCTTCGCCCGCTCCGCCAGGGAGACCGCTCCCGGGCCTCCGGCCTCGGGCGCCGAGGGCGCTCCGAGCAGAGCCCGGGCCCACTCGGGGTCCCGCTGCCGCACCGCGGCCCGGCACCACGCCGCATGCAGTTCGCCCTGCCAGCCGTCCGCAACCGGCAGTGCCACGATCTCCTGCGGCGTACGACCGCCGAGCCGCCCCGGCCATGATCCGAGCGGCGCCGACTCCACCAACTGGCCCAACCACCACGATCGCTCCCCTCTACCCGAAGGAGGTTTGGCCACGACACCGTCTCTCTCCATCCTCGTATCGCACTCAAGCGGCGCCTCGACCGCGATCGTCGGAATGTCGCGCGTGTGGTCCACGGCCACGCAGGCTCCGGCCCGCACCGCCATCCGCGCGGCCAGCGCCGAGCCAGGCAGCGCGGACAGCAACTCCGCCGCCGTCGCCCGCACATTGCGGCTGCGATCGCCCAACGCCTGTTCCAGGAAGGGCTCGTCGGCGGCCGACAGCCCCATGCGCAGCGAGTCGAGGAACATCAGGCGGTCCTCCGCCCGCTCCGTGGCCCAGGTCGCGGCCAGCAGTTCGCGCGCGGCCGCGGGTCTGCGTGCCCGTATCGCGGCGAGGAGGGCGACCCGCTCCGCGAACAGCCCTTCCTGCCACTGCCGTTGCACCGCGTCGGCGGCGGAGTCGTCATCGGGGTCCGGCAGTGACGTCCCGCCGCCCGGGGCCGCGCGCAGGGCGAAGCGCCAGTCCGGGTTCAGCCGGGCCAGCCACAGCGCCCGCGGTCCCGCGAACGCCAGCGCCGCCGGCCGCAGGTCCGTGCGCCCCCGGGCCGCGTCCAGCAGTGCGGGCAAGGTCTGCGGGGGTGCGGCGAACCCTCGCGCGTTCGCCGCCGCGAGCCACTGGGGCAGCAACTCCATCAGGTCCGGCGCGGTGCCCCGCCGGCCGCCGCCCGTGCCGGGACGGTCGGCCAGCAGCATCGCGAGCCTGCGGGCCGCCGCGGCGGGCAGCGGGGGGCGCGGGTCCTCGGCGGCCGGTTCGGGCCGCCGGGCGGCTTGTGCCGGACGCAGCCCTGCCCGCCGCCGCACGGTCTCCACGGCCGCCGCGTCCAGCAGCACGACCGGCGCCTCCCGCCCGGGCGCACGGCCGACGGGCGCGCGCCGGTCCGTGCCGAGCAGTGCTGTGGTGACGAGCTCCTCCCAGGTGCTTGGGGCCCTTGGGGCGTCCGTGACGCCCGTGACGCCCTCGATGCCCGTGACGCCCGCGGCACCCGCCGCACCCGCGGACCTCGCGGAAGCCGAGTTCCCGTTCATACAACGCCCCTCTCCATCGGTCGTCCTGTGGTGCCGGGCCCCCTCAGCACAGCGGCACCGCCTCTCCCGCTCCCTGCGGCCATGCCGTGAGCGGGGTGAAGCCGCGGTGGCCGCACTCGCCGAAGACCTTGACCGGTGTGCCGCCGGAGAGGGCGACGAGCCGCCACAGGCCGGGGCGGGAGCGGGCGGCCGGGCTGAGCGGCAGCGCCGAGTCGCCGTCGGCGTCGGCCAGTTGCCAGGAGTCCCCGTCCGGGGTCGGTATGACGCGGTCCAGCGTCACCGGGACCGCGTCCAGCCACGGGTCGTCCCGCAGCGCCTCCCCGTACCGCGCGGCCGCCCCGGCCGGCGTCACCCCCAAGGGCCGTACCGCGGCCGGCGCGGGCGGGGCGAACTGCTCGCCCAGGGCCGCTCGCAGCTGTCCCGCACCGGGATAGGCGGACAGCTCGGCCTCCAGGACCAGCCCGACCGGCAGCGCCGGCTCCGGAGCCCGGCCGGCCGCGCCGTAGGAGAGGAGCAGGCAGACGCGGTCCGACTCGGCGCCGTACAACCAGATCCGGCGCGTGGTCAGTTTCGCGTCCGCCGTGTCGTACTGGGCGAGGACCAGCCAGCGGTCGCGCACCGGCGGGCCGTCCGCCGAAGCGGGCAGGCCGACGCGGGAACGCACCGTCGTCGCGAGGCCGTCCGGAAGCCGCTCACGGCGCAGCCAGCCCTGGTCGAGCAGATGCAGCAGCGCGCACTCCTCCAGCAGCCGCACGGGCCAGCCCGGCCCGGACCCCGCGATGGCCCCCAACTCCCTTACCCGAGCAGCCAGTCCCGGCGCCTGTGCGTCGACCATGCGGGCCGCGGTCTCCTCCCACAGCCCGTACCCCGCCTGCTCCGCCGAGGCGAGGCCGCCGCGCAACAGGTCCGCCAGGCGCTGCTCCAGCTCGGTCGCCCCCGCCGTGACCCGCTCCGCCCGGCGCTCGGCCCGGCGCCGCGCCGCCTCGGGATCGGCGGACCCGGATCCGGAACCCCCACCGCTCGACTCCCTATTCTCCTGCGCGCGTTTCTTCCGGCCCGCGATCCACTGCTCGGCCCAGTCCGGCGCCTCGGCCGCCGGCACCGCACCGTCCCCGCCCGCCCACAGCAGCAACAGCCCGATCGCGTGCTTGCACGGGAACTTGCGGCTGGGACACGAGCACTTGTACGCCGGACCTGCCGCGTCCGCGATGTCGACGACCGTCTGATACGGCTTGCTGCCGCTGCCCTTGCACAGCCCCCACACCGTCCCCTCGTCGGAACTCCCCGCCTCGGACCACGGCCCGGCCGCGCCGAGTTTGCTTCCCGCTTTGCGTGACGCGACGTCAGGCGCCAGTGCCAGCACCTGGTCCGCGGTCCAGCGCACCCCCTGCTGAGTCATGCCATCGAAGGTAGATCCCGCCACTGACAATCGGCCCTGGTGCGGTGATTGCGCAGGTCAGAACCGATTGTCAGTGGCGTGGTGCACGGTTGGTGACAGACCGAACCGGCCGAGCTGGAGGGGGCCTCAGCCATGTCTGTGTCCGTGGAACCGACGTCCGTGCAGGCAGTCGAAGCAGCCGAAGCACTCGTGAAGGAACCGGCCGAGGCGCTGCGGCCGCACGCCGAGGACGCGTTCGCCGCCGAACTCGCCGCGCTGGCGGCCCAGGACGACCACCCGCGCCCGGCCCGCTGGAAGCTGTCGCCGTGGGCGGTGGCGACGTATCTGCTCGGCGGCACGCTGCCGGACGGCACGGTGATCACGCCGAAGTACGTGGGCCCGCGGCGCATCGTCGAGGTCGCGGTCACCACACTCGCCACCGACCGCGCACTGCTTCTGCTCGGTGTGCCCGGCACGGCCAAGACCTGGGTGTCGGAGCACCTGGCCGCCGCCGTCAGCGGCGACTCGACGCTCCTGGTGCAGGGCACGGCCGGCACCCCGGAGGAGGCGATCCGCTACGGCTGGAACTATGCGCAGCTGCTCGCCCACGGCCCCAGCCGCGACGCGCTCGTGCCCAGTCCGGTCATGCGGGCCATGGCCGAGGGCATGACGGCCCGTGTGGAGGAGCTGACCCGCATCCCGGCCGACGTCCAGGACACGCTGATCACGATCCTGTCCGAGAAGACGCTGCCGATCCCGGAGCTGGGCCAGGAGGTGCAGGCGGTCCGCGGCTTCAATCTGATCGCGACGGCCAACGACCGCGACCGCGGGGTCAACGACCTGTCCAGCGCCCTGCGCCGCCGCTTCAACACGGTGGTGCTGCCGCTGCCGGAGAGCGCCGACGCCGAGGTCGACATCGTCTCGCGCCGTGTCGACCAGATCGGCCGCTCCCTCGACCTGCCGGCCGTGCCCGACGGCATGGACGAGATCCGCCGCGTGGTGACCGTCTTCCGCGAGCTGCGCGACGGCGTCACCACCGACGGCCGTACAAAGCTGAAGTCGCCCAGCGGCACGCTGTCCACGGCCGAGGCGATCTCCGTGGTCACCAACGGCCTTGCGCTGGCCGCCCACTTCGGCGACGGCGTGCTTCGGCCGGCCGATGTCGCCGCGGGCATCCTCGGCGCCGTCGTCCGCGACCCGGCGGCCGACCGCGTCGTGTGGCAGGAGTACCTGGAGACGGTCGTGCGCGAGCGGGACGGCTGGAAGGACTTCTACAGGGCCTGCCGGGAGGTGAGCGCGTGAGCGACTCCGAGTGGGGGCGGGCGTTCGGCTCCGGGCCGCTGCTGCTCGGGGTGCGGCACCACGGGCCCGGGTCGGCGCGTGCCGTGCGGGCCGCGCTGGACGCGGCCCGGCCGGGGGTGGTGCTGCTCGAGGGGCCGCCCGAGGCCGACGCGCTGATCCCGCTGGCCGCCGACGAGGACCTGCGCCCTCCGGTCGCGCTTCTCGCACACGCCGTGGAGGAGCCCGGACGGTCGGCCTTCTGGCCGCTGGCCGAGTTCTCCCCCGAGTGGGTGGCGATCCGCTGGGCCCTGGAGCACGGGGTCCCGGCCCGCTTCATCGACCTGCCGGCCGCGCACACGCTGGCGTGGGGGAGTGAGGAGGGAGAGCCTCCCGGAGCCGGGGCCGACGACGAGCCCACGCCCGGTGCCGACATCGGGCCCGCGCCCGGGGCCGACGTCCGCGTCGACCCGATCGCCGTGCTCGCCGAGACCGGAGGCTACGACGATCCCGAACGCTGGTGGGAGGACGTCGTCGAACACCGGGGTGCGGGGACCACCGAGCGCCGCGGCGCGGAGGGCCCTGAACACCGTGGCACTGAACACCGTGGCGCGGAGAACTCCGAGCACCTGGACGCGGCGCTCGCGCCGTTCGCCGCGCTCGAGGAGGCCATGGGGGCGCTGCGGGAGGCGTACGGCGCCGGCGGGCACGCCCGGGACCTCGTGCGAGAGGCCCATATGCGGCTGCAACTGCGTGCCGCCCGGCGTGAGTTCGCCGACTCCGTGGCCGTGGTGTGCGGGGCCTGGCACGTGCCCGCCCTGCGGCAGAAGGCCTCCGTCGCCGCCGACCGGGCACTGCTGAAGGGGCTGCCCAAGGCGAAGGTGGCCATGACCTGGGTGCCGTGGACGCACCGCAGGCTGTCCCGGTCCAGCGGGTACGGGGCGGGCATCGACTCACCGGGCTGGTACGGGCATCTGTTCGGCGCGCCGGACCGTCCGGTCGAGCGGTGGCTGACCAAGGTGGCCCGGCTGCTGCGGGAGGAGGACCGCATCGTGTCCTCGGCGCATGTCATCGAGGCGGTGCGGCTGGCGCAGACGCTCGCCGCGATGCGCGGCCGCCCGCTGGCCGGGCTGAGCGAGACGACCGATGCCGTGCGGGCAGTGATGTGCGACGGCTCCGATGTGCCGCTGGCCCTGGTGCACGACCGGCTGGTGGTGGGAGACCTGCTGGGCGAGGTGCCCGACGCGGCACCCGCGGTGCCGTTGCAGCGGGACCTGGCCCGGCTGCAGCGTCGGCTGCGGCTCAAACCGGAGGCGCTGGAGCGGGAGTTGGAGCTCGACCTGCGCAAGGAGACCGACGCCGGGCGCAGCAGGCTGCTGCACCGGCTGCGGCTGCTGGGCGTCGGGTGGGGCGAGCCGAGGGAGTCGCGGGGCAGTACGGGCACGTTCCGGGAGACCTGGCGGCTGCGCTGGGAGCCGGAGCTGTCGGTGCGGGTCGCCGAAGCCGGGGTCTGGGGCACGACGGTGCTCGGTGCCGCGACCGCCAAGGCTGAGGCAGACGCCGTGGCCGCGCAGTCCCTCGCCGAGGTCACCGCACTGGCCGAACGCTGTCTGCTCGCCGAACTGCCGAACGCGCTCCCCGTGGTGATGCGGGTGCTCGCCGACCGCGCGGCCCTCGACGCCGACGTCGGCCACCTCGCCCAGGCGCTTCCCGCCCTGGTCCGCTCCCTGCGCTACGGCGATGTGCGCGGCACCGACACGGTGGCCCTCGCCGAGGTCGCCGCCGGCCTCGCCGAGCGGATCTTCGTCGGCCTGCCCCCGGCCTGCGCCGCCCTGGACCCGGACGCGGCCGAGGAGATGCGGCGCCATGTGGACGACGTGCACGGGGCGGTGGGCCTGCTGGGGGAGGCCTCCACGACGGGACACGGCCACCTCCGTACCCGCTGGCGCTCCGTGCTCGGTGCCCTGACCGGGCGGGACACCGTGCCCGGTGTCATCCGGGGGCGTGCCGTGCGGCTGCTGCTGGACGAAGGGGAGTTGGGGCAGGACGAGGCGGCCCGGCTGATGGGGCTCGTGCTGTCGCCGGGGACAGCGCCGCCGGTCGCCGCCGCGTGGATCGAGGGGTTCGTCGGAGGCGGCGGGGGCGGGATGCTGCTCGTCCACGACGAGCGGCTGCTCGGGCTGGTGGACACCTGGCTGACCGGGGTGCCGGCGGAGGCGTTCACCGACGTACTGCCGCTGCTGCGGCGGACCTTCTCGGCCTACGAGCCGGGAGTGCGCAGAACGCTCGGCGAGCTGGTGCGGCGCGGGCCGGCGGAACGGGGGAGCACGTTGGACCGGGCGGGTGGCCTGCCCGGCTTCGCCGCGGAACTGGACGCCGTGCGCGCGGACGCCGTTCTGCCACTGGTACGGCTGCTGCTCGGGCTGGACGACGACGCAGCTGACACGGGCGACAACTACTTTGCGGGAGTGGGGACATGACGGCCGAACTGGTGGAGCCGGCCCAGGAGCGGCTGCGGCGCTGGCGCCTGGTGCTCGGGGGCGACGCGGCCGACGGAACCGGCTGCGCGCTGTCCGGGCAGGACGCCGCGATGGACGGCGCGCTCGCCGCGCTCTACGGCAAGGGGGACAAACCGCAGACGGGGCGGGACCGTTCGGCCGGGCTCGGGGCGTCGGCGCCGTCGGTGGCGCGCTGGCTCGGGGACATCCGGACCTACTTCCCCTCCTCCGTCGTCCAGGTCATGCAGCGGGACGCCATCGACCGGCTCGGCCTTGCCTCCCTGCTCCTCGAGCCGGAGATGCTGGAGGCGGTGGAGGCCGATGTGCACCTGGTCGGCACGCTGCTCTCGCTCAACAAGGCGATGCCGGAGACCACCAAGGAGACGGCACGGGCGGTCGTGCGCAAGGTCGTCGAAGACCTGGAGAAGCGGCTCGTCACCCGCACCCGGGCCACCCTGACCGGCGCCCTCGACCGCAGCGCCCGGGTCAACCGGCCGCGCCACCACGACATCGACTGGAACCGCACGGTCGCGGCCAACCTCAAGCACTATCTGCCCGAGTACCGGACGGTCGTGCCGGAGCGGCTGATCGGGTACGGGCGCGCCGCCCAATCCGTGAAGAAGGAGGTCATCCTCTGCATCGACCAGTCGGGGTCGATGGCGGCGTCCGTCGTCTACGCGTCGGTGTTCGGGGCCGTGCTCGCCTCCATGCGGTCGATCAGCACCCGGCTCGTGGTGTTCGACACGGCCGTGGCCGACCTCACCGACCAGCTCGACGACCCCGTCGACGTCCTCTTCGGCACCCAGCTCGGCGGCGGCACGGACATCAACCGGGCGCTGGCGTACTGCCAGTCTCAGATCACCCGGCCCGCCGAGACGGTGGTGGTGCTCATCAGCGACCTCTACGAGGGAGGCATACGGAACGAGATGCTGAAGCGGGTCGCGGCGATGAAGGCGTCCGGGGTGCAGTTCGTCACGCTGCTCGCGCTGTCGGACGAAGGGGCGCCCGCCTACGACCGGGAGCACGCGGCCGCGCTCGCCGCCCTGGGGGCGCCGGCCTTCGCCTGTACGCCCGATCTGTTCCCGGACGTGATGGCGGCGGCGATCGAGAAGCGCCCCCTTCCGATACCGGACACCGTGTGACGCCAGGCGGTAAAAGGGACATGACTACCCATCGGTAACAGGGGGCTTGCGCAACCTCGGGCGTACCGTGCAAGGATCGGGCACGCCCGCGATGTGCCAACTCGTCACGTGTTCCGCCGCACGGGAGGACCCTTCCCCTCTTGACCTCATCTGCAGTCCAGCCCGTCACCGGCGTGCGCGTGTTGCGCACGGCGGCGGGACGGCGTGCGCTGCAACTGGGTCTGCTGGTGGCCGGTCTGTTCGCGCTCGGACTTTTCTGCGGGGAGCAGGCGCACGCCGCGGAGGGCACGCTGTCGGGCACGTCGGCCACTTCCGCCACGTCGGTCG
Organism: Streptomyces herbicida; assembly: GCF_032656585.1. Lineage (NCBI taxonomy): Bacteria > Bacillati > Actinomycetota > Actinomycetes > Kitasatosporales > Streptomycetaceae > Streptomyces > Streptomyces herbicida. Next base: position 101,646 of record NZ_JAUYWJ010000001.1, read on the forward strand.
CATCCGTGTCGTCGGCCGTGACGGACGCGGCGCGGGCCACTGCGCCGAAGGCCCCGACGAAGAGTGTCGTGGGGGCGGTTGCCGCCCCGGTCACCGCTCCGGTCGAGCACGTCGGTCGCCGTGCGGCACATGCCGTGCCCGCGGCGGACCACGAAGCCGTCGCGTCCCTGCCCCGTCGTGCCACGCGGCCGGCCGGGGACCTGGTGGGGGCAGTGACACGGCAACTGGACTCGGTGCGCGGCACACTGCCGGCGCTGCCCGCGACACCCCCGCTGCCCGGGCTTCCCGAACTCCCCGGAATGTCCGAGCCGCCCGGCCGGTTGCTGCCGGCGCCGGTCACCTCGGCACCCGGGACGACGCATTACGGCGCGGCCCGGCCGACGGCCGCGTCCGGTGAAGACGTCCGGGGCGCAACGGCCCGTACGCCGAAGTCCGCGAGGAGCGGCGCGTGCGGACCGGACCTCACCGCCGCCACCCCCGCACCGCGTTCCGCGGCGCACGCCGACGGCCGTCGTGCCGCGGCCCCCGTCACCGCCCCGAGCCGGCCCGCGCCCACCGGCGACCAGGGCGACGCACCGGGCAAATCAGCGGTCGACAACGGCTCTCCGAGGCACGGTGACGCGCACGCCGTCACCCTGAACGACCGGGCGCCCGTGCGGCTCGCGCCCGGTGCCGCCGCGCGCGTCGACGTGGCCGGGACCCGGGACAGGCACCGGGACATTCCCGTCTTCCCCGGCTAGGACACCACGGCCACCTCCCCGCCGTGGACCTGTCGCGCGGGGGCGGAACAGGTCTGCCCGACCGTCCGGACACCCCTCCGAAGTCCGGACGGCCCAAGTCCCAGTCGCGCTTCCGGCGTCCTCGCAGCCCTTGTGGCTCCGACGTCCGGGAATCCCTTAAGGATCTGACGCACGCATGAACAAGAACATCCGCCGTTCCATCGTCATAGCCGCCGGAGTGACCGGCGCGTGGGCGCTCGGCTCGACCGTGGCCAGCGCCGACGAACTGCCCGCCTCGTCCCTGTCCGTCTCCGACACGACCTCCGGGCTCACCGGCACGGTCGACGGGGTCGTGTCCGACGCGCAGGACACGGTCACCGGTGTCACCGGCGGCGTGACCTCGACGGCCCAGAACACCACCGCGAACACCACCGCCGGGGCGAAGTCCACCGTGTCCGACACCCGGAGCAGGGCGGCCGAGGCCGGGCAGACGGCCGCCACCGCCGCCCACACCGCCACCGGCACGTCCACCACCGCCGCCGACCAGGCCCGCCGCTACGTCGACGCCAAGGTCCCGGCCGCCGCCAAGGTCAGGGGAGCCCAGGCCGTCAACGGCGCCCGGGCGGCCCGTGCGGCGAAGGCCGCGACCGACCACATGGCCGTCGGGGCGAGGGCGGAGGCGACCGCCACCGTCTCCGACGCGGCCTCCCCGCAGGACGAGATCGACTACCTGTTCGGCCCGCTCTCCTCCTTCGCCCCCGAGGTGGAGGAGGCCCTGGCCGCCGCCCAGACCAAGCTCCAGGCCTTCCAGGCGGCCGCCCGCAGCCAGGCCCAGGGCGTCGACGGAGCCGTACGCACGAAGGCCGCGCAGACGGTCGCCACCGCGGGCCGCACGGGCCAGGGCGCGCTCAACGGCGTCCAGGGCCGGGCCGCCGGGGCCACGGCCGCCGCCCGGGCCTCCGTGTCCTCCGTGCCCGCGCACCTCACCGGCACCGTGACGGCCGTTCCCGGCACGGTCACCCCGGTCGCGTACGAGGCGGCCGCCGAGGCCGTCCCGCCGGTCGCCGCCGGCGCCGTGTACGGAGCCGTCCCGGTCGCCGGTCACGCCGTGGCGGGCGTCCAGCCGGTCGCCGGGGGCGCGGTCGCGGGCGTACGGGACGTGGCCACGGGCGCGGTGCACGGGGTGACGCCGGTGGTCACCGGTGCCGTGCACGGGGTGACGCCCGTCGCCGGTCACGCCGTGGACGCCGCCACCGCGCTTGCGTACGGCGTCGTGGCCGACGTCCAGCCCGTCGCGGGTGGTGCGGTCCACGGCGTCCAGCCGGCCGCCGGGGGTGCCGTCACGGGTGTGCAGGGCGTCGCCACGGGTGCCGTTGCGGACGTGCGGCCGACCGTTGGCGGGGTCGTCGCGGACGCGCAGCCGTACGCCACCGGGGTGGTCGGCCAGGCCGCCCAGGACGGCACGCAGGCCGTGCTGCCGCCCGTCGCCGGCACCGCCGTGCACGGGGTCGCGCCGGTCGCCGGGCAGGCGGTGGCGGACGCCCAGGCGCTCGCGTACGGCGTCGCGGGCGACGTCCACCCCTTCGCGGGCGGCGTCGTCGGTGCCGTACCGCCGCTCGCGTACGGCGTGACCGGGCAGGTGGGCCCCTTCGGGCAGGGCGTGGCGGAAGAGGTCCCGCCGTTCGCGCACGGGGTGACCGGTGCCGTGCAGCCCGTCGCCGACATCGTCACCCGGACGGTGCAGCCGGTCGCGGGCAGCACCACGACGCTGGCGTACGGCGTGACGGGCGACGTCGCCCCGTTCGCGCACGGTGTGACCGGTGAGGTCGACCCGTTCGCCCGCGGTGTCGCCGGGCAGGCCGCGCCCTTCGGGCAGGACCTGGCCGCCGGCACCGTCCACGCCGCCACCCCGCTCGCCGGGCACGCCGTGAACGGCGCGGCGGGTGTCGCCGATTCCGTGGCCCCGGGTCAGGTCCACCACACGGGGTACATCCACAACCTGCACAGCATGCACAACCTGCACGACGAGCGCGCCCAGAGCATCTGATGCAGGACATCTGAGGCGCCCCGTCCCGACCGACTCCGTGGGATGGAGGTATCGGACGGCCGAATACCGTCGGTGCGTCCGACCGACACCTCACGGTTGGGGTCGGTTGGTCCCCATTGGGGTGGGGATCAGCCAGCCCGGGTCCTTGTGGGCCGTTCCAGAGGCCTCACCGGGTCAACCCCAGCCCGGTGAGGCCTCGCCGCTTCGGCACGCCGTGCCAGCAAACCCGGCATCATGTGACAGGTATCACCGCTCAGGTGTGACCCTCGATTTAGGGACCCCCGGCAAGCGGCGATAACCTGCGAGACGGACATGCCGCGCGCTCGGACACCGTGTGCGCCCCCCTAGTGACACATGCGGACGTCACGTTGCCCTTCGCGGCACGCCCACGCATCCAACGAACCGCGAGATCACTGATAGGGACGGAAGCGCGTGGACCTGTTCGAGTACCAGGCGAGGGACCTCTTCGCCAAGCACGATGTACCGGTGCTGGCCGGTGAAGTCATCGACACGCCTGAGGCGGCGCGCGCGATCACCGAGCGGCTGGGCGGCAAGTCGGTCGTCAAGGCGCAGGTGAAGGTCGGTGGTCGCGGCAAGGCCGGTGGCGTCAAGCTGGCCGCCTCCGCGGACGAGGCCGTCGCCCGCGCGACGGACATTCTCGGCATGGACATCAAGGGCCACACGGTCCACAAGGTCATGATCGCCGAGACCGCGCCGGAGATCGTCGAGGAGTACTACGTCTCCTTCCTCCTCGACCGTGCCAACCGCACCTTCCTCTCCATCGCCTCCGTCGAGGGCGGCATGGAGATCGAGGAGGTGGCGGCCACCCGCCCCGAGGCCGTCGCGAAGATCGCGATCGACGCCATCGACGGTGTGGACGAGGCCAAGGCCCAGGAGATCGTGGCCGCGGCCAAGTTCCCGGCCGAGGTCGCCGACAAGGTCGCGAACGTCCTCGTCAGGCTGTGGGACACGTTCATCAAGTCGGACGCCCTCCTGGTCGAGGTCAACCCGCTGGCCAAGGTCGCCTCCGGGGAGGTCATCGCCCTCGACGGCAAGGTGTCGCTCGACGAGAACGCCGAGTTCCGCCACCCCGAGTACGAGGAGCTCCACGACAAGGACGCGGCCAACCCGCTGGAGGCCGCCGCCAAGGCGAAGAACCTCAACTACGTCAAGCTCGAGGGCGAGGTCGGCATCATCGGCAACGGCGCGGGTCTCGTCATGAGCACCCTGGACGTCGTCGCCTACGCCGGCGAGAACCACGGTGGCGTCAAGCCCGCCAACTTCCTGGACATCGGCGGTGGCGCCTCCGCCCAGGTCATGGCGAACGGCCTGGAGATCATCCTCGGCGACCCGGACGTCAAGTCCGTGTTCGTCAACGTCTTCGGCGGCATCACCGCCTGTGACGAGGTCGCCAACGGCATCGTGCAGGCCCTGAAGCTCCTCGAGGACCGGGGCGAGAACGTCACCAAGCCGCTCGTCGTCCGCCTCGACGGCAACAACGCCGAGCTGGGCCGGCAGATCCTCACGGACGCCAACCACCCGCTGGTGCAGCGCGTCGACACCATGGACGGCGCGGCGGACAAGGCCGCCGAGCTGGCCCACGCCGCCAAGTAAGCACTCAGGACGAGGACACCAACACACCATGGCTATCTGGCTCAACAAGGACAGCAAGGTCATCGTCCAGGGCATGACCGGCGCCACGGGCATGAAGCACACCAAGCTCATGCTGGGCGACGGCACCCACGTCGTGGGCGGCGTGAACCCGCGCAAGGCGGGTCAGACCGTTGACTTCGACGGCACCGAGGTACCCGTGTTCGGCACGGTCGCCGAGGCCATCGAGAAGACCGGCGCCAACGTCTCCGTCATCTTCGTGCCGGAGAAGTTCACCAAGGACGCGGTCGTCGAGGCCATCGACGCGGAGATCCCGCTGGCCGTCGTGATCACCGAGGGCATCGCCGTGCACGACACGGCCGCCTTCTGGGCGTACGCCGGCAAGAAGGGCAACAAGACCCGCATCATCGGCCCGAACTGCCCCGGCATCATCACCCCGGGCCAGTCGAACGTCGGCATCATCCCGGGCGACATCACCAAGCCGGGCCGTATCGGCCTGGTCTCGAAGTCCGGCACGCTGACGTACCAGATGATGTACGAGCTCCGTGACATCGGCTTCTCGACGGCCGTCGGCATCGGTGGCGACCCGATCATCGGCACCACGCACATCGACGCCCTGGCCGCTTTCCAGGACGACCCCGACACCGACCTGATCGTCATGATCGGCGAGATCGGCGGCGACGCCGAGGAGCGGGCCGCGGCCTTCATCAAGGAGAACGTGACCAAGCCGGTGGTCGGCTACGTCGCGGGCTTCACCGCCCCCGAGGGCAAGACCATGGGCCACGCCGGCGCCATCGTCTCCGGTTCGTCCGGCACCGCCCAGGCGAAGAAGGAGGCCCTCGAGGCCGCCGGCGTCAAGGTCGGCAAGACGCCGACCGAGACGGCGAAGCTCGCCCGCGCCATTCTCGGCGACTGAGCACGGCCCGGCCGGCCGGCACCCCGGATCACCGGGGAAGGGCCCGCACCCTCACGGGGGTGCGGGCCCTTCCGCATGCCGGGGGCGCACGGGCTCACCGGGGCAGCGGCAGTACCCTCTCCGGTCCGCGCGCCGAGGCCGCCCGCAGCTTCGCCCGCAGCTGCAGTTCGGCGCTGGACAGCGGACCCAGCGCGGCCTTCGGCGGAACCCCGCGAACCGCCTGCGCCGGGGCGAGCGGTGCCTCGTACCGGGTCGGCGCGGTGCGCAGCGTGAGTGAGGTCGCGCCGATGATGGCGACCGTGAAGGCGATGGCGGCCCGGGTCCAGAACCGGGTCCTGCGTTCGCCGAGGGTCCGGACCGTCGTCGGCTGCGGCGCCCGCAGCCGCTCCGTGGAGGCGAGTTCGGCCAGCCGCCGGTGGAGCGCGACGGGGTCCGACAGCTCGGGGAGATGCTCGGCCAGCGCGGCCCGCGCGTGTGTGAGCCGGTTCGCCGCCGCCGGTGTGCTCGCCTCCGTCTCCGCCGCGGTCTCCGGCAGGTTGAGGCCGACGCCGTCGTAGAGCAGCAGCGTGCGGCGGTACGAGGGCGGGAGCTTCAGGAGCGCGTGCAGCAGGGTGCGGTCGGCGGCGTCGGCGGGCGGTGGCTCGGGGTGCCGGTAGCGCGGGCGGAAGGAGTGCCAGGGGGACAGGGCGTACTCGTACGCCGTCGCCCGTACCCAGCCCGCCGGATCGCGGTCCTGGGCCACCTCCGGCCATTGCTGCCAGGCGAGTTGGAAGGCGCGCTCCACGGACTCCCGGGCCAGCTCGCGCCGCCCGGTGAGCAGGTACGTCTGGCGTACGAGGGCGGGGGCGCAGAACGCGTACAGGGCATCGAATGCCTGTGCGGGCGTCAGGGAGGGGGCGGCCGGAGCGGGGATCCTGGGCTGGGGCGCGGTGTCCTCCCCGGCAGGCATGGCCTCCTGACGGCCCGTCGCCTTCGCCTCGTCCATTGGGCCGGCCGGGTTCGCCGCGTCCGCCGCGAGCGACGCCAGGAGGTGGGCGTACGCCTCCCGTCTCTCGCCCCTCGGGGAGGTGCGGCCGGTCTCCCACGCGCGTACGGTCTCGCGGCTGACGCCGATCCGCTCGGCGACCTGAGCCTGCGTCAGCGACCGGGACTCGCGCAGGCGTCGGCGTTCCTTGGGCGGTGGCAGCGGGCTCTCAGGGCTCTGTGTCACCGTGCGCCCCTTCGTGCGAAAAAGTACATAAACATATATTGAGCGACACTTCGGGGGTTCGCCCGTTACGACGGGAAAGCGCGTGTCGTTGGGAGCATGGCGGTCGTGCCCCAGATGACCGTTCGCCGACTGTCGTTGTCCCCCCTGCTCACCCGGATGCGCGACCGGTCCCCCGGACTCGGCGCGAGCGTCCTCGAAGGGGCGCTCGCGGCCGGGCTCGGGCTCGGTTCGTTCGCCGTGCCCGTGATGGTGCTGTGGATCAGCTCGCCCTACCCCGACAGCGGGCCGGGCGGCGCCCTGCACATCGCCGGTGCGCTGTGGCTCCTCGCGCACGGTGTCGAGCTGGTGCGCACCGAGACGCTCTCCGGCGCCCCCGCGCCCATGGGCGTGACCCCGCTGCTGCTCCTGGTGCTGCCGGTGCTGCTGGTGTACCGGGCGGCGCGCGACGCGGTGGACGCGCCCGTCGAACCCGAAGGGCCACCGCCGGTCGACGCGCAGACGGCGTGGGCGGGCGTCGTCCTCGGCTATCTCGCCGTCGGCGGCTGCGCCGCGCTGTACGCCTCCGGCGGTGCGCTGCGGCCCGAGTGGGGGTGGGTGGCGGTGTGCCTGCCGCTCGTCGCGACGGGGGCGGCGGGCGTGGGGGTGTGGACGGCGTACGGCCGTCCGCGCGAGCCGGTGCTGAGCGTGCTGGTGCCGCTGCCGGGGGCGGTGCGCCGACGGCTCCTGGGGCCGGTCGGCCGGGCGGGCCTGATCGCGGCCGTGCGGGCCGCCGGTGCCGGGACCGTGGTGCTCTTCGGGGGCGGGGCGCTGCTGCTCCTGGTGTCGCTGGTGGGGCACGGCGGGCCCGCGCGCGCGTCCTTCGGCCAGCTGACGGAGGGCTGGTCGGGGCAGTTCGCGGTCCTGCTGTTGTGCGCGGCCCTGGCTCCCAACGCGGCGGTGTGGTCGGCGGCCTATGCCCTCGGCCCCGGCTTCGCGCTCGGGACCGGGCACCTGGTGAACCCGCTCGCCTCGAATCCCGCGCCGCTGCTGCCGCCGTTCCCGTTGCTGGCGGCGGTGCCGGAGGCGGGCGCCGGCGGGCCGCTGAACTGGGCGGCCGGGGCGGTGCCGGTGGTGGCGGGGGTGACGGTGGCGTGGTTCACGGTGCGGGTGGCCGTGCGGCGGGGGGAGCCGGGGGGCGGGGCCGGGAAGGCGTGGCGCCGGGTGCCTGGCTGGTCGGCGGCACGGACCGCCGGGGCGGCGGTGATGGCGGCCGGGGTGTGCGCGCTCGTGTTCGCGACGCTCGCCGAGCTCGCGGGCGGGCCGCTGGGGGTCGCCGCGCTCGCCCGGTTCGGTCCGGTGTGGTGGCAGGCGGGGCTCGCCACGGCGGCCTGGATCACGGTCGTCGCCGTTCCGGTGGTGCTGGGGCTGCGGGCCTGGCGGCTGCGGGGCCTTCGCTCCCGGGAGCCGGGAGCCGTACCGGCCGCGATCGTCTCGGCCCGAAAGCTGCCGGCGCAGCCCGCGTCGCCGCCCGCGCGCGAGCCGCACGCCGAAGAGGCGCACGACGCGAAGGACGCGCTCGGCACGAGGGGGGCGCAGTCGTACGGCACGCAAGCCGCGTACGACGCGTACGACTTCCTGCCCGTCGACAACACGGAAGCCGCGTACGGCTTCCTGCCGGCCGGCGACCCGCAGGACCTCACCTGGCACCACGACGACACATCGCGCGCGGCTCGCTGGGCGGCCCTCAAGGAGGCCTCGGCCCAACCGGACGCTCCGGACGCGGACACCGCGTGAGGGGCCCGGCGCCGGGAGGCCGGGTGTCAGCCCTTGCCGGTCCCCAGCAGTCCCCGCAGCTCGTGCGGCAGCAGCTGGTCGCAGGACTGCTTGGCCTGGTTGGTGAGGGCGTCGTTCACACAGGTGTAGTAGTCGCGGTAGACCAGCTGGGCCGTGAAGGTCGCTGCGACCAGGGCGAGCGCCAGGGACGCCGTGACCAGGCCGCTGACGGCCGCCGTGGTCTGGGGGCGGCCGGTCTGCTCAGACGCGGGGGTGTCCGGGTTCGGGGTGCGGGGCTTGGCACGCAGGGCGCTCACGCCCCAGTAGATGGCCAGGGAGCCGAGCAGCAGGGCCACGTAGGGCCAGCTGAAGAGGGCGAAGAAGAAAGCCCACATGCCGCACAGGAGTGCGTAACGGGCCCGGCGCTGGGCGGGGTCCGTGGGGTCCCAGCGCATGCCCGGGCCGGGACCCTGGCCGGGTCCGCCGCCCGGATCCTCGGGACCGCCTCCGGGGCGCTCGCCGAAACCGCCGGGGGAGCGGCCGGGCTGGCGGTCGCTCCACTGGTTGCCCCAGGGGGAGTCGTGCTCGTCGGAGGATCCCGGTGCGGGGCGCCGCGGCTGCCACGGGCGGTCCGGGGTGCCCTCCGGCGGCGGCGCGAACGGGTTGTCGTCCTGCGGTGTGCCGCCCTGCCCGTCGCCGTTGCCGTTCTCCCGGCCCGAGGGCGCCTCGGGCGGCGAGGCCGGCCGCTCGCGCAGCACGGCACCACGCTCCCCTCCCAGCGCCGGCTGCGGGGGGAACGTGAGAAGTCGCAGGCTGCGGTCCGGCATCAAGTGAGCGTCTTCCCCTAGATGTATACGGCTGGTACGACCCGTCTGACGTGAGCTGTCACTGCGTGAACGCGCCGCACGACGACCGCGTTCCCGAGCCCGCTCCCTCCCAGACGCTACCTTCCGGCCACGCACCCGTCCCGTGGGGGCCCGTTCCGTGTGCCGGTATCGTTGCTGGCGGTCGGCCGCTTCGTAGACTTCCCCGTATCCAGGGGCGCGAAGCATTCGTACGAATGCACAAATAATCGTACGGGCCCGGCCGCCGTTAGACGCTCCCCCGAGAAAGGGCCCCACCGTGGCCGCCAAGCCCGTGGCCAAGCGCCTCGTCGTGCTGGTCTCCGGATCCGGCACCAATCTGCAGGCGCTCCTCGACGAGATCGCGCGCACCGGAAGCGAGGCCTACGGCGCCGAGATCGTCGCCGTCGGCGCCGACCGCGACGGCATCGAGGGGCTGGCGCGGGCCGAGCGGGCCGGGCTGCCGACCTTCGTGCGGAAGGTGAAGAACTACGGGACCCGGGAGGAGTGGGACGCCGCGCTCACCGAGGCCGTCTCCTCCTACGAGCCCGACCTGGTCGTCTCCGCCGGGTTCATGAAGATCGTGGGGAAGGAGTTCCTCGCGCACTTCGGCGGGCGGTTCGTCAACACCCACCCGGCTCTCCTCCCCAGTTTTCCGGGGGCCCACGGCGTACGGGACGCGCTCGCGTACGGCGCCAGGGTCACCGGCTGCACCGTCCACTTCGTCGACGACGGCGTCGACACCGGACCGATCATCGCTCAGGGCGTGGTGGAGGTCCGGGACGAGGACGACGAGAGCGCTCTGCACGAGCGCATCAAGGAAGTCGAGCGAAGGCTGCTCGTCGAGGTCGTGGGGCGGATCGCCCGCAACGGCTATCGCATTGAGGGACGAAAGGTAGTTATCCAGTGACCGCCGAGAGCAACAAGCGGGCCATCCGTCGCGCGCTCGTCAGCGTCTATGACAAGACCGGGCTCGAGGAGCTCGCCCGCGGGCTGCACGAGGCCGGCGTGGAGCTCGTCTCCACCGGGTCCACCGCCTCCCGTATCGCCGCCGCCGGGGTCCCCGTCACCAAGGTCGAGGAGCTCACCGGCTTCCCCGAGTGCCTGGACGGCCGGGTCAAGACCCTGCACCCGAAGGTGCACGCGGGCATCCTCGCCGACCTGCGCCTGGAGGACCACCGGCGGCAGCTGGCCGAGCTCGGCGTCGAGCCGTTCGACCTCGTGGTGGTCAACCTCTACCCGTTCCGCGAGACCGTCGCCTCCGGCGCCTCGCCCGACGAGTGCGTCGAGCAGATCGACATCGGCGGGCCGTCGATGGTCCGCGCCGCCGCCAAGAACCACCCGTCCGTGGCCGTCGTCACCAGCCCCGCCCGGTACGCCGACGTCCTCGCCGCGGTCAAGGAGGGCGGCTTCGACCTCGCCACCCGCAAGCGGCTCGCCGCCGAGGCCTTCCAGCACACGGCCGCGTACGACGTGGCGGTCGCCTCCTGGTTCGCCTCCTCCTACGCCCCCGTCGACGAGTCGCAGTTCCCCGACTTCCTCGGCGCCACCTGGGAGCGCGAGAACACCCTGCGCTACGGCGAGAACCCGCACCAGCCCGCCGCGCTCTACGTCGACGGCAGTGGCAGCGGTCTGGCCCAGGCCGAGCAGCTGCACGGCAAGGAGATGTCGTACAACAACTACACGGACACGGACGCCGCGCGCCGTGCCGCGTACGACCACGCCGAGCCGTGCGTCGCGATCATCAAGCACGCCAACCCCTGCGGCATCGCGATCGGCGCGGACGTCGCCGAGGCGCACCGCAAGGCCCACGCGTGCGACCCGCTGTCGGCGTTCGGCGGCGTGATCGCGGTCAACCGCCCGGTGTCGAAGGAGATGGCCGAGCAGGTCGCCGAGATCTTCACCGAGGTCATCGTCGCGCCCGACTACGAGGAGGGGGCCCTGGAGGCCCTCGCCAAGAAGAAGAACATCCGGGTGCTCAAGGCCCCCGGCGCCCCCGCCAACCCGGTCGAGGTCAAGGCCATCGACGGCGGCGTGCTGCTCCAGGAGACCGACCGGCTGCAGGCCGACGGCGACGACCCGGCCAACTGGACGCTCGCGACCGGCGAGGCGCTCTCCGCCGGGGAGCTGGCCGAGCTCGCCTTCGCCTGGAAGGCCTGCCGGGCCGTCAAGTCCAACGCCATCCTGCTCGCCAAGGACGGCGCCTCGGTCGGCGTCGGCATGGGCCAGGTCAACCGGGTCGACTCCGCGAAGCTGGCCGTCGAGCGGGCCGGCGCCGAGCGCGCCCAGGGCTCGTACGCCGCCTCCGACGCGTTCTTCCCGTTCCCGGACGGACTGGAGATCCTGACCGCGGCCGGCGTCAAGGCCGTGGCCCAGCCGGGTGGTTCGGTCCGCGACGAGCTGGTCGTGGAGGCCGCGAAGAAGGCGGGCGTGACGATGTACTTCACGGGCACGCGCCACTTCTTCCACTGAGCACGGCCGGACGACGCAGGCGTCCGGAACGCACAAGGGCCGTGTCCCCCCGTCCGGGGCGGGACACGGCCCTTGGCTGTGTGTGGTTCCGTACCGGCTCAGTACTTCGGGCGGTTGAACCATGTCGAGGCCGCGCCGTTGACCATCGCCGCGAGGACGATGCCACCGATGGCGAGGGAGATGATGCCGCCGAAGGTGGCCGAACCGCCCCCGCCGTTCACGATGTTGGCCAGGCTGCCCAGGATCATCAGCGACGAGTACACGATCGTCGTGATGCGGATGCCGCTGCCGCCGTTCTTGAACTTCACGCCGAGGAAGATCGACAGGCTGCCCAGCGCCAGCATCAGCAGGGCGATCAGGACGACCAGGCCGGTCGCCGTGCTGGTGTCGTCGCCGGAGCCCAGGGCGTTGGAGCCGTCCTGCAGGGCGGCGCCGGCGATGCCGATGATGATGCCGGCCAGGAACTGGAATCCGGCCACGATGAACAGCAGCACGCGGGCGGTCTTGATCAGGCCCGGCATCTCCATCGGCATGCCGTAGCCGTACGGCTGCTGGACCGGCGGGGCGGCGGGGTAGCCGTAGCCGGGCTGGGCGGGGGGAGTGGACGGGTAGCCGTACCCGGGCTGGCCCTGCGGCGGCTGGGGCGGGTAACCGGGCTGCTGGCCCTGCGGCGGGCCGTAGGGGTTGTTCGGGTCGCCGAAGCTCATGGCGGTCTTTCCTCCGTTGTTCAAGTGCGGGGACGACGCGCGGCACGGTGCGGAGGAGAGTTCTACAGATGCGGTCCGTCCCCCCGGTACTGCCCGCGGCACTGTGTGCTCATCGTTCTTTAGCGGGCTCTTACTTGTCCAGCCGCATTCGCTATGTGTTGTGCAAGTGCAACATCATTGATCATGGGGTGTCCATGATCGGGACCCGGATTGGAACCCGGAGCCCGTCATCCGCGAGGATGGGAGCATGACCGCCCAGATTCTCGATGGCAAGGCCACCGCAGCCGCGATCAAGTCCGATCTGACCGCCCGCGTGGCGGCGCTGAAGGAGAAGGGCGTCACGCCCGGCCTCGGCACGATCCTGGTCGGGGACGACCCCGGCAGCCAGAAGTACGTCGCCGGCAAGCACCGCGACTGCGCGGAGGTCGGCATCGCCTCCATCCAGCGCGAGCTGCCGGGCACGGCCACGCAGGAGGAGATCGAGGCGGTCGTACGGGCGCTGAACGAGGACCCGGCCTGCACCGGCTACATCGTCCAGCTGCCGCTCCCCAAGGGCATCGACGAGAACCGGATCCTGGAGCTGATGGACCCGGACAAGGACGCGGACGGCCTGCACCCGATGAACCTCGGCCGTCTCGTGCTCAACGAGCCGGCCCCGCTGCCCTGCACCCCGAACGGCGTGCTGACCCTGCTGCGCCGCTACGGCGTGGAGATCAAGGGCGCCGAGGTCGTGGTCGTCGGCCGCGGTGTCACCATCGGCCGCCCGATGCCGCTGCTGCTCACCCGGCGCAGCGAGAACGCGACCGTGACCCAGTGCCACACCGGCACCCGTGACCTCTCCGCCCACCTCAAGCGCGCGGACATCATCGTCGCGGCCGCCGGCTCCGCCCATCTGATCCGGCCCGAGGACGTCAAGCCGGGCGCGGCCGTCCTCGACGTCGGCGTCTCGCGCAGCGCCGAGGGCAAGATCGTGGGCGACGTCCACCCGGACGTGGCCGAGGTGGCCGGGTGGATCTCCCCGAACCCGGGCGGCGTGGGTCCGATGACCCGTGCGCAGCTGCTCGTCAACGTGGTCGAGGCGGCGGAGCGCAGTGCCGGCTGAGGACGATCTCCATACCCCCAGGACGCCCCGAGACGCGGAGCCGACGGTCCGTGACGCGATCAGCGCGCCGGACGCCGAGGGCCGCCCGAGGCGGACCACGCGCCGCTTCCCGCTGTTCACCCGGGACACCGCACGCCCCGAGGGCGGCGGCCGGGCCGCTCCCGGCGACGCCCCGGCGCCCGCCCGGCAGTGGCCGATGCTCGTCGTGCTGTCGGCGGTCGGCATCGGCCTGCTGCTGACCGCGCTCGACGTGTTCCGCTACGGGACCCTGCTGATCGGCGCCGCCCTGCTGGCCGGTGCGGTGATGCGCTGGGTCCTGCCGAGTGTCGGCATGCTCGCCGTGCGCTCCCGCTTCACGGACATCGTCACCTACGGCGTCCTGGGCCTGGCGATCGTCCTGCTGGCGATGATGGCCCAGCCCAGGCCCTGGCTGGAGATCCCGTTCCTGAAGGACACCCTGCACTTCACGATGAAGAACTAGGTTCCCCGTTACGACGCGACCGTGGCCCGTACGACGCGACCGTGGCCCGCACCTCCCCCGAGGGGCGCGGGCCACGGTCGTTCTCAGGGCGGGCGGACGCCCGGAAGCGGAGCTCCGCAACGGTGGCCCGTCCCCTCCCCCGAGCAGGGACGGACCACCGCCACGACCCACACTCCTGCACCGGGATCGGCCTGTTCAACGCCTGTCAGTGCGCTGTGGCACGGAGGTGACCGTTCCGCTACGTGACCGGATCCAGGTCACTGCCACGGGAACCGACCGGCCGCCCGGCATCGTCACCCGATCAGAGCGGGCGAACCGAAGAGCCGAAGCATGCCGGGAGGTGCACGATGGGCGGCTGGCAGCCGCTGCCGGACGAGCTCCCGCCGGAAGTACGGCACTTCGTCGAACACCTGCGGCTCCTCAAGGACAGCACCGGCCTCAGCCTGGTCGCGCTGGGCGCGCGCACCGCGTACAGCAAGTCCTCCTGGCAGCGCTACCTCAACGCGGTCCAGCCGCCGCCCCGGCAGGCCGTCGAGGCGCTGTGCCGGGTCGCGGACGTGGCCGGCCCGGACGCCGAACGGCACGCCGTGCGCTGGGAACTCGCGGTCAAGGCCTGGCCCCGCCCGGCGACGGCACCCGAACGCTCCGGGGGACCCGGCGGTGCCGAGGACTACGAGGACGACCCCACGCTTCCCTGGTGGGACCGGCCGGAGGAGGAACGGCCGCCCCGACCGGCCGGAGGCGTGCTGCTGTCCGCGGTCTTACTCCTGCTCGCCCTGCTCCTCGTCGCGGTCGTCGGAGCCCTCGTCTTCGGCTGACCTGAGTGCCCCAAGCCCGCATAATCGGGCTAACGTGTCCAATCGGGACGGTCCGGTGGACCGCGAAGAGGCCGGCGTGCAACGGTGCATGCCCAACGGGCCCTTTGCTCCCGTGCGCCCCCTTCCCGGGAACTGCGATCCTTAGGGGACGCATCCCTGTGGGTAGCCAGAACGGGGACTGGCGGAGGGCGCCACGCGCACGCGGCACAGGGGAAGGCGCGGGGAACAGAACAGCACCAACAGGGGGGAAAGAGGGGGAATCGATGCCTCGTTGGAAAGCCTTGCCGGATGAACTCGATCCGCAGGTCAGGGAGTTCGCAAGCCAACTGCGGCGGCTCGTGGACCGCAGCGGGCTGAGCATCGCGGCGCTGGCCGACCGCACGGGCTACAGCAAGACGTCCTGGGAGCGTTATCTCAACGGCCGACTGCTCGCGCCCAAGGGTGCGATCGTGGCGCTGGCCGAGGTCACCGGCACCAATCCCATTCACCTGACGACCATGTGGGAACTCGCCGAACGTGCCTGGAGCCGTTCGGAGATGCGCCACGACATGACCATGGAGGCGATCAGGATCTCCCAGGCGCGCGCCGCGCTGGGGGAGTTCGGCGGGCCTCCCGCGGGCGCCGGTGGAAGCAAGACGGCCCGCAAGGGCGGCAGTGCGACCGTCAGCCCCGGGATCGCGGGACCGGCGGGTGTGTCCCCGACGATCCCGCCCCAGCCGACGGCACCCGACGCCGACGCCCGGGAGGAGGCCGGGAAGGCTTCCGAGCCGAGTGGCACCAACTCCTGGGGGCTCGCCGGGTACGAGGGCCCGTCGCCGACGAGCCGACGGCCCTCCGGCCAGGCGGCGAAGCCCGAGGCCACGGGGCCGGCTCCGGCGCAGTCCTCCCCGGAGGGCCCCGGCCGGACCACGGCGACTCCGGGCCCGTACGGCGAACCTCCCCGGGCTCCGCGTCCGGGCGGCCCCTCCGGCGCGACGGGCGCGGGCAGGCGGCGGCTGACGATGTTCCTCGCGGGCGTCGTCGGCGCGGCCGTCGTCGTGGCCGCCGTCTTCTTCTTCAACCAGGGCGGTGGCAAGAAGCACGGGAATTCCGCCAAGTCGCCCTCCCCGTCCGCCAGCACCAACGCCAGCCTGCCCGCCGGGGTCAAGTGCAGCGGTGCGGGCTGCACCGGCAAGGACGCCGAGAGCATGGGGTGCAGCGGCGACCTGGTGACCACCGCCAAGTCCGCCGCCGTCGGCGGGGCCGTCCTCGAGGTCCGCTACAGCAAGACCTGTGGCGCGGCCTGGGGGAGGATCACCGGGGCCGCGCAGGGCGACCAGGTCCGCGTCACCGTGGGCAAGGTCAAGGAGAGCGGCGACATCACGACCCCCGGTGACACCATCGCGTACACCCCGATGGTGGCCGTGAAGGACGCGGGTGAGGCGAAGGCGTGCGCCACGCTGGCTTCGGGGCAGACGGGGTGCACCAAGTAGAACGGGGTGCACCGAGTAGAAACGTTCACCTTCGATGGGCGACGGCCGGCACGGCTCCTCGTGCCGGCCGGCGAACCGGCCCGGTGGGACGGTGGGAGAACGATCTTCCGGGACGGCCGGAAAACGATCCCGTGAGACATGCATGGGCGGCCGGATCCTGGGCACGCGAACGGTACCCCCACGGGAGTCCGGAAACCGGTACCCCCAAACGGCGGCCGCCTTCGTCTCACCTCTCCCGGACGGGCGGCCGCCTCCTTTTGTCACTCTGTGGGACGGGCCACACCGACCCGGCCGTGCGGGATGCCGGAGGCGCGATAGCCTGACCGCTGGATCTCTCTTGACGCCAAGAGATCGATCATTCACCCGTGATCGATCATCGCGGCGGGCACCGGCCACAAGCCGGGGCGGGGATCCCGTACCCCAGGGGCAGGGACGCCCCACCGTCAGCTGTCATACGGAGAACGCCATGACCCGCACTCCCGTGAACGTCACCGTCACCGGCGCGGCCGGCCAGATCGGTTACGCCCTGCTCTTCCGCATCGCCTCCGGCCAGCTGCTCGGCGCGGACGTGCCGGTCAAGCTGCGCCTCCTGGAGATCACCCCGGCCCTGAAGGCCGCCGAGGGCACGGCCATGGAGCTGGACGACTGCGCGTTCCCGCTCCTGCAGGGCATCGACATCAGCGACGACCCGAACGTCGCCTTCGACGGCGCCAACGTCGCCCTCCTCGTGGGCGCCCGCCCGCGCACCAAGGGCATGGAGCGCGGTGACCTGCTCTCCGCCAACGGCGGCATCTTCAAGCCGCAGGGCAAGGCCATCAACGACCACGCCGCGGACGACATCAAGGTCCTGGTCGTCGGCAACCCGGCCAACACCAACGCCCTGATCGCCCAGGCCGCCGCCCCGGACGTACCGGCCGAGCGCTTCACCGCGATGACCCGCCTCGACCACAACCGCGCGCTGACCCAGCTCGCGAAGAAGACGGGCTCCACGGTCGCCGACATCAAGCGCCTGACCATCTGGGGCAACCACTCCGCCACCCAGTACCCCGACATCTTCCACGCCTCGGTCGCCGGCAAGAACGCCGCCGAGGTCGTGAACGACGAGAAGTGGCTGGCCGAGGAGTTCATCCCGACCGTCGCCAAGCGCGGTGCCGCGATCATCGAGGCCCGTGGCGCCTCGTCGGCCGCCTCCGCCGCCAACGCCGCCATCGACCACGTGCACACCTGGGTCAACGGCACCGCCGAGGGCGACTGGACCTCCATGGGCATCCCGTCGGACGGCTCCTACGGCGTCCCGGAGGGTCTGATCTCCTCCTTCCCGGTCACCACCAAGGACGGCAAGTACGAGATCGTCCAGGGCCTGGACATCAACGAGTTCTCCCGCGCCCGCATCGACGCCTCCGTCAAGGAGCTCGAGGAGGAGCGCGAGGCGGTCCGCTCCCTCGGCCTCATCTGAGCCGTCCGGCAGTCCGCTTCTGTCACGAGCCCGCACGGGCCCTGTTCCGGTTTTCTTCCGGAACGGGGCCCGCGCCCGTTTTCGCCGCTACCGTCAAGAGCGGTACACAGCAGGGTGATTCGGGGGGTTCGCGATGAGCGAATGGGACGGCAGCGGTCAGGACAGCCACAGCTCGGGTTCGGGGCCGGAGCACGAGCCGAGCGAGGAGAGAGGCCAGGCCGCCTGGTCCGCGCACGGGCCGGACTCTCCGCCCCCGTGGGCGTCGGCCCAGACCCGTACGGACCCGGCACCGCCGCCATGGGCGGGCCCGCGCCCGGACGACGAGGCGGCCCGTGCGGCGGCCGACCCGCCGCCTCCGGCCACCGCACACGGCGCGGGCGAGGGGCCGCCGCCGTGGCCGGCCGGAGGGGTCACCCAGGGGCCCCCGGGGCTCTCGGCCGACCGCCGCCCCGCCGCCACCCCACCCCCGCCGCCACCCCCATGGGCGTCCGCCGAGACCCAGGTCGGCGCGCCGGCACCCCCGTTCCATACGCCGCCCCACATGGCACCGCAGATGCCGCCGCAGGCACAGCCCCACGCACAGCCCTATGTACAGCCCCAGGCACAGCTCCAGCCGCAGCAGCCCCAGGCCTGGGTCCCGGCTGCGTCCTTCCCGGCCCATCCGTACACCCCGCCCGGCGCCCCGCGGCGCGGCCCCGGCCGGGTGCTCCTCGTGGTCACGGTCATCGTCGTCGCCGCAGGCTCCGGTCTCGGCGTCTGGTTCCTCAACCGCGACGACGGCACCGGAACCGGGGCGAGCCCCTCCACGAGCGTCTCCGCCGGAGCCTCGACGCCGGGAACCTCGCTCCCGTCACAGACCCCCGAGAGCCCGCAGGAGACCCCGCAGGAAACCCCGCCGGCCTCGACGCCCGCCTCTTTGCCGGCCGCCGGCTACCGCACCGCTCAGGACCCGGTCGGCTACACGCTCAACGTGCCCGACGGCTGGACCCGTCGGCAGAAGCGGGGCGAGAAGGCCGTGGTGGTCTTCTACGACTCCCCGTCCGACGGCCGCCAGCTGCAGATCTTCGAGCTGTCGGAGTCCACCCCGGCCGAGTCCCTGGACCTGGCCGAGAACGACTCCACCTACGGCTACTCCAACCAGCCCGGCTACCAGGCGGGCAACCGCACCTCGGGCGACACCTGGGTCGAGCTGTCGTACCGCTACGACGACAAGGACAAGGGCGCCCGCCAGGTCATCGACCACCGCTTCCAGGCGGCCGACGGCACGCTCTACGCGATCCGCTCCAGCGGCCCCGGGGAACTGTCCGCCGACCAGGTCCGCGAGCCGCTCGACGCAGCCGTGGCCTCCTTCTGCCCGGCGGACTCCCAGTGCGGACAGTGATCATTCCAGCCCGCGCTTGCCCGGCGCCCAGAACGGCTTGGTGAGCACCGCGCGCCGGTCCCAGCCCGCCTCCCGGACGAGCACCTGCCGTACCGCCTGCACGGTCCGCGCCTCCCCGGCGACGTACGCCACGCCGCCGGGCGCGGGGCCGAGCCGCCGTACCGCCTCCGGCAGTGAACTTCCCCCGCGGACCAGCCAGTCGAGCCGTCCGGCATGGGCGAGAGGCAGCCGGTCCGCCGCCGTCTCCGTCTCGACGCACCCCGAGATCCGCGCCCCGTCCGGCAGCGCAGCAAGCATGGCCCCGAAGGCGACCGAGGCCGTCTCGTCCCCGACGAACACATGGTGCGCGGCCTCGGGACGCAGTACGAACGACCCCTCCGGCCGGCCCAGCCGCACCTCGTCGCCGACCCCGGCGGCCCGTCCCCACCGCGCCCCCGGTCCGTCGCCCGGATGGTCGAGCACGCACAACTCGACGGCGCCGGCGGGATCGTGGCGCCACACAGAGTACGTACGCCGGGTCAGCGCGCCGCCGACCAGGACCCGTACCTGCTGTCCGGGCCGCACGGTCAGCCCGGCGAGCGCGCCGCCCTCGATGCGCAGGCGCCGCATACGGGCGGCGACGGGTTCGGCCTCGGTGACGGTGCCGCGGAGCATCAGCAGGTCGAGGACGGGGTTCAGCAGGGCCGGCACGGACAGTCTCCTTGCGGGGAAATGACGTCAACTCATGGGAATGCGGCGGCGGTTGTGCGTCAGGAGGGCGCCGAGCGCGACAGTACGCGTTCCCCGCCGGACGCGACAGTGCGCGCGTCCGGACGGCCGCCGTACCCCGCGACGACGACGGCCGTCGCGGCCGGCACCACCAGGGCGACCGTGCGCAGGGCCGGGCCCATGCCGTCGATGAGGCCGGTGTGGGAGGCCAGGACCGTTCCGGTGACCGCGACGCCCAGGGCCGCGCCCGTCTCGCGGGCCGTGGTGCCGAGACCGGAACCGAGGCCCGCCTGGTGGGGCGGGAGCGAGGTGATGACGCCGAGGGTCAGGGCGGGCATGGACAGTCCGGTGCCGGCCGAGATGACGAGGAGCCAGCCGGCATAGGCCCGTCGGCACGCGCACCGCCGCTGTTGTCCGTCAGTCTCAGATGGACGGAGTGGGCCGCGAGGAAGGTGCGCGTCGCCTCGTCGGCCGGCTCCCTGGCGCTCGGGCCGCCGTCGTCCGCCGTGGCCGCCGTGACCAGGGCGGGAGACAGGAGCAGGACGGCGCTCAGGGTCGCACAGGCCGGCGTTCTCAGGGCCATCGCGTCGCCTCCGTGATCACACGCCTCTCGGTCAGCCTACTTTTGGACCGTTTTGTCCGCACGTTCCGTGAGGTGGCGCACTTTCCGGCATCGATTGCGCATGCAATCCGGCGGTCGGGGCAGGCGGCCTCCGTCCCCGAGAGTGACACAGATGTGACACAGGGGAACGGAACAGGAACGGAAGGCATCACCGAACATGGCGGACAGAACGGCACGACGGGCGACGGCGACCATCCATGCGGGAGGGGAGTGGCTGGACGCGGTCTCCGGCGCGACGCGCGAGATCATCGACCCCGCGGACGCCCTGCCCTGCGCGGTGGTCGCCGAGGGCGACGAGAAGGACACGGAGTTCGCGGTGGCCGCCGCCCGCCGTGCCTTCGACACCGGGCACTGGCCCCGCACGCCCGTCGCCGAGCGGACCGCGCTGCTGCGCCGGGTGGCCGACCTCCTCGTGCGCGACCGCGAAGAGCTCGGTCTGCTGGAGAGCCGGGACGCGGGCAAGACCCTTGAAGAGGGCCGCGTCGACATCGACTGCGTCGCCGACGCCTTCCGCTACTACGCCGACCTCGTCGCCGCCGAGGCCCCCGGCCGTGTGGTCGACGCGGGCTCGGCCGACGTGCACAGCGTCGTCGTCCACGAACCCGTCGGCGTCTGCGCGCTGATAACGCCCTGGAACTACCCGCTTCTGCAGGCCAGCTGGAAGATCGCCCCGGCGCTCGCCGCCGGGAACACCTTCGTGATCAAGCCGAGCGAGATCACCCCGCTGACGACGATCGCCCTGATCGAACTGCTCGTCGAGGCCGGGCTGCCCGCCGGAGCCGCCAACCTCGTCACCGGGCCCGGCCATTCGGTCGGCGCCCGGCTCGCCGAGCACCCCGACGTCGATCTGGTCTCCTTCACGGGCGGCCTGGTCAGCGGCACCAAGGTCGCCCAGGCCGCCGCCCCGACCGTCAAGAAGGTCGCCCTCGAACTCGGCGGCAAGAACCCCAACGTCGTCTTCGCCGACGCCTGCGCCACCGACGAGGGCTTCGACACCGCCGTCGACCAGGCCCTCAACGCCGCCTTCATCCACAGCGGCCAGGTCTGCTCGGCCGGCGCCCGGCTGATCGTCGAGGAGCCGCTGCGCGAACGCTTCGTCGCCGAACTCGCCCGCAGGGCGGGCCGGATCCGCCTCGGCCGGGGCACCGAGCCGGGCGTGGAGTGCGGCCCGCTGGTCTCCGAGCAGCAGCGCGCCAAGGTGGAGACGTATGTCGCCGCGGCGCTCGCCGAGGGCGCGGTCCTGCGCTCCGGCGGCAAGCGGCCCGAACCCGCCGCGACCAGGCCCGAGGCGGGCTACTTCTACGAGCCGACCGTCCTCGACCGGTGCCACCGCGAGATGAAGGTCGTCCGCGAGGAGGTCTTCGGACCGGTCCTCACCGTCGAGACCTTCCGCACCGAGGACGAGGCCGTGGCCCTCGCCAACGACACCGAGTACGGCCTCGCCGGAGCCGTCTGGACCACCGACGCGGGCCGCGCCCGGCGCGTCGCCGGGCGGCTGCGCCACGGCACCGTCTGGATCAACGACTTCCACCCCTACCTCCCGCAGGCGGAGTGGGGCGGCTTCGGCAAGAGCGGTGTGGGTCGCGAGCTGGGACCCGCCGGTCTCGCCGAGTACCGCGAGACCAAGCACGTCTACCACAACCTCGCGCCGAAGCCCGTGCGCTGGTTCGCCGGCTGAGCCCCCGCCCCCGGCCCCTCTCCCCGATCCCTCCGGAGCAAGAACCCCCATGCCTGAAACGCCCGAAACCCCCCACGTCTACGACTATGTCGTCATCGGCGGCGGCACCGCGGGCTCCGTCATCGCCTCCCGTCTCACCGAGAACCCCGACGTCACCGTCGCCGTCATCGAGGGCGGCCCCAGCGACGTCGGCCGTGACGACGTCCTCACCCTGCGCCGCTGGACGGGTCTGCTCGGCGGCGAGCTCGACTACGACTACCCGACCACCGAGCAGCCGCGCGGCAACTCCCACATCCGGCACAGCCGCGCCCGTGTCCTCGGCGGCTGTTCCTCCCACAACACACTCATCGCCTTCAAGCCGTTGCCGTCCGACTGGGACGAGTGGGAGACGGCCGGCGCCAAGGGCTGGGGCGCGGTGCCGATGGAGGCGTACTACGCCCGTCTGCTCAACAACATCGTCCCGGTCGGCGAGAAGGACCGGAACGCCATCGCCCGCGACTTCGTCGACTCCGCGCAGAAGGCGCTGGGCGTCCCCCGCATCGAGGGCTTCAACCGCAAGCCGTTCACCGAGGGCACCGGCTTCTTCGACCTCGCCTACCACCCCGAGAACAACAAGCGCTCCTCCGCCTCGGTCGCGTATCTGCACCCGGTGATGGACAAGCGCCCCAACCTGACGATCCTGCTGGAGACCTGGGCGTACAAGCTGGAGCTGGACGGCACCCGCGCACGGGGCGTGCATGTGCGCACCGAGGACGGCGCGGAACTCCTGGTCCGGGCCCGCAGCGAGGTCCTGCTGTGCGCCGGCGCGGTCGACTCGCCGCGTCTGCTGCTGCACTCCGGCATCGGCCCGAAGGCGGATCTGGAGAAGCTCGGCATGCCCGTCGCGCTCGATCTGCCCGGCGTCGGCGAGAATCTGCTCGACCACCCCGAGTCGGTGATCGTCTGGGAGACCCACGGCCCCCTTCCGGAGAACTCCGCGATGGACTCCGACGCGGGCCTGTTCGTGCGCCGTGACCCCGAACACGCGGGCCCGGACCTGATGTTCCACTTCTACCAGGTCCCGTTCACCGACAACCCGGAGCGCCTCGGCTACCGGCGGCCGGAGTTCGGCGTCTCGATGACCCCCAACATCCCCAAGCCGAAGAGCCGCGGCCGGCTCTACCTGACCAGCGCGGACCCGGCCGACAAGCCCGCACTGGACTTCCGCTACTTCACCGACGAGGACGACTACGACGGCCGCACCCTCGTCGACGGCATCCGTATCGCCCGCGAGATCGCGAAGACCGAGCCGCTGGCCGGCTGGCTGAAGCGCGAGGTGTGCCCCGGCCCGGAGATCACCGGCGACGAGGAGCTGAGCGAGTACGCCCGCAGGGCCGCGCACACCGTCTACCACCCGGCGGGCACCTGCCGCATGGGCGCGGCCGACGACGAACTGGCCGTGGTGGACCCCGAGTTGCGTATCCGGGGCCTCGACGGCATCCGCATAGCCGACGCGTCCGTCTTCCCGACCATGACCGCCGTGAACCCGATGATCGCGGTGCTCATGGTCGGGGAGAAGGCAGCCGACCTGATCGGAGGTGAGGCCTGATGGCTCTCACGATCCCCACCCGCAAGCCGCCCACCGGCGACTCCACCGAGACCCCCGTCTTCTGCGTCGAGGGCCTGTGGAAGGTCTTCGGCCCCAAGCCGGAGCGCGTCCCCGCCGACGCCGAGCTGGCCGCCCTGCCGCCCGCCGAACTGCGCTCCCGCACCGGCTGCACGGCCGCCGTCCGGGACGTCTCCTTCGACGTGCGCAAGGGCGAGGTCTTCGTCGTCATGGGCCTGTCCGGCTCCGGCAAGTCCACGCTGGTGCGCTGTCTGACCCGGCTCATCGAGCCGACCGCGGGCTCGATCGCCATCGACGGCGAGAGCGTCCGCGCCATGGACCGCGCCCGGCTGCGCGAACTGCGCCGTCACCGCACCGCGATGGTCTTCCAGCACTTCGGTCTGCTCCCGCACCGCACGGTCCTCGACAACGTGGCGTACGGTCTGGAGATCCAGGGCGTCGGCAGGTCCGAGCGCCGGGCGCGGGCCCAGAAGGTCGTCGCCAAGGTCGGCCTGGAAGGCCTGGAGAAGCGCCGGCCCGGCCAGCTGTCGGGCGGTCAGCGCCAGCGCGTCGGGCTGGCCCGCGCACTGGCCGTCGACCCCGAAGTGCTGCTCTTCGACGAGCCGTTCAGCGCCCTCGACCCGCTGATCCGGCGCGACATGCAGGACGAGGTGGTCCGGCTGCACCGGGAGGAGGGCCGCACGATGGTCTTCATCACCCACGACCTGGCCGAGGCCCTCAAACTCGGCGACCGCATCGCCCTCATGCGCGACGGCCGCGTCGTCCAGCTCGGCACCCCGGAGGAGATCGTCGGCTCCCCGGCCGACGACTACGTCCGCGAGTTCGTCCGCGACGTCCCGCGCGAGCAGGTCATGACGGTCCGCACGGCGATGCGGCCCGGCGACTGCGGCGGCCCGGAGCACCCCGGCGCGCTCGCCCCCGACGCCGTCGTCGCCGACGCGATCAAGGCCGTGGCCCGCAGTGGGAAGGCCGCCTGCGTCATGGACGACGGACGGTGCCTGGGGGTGGTGGACCACGAGCGGCTGCTCGATGTGGTCGCCGGAACGGAGCTGCCCAGGGAGGTGGCCTGATGGCCACGGTTACCGCCGCCGCTCCCCGGATCGCGCTGCCCGGATTCCTCCGGCGCCCCGCGGCCCGCAAGCTTGTGCTGCTCGCCCTCGCCGCGGCCGTGCTCGTTCCCCTCGCGGCCGCCCGCTGGGCGAGCGGAACCTGGCCGCACGCCCTCACCGTCGACCTCTCCCGGCCCCTCACCGATGTCGGCGACTGGGTCATCGACCACCGGGACAGCCACCCCCTCTTCCTCTACTTCTTCGGCTACATCAGCAACGCGGTCGTGCTGTCCGTGCGCGCGGTGTACCTAACGCTGCTGGCCGCGGGCTGGGTCGGCGTCACGGCCTTCGGCGCGCTGGTCGCCTGGCGGGTCGCCGGCGTCCGCCTCGCGCTGGGCACGGCCGCCGCGTTCCTGGTCTGCGGTCTGCTCGGCATGTGGGTGCCGACCATGCAGACGCTGGCGCTGATGGTGGTCGCCGTGCTGGCGTCCGTGGCCGTGGGCGTCCTGCTCGGCCTCGCCGCCGGGCTCTCCGACCGCCTCGACCGCGCACTGCGCCCGGTCCTGGACACCATGCAGGTGCTCCCGGCGTTCGCCTACCTGCTCCCCGTCGTCCTGGTCTTCGGCATCGGCGTCCCCGCGGCCGTCCTCGCCACCGTCGTCTACGCCGCCCCGCCGATGGCCCGCCTCACCGCGCTCGGCCTGCGCGGCGCCGACCCCGAGGTCCTGGAGGCCGTGGAGTCGCTGGGCGCCACGGGCCGCCAGCGCCTGCTGACCGCCCGCATCCCGCTGGCCCGCAAGGAACTCCTCCTCGGCCTCAACCAGACGATCATGATGGCGCTGTCGATGGCCGTGATCGCCTCGGTGATCGGCGCCGGCGGCCTCGGCGACCGCGTCTACCAGGCGCTCGCCTCCGTCGACGTGGGCGCGGCACTCGCCGCCGGAATCCCGATCGTGCTGCTCGCCGTCGTCCTGGACCGGGTGACCGGCGCGGCAGGCGAGAAGCTCGGCGAGGGCGTGGGCGAGCGCGACCTGCGCCCCTGGGCCTACGGCGCGCTCGGCATCGTCGCCGCCGCGCCGGCCGCACGTTTCGCGGGCCGCCTCGACTGGCCGTCCGGCTGGGTCTTCAACCTCGCCGAACCGGTCAACCACGTCGTGGACTGGATGACCGCGCACCTCTACTCCGGCGTGCCCTACATCGGTGGCACCGCCGACTGGGCCGGCCACTTCACCACCTGGGTCCTTGACCCGATCCGCGACGGCCTGCAGTGGCTGCCCTGGTGGTCGGTACTGCTGATCGTCGCCGCCCTCGCCTGGGTGATCGGCACCTGGCGCACCGCCCTGACCGCGGTCCTCGCCATGGCCGCGATCGGCGTGCTCGGCGTGTGGAAGCCGTCCCTGGACACCCTGTCCCAGGTGCTCGCGGCCGTCGCCGTCACCCTCGTCCTGGGCTTCGCGGCCGGCATCGCCGGCGCCCGCAGCGACCGCTTCGAGCGGGCCCTGCGCCCCGTCCTGGACGTCTTCCAGACGATGCCGCAGTTCGTGTACCTGATCCCGGTCGTCGCACTGTTCGGCGTCGGCCGCGCCCCGGCCGTCGCCGCGGCCGTGGTCTACGCGCTCCCCGCCGTCGTACGGATCACCGCGCAGGGCCTGCGCCAGGTCGACCCGGCCGCGTTGGAGTCGGCCCGCTCGCTCGGCGCGACCGGCCGCCAGCAGCTCTGGCAGGTCCAGCTCCCGCTGGCCCGCCCGGCGCTGCTCCTCGCCGTCAACCAGGGCGTGGTCCTGGTCCTCGCCGTCGTGGTCATCGGCGGCCTGGTCGGCGGTGGCGCCCTCGGCTACGACGTCACCTTCGGCCTCGCCCAGGGCGACCTGGCCACCGGACTCGTCGCCGGCGCGGCGATCGTCTGCCTCGGCCTGGTGCTCGACCGGGTGACGCAGCCGACGGAACGCCGCGCGAGGAAGGGAGCCTGACATGCGCCGTACGAAGATGACGACGATCGCCGCCGTAGGCGCCCTGACCCTGGCCACCGGCTGCGGCGCGGCCGACATGACCAAGCAGGCGTCGCCCTTCGCCAACGCCCAGGGTGCGAAGACGGTCACCCTGTCCGTGCAGTCCTGGGTGGGCGCGCAGTCCAACGTGGCCGTGGCCCAGTACCTCCTGGAGCACAAGCTCGGCTACCGCGTCGACACCGTGCAGGTGGACGAGATCCCCGCGTGGGACGCGCTCAGCCAGGGCCGGGTGGACGCGATCCTGGAGGACTGGGGCCACCCCGACCAGGAGAAGCGGTACGTCACCGACAAGAAGACGATCGCCAAGGGCGGCGACCTCGGAGTGACCGGCCACATCGGCTGGTTCGTCCCGGCGTACCTGGTGAAACAGCACCCGGACATCACGAACTGGAAGAACCTCAACAGGTATTCGTCCCTCTTCCGCACCCCGGAGAGCGGCGGAAAGGGCCAGCTGCTGGACGGCTCCCCGTCCTACGTCACCAACGACAAGGCGCTGGTGGAGAACCTGAAGCTGGACTACCAGGTGGTCTTCGCCGGCTCCGAGGCGGCCCAGATCACCCAGATCCGCCAGTTCGCCAAGGAGAAGAAGCCCTTCCTGACCTACTGGTACTCACCCCAGTGGCTGTTCAAGAAGGTCCCGATGACCGAGGTGAAGCTGCCCCCGTACAAGGACGGCTGCGACGCGGACCCGAAGAAGATCACCTGCGCCTACCCGCACACCCCGCTTCAGAAGTACCTGAACACGGACTTCGCGAAGTCGGGCGGCAAGGCGGCGTCCTTCCTGAAGAAGTTCAAGTGGACGACGGAGGACCAGAACCAGGTCTCCTTGATGATCGCCGACCAGAAGCTGACTCCGGAGAAGGCGGCGGAGAAGTGGGTGGAGGGCCACGAGTCGGAGTGGAAGGCGTGGATTTCCTGACCTGAGCGGTGAGCCGAAGACGCTCCGCACAAAAGGGGCCCGAAGCCGCCCTGTGCCCCCACGTGGCCAGGCGCGAAGAAACCCCGCCAGGGACTGCCTGGCGGGGTTCGACCTCATCGATCTGTCGAGATCACTCTTCGTTCAAGGCAGCTCGCAGGTAGGCGATCAGATCACCGGTCGGTACCTCGACCCAGTCGGCCCCGGGCACCCCTACGCGCATGACCTCATAGAGTTCCTCGTTCACCTCGTCCACCAGAACCTGACGGCTCCTTGCGTCCATCGCATCCACACGCAGGCGCACGGCACCGTGCGTGATGGTCGGGAACATGTCCCGCAGCACGTCGTCCGCGCGGAGGCGGCGCAGGAGGTTCCATTGGTTCCGGTAGAAGTCGGACGACAGGAGTTCGGTCCACTGCGAGGAGGTGGGCTCTCCGCGTTCGAGCGCCCCGACGAATTCGTCGAGCTCCAAGAACCCGAATCTCTCCGCCAGCTCGTCGAACGGTATGCCCTCCCGCCATGCGGCGAGCGCTTCCACAAGCAGTCCGAGGTCCCCCGTCGAGCCGATCTCCCAGTCGAACCCGGGAATACGGACACTCAACCGGAAAAGACGTTCCTCGGTCGCAGGATCGACCGACAGGAAACCCCTCGCCGTTTGGATGCTGACGACGTCGACGGCCCACGGCGCCAGCCCGGTGTCGCATCCGCGCAGCTGTGCCGCCTCTCGCATGGCCGGCCCAAGGCCACCCGACGCAGTCACGTCCGGGTACAGGGCTTGCCGATTGGTTTCCATGTTCGTCGGATTCCTCAGCAGTGGTGGCAGTAGTTGAATTTGCCCCCGTCTACGGGCTTAAGTTTCCCCAACTTTGACAGATCCGGCATATCTATCGGTTTGAGCTCCACGGCGCCATCGGTACCCTTCGGATAATAGAACTTCACCGAACTCCACGTGCGTTGACCATTGGCGACGGCTCTCGCGATCAAGGACATCTCGTAGTCCGTGGCAGCTGCTCCGGCTTCACCACCCAGCAGGCCGCGCTCGGCAGCGTCCATGAAGCTTCCGTGTAGTTCCAGTCCCGTCATGTTGACGTGCAACTCCACGTTCGGGTCGGCGATGGCCTTCCTCACCAGCGCACCGAAATCTTGCGCGCTCGCGATGGAGAAGGTGGTGAACTTGTTCCCGGGAAGCCGAGCCCACTCGTCGAGCGCCCCCTTTCTCTGCCACCCCAACGCGACCTTGCAGTTGTGGACAAGGATCGGGGTGGCGCCCGCGAGCACGAAGAACGTGTGCAGGTCGTCGACGGTGAGGTCGTAGACCGTTCGGGGAGTCAGGCCCGAGCGGTCGAGGAGGGCGGTCACCGGGTGGACGGAGCCGTCCGGTGTGCGCAGCCGGTCGCCGACGCGCAGGTCGGAAACCAGCGTCCACCCGCGGTCCACCACATAGAACCTGTGGCCGGCGGTGCTGGCCAGCTCCCCTGCGTCGGCAACAGTGATGTCCACCAGCCGCTGGGTGTCGTGCTTGAAGGTGTCGGTCACCTGCCGCGTCTGCAGCCGGCCGGTGGCCGGATCCATGGCCGCGAGACGGTCCCCCACACCCACCTGGCTGATGGGCCGGCGTGAGCCGTCCGCCATGAGCACCTCGGTGGCGGCGGGGAAGCTGTTGGTCTCGCAGGCGACGCGGTACTCCTCGGAGATGCGCGCCGACCGCTCGATACCCGCCAACGCGTCTGCGTCGATGCGCAGCGTGCGCAGCGCCTTCAGCGCGTCGGCGACTCCGATGCCGGTGCGCATGGCGGCATCCACGGCGCGCACCGCGTCCGCGATCGGCCGGACGGCCTTGCCCGCGAACAGGCTGGCGACGTCGAGAGCGGCCCAGCCGCATCCGCCCCAGTTGCCCCCGCCGCCCGAGATCTTGAGCATCGAGCCGATCTTCTTGCCGCAGTCGATCCAGCTGCCGAAGAGGATGTCGATCGGGTCGATGTTCGCGTTGAATTCCGCGATCGTGATGGTGTGTGTGACCTCTTTGGTCATCTCCTCGGACGGCTGCTGGCCGAGGTACACCGCATCAGCGGTGGCGCAGATGTTGTACGCCGGGTTGAGATCTTTCGTGGTGCACAGGTAGAGGTTGAGGATCGCCTTGTAGGTGATCTTCGCGGTGACGGTGCAGTCGCCCGTGTAGACGATCCTGCTCTTCCAGTCGTCGCAGGCCGACGTCTTGGACAGGGTCTTCGGCTCGCCGACGTTCTCGTAGTGGTCGACGACGTAGAACACGTTGCCGATGTGGCCGGCCGAGTCGAGGATGGTGCCCGTCTGGACCTGCTTCCCGTTCTCCTTGTTCTGGGTCTCGGTGGCGGCTTGCTGGGCTTCCTTGGCGTACTTGTCGGCGTCCTTGGCTGCTTGTTCGGCTTCGGTGGCTGCGGCGTCGGCGCGGGTTGCGGCGGCGCGGGCGTCCTTGGCGTCCTGTTCGGCCTGGGAGGCGGCGGCGCGGGCGGCCGATGCGTCGAGTTCGGCCTGGTCGGCGGAGGCGCGGGCGTCCTTGGCGTAGCCTTCGGCGTTTCCGGCTGCCTTGTCGGCTGCTGCGGCGTCTTCGGCGGCCTGTTTGTCGTAGTCGATGGTGCGGGCCAGCGAGGCGGCTGCCTTGGATGCCGCGGCGGCGGCGTCGGCGGCGTAGCCGAGGGCCTCCTTCGAGTAGGTGCGGGCGTCCGCGGCGTACTGGGCGGCGTTGGCCGCGTGCTGGTAGGCCTCCTTGGCGTCGCCCTGTGCCTGGTCGGCGAGGTTCTTGGCGGCCTGGGCCTCGGCGGCGGCGTTCTTGGCGTGGGCGTCGGCGACGGCCTGCTGCTGGTCGGCGATGGACTTGGACGCCTGTCCGGTCAGCACGACCAGGCCGGCGGCGGAGTCGGTGTCGACGTAGGGGGAGCCGAGCTGGATCGCGTCGTTGGCGGGGGCGGCGACCTGTTCGGCTGCCTTGCCGGCGTCGACGGCGGCCTGGGCGGTGACGTGGGCGTAGCCGGCGGCCTTGGCGGCGGCGGCAACGGCCTTGACGGCTTCGGCGTTGGCGGCGTCGGCCTGGGTCTTGGCGTCCTTGGCGTGCTGTTCGGCCTCGTCGGCGAGTTTGACCGCGGTCTTGGCCTCTGCGGCGGCGTCCTGGGACGCCTTGATGGCGTCGGCGACCGCGGCCGTCGCGGTCTTCACCGCGGCATCCGCCTTCAGCTTGTCGGCCTGCGCCGCATCCGATGCGGCGCGGGCACGCTTCGCGGCCGCTTCCGCACGCGTGGCTGCGGCGTCGGCTTCGGCTGCGGCCTGGGTGGCGGCGTCAGCCTCGGCGCGGGCATTGCCCGCCGCGGTCTCCGCGTCATCGGCGGCCTTGTCCGCGTCATTCGCGGCGGCGCGGGCGGCGTCGGCGCCCTCGTGCGAGTCCAGGGAGTCGGCGTAGGCGGTCTTGGCGTCAGCCTTGGCGCGTAGGGCGTCGGACTTCTGCTTGGCGTCCCAGGCGTCGTCGCGCATGTCCCGGGCGTGGTCGCTGGCCTTGACCGCGTCGTCGCGCCGGTCCTCGGCGGTCTTCTCGGCGGTCTCTGCCTTGCCCTTGGCCTCGCTGGCCTTGGTGGCCTCGGACTGCGCGTTGGTCTTGTGCTGAGCGGCCTCGGCCTGCTTGGCCGCCGCGTTCTCCTTCTCGGCCTTGGCCGTCTTCTCCTCGGCCTCCGCGGCGAGTCGCTTGGCGTGCGCGTCGGCGGCGGCCGCCTTCGCGTCACCCTCGGCCGTGAGCGCGACGGTGAGCTTGGCCTCCGCGGTCTCCTTGTCCTTCTTGGCGTTGTCGCGGTGCACCTTGGCCGCGTCCGCCGCCGACTTCGCCTGCCACTCGGCGGTCTTCGCGGCCTCCTTGCGGAACTCGGCCTTGGCCTGCGCGGCCTGTGCGAGAGCGCGCTGCGCGATGGTCGCGCTGTCCCCGGCGGAGGCACGGGTGGCGGCGTCAGCCGTCTCACCGGCCTTCACCAACGCGGTCAGCGCCGCGACCGCACCCTTGGTCACCTGTGCCTTCTGCTGACCCACCAGCAGACCCCGGCCCCTCGGCGCACCGTTGGCGTCCGCGGTGGTGTAGGCGGCCTGCAGCGCGGTGTCGGAGCTGGTCGCGGCCTTCTGCGCGGCGGCCAACTGCGCCTTGATCACGGCCAGCTGGCTCTTCGACCCGGCCTGCGCCGAGCTCACCGCGCTCTTCGCCTTGGTGAACTGCGCCGTGGTCGGGTAGCCGAGCTTGTCATCACCGGTGTGCCCCTTGGGCACGATGCGCAGCTTCTGCGAGGCCGAGCTGTTGCAGCCCAGCAGCGAGGAGTTCTTGCTGTTGTCGAACGAGGGCAGGTTCAGGCACTTGTCCGTCGCGGCGTTACGGAACACGCCTGCCGCCCGTACATCGAAGTCCCACTGCTGCGCCTTGCTGCCGTTGCAGCTCGAGACCTGGATCTTCGTACCGTCGGCGTTCTTGCCGCCGGCCACGTCCAGGCACTTCAGCGACTTGGTGTTCGCCAGGGCGTAGCCGCCGTCGTAGGACCCCCACAACTGCCACTCCTGCGCCGAGCCGCCGTTGCAGGTGTAGACCTGGACCGCGGTGCCGTTGGCCGTGCCGCCGCCCTCCACGTCCAGGCATTTGCCCTTGGCGCCGGGGATCTCGATGGTCAGCGGGGCGTCGCCGATGTAACCGATACCGCCCGCGGACCAGTAGTCCTGCCAGCGGGTGGCGTGGTCGGCGATCCAGGAGTGCCCCAGCATCTCGCCCAGGGCCTTGGTGCCCTTGGTCAGCGCGTCGACCGCGGCCTTGTTGGCGTCGAGGATCTGGTTGCGCTGAGTGGCCTGGGAGGCAATCTCCTGCTGCCACTCGCCGGCCGCGGTGGAGGTGATGTCGCCCAGCACACCGTTCGGATCCAGCGGATCACGCCAACCACAAGCGGCGAAACGGGACTTCACGTCCTCCACCGCGATCCGGTACTCGGGCGTGCCCGGCTGCGGTGCGGTGCGCGGGAAGCCGCCCGAGGCCAGGAAGATCCGCGCGTCGTCCGCACCCGGGTTCGCACTGGGACGGCCGTGCATCCACTCGAACGCGGCATGCTCGGCCAGCGCCCGGTTCCACTCCTGCTGCGTCGTACCCGCCGGGTTCGGGTCCTGCCCGTACAACGGGCCGCCCACCTGGTCGACGGCCTTGAGGGTCTTCTCGTCGGCCGCCGGGGTCTCGTCGTCGTAGAAGTCGGAGTCGGTCTTCCAGTACCGGTCGGAGATCCACGACGTCAGACCGGTCTGCCCGTAGAACGACTGCTGACCGTCGTTACTGGTACCCGGCGGCCAGTGGAACCCGGTCTCCGTGAACCCGCCCGGCGTCGCCAGACCGTCCAGCGGCTTCTTCCAGGAGTCCTGGAGCGCGGACAGCGCCGCGCCCTCCTTGCTCGCCGCGTCCTTGTCCGCCTTGTAGGCGACGGCCAGCGGTGTCTTCTCCCAGTTCTTCCGGTCGGCTGCGACATGCAGCTTCTCCGGAGTCTGGTTCAGGCCGTTCTGCGCGGTCGCGGCCATCGACGTGCCGCCCAGCCGCAGCACGTCGGTCATCAGGCACTGGTCCTGGCGCAACTGCTCGGCAGCCGTGTCCTCGTACCAGGGATAGGAATCACTCGCCGGCTCGGCCCGCAACGGCGACGCACCGGGCTGGACCGCCAGCCCGGCCAGCACCGCCAACGCCACGGCGGAGGTGGTCACAAACCCTGAACTGCGTGATCTGGCCAGGCCGGACCATGGTTTGGAACGCAAAGAAGCATCCTTGTCTTCGTCAAGGGGGATGCGTGCCGGGAGAGCAGCCGAAGAACAGCCGAAGTGCAGCCCAGAAGCCGTACGAACGGGTACGGCGGCATGACGAAGCGAACCATCCCCGTGAGCGACAGTGTTCCCCCGGTCGCTGATAGATGTGCACGGACGCGGGCTGGTCAGGCCCGGTCATACGCGGACACCTTATGCACACGCCATGCACACGTAAAGTCCCACCTGGATGTCAAGTTGGCTCGCCGGGGGCATCCGTGCTGGTCAAGGCTGGGGGCGATGAGCAGAGCCGGTGAGCAGCCGGGTTTTTGTGATTGTCCTGTGCTCTTGCCAAGAGGTACGGGGGAGGCGGATGCAGAGTGCGTTCGTACTGGTCCATGGAGCTTTCGCGAACTCCTTCTGCTTCGCGCCGCTCCAGGCCGAACTGGGCCTGCTGGGGCACCGGTCGGTCGCCGTCGACCTCCCCGGGCACGGCTTCGCGGCCGACTGACCGCGCGCCTACCAGGCGCCGCAGGATCCCGACGGGTTGGCTGCCGCACCCGGTTCGATCAAGGGCGTCACGCCGGCCGGCAACGCGGCGCACCTGATCGGGACCCTGGAACGGGCCAAGGAGAACGGCCCGGTCATCCTCGTCGCGCACAGCCGCGGCGGGATCCCGGCGACCGCCGCGGCCAGCGCGAGGCCGGACCCGATCGACCGCAGCGTGTACGTCTCAGCCCGGTGCCCGGTTGATCTGGACCTCAGCGACTACTGCGCGGAACCGTAGATGGCGACAGTCGACGCGGCCTCTCCGACGGCGGCGCTCACCGGAAATCCCGCCGAACTCGGCCCGCTGCGCGTCGACTTCCGCACCGCGGACCCGGCGGCTCTCGCCGCGTTCAGGCGGCTTTTCTGGCCGACGGCACCGAGGAGCAACTGCTGGTCCTCCTCAAGGGCACCGCCAGCAAGTCCCTCGCCCCCGGCCTGCGGCTGGCCTGGATGGTGCTGCCGCCGTCCCTCGTGGAGGAGTGCGCGGCGGCCAAGGGCCGGGTCGACAGCTGCGGGGTGCTGGACCAGCTGACCCTGGCGGAGTTCATCACCTCAGGGGCGTACGACCGCCATGTGCGCTCCGCCCGCCTGCTCTACCGGCGCCGCCGGGACGCCCTCGTGGCGGCCGTCGGCGCCCGCGCGCCCGACGTCCGGGTCACCGGCATCGCGGCCGGCCTGCACGCCGTCCTGCGGCTGCCGCCCGGCACCGAGCCGTCGGTCGTCCAGGCAGCCGCCTGGCAGCGCCTCGCCCTGCACGGCCTCGCCTTCTACCGCCACCCCCGGGCCACGACCGAGCCGCTGGACGCCCTGGTCGTCGGCTACGGGACACCGCCGGACCATGCGTGGGCTGGGACGCTGGAGGCGTTGTGCCAGGTGCTGCCGTGACGGGCCGGGCGCGGTACGGCAGCCATTGCCGCCGGTCCGCGCCCTGGGCCAGACCCAGGGGCGTCAGGAGCGCGGCCGGGTCGGTTCGGCGACCGGGGCGGGGTTCGCCGTCGGGGCCTCGCCGAAGCGCGCCAGCAGCAGCGCGCCCGCCACCGCCACCACGAAGCCCAGCACCGCCAGCCAGGTCAGCCCCTCCCGCGTGCGGTCCCCGAGCCACACCACGCCCACCGCCGCCGGGCCGATCGTCTCCCCGATCACTATCCCCGCGGTGGCTGTCGTCACCGAACCGCGCTGCAGGGCCGACGTCAGCAGCAGGAACGCGGCGCCGCCGCCGAGGAGCAGGGCGTAGGTGGCGGGGTTGGTGAGCAGATCGGACGGCTTCAGCGAGTCGATCAACCGCACCGCCACCTCCACCACCCCGAATCCGAACCCGGCCCCCAGCCCGAGCAGCAGCGCCCGCCCGCGGCCCGGCAGCCGCCCGCCGACCGTCCCGAGCAGCAGCACGCCCACCGCCGTCCCCAGCATCGCGTACTTCAGCGCCGCCGAACCGCCCCGGTCCCCCTCCGTCCCGGACGCCAGACCGAGCATCGCCAGCCCGGCGCACACCACCGCGACCGCACCCCACTCCACCCCGCTCAGGCGCACCCGCAGCAGCTTCGCCGCGACCACCGCCGTCACGGCGAGACTGGACGCGAGGGCCGCGCCGACCGCATAGATGGGGATCGACCGCAGCGCCGCGATCTGCAGCAGGAAGCCGAGCCCGTCCAGCGCCAGCCCGGCCAGATACCGCCACTGCCGCAGGGCGCGGAGCAGCAGCGCGGCGTCCCCGCCCCCACCCGTGTCAGCGGCCTCCCGCGTGGCCATCGCCTGCAACACCGTCGCCGTACCGAAGCAGACCGCCGCGCCGAGGGCGCACAGCATTCCAAAGAGCACAAAGCGACTGTAGGGGAGCGGGAAAACCCGGGGGGTCCCCGGGGTGCCGCCCGCACCGATCTCTAGGCTGACCGGACAGCAACAAGGAAGCAGCCAACGGGGGACACACGAACATGGCCAGCACGCGCCGGCAACTGCGCTCCGGAACCGTCGTCCTCGGCGGCATGGGCCTCCTCGCGGCGGCCCTCACCGCCTGCTCGTCCGAACCGGACAAGCGCTGTGTGGACCGCGACAGCTACAACCTCGCCAAGGGCTACAAGGTCGTCTCCGACAAGAACTGCAAGTCCACCGGGTCCACCAAGGTCGGCAGGTCCACCAGGGTCACCAAGGTCTCCGTCAACGGCGGCTGGTACTACGGCGGCAAGAAGAAGGACGGCTGGGTGGACGGCGGCTCCTTCACCAGGCCCGGCAAGGGCTCGGGCGGCGGCTCCTCGGACGACGACAGCCACCACAGCGGCGTCCATCGCGGCGGCTTCGGCGGCGGCAAGGGCAGCTCCGGCGGCTGAACGAGGCACGTGACATGGAACGCCGCACGATCGAACCCCGCCCCGGCTGGCAGCGGACCGTCGAGGAACAGGGACTGATCTACCCGCTCACCCGCCAGGCCGACGGCTCGCTGCGCCCGTACTGGGACGAGAGCGCGTACTACGCCTTCACGCTCGACGAGGTCGAGGCGCTGGAGGAGACCGTCGAGGAACTGCACCGCATGTGCCTGGCGGCCGCGGACCACATCGTCACCACCGGCCGCCTCGCCGACCTCGGGATCACCGACCCGCGGGTCGCGCAGGCGGTCGCCGAGGCCTGGCGGCGGCGCGCCGAACTGCCCTCCGTCTACGGCCGCTTCGACCTCCGCTACGACGGCGCGGGCCCGGCGAAGCTCCTGGAGTACAACGCCGACACCCCCACCTCCCTGGTCGAGGCCGCCTCACCCCAGTGGTTCTGGATGGAGGACCGCTTCCCCGGCGCCGACCAGTGGAACTCGCTCCACGAGCGCCTCGTCGCAGCCTGGAAGAAGCAGGCCGCCCTCCTCCCGCCCGGCAGTCCCCTGTACTTCGCGCACTCCTGCGAGGACGAGCTGGGCGAGGACCTGATGACCGTCGCCTATCTGAAGGAGACCGCGGAGCAGGCCGGAGTGGACACCGACTGGATCTCCATGGAGGAGATCGGCTGGGACCCGCTCTCGGGCCGCTTCGTCGACAACCGGCTGCACTTCATCCGCAGTTGCTTCAAGCTCTATCCCTGGGAGTGGCTCACCACCGACGCCTTCGCCGGCCATGTCCTCGACACCCTCGACAACGGCGGCGGCACCGGCAGCACCCTGTGGATCGAGCCCGCCTGGAAGATGCTGCTGAGCAACAAGGCGCTCCTGGCGATCCTCTGGGAGCTGTACCCCGGCCACCCCAACCTCCTGCCCTCCTACCTCGACGGCCCGCGCGAGCTCGCCGCCACCACCGGCTACGTCGCCAAGCCCCTCCTGGGACGGGAGGGCGCCGGCGTGACCGTCCACGAGCCCGGCACGGAGCCCGTCGTACGCGAGGAGGCCTGCTGCTACCAGCAGCTGGCCCCGCTCCCCGCCTTCGACGGCAACCACGTCGTCCTCGGCGCCTGGGTCGTCGAGGACGAGTCCGCCGGACTGGGCATCCGCGAGTCCTCGGGCCTGATCACGGACGAGTACGCCCGCTTCCTGCCCCATGTGATCCTTCAGACGCCCGGCACGTGATCCTCCACACGCCCGGCACGTGATCCCTCAAGCACCCAGCACGCCACGCAACTGGTCGAGGCCCCAGTCCAGGTCCTCCTTGCCGATCACCAGCGGCGGGGCGATCCGGATCGTGGCGCCGTGGGTGTCCTTCACCAGGACACCCCGGTCCATGAGCTGCTCCGACACCTGCCGCCCCGTCCCGGCCCGCCGGGCGATGTCGACCCCGGCCCACAGCCCGCGCCCCCGCACCTGAGTGACCTTTCCGGTGCCGAGCAGCGCGCCGAGCTCGCGGTGCAGATGCGCGCCGAGCTCCGCGGACCGCGCCTGGTACTCGCCCGTCCGCAGCATCGCGATCACCTCCAGCGCCACCGCACAGGCCAGCGGATTCCCGCCGAACGTCGACCCGTGCTCGCCCGGCTGGAACACCCCCAGCACCTCCGCGCTCGACACCACCGCCGACACCGGCAGGATCCCGCCGCCCAGCGCCTTCCCGAGCACATACATGTCCGGTACGACGCCCTCGTGCTCGCAGGCGAAGGTCCGCCCGGTCCGGCCCAGCCCCGACTGGATCTCGTCCGCGATGAACAGGACGTTCCGTTCCCGCGTCAGTTCCCGCACCGCCGGCAGATAGCCCTCCGGCGGCACGATCACCCCCGTCTCGCCCTGGATCGGTTCCAGCAGCACGGCGGCCGTGTTCTCGGTGAGCGCGTCCCGCATCGCGGTCAGGTCCCCGTAGGGCACGATCTCGAAGCCCGGGGTGTACGGCCCGAAGTCCGCCCGTGCCTCCGGGTCCGTGGAGAAGCTGATCACGGTCGTCGTACGGCCGTGGAAGTTGCCGCCGGCGACCACGATCTTCGCCATCTCCGCGGGCACCCCCTTGACCCGGTAGCCCCACTTCCGGGCCGTCTTCACCGCGGTCTCCACGGCCTCCACGCCCGTGTTCATCGGGAGCACCATGTCCATGCCGCACAGCTGCGCCAGCTCGGTGCAGAACGCGGCGAACCGGTCGTGATGGAAGGCCCGGGACGTCAGCGTCACCCGCTCCAGCTGCGCCTTGGCCGCCGCCACCAGCCGCGGGTGCCCGTGCCCGAAGTTCAGCGCCGAATACCCGGCCAGCAGATCGAGATACCGCCTCCCCTCGACATCCGTCATCCAGGCGCCGTCCGCGGTGGCCACGACCACCGGCAGCGGGTGGTAGTTGTGCGCACTGTGGGCGTCGGCGGCGGCGATGAGCGTCTCCGTAGCGTTCACGGGATCTCCAGAGGGCCAGAGAGTCGGTTTCGCCCCCTTCTTATCCTCGCTCGCATGGTGGACGTGGGACCTGCCGAATCCGACGCGCCCGGTAGGCTGACCAGCGGGCCGTAACTGGCGCGCTGGGATGGGACCGACCATCGGGGAGCGGCCCGAGCGGGAAACAGTGCCGTGCGCCTGGGCCGAGCCGAGTACGCCGAATGTCACGTCCGGAGGTCCCCGATGCCCGAGAATTCTGTCAATCCTGCGCCTCTCTCCACCGAGTCGACGGCCTTCCGAGCCGCCCTCGACGTGATCCGCGCCGTCGAGCCGCGCGTCGCCGACGCCATCGGGCAGGAGGTCGCCGACCAGCGCGAGATGCTCAAGCTGATCGCCTCCGAGAACTACGCCTCCCCGGCCACCCTGCTGGCCATGGGCAACTGGTTCAGCGACAAGTACGCCGAGGGCACCGTCGGCCGCCGCTTCTACGCCGGCTGCCGCAATGTCGACACCGTCGAGTCCCTCGCCGCCGAGCACGCCAAGGAGCTCTTCGGCGCCCGCCACGCCTACGTCCAGCCGCACTCCGGCATCGACGCCAACCTCGTCGCCTTCTGGGCCGTCCTCGCCCAGCGTGTCGAGGCCCCCGCCCTGGAGAAGGCCGGCGTCCGCCAGGTCAACGACCTCTCCGAGGCCGACTGGGCCGAGCTCCGCCAGGCCTTCGGCAACCAGCGCATGCTCGGCATGTCCCTGGACGCCGGCGGCCACCTCACCCACGGCTTCCGCCCGAACATCTCCGGCAAGATGTTCGACCAGCGTTCCTACGGCACCGACCCGGCCACGGGCCTGATCGACTACGA
This sequence comes from Streptomyces herbicida, assembly GCF_032656585.1. Lineage (NCBI taxonomy): Bacteria > Bacillati > Actinomycetota > Actinomycetes > Kitasatosporales > Streptomycetaceae > Streptomyces > Streptomyces herbicida. Next base: position 141,145 of record NZ_JAUYWJ010000001.1, read on the forward strand.
GGCGCTGCGCGCGTCGGCCCGCGAGTTCAAGCCCCTGATCATCGTGGCGGGCTATTCGGCCTACCCCCGCCTGGTGAACTTCCGGATCATGCGTGAGATCGCCGACGAGGTCGGCGCGACGCTCATGGTCGACATGGCCCACTTCGCGGGCCTGGTCGCGGGCAAGGTCCTGACCGGCGACTTCGACCCGGTCCCGCACGCCCAGATCGTGACCACGACCACCCACAAGTCGCTGCGCGGCCCGCGCGGCGGCATGGTCCTGTGCGACGACTCCCTCAAGGACCAGGTCGACCGCGGCTGCCCGATGGTCCTCGGCGGCCCGCTCCCGCACGTCATGGCCGCCAAGGCCGTCGCCTTCGCCGAGGCCCGTCAGCCCTCCTTCCAGGACTACGCCCAGCGGATCGTGGACAACTCCCGGGCGCTGGCCGAGGGCCTGATGCGCCGCGGCGCCACCCTGGTCACCGGCGGCACGGACAACCACCTCAACCTGATCGACGTGGCCACGTCCTACGGCCTCACCGGCCGCCAGGCCGAGGCCGCCCTCCTCGAGTCCGGCATCGTCACCAACCGCAACGCGATCCCGGCCGACCCCAACGGTGCCTGGTACACCTCGGGCATCCGCATCGGCACCCCGGCGCTGACCACGCGCGGCCTCGGCACGGCCGAGATGGACGAGGTCGCGGGCCTGATCGACCGCGTCCTGACCACGGCGGAGGCGGGCACCACCAAGTCGGGCGCTCCGTCCAAGGCGGCCCACGTCCTGGACCCGAAGATCGCGGAGGAGATCGCCCAGCGGGCGACGGACCTGGTGGCGGGCTTCCCGCTGTACCCGGAGATCGACCTCGGCTGACACCGGTACCCCGGGCAGCCCCCGCGGCTGCCCGGGACCCGTTCCGGGTGGCGGCCGCGCTCTGAGAGAATGATGAGCATGGCCTCTGATCGTCCCCGCGTGCTCTCCGGAATCCAGCCCACCGCAGGCTCGTTCCACCTCGGCAACTACCTCGGCGCCGTCCGTCAGTGGGTGGCCCTGCAGGAGTCCCACGACGCGTTCTACATGGTCGTCGACCTGCACGCGATCACGATCCCGCAGGACCCCGCGGAGCTGCGCGCGAACACCCGGCTGGCCGCCGCCCAGCTCCTGGCCGCCGGCCTCGACCCGGATCGCTGCACGCTCTTCGTCCAGAGCCACGTGCCCGAGCACGCCCAGCTCGCCTGGATCATGAACTGCCTCACCGGCTTCGGCGAGGCCTCCCGCATGACCCAGTTCAAGGACAAGGCCGCCAGGCAGGGTGCCGACCGCGCCTCCGTCGGCCTGTTCACGTACCCGATCCTGCAGGTCGCGGACATCCTGCTGTACCAGGCCAACGAGGTTCCGGTCGGCGAGGACCAGCGCCAGCACGTCGAGCTCACCCGTGACCTCGCCGAGCGCTTCAACGGCCGCTTCGGCCAGACCTTCACCGTCCCGAAGCCGTACATCCTCAAGGAGACGGCGAAGATCTTCGACCTCCAGGACCCGTCGATCAAGATGAGCAAGTCGGCGTCCACGCCGAAGGGCCTCATCAATCTCCTCGACGAGCCGAAGACCACCGCGAAGAAGGTCAAGAGCGCCGTCACCGACACGGACACCGTGGTCCGCTTCGACGCCGAGAACAAGCCGGGCGTGAGCAATCTGCTCACGATCTATTCGACGCTCACCGGTGCGGGTATCACCGATCTGGAAGAGAAGTACGAGGGCAAGGGCTACGGTGCGCTCAAGACCGACCTCGCCGAGGTGATGGTCGAGTTCGTGACCCCGTTCCGGGAGCGCACCCAGCAGTATCTGGACGACCCCGAGACGCTCGACTCGATCCTGGCCAAGGGCGCGGAGAAGGCGCGGGCCGTCGCCGCGGAGACCCTCTCCCAGGCGTACGACCGCGTGGGCTTCCTGCCGGCCAAGCACTGAGGCGTACGACCGCACATACGTACCACTGGGCAGAGCGCTGCACATCACTCCGGCTGCGCCTGCCCACAGCACAGCCGTGGCCTTACAGTCGATAGCCGGACGGCTGAGTACGAACCAGACACCTCACTCGACAGCGCATCCGGCAGCGCACCGGACACGACGACAGGAGACGACGTGGGGACCGTAACGATCGGCGTGTCGATCGCGGTCCCGGAGCCTCACGGCAGCCTGCTCCAGGAGCGGCGCGCGGGCTTCGGCGACCCCGCGGCTCACGGCATCCCCACTCACGTCACGCTGCTGCCGCCGACGGAGGTCGACGCCACCGAGCTGCCGGTCATCGAGGCGTATCTGACCGAGGTCGCCGCGGCAGGCCGCCCCTTCCCGATGCGGCTGTCCGGCACCGGCACCTTCCGGCCCCTGTCGCCGGTGGTGTACATGAAGGTCGTCCAGGGCGCCGAGGCCTGCGCGCTGCTGCAGAAGCGGGTCCGGGACGCCTCCGGTCCCGTGGCGCGCGAGCTGCAGTTCCCGTACCACCCGCACGTCACGGTGGCGCACGGCATCGACGACGCCGCGATGGACCGCGCCTTCGAGGAACTCGCCGACTACGACGCCGAGTGGCCCTGCACGGGCTTCGCGCTCTACGAACAGGGCCCCGACGGTGTGTGGCGCAAGCTCCGCGAGTTCACCTTCGGCGGCTCCGTGGTGCCGCCGCAGGCCGGACACGCGGACGTGGAACGCGGGACGATCGCCAGCCGCTGAGCGCTCCGCTCGGCGCTCCGCTGTAAGTGCCGACATGTGCCGTCGGTTGTCTGCGGCGCTGTCCTGGCTGGTCGCGCAGTTCCCCGCGCCCCTTTGGGGCGCGTGTCGCAGGGCCGGGATGACAGGGCATGGCGTTGGCGGTGCCCGTATTTGGCCGCTGAGTGGTTTGTTGGGGGTGCCGCGATGGTCGTCGGTTGTCTGCGGCGCTGTGCCGGCTGGTCGCGCAGTTCCCCGCGCTCCTTTGGGGCGCTGCCGGGCTAGATCGGCAGCCGGCGGAACACCGCCCGGGGCGCGTGCCGCAGGGCCGACATGACCAGGCGCAGCATCCCCGGCACCCACACCGTCTCCGTGCGCCGCCGCAGCCCGAGCTCGATGGCCGTGGCGACCTCCTCCGGCGTGGTGGACATCGGCGCCTCCTCGAGACCGGCCGTCATCCTGGAGCGTACGAAGCCGGGGCGTACGACCATGACGTGGACCCCGGTGCCGTGCAGCGCGTCGCCGAGGCCCTGGGTGAAGGCGTCGAGGCCGGCCTTGCTGGAGCCGTAGATGAAGTTCGAGCGGCGGGCGCGCTCACCGGCGACCGAGGACAGCACCACCAGGGAGCCGTGCCCTTGGGACTGGAGGGCCCGCGCGCACACCAGACCCGCCGACACCGCGCCCGTGTAGTTGGTCTGGGCGACGCGCACGGCGCTCATCGGTTCCCGCTCGTCGCGCGCCTGGTCGCCGAGGATCCCGAAGGCGAGCAGCACCATGTCGATGTCGCCCTCGGCGAAGACCTTGCCGAGCACGGTCTCGTGGGACTCGGGGTCGAGCGCGTCGAAGGCGACGGCGCGGACGTTCGCCCCCTGGGAGCGCAGGCCCTCGGCGGCCTCCTCCAGGGCGGTCGAGGGGCGGCCCGCGAGCCACACCGTGCGGGTGCGGCGGGCGACGAGCCGGCGCACGGTGGCCAGGGCGATCTCGGACGTGCCGCCGAGGACGAGCACGGACTGGGGGATGCCGAAGGCGTCCTTCACGACAGCTCCTTGGGGGATCGGAACGGCTGGAGTGGGGCTCAGAGGCCGAGACGCCGGGCGAGGTCCGAGACGAAGAGACCGCCCGGGTCCAGTTCCGCGCGCAGGGCCCGGAAGTCGGCGAGCCGGGGATACATCGCGGCGAGCAGGTCCGGGCGCAGCCGGGAGTCCTTGGCGAGGTAGACGCGTCCGCCGGCCGCGGCGACCTCCTCGTCGAGCTCGTCGAGGAACGCGCCGAGGCCGGGCAGGGCGGCCGGGATGTCCAGGGCGAGAGTCCAACCGGGCACCGGAAAGGAGAGCCAGCCGGGGTCGGCGTCCCCGAAGCGCTTGAGGACGGCCAGGAAGGAGGGGCAGCGGCGCCCGGAGATACGGCGGACGATCCGGCGCAGGGCCTCCTCCTGGCCGTGTCCGACGACGAACTGGTACTGGACGAGGCCGCCGCGGCCGTAGATCCGGTTCCAGTGCGGCACTCCGTCCAGGGGGTGGAAGAAGGCGGAGATCCGCTGGAGTTCACCGCTGCGCGCGCGGGGCGCCTTCCGGTACCAGAGCTCGTTGAACAGTCCCACGGAGGTACGGCCGAGCAGCCCGTCCGGGACGAGGGCGGGGGCGGCCGGGAGCTGCCGGGGGCGGAAGGACAGCGGGCGGCGCCACGCGCGTGTGCCCTTGCGCAGGGCCTGCCGGGGCGCGTGGTCGCCGCGGGTGAGCACCGCGCGCCCGGTCGCCGCGCCGCGGGCCAGCAGGTCGATCCAGGCGACCGAGTAGCGGTAGCGGTGGTCGGTGGCCGTCAGACGGGTCATCAGGTCGTCGAGGTCGGTGGTGCGTTCGGTGTCGACCGCCATGTACGACGTCTCGACCGGCAGCAGCCGCATGGTGGCCGTGAGGATCACCCCGGTCAGGCCCATGCCGCCCGCGGTCGCGTCGAACAGAGGTGTGCCGCGGCCGACCGCGTGGATCTCGCCGTCGGCCGTGAGGAGTTCGAACGACAGCACGTGGCGGGAGAAGGAGCCGGAGACATGGTGGTTCTTGCCGTGGATGTCGGCGCCGATCGCCCCGCCGACCGTGACCTGACGGGTGCCCGGCGTCACCGGCACGAACCAGCCGAGCGGCAGCAGCACCTCCATCAGCCGGTGCAGGGAGACGCCCGCGTCGCACAGCACGGTGCCGCCGTCGGCGTCGATGGCGTGGATGCGGTCGAGACCCGTCATGTCGATGACGGACCCGCCGGCGTTCTGCGCGGCGTCCCCGTACGCCCGCCCCAGTCCCCGCGCGATGCCTCCCCGGGCCCCGCACTCCCGGACGGCGGCCACGGCCTCCTCGTAGCTCCGCGGGCGGATCAGCCGGGCGGCGGTGGGGGCGGTACGGCCCCAACCGGTGACGGACACCGTGTCTTCGGACATGGCGGTGACCGTATCGCCCTTATATGGGCGATTGGTTATGGAACATTACCCCCATCCCCGAAATGGGTGATTAATGGTATGTCGCACAATATGATCGTAGTGATGACGACGGTCGACGTGAACAGTGAGTCCACATGGACGACTTCGACGACCTGGACCACAGAATCCTTTCCGCACTGCATGCCTGCGGCACCCATCCGCGCGTCGCGTCCGCCGCACGCGGCCTGTCCCTCGCCGGCGAGCACGGCGCGCTGTGGCTCGGGACGGGACTCGTCGGAGCCGCCGTGGACGGCAACCGGCGCGGCTCCTGGTTGCGCGGCACGGCGCTCGTCGCGGGCGCGCACCTTGCCAGCATGGGCCTGAAGCGGCTCGTGCGCCGTGCGCGCCCCTCGCACGTCGAGCCCCTGGTGCGCACCGCGGGCCGGCACTCCTTCCCGAGCTCCCACGCCTCCTCCTCCGCTGCCGCCGCCGTCGCCTTCGGGGCGCTGGGGACCTACGGGATCGCGCCGCTCGCCGCCGCCATGTGTCTCTCCCGTCTGGTCGTCGGCGTCCACTACCCGACGGACGTGGCCGCCGGCGCGGCGCTGGGCACGCTCACGGCCCGGCTCGGAGCGCGCTGGATGAGGGGGCGCGCCCATGACTGAGACGGCGCCCCTCACGAACGGTGTGCCCGCCTCCCAGCCCGGGCCCGCCCCGGGTCCCGCGCACACCGGGCAATCCGCGCTCCTGGAGGAGCGCGCCCACCACGAGCCACCCGCACGCGTGCGCACGGTCACCCTCCTCACCGGCCTGCTGAAGACCACCCGCCCCAAGCAGTGGGTGAAGAACACCCTCGTGGTCGCCGCCCCGGCCGCCGCCGGGCAGCTCTTCTCCCGGCATGCCCTCGTCCAGGTCGGCCTGGTCTTCGTCCTGTTCACCGGCTGCGCCGCCGCCGTCTATCTGATCAACGACGCCCGCGACGCCGCGGCCGACCGCGCCCACCCCTCCAAGTGCCGCCGCCCGGTCGCCGCCGGACAGGTCCCGGTGCCCGTCGCGTACGCCGCCGGAGGCGCCCTGGCCGTCCTCGCGCCGGCCGCCGCGGCCTGGCTGACCTCACCCGTCGTCGCGGCCCTCCTGACGGCCTACATCGGCGTACAACTGGCGTACTGCGTCAGCCTCAAGCACGTCCTGGTGGTCGACCTCGTCGTCGTCACCACCGGCTTCCTGATGCGGGCGATGATCGGCGGGGTCGCGCTCGGCATCCCGCTGTCCCGCTGGTTCCTGATCACCACGGGCTTCGGGGCGCTGTTCATGGTGTCGGCCAAGCGCTACTCCGAAGCCCTGCAGATGGCCGGAAAAGCGGGCGCCACGCGTGCGTTGCTCACCGAGTACACCACCGGCTACCTCCGCTTCGTCTGGCAGCTCGCGGCCGGTGTCGCGGTCCTCGCCTACTGCATGTGGGCCCTGGAAGAGGGCGGTGTGCCGCACGCGAGCGTGCTGCCCTGGCGGCAGCTGTCGATGGTCGCCTTCATCCTCGCGATCCTCAGGTACGCCGTCTTCGCCGACCGCGGCACCGCGGGCGAGCCCGAGGACGTGGTCCTGCACGACCGGGCCCTGGCTCTGATCGGGTTGGCCTGGCTGGCGATGTACGGCCTGGCGGTGGCGAATTGGTGACCCGGGCGCAGCGGGCCGAGATGCTGGGTTTCGCCACCGTGGGGCTCCTCGCCTACGTCACCGACCTCGCCCTCTTCACCGGTCTGCGCGGCCCGGTCGCCCTGGACCCGCTCACCGCCAAGTCCCTGTCCTTCGTCGCGGGCTGCACGGTCGCGTACACCGGCAACGCGCTCGGCACGTACCGGCACACACAGCCGCAGGGCGTGCGCCCGTACGCCGTCTTCGTCGCCGTGAACATCGCGGGCGCCCTGGTCCAGCTCCTGTGCCTCGCCATCAGCCACTACGGCCTCGGCCTCACCTCGCAGCGCGCCGACACCGTCTCCGGGGCGGGAATCGGCATGGCGCTCGCCACTGTCCTGCGGTTCTGGGGTACTCGGACATTGGTGTTCCGCAACGAGGGCAGAGTCGGATCATGGACTGGCTGAAGAAACTTCCCGTAATCGGGCCGCTCGTCACGCGCCTGACGGCCACGCACGCGTGGCGGTCGTACGAGCGCCTGGACCGGGTGAAGTGGACCCGGCTGGCCGCCGCGATGACCTTCATCAGCTTCATCGCGCTGTTCCCGCTGCTGACCGTGGCCGCCACGATCGCCGCCGCCACCCTGAGCGAGTCGCAGCAGCGGGATCTCCAGAACAAGATCGCCGATCAGGTGCCGGGCATCTCCGACCAGCTCGACATCCACGCCCTGGTCCAGAACGCCGGCACGGTCGGACTCATCGCCGGCGCCTTTCTGCTGCTGACCGGCATCGGCTGGGTCGGCCAGATGCGCGACTGCCTGCGCGCGGTGTGGGAACTGCCGGACAGCGAGGAGAACCCCTTGCTGCGCAAGGCCAAGGACGCGGGGGTCCTGGTCGGCTTCGGCGGCGCGGTGCTGACCACCCTCGCCGTCTCCACCGTCGCCTCCGCCATGGTGGGCTGGATCAGCGACCAGCTCGGCATCGACCGCGCGAGCTGGGGCAGCGTCCTGCTGCGGACCGCCGCGTTCGCCGTCGCCGTCCTCGCCGACTTCCTGCTGCTGCTCTACGTCCTGACCCTGCTGCCCGGCGTCGAGCCGCCGCGCCGCCGCCTGCTCGTCGCGGCGCTGATCGGCGCGGTCGGCTTCGAGCTCCTGAAACTGCTGCTCAGCGGCTATATCCAGGGCGTCGCCACGAAGAGCATGTACGGCGCTTTCGGTGTCCCCGTGGCCCTGCTGCTGTGGATCAACTTCACCTCGAAGCTGGTCCTGTTCTCCGCCGCCTGGACGGCGACGGAGAGCGAGGAGACGGAGCTCACGGACGAGACGACCGGCGGCGCACCAGATCCGGCAGCGGCCACCGGCGGTTGACCAGGAACACCCCGCCCGCCAGCAGCGCCAGCAGGCCGGCGGTGATCGCCAGCGCGACGCCGACGCCGCTCCCGGAGGAGGCGCTCGCCACCGACTTCGAGGACGAACCGCCGCTCCCGGCACCGCCCGTCTCACCGGAGGAGGCCGTGGCGCCCGGCTTGGCGCTGGACTGCACGGCGCTCTTCGGGGCCACCAGCGCGCCCACCGGCGTGACCTTGCCGGCCGCTTTGAAGCCCCAGTCGAAGAGCTTGGCGGTCTCCTTGTAGACCTCGTTGTGCTCGTTCTTCTCCGGCTTCATGACGGTGACCAGCAGCACCCGGCCGTTGCGCTCGGCGACTCCGGTGAAGGTCGCGCCCGCGTTGGTGGTGTTGCCGTTCTTCACACCGGCGATGCCCTGGTAGACCGGGATGTCACTGTCTCCGCTGAGCAGCCGGTTGGTGTTCTGGATCTCGAAGGACTCGCGGACGGACTTGCCCTTCTTCTTGGTCGTCCCGCCCGGGAACGCCGCCCGCACGGTCGAGCAGTACTCGCGGAAGTCCTTCTTCTGCAGCCCCGAACGGGCGAACAGCGTCAGGTCGTACGCCGACGAGACCTGTCCCTTCGCGTCGTAGCCGTCGGGGCTGATCACGTGCGTGTCGAGCGCCTGCAGTTCCTCGGCGTGCGCCTGCATGTCCTGCACGGTCTGCTCGACGCCGCCGTTCATCGCGGACAGCACGTGCACGGCGTCGTTGCCGGAGCGCAGGAAGACGCCGAGCCACAGGTCGTGGACCGTGTAGGTCTCGTTCTCCTTTATCCCGACCATGCTGGAACCGGCGCCGATGCCCGCCATGTCGGACGGCACCACCTTGTGCTTCGTCGACTTGGGGAACCTCGGCAGGACCGTGTCGGCGAACAGCATCTTCAGGGTGCTCGCCGGGGGCAGTTGCCAGTGCGCGTTGTGCGCGGCGAGCACCTCGCCGGACTCGGCGTCGGCGACGATCCAGGAGCGCGCGGTGAGGTCCTTGGGCAGCACGGGGACGCCGTCGGCCAGGTTGACCTGGGTACCGGCCCGGCCGAGGCGGGCACCGCCGACCGACGACATGTGCGCCGGGGGAGTGGCGGACGGGCTCGTCGACGGGCTCGGGGCCGCGAGGGCGGCGGGCACGGTGAGCGAAAGGGACAGCAAGGTGGCGGAAGCGACCAGCAAGGATCGCTTGCCGGTCTTCTTGGGTGCGGGCACGGTCGAGAACGTACCTGCAGCGAGTCGCGAAGTCCCGCGCGCCCTCCCACCCCGGGCGCGGATCCGGACGGCCGGCGGCGATACTGGTGGCATGAAGCTCAGCCGCCCGGTCTCCTGGTTCCTGCTCGCCTTCGGGGTGTGGAGCTGGGTCATCTGGGTCACTTTCGTCAAGAATCTGATCAAGGACAGCAGCGGACTCGCGTTCGACGACGGCCACCCGACGGCCTACTTCTGGGTGCACCTGCTGCTGGCTGTCGTTTCCTTTGTATTGGGGACGGTCATCGGGGTCATCGGGTTGCGCGGACTGCGCGCACTGCGCCGGACGTCATAGCGGGGGATACGGCAGCTTGGTCATCGTCTTCGTCCTGGTCGCCCTGGCCGTCCTGGCCGTCGTGGCCGGGCTGCACCGGTACCTCTGGCGCCGTCTGGTCCGCGACACGACCCGCGGCGCGGGGCCGGCCCGCCGCGTGGGCACGGGTGTCTTCGTCGCCGGTCCGACGCTGATGATCACAGCGCTGGTGGCCGAGCGCTCCGGCGCCCCCTTCTGGCTCCAGCGCACCCTGGCCTGGCCCGGCTTCCTGTGGATGGCGCTGTGGCTCTACCTGATGCTGGCGGTGGTGGCCGGAGAGGCCGTACGGCCACTGCTGCGACGGCTCATGGAGAAGCGAGCACCCGCACGGGCACCCGCGGCCGAAGCACCGGAGCCCGAGACCGCGAGCGTCGCCGCGTCGGCCGAGGGCACGGCCCTCGGCGAGACGAACGCCCCTTCGGCGACCCCGCCCCAGGCCGCCGGGCCCGCCGCCGGGACCACTCCCGGGAGCTCCGCCCCCGAACCCTCCGACTTCACCCGCCGCCTCTTCGTCTCGCGCGTCGTGGGCGGAGCCGCCGCGACCGCCGCCGTCGCGACCGTCGGATACGGGACGTACGGCGTGCTGCGCGGCCCGAGCGTGAAGCACGTCACGGTCCCGCTGGCCAAACTCCCGCGGTCCGCGCACGGATTCAGGATCGCCGTCGTCAGCGACATCCACCTGGGCCCCGTCCTCGGCCGGGGCTTCGCGCAGAAGGTCGTCGACACGATCAACGCGACCCAGCCCGACCTGATCGCGGTCGTCGGCGATCTCGTCGACGGAAGCGTGAAGGACCTCGGCCCGGCGGCCGCCGAGCTGGCCCGGCTGAGCGCGCGGCACGGGGCGTACTTCGTCACCGGGAACCACGAGTACTTCTCCGGCGCCGAGCAGTGGGTCGAGGAGGTGCGGCGGCTCGGGCTGCACCCGCTGGAGAACGCCCGCACCGAACTGCCCGCCTTCGACCTGGCCGGCGTCAACGACCTGGCGGGGGAGAGCGAGGGCCGGGGCCCCGACTTCGCCAGGGCGCTCGGAGACCGCGACACCTCACGCGCCGTCGTCCTGCTGGCCCATCAGCCGGTCCAGATCCACGAGGCCGTGAAGCACCACGTGGACCTCCAGCTCTCCGGCCACACCCACGGCGGGCAGCTCTGGCCCGGCAACTTCGTCGCGGCCGCCGCCAACCCGACCGTCGCGGGCCTGGACCGCTACGGCGACACGCAGTTGTACGTGTCCCGGGGAGCGGGCGCCTGGGGGCCACCGACCCGGGTCGGCGCGCCGTCGGACATCACTGTGATCGAACTGGCGTCGAGGCAGGCATGACCCGCATGCGCGCGACGTGACTGTGAAGACGCTGTGAAATTCGCAGGAAACAAGCGCCCGGTAAGTTCTTTCTCATCTCGTCAGATTGTTCTTCCCCCGGTTGAAACACGTGTGATTAGGTGAGCCGCGCCACTAAGGGGAGTGGCATTTTGTGCTGGCCTTGGGTAGGGCCGGGCTGGGTCCTGGGGAGGGCACCACCATGCGATCTGTTCGCATGCGGATTCTCGCGACGCTTCTCGTGCTTGCGGCCGTGGGACTGGGCGGCTGGCAGCTGTTGCCGTCGCAGGGGAACGCCGGCAGAACCATCACGGTAGGCACCACGGACGCCGTCACATCGCTCGACCCGGCCGGTGCCTACGACGCCGGTTCCTGGGCCTTGTTCAGCAACGTCTTCCAGTCGTTGCTGACCTTCGAACCGGGCGGCGTCGAGCCGGTGCCCGACGCGGCGCAGAGCTGCGCATTCGTGGGGACCGGACTCCAGACGTATCAGTGCAGGCTGCGCGAGGGGCTCACGTTCCCGAGCGGGCGCGCGGTGACCGGCGAGGACGTGAAGTACTCCTTCGACCGGGTGAAGAAGATCAATTCCGATGTCGGCCCGGCGTCCCTGCTGTCCACGCTCGACTCGGTGAGCGCCGAAGGCAACACGGTCACCTTCCATCTGTCGTCGGCGGACGCCACCTTCCCGTTCAAGGTGGCCACCGGCGCCGGCTCGATCGTCGACCGGACCAGATACCCGGCCGACGCCCTGCGCAGGGGCGCCGAGGCGGACGGCACCGGCCCCTACACGCTGACCGGGTACACCAAGGACCGGCAGGCCGACCTCACGCCGAACACCCACTACAAGGGCGACATCGGCGGCACCGGCCGCCCCGTCCGGCTGCGCTACTACGCCGACTCGGCCAAGCTGAACAGCGCCTGGAAGGCCAAGGAGGTCAATGTCGCCACGCGGACGCTGCCGCCGGAGGTCCTGTCCCGGCTCTCGGCGAGCGACCCCGACCAGCGTGTCACGGAGTCCGACAGCTCCGAGACCCGCAACCTCTACCTCAACACCCGCGCGGGCTCCCCGCTGCACGAGGTGGCCGTCCGCCGGGCCATGGCCTGGCTGATCGACCGCGAGCAGCTGGCCGCCAAGGTGTACGACGGCACGGTAGACCCCCTGTACTCGCTGATCCCGACCGGCATCACCGGCCACACCACCTCGTTCTTCGACGACTACCCGAAGCAGAGCACCGCGAAGGCCAAGGCCCTGCTCATCGAGGCCGGCGTCAAGCTCCCGGTCCGTTTCACCTTCGGCTACGGCAAGGGACGCGGCGCGGGCGCGGAGGAGGCCGCGGAGCTGAAGCAGCAGCTGGAGGCCGGCGGCCTGTTCAAAGTGGACGTCCAGGGTTACGAGTGGACCGGCTTCCAGAAGCGCTGGGCGGCCGGCAAGCTCGACGCGTACGCGGTCGGCTGGGTCGCCGACTACCCGGACCCGGACACCTTCGCAGCCCCGCTGGTCGGCACCGGCTCCACCATGCACACCGGCTACAGCAACAAGCTGGTCGACAACCTCATCGTGAACAGCCAGACGTACGCCGATCGCAGCCTCGTCTCGCAGGACTTCCGCAACCTGCAGGCGGACGTGGCCGCCGACGTGCCGCTGATACCGCTGTGGCAGCGCAAGGAGTACGTCGTCAGCAGCGAGGACGTCGGCGGCGGCCAGTACCTCTCCGACGGCACCGGTGTGTTCCGGCTGTGGCGGCTGACCTGGATCTGACGCGATCCGGTCGCGTGCGCAGCAACATACGGCCGAACGGCGCGGAGCAGACACCTGAGGCGGCACCCTGTGACGGAGGTGCGCATGGGGTGAGGAGCAGATGTGCTGAGACGCAACTCCTTCCGGCTGCCCCGGCATCCGGCTTCCGTCGGACTCGCCCGGCACCGGGTCCGGGACCATCTGGCCGACTGGGGTCACGGTCCCGGTGACCCGGCGGTGCAGGACGCGGTGCTGCTGGTGTCCGAGCTGGCCACCAACGTCGTACGCCACGGCCCTCCCCCAAGCTCTTCGAGCCGGGGGGACCCCCACCTCGAGCGGGAGTTCGAGGTCGCGGTGACGGCGCTCGCGGACGGCTCCTGCCTGATAGAGGTCTCCGACGAGGGCCGCCTCGAGCCCCGGCTGCGGGTGGTGGGCGACCGGGCCGAGACGGGCCGCGGACTGCACCTCGTGGAGAGCATCGCGGCAGCCTGGGGGGTGTGGAGCCGGGGCAGACACGGCAAGACGGTGTGGGCGCTGGTGGTGGCCGACACCTGAAGCCGTGGACCCGGGCCGGGACCTACGGCCTCACGGTTCCCCGGTCACCCGGGTCGGCAGGGTCACCGTCACCGCCAGACCCTGCCCGGGAGCCGTCAGCACCGCGACCTCGCCACCGTGCGCCTGTACGACGCCCTGCACGATCGCCAGGCCCAGCCCGCTGCCCGCGCCGCCGCCCGCACGGAAGAAGCGGTCGAAGACCCGCGCCGCGTCCTCCTCGGCCAGCCCCGGACCCTCGTCCGCGACGCACACCCGGACGACCCCGTCCTCCCGCTCCACGCCCAGCCGCACCGGCACGTCGGCGGGCGTGTGGATGCGCACGTTGGCCACCAGATTGCCCAGCACCTGCCGCAGCCCCGACTCGTCCGCCCGCACCAGCAGGGAACCGTCGGCGGCCACGGTGACCGGACGGTCCGGCTGCTGCACCCGCAGGTCCTCGGCCGCGTCCCGCACCAGGCGGCTCAGGTCCACGTTCCGCAGGCGCAGTTCGGGCCGCTGGTCGAGGCGGGCGAGGGTGAGCAGCTCGTCGACCAGCCGCCCCATGCGGTCCGCCTCGGCGTTCACCCGGTCCCAGGCACGTCTGCGCTCGTCCGGCTCGGTCAGCATGCCCTTGTCGTAGAGCTGGAGGTAGCCGCGTATCGCCGACAGCGGGGTGCGCAGCTCGTGCGAGGCGTCGGCGACGAACCGGCGCAGCTGGGCCGCACTGCGCTCGCGCGTCCGGTACGCCGACTCCACCTGGTGCAGCATGGAGTTGAGCGCGACCCGCAGCTGCTCGACCTCCTGGGTCGGATGGTGGCTGGAGGGCACCCGCCGGGTGAGGTCGCCCTCGGCTATGGCCGACGAAGTTTCCACCATGTCCTCCAGGGGCCGCAGCCGCCGCCGGACGCTGAACATCGTCAGACAGCCCAGCAGCGCGAGCAGCAGGGTGCCGACGGCGAAGTCGAGCTTCAGGGCCTTGGCTATGCCCTTGTGCAGGGCGTCGGTGGAGGTGGCGAGCAGGATGTAGTGACCGTCCGCGAGCCGGATCGCCGTCACACGGTACGCGGCGCCGTGCACCGTGACATCGTGCGGGTCGGGGTCCGCTGCGAGGGCCCGCGGATCGTCCACCGCCTCCGCGAGGCCGCGCTGGGCGAGGGTGGGTTTGATGTCGAAGAGCGTCATGGCCTCGCCCCGGCCGTCGACCGCGGTGAAGATCGAGTCCGGGGCCGGCTGCTCGTCCGACCCGGTGGGCGCGATCCGGTCGCGGACCACGCCGAGCACGCTCAGCGAGTCGATCTGGCGCAGGGTGAGCCGCGAACCGCCCAGCGAGTCACGCATCTTGACCATCTCGGAGTCCACCTGGCCGACCAGATAGTGGCGCATCCCCATCAGGCTGACCGCGGTCGCCGCGATGATGCCGACGGCGAGCAGCGCGACGTTCGCCAGGGTCATCTTGCCGCGCAGGGAGTGGACCCCGTGGGGCCGTTGGAACCGGGGGAGCCTCATGCCAGCCCGTATCCGACACCCCGCCGGGTGGTGATCACCGGGGGCCCCAGGGTGTCCAGCTTGCGCCGCAGATAGCTGATGTAGGTCTCGACGACGGTCGACTCGGCCGGGGTGTGCTCGTACTGCCAGACGTGGCGCAGGAGTTGCTCCTTGGGCACGATCCGGCCGCCGTTGCGCACCAGGAACCGCAGCAGCGCGTACTCGGTGGGGGTCAGCTCGACCGTGCGGCCCGCGCGGTGCACCGAGTACGTCGTCTCGTCCAGCTCCAGGTCGCCGTAGCGCAGCGGCGGCTGCTGCGGGATGACGTCGGCCATGGGGGTGCCCCCTGCCCGGGCGGGGTCGAGAGCTCGGGGGAGGGTGCGGCGCAGCACGGCGGCGATCCGGGCGACGACCACGTCGATGTCGAACGGCTTGGTGATGTAGTCGTCGCCGAAGGCGAGGGCGCCGACTATCTCGGCGGGCGAGTCGCGCGCGGTGAGGAAGACGAGAGCCAGCTCGGGCTGCCGGGCGCGCAGCTCGCGCCCCAGGGCGCGGCCGTCCCCGTCCGGCAGCATGACGTCGAGCAGCGCGGCGTCGGGCCGGGTGCGCTCGGCGAGCGCGAGGGCCTCGCGGACGGTGCCCGCCGTCATCACCTCGAAGCGGTGGTAGCGCAGGGCGATGGCGAGGACGTCCGAGATGCTCGGCTCGTCCTCCACGACCAGCACGGTTCCTGGAGCCGTCATGCCCCAAGTATCCGTACGCCCACCGACAACGGGGGCCGGTCACAGCTTTGGAGTTCCTTGAGAGTCGAGCCGGTCCCATGTCCACACGCGAGTGGCGCCCCCGATCCTGTTGCCCAGGACCTGGGGGACCGACCGAACGAACCGGACGATCAAGGAGCTTTGAACGTGGAGGCATGGGCACGGTGGTGCTATCGGCACCGGCTGGCGGTCCTGTTGGTGTGGGTGGGGGCGCTGTTCGGCCTGGGATACTCGGCGTCGACGGCGGGGACGGACTACGCGAACGTCTTCTCTCTTCCCGACACGGACTCCAAGCGCGCGTACGACCTGATGGAGAAGGCGTTCCCGGACAGCTCGGGCGACACCGACACGGTGGTGTGGAAGGTCGACTCGGGCTCGGTGAAGGACCAGGACGTACGGTCCCGGATCCAGCCGGCGCTGGAGAAGATCGCGGGGATGAAGGGCGTCGGCGACGTCACCGGCCCCTACTCCGGCCCCCGCGGCGCGGCGCAGGTCAGCCGTGACGGACGGATCGCGTACGCACAGATCACGTTCACGGACCGGGCGAACGCCGTACCCAAGGACCTGGTCCAGGACGTCGTCGACACCGCACAGGCCGCCGAACGCGGCGGTCTCCAGGTGGAGCTCGGCGGCCAGGCGATCCAGCGGGTGCAGGAGCCGCCGACGGGCCTGGCGGAGATGGTCGGCATCGTGGCCGCCGCCGTAGTGCTGTTCCTGGCCTTCGGCTCGCTCTTCGCGATGCTGCTGCCGATCGGCGTGGCCGTCTTCGGCGTGGGCACGGGCCTTTTCTCCACCCAACTGCTCAGCCACGCCACCGACATCCCCGATCTGGCCCCGCTGCTCGCCACCCTGATCGGCCTCGGCGTCGGCATCGACTACGCGCTGTTCATCGTCACCCGGCACCGGCGCGGCATCCTGCGCGGCGTGGACCCCGAGCAGTCGGCGGTCACCGCCCTCAACACCTCCGGCCGCGCGGTGCTGTTCGCGGGCGGCACGGTGTGCATAGCGCTCGCCGGAATGCTGGTGACGAATCTGCGCTTCCTGGACGGCGTGGTGATAGGCACCTCCCTCACGGTGGTGCTGAGCGTCCTGGCGGCGACCACGCTCCTGCCGGCCCTGCTCGGCTTCCTCGGGCCCCGGGTGCTCAGCCGCCGTCAGCGCCGCCGGCTCGCCGCACAGGGCCCCGAGCAGGAGCGGGCGAGCGGACTCGCGGCGCGCTGGTCGGCGGGCGTCCAGAAGCGCCCGCGTACGATCGCCGCGCTCGCCGTGGTCCTCATGGCCGCGCTCGCCCTCCCGGTGCTGGCGCTGCGGCTCGGCGCGACGGACCAGGGCAACGACGACGCGTCGACGACCACGAGGAAGGCGTACGACCTGCTCGCGGAGGGCTTCGGCCCCGGCTTCAACGGCCCGCTGCAGGTGGTGACGTCCGGCGGCGACACGACGACCCTGGTGAAGGACCTCGAGGCGACGTCCGGGGTGGCCCGGGTGGCGCCGCTGCCGCCCGCGAAGGGCGTCACGGTCATCCAGGTGGTCCCGACGACCTCGCCCCAGTCGAAGCAGACGGACGAGCTGATCGACGTCCTGCGCGACCAGGTGATCCCGAAGGCGGGCGTGCAGGCGCACGTGGGCGGTGTGACGGCGGTGTCGAAGGACTTCGCGACGGTCACCGGCGACCGCCTCCCGCTCTTCATCGCGACCATCGTCGGCCTGGGCTTCCTGCTCCTCCTGATCGCCTTCCGCTCCCTGGTGGTGCCGCTGACCGCCGCGGTGATGAACCTGATCGCGGCGGCGGCCTCCTTCGGCGTCCTCGTCGCGATCTTCCAGTGGGGCTGGGGCCTGGATCTGCTCGGCCTCGGCAAGGAGGGCCCGATCAACGCCTTCCTGCCGGTCATCATGCTGTCCCTGCTCTTCGGCCTGTCGATGGACTACCAGGTGTTCCTGGTGAGCCGGATGCACGAGGAGTGGGTCCACACGAAGGACAACGCGCGCGCGGTGCGTGTCGGTCTGGCCGAGACCAGCCGCGTCATCAACTCCGCGGCACTGATCATGGTCTGCGTCTTCCTGGCGTTCGTCCTCAGCGGAGACTCGGGCGCGGCGACGGCGGGCGTGGGCCTTGCGGTCGCGGTGGCCCTGGACGCGTTCATCCTGCGTACGGCGCTGGTGCCGGCGGCGATGCATCTGCTGGGCGGCGCGAACTGGTGGCTGCCCGGGTGGCTGGAGAAGCGGCTGCCGCATCTGGCGGTGGAGCCGAAGGAGGAGGTCGGGGAACCGGCTGAACAGGAGAGCGGCCCCGCCTCGGTGGTCCACGGCTTCGTCCGCACGGCGGACGGCGGCCCCGTCGAGAACGCCGTGGTGACCCTGCTCTCGAAGGGCGGCCGCCAACTGGACCGGGTGACGTCCCTGGCCGACGGCTCGTACATCGTGTCGGTACCGGCGCCGGGATCCTATGTGCTGGCGGTGACGGCGGGCTCGCACGGCTCCCGGGCCAGGCATGTGGCGGTGGCGGACGGGCCGGTGGTGTTCGACGTGGAATTGGCGGAGGGGGAGGTGGACGCGGTCAATTAGCCTTCAGCTGACCGGCCTTGAGGATCCGGTCCACGTCGAGGGTGACCTTGGCGCCGACGGAGTCCGGAAGGGTGACGAGCTCGCCGGGGGCGTGTACGCGATGATGGGCGTACTCGTCCCCGGAAGGGCCGGTGCGGACGTGGAAGCACTGATGCTCGCGGTCGACGATGACGTAGGCGGGGATCTTTGCCTCCGCGTATACAGAGTCCTTGATGTGGAGGTCGGTCATCCAGTAGGCGGATGTGACTTCGAGGACGAGTGGCAGTAAGCGGCGTGGCATCGGCGGGCACGAGAAGAACCTTGCAGGTTGGGCCAGTGCCAGGGGTTCCAAACGAGCCGCTTCACCCGAAAGCGATCACTCCGCCCCGCCCCGCCGCCCCTTGCCCGCAGGGTCCGGCAGCGCCCGCGTCATCCCCGGCAGGAAGTCCGTGAACAGCTCGTGCACCTCGTGCACCAGCGGCCGCAGCACCCGGAACCGGGCCAGTGACACCCCTCGCGCGGTGAGCCGTGCCCCCCGCGCCGCCAGGCGGTAGCTGCGCTCGCGGCCCTCCGTGCGGTCGAAGATCCAGTACAGGACGAGCCCCATCTGGGAGAGCCACATCAGCTCGGGCAGGACCTCCCGCAGTTCCTCCGGCACCTTGGTCTTCGCCCCGCGCAGCACCTCCTTGTGGACGCTGATCGCCTCCACGCGCGCGTGCTCGCTCTCCGTGGAGAAGGGGCTGAGCGGGCTGTCCGGATCGGCGGCGTTCTTGAAGAACTGCACCGCGAACTCGTGGTACGGCCGCGCGACGTCCAGCCACGCCTTCAGCACGCCCGCGAGCCGCGCCTCCAGGTCGGTCTCCCGGGCCAGGACCTCCCGGACCGCCACCCGGTGCTCGGCGGCGATCCGGTCGTAGAAGCCCTGGATCAGGTGCTCCTTGCCCTCGAAGTAGTAGTACGCGTTGCCGACGGAGACCCCGGCCTCCTTGGCGATGGCCCGCATCGTCGTCTTGTCGTAGCCGCGCTCCTGGAACAGCCGCATCGCGGTCTCCAGGATCAGCGCGCGGGTCTGCTCGGACTTGCTGGGGGCGTCGGCCTCACCGGGCCGGCCGGACTCGTTCATCGCGGGCACACTCAGAGCCTAACGACTGGCGCAGGCACCGCCGTCGCACCCGGGAGGAGCGTACGTCCACCCCTGGCGGGGGTCGTACGACCAGCCGTCCTCCCGCCGGTAGACCTTCCCGCCCCACTGCGCGCTCCGCCACTTGGCCGCGGCCAGCACCGCGCCCTTGGCGAGACCGGTGCCGACCGTGGTGCTGAGCCGGTGGGCGAGCGGGCGGTACTCGCGCAGGGCCCACAGGACGACGATCCAGGCGGCGGCGCCCCGGTAGACCTGCCCGGCGTCCCCGACGACGGTGACCTCGTCGAGGGTGGCGCGGTGGTCGAGCCCGGGAAAGCGGCGCCGGGCCTCCTGCGACCCCGCGGGGACCAGCTCCAGCGGCACCAACTGCCGCTGCTTCACGAGCCAGTCGCGCACATGGGCGCACAGGGAGCAGTCGGCGTCGTACAGCACGGTGAGCCCGTGGACCGGGACGCGCGCGGCGCCCCGGTCTGCGGTGGCCGTCACGGCGCTCACACCCCGGTGCCCGGGGCGGCCCAGCCCTGCGGCGCGACGGGCGGCACCTGCTCCCGGTCCAGTACTCCGCGCCGCCGGATCCGGCTCAGCACGTACACATTGCCCAGGTGCATCACACCGAGCACGAGCAGCACCACGCCGAGCTTGGTCGACAGGGCCTCGAAGATGCCGCGGGTGTCCTCGATCGTCTCGTCACCGCTCAGGTACAGCGCCACGAACCCGAGGTTGACCAGGTAGAAGCCGACCACCAGGAGGTGGTTGACCGCGTCGGCGAGCTGCTCGTTCCCGTGCAGTACATCGGAGAGGAAGATCCGTCCGTTGCGGCTGAGCGTGCGGGCCACCCAGACGGTCAGCGCGATGCTGACGGCCAGGTAGATGACGTAGGCGATGACGGTGCGGTCCATGCCCCACCCCTTCTTGAACGCGTTCAAAACGCTGACAGGGATGACTGTAGACCTGTTTTTGAACGTGTTCAACTCAATGGCGGCGAGCCCCGCTTCAGGGGCGTCTGCCGAGCTCCGGGCGCTTGGAGTAGTCCGCGAACCCGAGGACGTTGCCCCAGGGGTCGGCGATCTCGACCGTCCATCCGGTCGCCACGGGGAAGGGTTCGTCGAGCAGGGCGACGCCGCGCTCGGTGAGCTTGCGTGCCGCGACACGCGCGTCCGGCACCTCCAGCCAGACACGCGGCGAGGGCCATGTGGGCTGCCGGTACCCCAGCTCCTCCTCGGCCCGCAGCAGAATCCCGGGTGTCTCGCCCCCGACCTTCAGCAGTGCGATCCCGCCCTCGTCGAACCGGAACGCGACACCGAACCCGGCGCGCTCGTAGAAGCCGACGGCCTCCCCGAGGTCCCCGACGGGGAGCAGTACGTTGTCGAACCCGAGCAGCTCGTACGACTCGTCATCTGACATGCCATCAGATTAGGTACGGCGCACCGGGCCCCCACGCGGACAGACCGCGGAGGTCACCCGCCCGGCGGTGTCGGAGAGGGGCGAGCTCGGTCCGGCCGGTGAAGCGACCGCCCACCTGCGCGGCGAGCCGACGCACCCGGTCCAGGGTGCGTTCTCCGCGCAGATGCGCGAGGACGCTGTGGTCGGGGGAGCGCTCGCACTGGTACCGGTCCCGGGAGCTCACCGACAGCGTGAGATACGCGTGCTTCTGGTAGATCTCCCCGAGACCCGCTTCCGGGCCCTCGGGCCAGGCGTTCAGGTCCCACCCACGGCCGCCGCGTCCTCGGCGCGCAGGGCTCGGACGTGTACGCCGTCCAACTGAGGCATCCGTCCCCTTGAAGTCCGAACCCGGGCTCGGCCCGGGAACGCGAGCGGGCCCCGTCCCGGTGTGAAACCGGAGACGGGGCCCACCTCGCCGTAGGGGAGCGGAGCTCAGAAGCGGCGCGTGATGAGCGCCTTCTTCACCTCGGCGATCGCCTTCGTGACCTCGATGCCGCGCGGGCAGGCGTCCGTGCAGTTGAAGGTCGTGCGGCAGCGCCACACGCCGTCACGGTCGTTGAGGATCTCCAGGCGCTGCTCGCCGGCCTCGTCACGCGAGTCGAAGATGAAGCGGTGCGCGTTGACGATGGCCGCCGGGCCGAAGTACTGGCCGTCGTTCCAGAAGACCGGGCAGGAGGACGTGCAGGCGGCGCAGAGGATGCACTTCGTCGTGTCGTCGAAGCGCTCGCGGTCCTCCGCCGACTGCAGCCGCTCGCGCGTCGGCTCGTTCGTGTCCTTCGTGATGAGGAAGGGCATCACGTCCCGGTACGCCTGGAAGAACGGCTCCATGTCCACGACCAGGTCCTTGAGGACCGTGAGGCCCTTGATGGGCTCGATCGTGATCGGCTTCTCGGGGTTGATGTCCTTGATCAGCGTCTTGCAGGCAAGACGGTTCTTGCCATTGATCCGCATCGCGTCCGAGCCGCAGATGCCGTGGGCGCAGGAACGACGGAAGGTCAGGGTGCCGTCGACGTCCCACTTGATCTTGTGCAGACCGTCGAGGACACGCTCCTTCGGGTCGATTTCCAGCTGGAAGTCTTCCCAGGCCGCCTCGGCCGAGACCTCCGGGTTGAACCGGCGGACCCGGAACGTGACCGTGATGTAGGGAGAGACCGGGGCCTCCGCCTCCACCTTGTCCAGAACAGGAGTTGCCATCAGTACTTACGCTCCATCGGCTGGTAGCGGGTCTGGACGACCGGCTTGTAGTCGAGACGGACGGACTCGGTGCCGTCGTCGCCCACCTCGCGGTACGCCATGGTGTGGCGCATGAAGTTGACGTCGTCGCGGTTCGGGTAGTCCTCGCGGTAGTGACCGCCGCGGGACTCCTTGCGGGCCAGGGCCGACACCGCCATGACCTCGGCCAGCTCGAGCAGGTTGCCCAGCTCGATCGCCTCCAGGAGGTCCGTGTTGAACCGCTTGCCCTTGTCCTGGATCGCCACGTTCTTGTAGCGCTCACGCAGCTCGGCGATCTTCTCGACCGCGGTCTTGATCGTCTGCTCGGTGCGGAACACCATGACGTTGGCGTCCATGGTCTCCTGCAGCTCGCGACGGATCTGGGCGACCCGCTCGTTGCCGGTGGAGTTGCGCAGCTGCTCGATCTGCTCGACGACGAAGGCCTCCGGGTTCTCCGGCAGCTCGACGTAGTCCGCCTTCTGGGAGTACTCGGCGGCGGCGATGCCCGCGCGGCGGCCGAACACGTTGATGTCCAGCAGGGAGTTCGTGCCGAGACGGTTGGCGCCGTGCACCGACACACAGGCGACCTCGCCGGCCGCGTACAGGCCCGGGACGACCGTGGTGTTGTCCGACAGGACCTCACCCTCGACGTTCGTCGGGATGCCGCCCATCGCGTAGTGCGCGGTCGGCTGGATCGGGATCGGGTCCGTGTACGGCTCGATGCCGAGGTAGGTGCGCGCGAACTCGGTGATGTCCGGGAGCTTGGCGTCCAGCTGCTCCGGCGGGAGGTGGGTGAGGTCGAGGTAGACGTGGTCGCCCTCGGGACCGCAGCCGCGGCCCTCGCGGATCTCCGTGTAGATGGAGCGGGACACGACGTCACGCGACGCCAGGTCCTTCATCACCGGCGCGTACTTCTCCATGAAGCGCTCACCGTCCTTGTTGCGGAGGATGCCGCCCTCACCACGGGCGCCCTCCGTCAGCAGGATGCCCATGCGCCAGATGCCGGTCGGGTGGAACTGGAAGAACTCCATGTCCTCCAGCGGCAGACCGCGGCGGTAGACGGCGGCCTGGCCGTCACCGGTCAGCGTGTGGGCGTTCGACGTCACCTTGAAGAACTTGCCCGTGCCGCCGGAGGCGTAGATGACCGCCTTCGCCTGGAAGACGTGGATCTCACCGGTGGCGAGCTCGTAGGCCACCACGCCGGCCGACTTCTTGACGCCGTCGACCTCGGTGATCAGCTGGTCCAGGACGTAGAACTCGTTGAAGAACTCCACGCCCTCCTTGACGCAGTTCTGGTACAGCGTCTGGAGGATCATGTGGCCGGTGCGGTCCGCGGCGTAGCAGGACCGGCGGACCGGCGCCTCGCCGTGGTTGCGGGAGTGTCCGCCGAAGCGGCGCTGGTCGATGGTGCCGTTCGGGGTGCGGTTGAACGGCAGGCCCATCTTCTCCAGGTCGAGGACGGCGTCGATGGCCTCCTTCGCCAGGATCTCGGCGGCGTCCTGGTCGACCAGGTAGTCACCGCCCTTGACCGTGTCGAAGGTGTGCCACTCCCAGTTGTCCTCCTCCACGTTGGCCAGCGCGGCGGCCATACCGCCCTGCGCGGCGCCCGTGTGGGAGCGGGTGGGGTAGAGCTTGGTCAGGACCGCGGTGCGGCTGCGCTTCGTCGACTCGATGGCCGCGCGCATGCCGGCGCCGCCGGCGCCGACGATGACGGTGTCGTACTTGTGGATCTTCATGATTCTCGCAGCCCCGTGCCTAGCGGATGTTCGGGTCGAAGGTGAAGATCACCAGCGTGCCCAGCAGGATGGTGAACACCGTGGCGGTGTAGAGCAGGCCCTTGAGCCACAGCCGGGTGTTCGCGCGCTCCGCGTAGTCGTTGATGACCGTGCGCAGGCCGTTGGCACCGTGCAGCATCGCGAGCCAGAGCATCAGGAGGTCCCAGACCTGCCAGAACGGGGACGCCCAGCGGCCGGCCACGAAGGCGAAGCCGATCTTGGAGACACCGCCGTCCAGTACGAGCTGGATCAGCAGGTGGCCGAGGACGAGGACGACCAGCACGATGCCGGACAGACGCATGAACAGCCAGGCGGCCATCTCGAAGTTGCCGCGGGTGGACCGCGGGGTCTTCTTGGTGCGCTTGCGCGGAGCCTCGATGAGCGGGGCCGGGTTGTCGACGTCGTACAGGGCGTCGCCCTCGACGGGGCCGATCCCGGACGCGGTGGTTTCAGTGGTGGACATCGGCGTCAGCTCCCGAACAGAACACGAGCGGCGTGGCCGAGGACCGGGTAGATCGCGCCGGCCATCAGGACGACCCAGACGACGACCACGGACCACAGCATCTGCTTCTGGTAGCGCGGACCCTTCGACCAGAAGTCGACGGCGATGACGCGCAGGCCGTTGAGCGCGTGGAAGAGAATGGCGGCCACCAGGCCGTACTCCAGCAGCGCGACGATCGGCGTCTTGTACGTGGCTACGACCTTGTCGTAGTCCTCGGGGGAGACACGGACGAGAGCGGTGTCCAGCACATGAACGAACAGGAAGAAGAAGATGAGGACGCCGGTGACTCGGTGAGCCACCCAGGACCACATTCCTTCCCGGCCGCGGTACAGCGTTCCAGCCGGCACGGAAGAACCCTCCGGGAGCGGGGACTAGGGCCGCGCCGGCTTCGGTTGTCGGTCGGGCCCGGCCGGGTACGGTCCACCGGCCCCCAGCATCGTAGCCACGTGCCGCCGCTCGTCTGACAGGGGGCCTACCTCGTGTGATCAAACTGGCACCGGACGGGCTATTGGCGGGGCGGCATCTGGGGTGGGGTGTCCTGTTATCTGCCGTGTGCCGAGCCGTCGTGGCTGGTCGTTCCCCCACGTTCTCGGCTTCGCTCGAACAAGGGGGACCCCCATCGTGGCGGAGCCGCAGGTCGATTCGGCGCCGCGCCCCTGAGGTGATGGACCAGACGTCCCCTTCCCAGGCGCCGGAGTTCGTCCGCCGCCACGACCCGCTCCTCCTCCCGATCGTTTGTCAATCGTGATCGGATTCCTTCGAGGATGCGGTCGAGGGTTTCCTCGGGCGGAGTGTCACCCAGATAGATGACGAACGCATGTCCGAATCGCGCCTCGTATGCGGCATGTGCGGCACTCAGTGCCGTATGTGCGGCGGAGTACGTGTCCTCGGGAAGGTCCGGCAACGACTCCCCGGCCAGCGCTTCCGAGAGGTCCGCGGGAGCGAGGTCGTACGCCGCCTCGTCCGCCGCGGCCAGGAGGGAGTCCAGGTCGGGGTAGGGGCGGTGGTCGGCGACCCGCCGTGCCCAGCGCAGGCTGTGCAGGCAGGCGAGGAGGACGGCGTGGGCCTCTTCGACGGGCGCGGTGTTGAAGCCCTCCAGGAGGTCGGCGCAGGTGGGGGTGCGGGTCTGCTCCGGGAGGTACGGGAGACGGTGCGCAGGCAGCGTGGGTCCTCGCGTCACATGTGTTTTGGCAGGGGATGCTGGGAAAGATGTGTCGCCACGTTACCGAGAGCGGTCAGGGTGTGTCCGAAGGATGCCCGAATTTCACTCGGACGGGAGAGTTTCGGAACATGCGGTGGACGCATCGCCATCCGGGGAGTCGTAGGTTGGCAAGGTGAGCCAGCACAGGCGCCGGGCGTCGGCGCAGCAGGTGAGACGGAGGCGGGCGTTGGCCGCCGCCGCCTTCGTCGGCACGGTGGCCCTCGGTACGGGGCTCGGGGTCTGGGCCTCCACGGGCGGGGGCGACGGCGGCGAACCCGCGGGGGCGGCGCGGAAGTCCTCGGGCACCACGGCGACGACCTCGGGCAAGGCCCCGGCCCCGGCCAGCCCGACGCCCACCCGCTCCTATCCCCTGTCCCAGCCGCCCCGCACGATCCCCGCCGTCCGCTCCCACACCCCCGCACACGGCCCCGGCTGGCGACCGGCGCGCGGTGAGCGTGTGGTGGTGGGTGATCCGGCGCTCGCCGACGAGGGGCGGCTCATAGCGGGCGAGCTGGGCCTCTCGTACGCGGGCGAGAAGAACGACGTACGCCCGGGGGACGTACGGCTGGCGCTCGGCGGCGACAAGGGCGGGAACCCGGAGTCGTACACCATGACCGTGCGCGGCGGGGGCGTGAACATAACCGGCCCCGCCGACGCGGGCGTCTTTTACGGCACCCGCACCCTCAAGCAGGAGGTCCACGGCGGCGGTACGGCCCCGGAGGGCGTCGTGCGCGACCAGCCGGCCAAGCCGCAGCGCGGGTTCATGCTGGACATCGCCCGCAAGCCGTACAGCGCGTCCTGGATCGAGGACCGGGTGCGTGAGCTCGGTGACCTGAAGTACAACCAGCTGGGACTGCACTTCTCCGACGACCAGGGGTTCCGGATCGAGTCCACGACCCACCCCGAGATCGTCTCCGCGGACCATCTGACCAAGGCCCAGGTCAAGCGGATAGTCGACCTCGCCGCCGGCCGGCACATCACCGTCGTGCCCGAGATCGACTCGCCGGGGCACCTCGGCGCCGTTCTCGCCGCCCATCCCGATCTGCAACTGCGCAACGCGCAGGGCGTCCCGACGCGCGGGGCGATCGACATATCCAAGGACGCGTCCGCGGCGATCGTCGACGACCTCCTCAAGGAGTACGCCGACGTGTTCCCCGGCGCCTACTGGCACCTCGGCGGCGACGAGTACCAGGCGCTCGTGGTCGCCGACCCGCAGGCCTCCTACCCGCAACTGGCCGCGGCCGCGCGCAAGGCGTACGGCTCCGGCGGGACCGTCGCCGACCTCACCACCGGCTGGCTGGGCGACCGCGCCGACACGGTCCGCGCCCACCGGCGGACGATCCGGGTCTGGAACGACGGCTTCTTCCGGGGCACGTCCGTCCAGCCCGCCAAGGACCTCCAGGTCGCCTACTGGACCGGCAAGGAGATCGGCGCCCGGCAGCCGGTCGAGTACCTGAGCGCGGGACGGCAGGTCCTCAACTACAACGACGAGTTCCTGTACTACGTCCTCGGGGAGCCGCAGACCTTCGTCTATCCCACGGGACAGCGGATCTACGAGCAGTGGAACCCGCGCGTGCTGCGCGGCACCACCGCCGTGCCCGCCCGGTACGACGGGCAGATACTCGGCGGGTCCTTCGCCGTGTGGAGCGACCGCGCGTACGCCCAGACGCAGGACCAGGTGGCCGCCGGCATCCGGATGCCGCTGCGGGCCACCGCCCAGAAGCTGTGGGACCCGGGCACACCCGCCCTGTCCTGGCCGGAGTTCAAGAAGCTGGCGGACCGGCTGGGCTGACGCCCAATCGAGTGGACGTACGAGTCTTTCGAACCGTATCTTCCGCATACCGCGCATGTGCCTCACGGGGAGAGCCGTGCCCGGATTCGCGACCACACCTCGGGGGACCAATGATCTGTTCGCGCTGCCGTCATTTCGCCGCCGTGCCCGGCGGAACCCTCTGCGCCCGGTGCGCGGGCGAGCCGCCCGCGCCGATGCCGCCGTACGCCGGAGCGCCCGGTGCCTGGCTGCGCTCGCCGGTGGTGCTCGGCCGGGCCGCCGCCGTGGCGCTGGGGCTCGTCATCGCCGCCGATCTGTTCGCGATCTGGGCGGACTTCCTGCAGCTCGACGTCGCGAGTGACCTCGTGGGCGGCGCGAGCGGCTCCGACGTGGTCCGGCGGGCCGACCGCGCCGACTCCCTCTACGGCGCGTCGGGCATCGTCCAGGGGGCCGCGCTGATCGGCAGCATCGTCGTCTTCCTGTGCTGGTTCTACCGGGTGCGGGTCAACGCCGAGGTGTTCGACGCGTCCGGGCACACCAAGTCGCGCGGCTGGGCCATCGGCGGCTGGTTCACCCCCGTGGTGAACCTGTGGTACCCGCGCCGGATCACCCTCGACATCTGGGATGCCAGCAGCCCGTGGGGCAAGCCCGCCTCGCATGCGCTGGTCAATGCCTGGTGGACGCTGTGGATCATCTCGCTCTTCGCCGACCGGGCCGCGTTGACCGGGTACCGCAGGGCCGAGGGCGCGGCGGAGCTGCGCGACGCCACCCGCACGATGCTGTTCTCCGACGCGATCGACATGACGGCGGCCGTGCTCGCCATCCTGGTCGTGCTGCGGCTGACCCGGATGCAGCACCACAAGGGGCTCGCGGGACCGGTGCCCGCCGCGGTCTGACATCCCCCGGCGCGCATTACCGCATACGGCTGCGAACCCTTGTACGGCTGTGGTGTATTCGGCGCGAGCCGAACCGTGCAGCGGTGGGGGGACGAGCAATGGGTCACTGGGGTTACTTCGTCGTCGGCCGCGCCGAGCGGCCGCTCGGCGAACTGGACGCGCTGTCCGGAGCCGAGGGCATGACCCGGCGGGCGTCCGCGCCCGGCGGCTGGCAGGTGTGGGAGTACGCGGGGGACGGCGGCGACATCGGGAACATGAACGCGCTGGCCGAAGAGACCTGCGCGCCCGCGCTCTTCGGGTACGTCATGGACAGCGCCTGTGCGGTCGTCGAGGCGGCCGCGCCGGAGAGCGGCGGCTGGACGACCTGTCTGGCACGGGCGGCGATGGCCGGGTACCTGGGCGCCGAGCGCGAGGGCCTCACCCTGGACGACTACTTCCTCGAACCCGCCGACGCCGCCGGACGCGCGGTCGCCTGGGCCGCCGAGGCCGGGCACACGGTCACCCCCGAGGCGCTGATCGAGGTGCTGACGGCCGACCCCGACCCCTTGGCCGAAAACCTTTTCTTCCGCCTTCTAGACCTGCTCGGCGTGGTGCCCCTGTGACACTACCGGCCCGTCGCACGCAGTAAGGGGAAGTGCGGGCTCCGTAAAGGTCGGCGCCCTGGCGAGGGAGGCGTGGATGAGCCTGGTGGAACTGATCGCACAGGCCGACGAACGCGGACTGGCTGCCAGCGGGTTGGCTTGTTTGGATCGGTGCGTCCCCCTGCTGGGCGGCGACGACGAGGTCCTTCGGCCGGTGTGGGCAAGCCTGACGGACGGCGGCGGCGACTGGGGCGAGTGCCTGGACAAGGCACGCGCCGCACTCGACTCGGCCGGCCCGGACGAGCCCGGCGAGGACGAGGCCGCGCTCCTCGCCCGCCGGATGCTGGCCGCCGCCCCGGCCGTGCGCGACGCCGCAGAGATACGGGTCTGGGCCGACGCCTGCTCGGTCGCCTCGCTCCAGATCCACCGCCTCCTCGACCCTGCCGAGGACGGTGCAGGCTCCGTCGACCAGCGCCGCGAGGGCCGTACGGACGGCATGTCGCCGCTGGTCGCCGCCGAACTGCGGCGCCAGGTCACCGTCCTGGAGCTGCTCGCCGAGCACGGCGCGGGCGGGCTGCGCCGGGCGCTGGAGGTGTCGGTCGAGGGACGGCGGGTGCTGCGCGCGGTCGTGTCACGGCGGGCGCGCGGCCGGGCCTGAGGCTCACCGCACCGCCCGCCTCACCGCACCACTCGCCTCACCGGACGAGCCACTTCACCACCGCTTCGCCGTAGTGCGCCGTCTGGGCGTAGAACGCCGTCAGATCCCGGTGCGCCGACTCGAAGGCGGCCCGGATCTGTGACTCCGTGTCGGCATCGGCATCGCGCGGCACGAGATCGTGCCGGGCCAGACGCCACAGCGACTCGAAGTCGATCGAGTCGAGGAATGCGGCGACCCGGTCCGCCTCCGCCGCGGTGAGCAGCAGGAACGGCGGCTGGGCGGGGTCGGGGTGACAGACGCGGTGGCCGCCGAGCACCACGTCGGTCTCCGGACCCTCCATGTCATGGCGCAGTGACGCGCCGACGTAGAGGAGGTCGTGGTCGAGATAGCGCTTGTCCAGCATCTCTTCACGGTGCCGGTCGAGCCGCACCCGCACCGTGTTCCAGTCGTCCTCGAACAGCCTGCGCAGCCAGTTGGCGCTGTTGCGCAGCGCCGGGGCCGGTATCGCGCGGAGATGGAAGTACGTGCTCATCACTGAATGGAGCGCACGGGAGGCCGCAAGCATCACTCCCAGGCAAACCCGAATTCTGAGCGAATCCTGTAGGCGTTGTGCGGGCGTGCTGCGCCGGTCCTGCACCGGTTGCGGAAACGGCCCGGATCCGGGTGACGAAAACACCGCTGACCTCGCTCTACCGAATGTGACTGTCGAGGATGTGAGAACACAGCAGGAGACCAGGCCGCATGCGGCGGCGAAGCCGGCGCGGTGGGCGGCCGACGCGGTGGCGACCATGCGTGAGGGCGCGCGGGTGCGGCTCGACTACTCGGCGCAGAGCCTGTGGCGCGTCGACCGGCTGATCGAGGACATCCGGCGCGAGGACGTGCCCTACGCCGCCGTGGAGAACGTGCTGCGCGGTCTGGGCGCGTACGCCGGTGAGGTGATCGTCCGGCAGACCGGCGCCGAGTGGTGGGCGACCGGCGGCGACCACTGGGTCCGTACGCCCGACGGCCGGCTCTGGGACCCCATCGCCGAGGCCCGCCGCTGCTTCGACGGGCACGGGTCGCTGCGACTGCTGTGCCGGGACGCGACGGCCGCGTCCGCACGGCTTTGAAGAACCGCATCCGCACGGCTCTCGTAAACAGACGGCCGGGGCCCCGCTGAGCGCGGGACCCCGGCCGATCGGTGAACAGCCTTACGGCGTCAGCGTCTGGCCCAGCCGGGCCCCCGCCGGGGTGCCCAGCACCGACCTGCTGAGGACGAGCGTCTGGGTGTAGCCGAGGCCCGTGCTGTTGCTCGGCAGGTACATCAGGATGCCGTCACCGGCGTCCTCGCCCTCCACACCGAACGTCAGATCGGCGCGGCCGTACCCGGACAGGTCCGTCAGGGACACCGACGAGCCGAACCGGTCGTCGGTCTCGGTGCTGCCGGGGACCCCCGAAGTGTCCTGCGAGACGAGGACCGCGCCGGAGCCGGTGAGACCGGAGGCGCTGCCCTTGACCAGGAACGCGGCTCCCGCGTTGGAGCGCTGCACGCCCGCGCGGGTGAGGTCCTCGCCGGGGGCGCCCGCGAGGACGTCCTGGTAGCCGTCGCCGTCGATGTCGCCGACCGAGACGGCGGTACCGAAGGCGTCACCGGACTCGTCCGTCTCCGGGACGCCCGTCGTGTCCTGGTGGACCACGGTCATGCCGGTGGTCGTGAAGCCCGTCGACGTGCCCGGGACCATCGTGACCTGGCCGCCCGCCTTGCCGCCGGACTCGCCCGCGACCGGCTGGCCGATGACGATGTCGTCGTAGCCGTTGCCGTTGACGTCTCCGGCCGCGATCGACCGGCCGCCCTTGACGGAGATGACCCCCGCCTTGGTCAGACCCGTCGCCGAGCCGGCGAACCGGACCACGCGCCCGATGCCGCCCGCGTCACGGTAGTTGAGGGCCACGTCGGCATAGCCGTCCCGGTTGAAGTCACCGGTCGCGGCGTCCAGGTAGGCCACCGAACCCGTGGCGGTGGTCACGGAGCCGGAGGTGGTGGCGCCACCGGTCAGCCGGACGTTCCAGTTGCCGCCCTTGCCGGTGCCGGCCGAGAACACGTCCGCCTTGCCGTCGCCGTTGAAGTCGCCGACCGTGACCGTGGAGCCGAGCTTGGCGCCCGCCGCCGTGACACCCGACGTGGTGTATGTGAAACCGGAGTTGAGACCGGGCCCGTACAGCACCGTCACCGCGCCCCGGTCCGCGTTGCCGCTGGTGTCGTCCTCGCCGGGCGCGCCGATCGCGAGGTCGGCGTAGCCGTCGCCGTTGACGTCGCCCCAGGAGGTCGAGGTGCCGAAGGCGTCGCCGGTCTCGGAGGAGCCGGGGACACCCGGGCTGTTCTGGGTGAGCGTCACCTTCGACGCCTTGACCGGCCCGTCCACGCCGCCCGGTACTACGGTCACCGAGTTCGCCTTGGGAGTGCCGGCGACCAGGTCGGTGATGCCGTCCCGGTTGTAGTCCGAGGTGCGCAGGGCGTGCGAGACACCCGGCGTCTTGGCCAGTGCGGCGATCAGGGGGAGCTTCTTGTAGAGGTTGTCGCCGGGGCAGGCCGTGGAGTTGGTGTCCCGGTGGCCGAAGACGCGGGGCAGGGTGATGGACGTGCCCTTCGCGACCTTGTTGCCGTCGACGCCCGCGGCGCTGCCGGAGGTCAGCGTCACCTTGCCGGTCGGGTCGACCCCGTACATCCCGAACTTCCAGGCCACGATGCGTGCGATCGAGTCGAGCGCGGCTCGGGACGGCTGCGCGCTCATGTAGTTGCCGATGTACGAGATGCCGACCGTGTTCGTGTTGAACCCGATGTCGTGCGCGCCGATCACCGGCAGATCGGCGCCGCCGCTGCGGCCCTCGAAGATCTGGCCGCAGCGGTCCACGACGAAGTTGTAGCCGACGTCGAAGTAGCCGCGGGCGAAGTGCTCCTGCTGGATGGTCCGCATACGGGCGCGGGACTCGGCGCAGGACAGCTTGTTGTCGCTGTCGACGCCCGTGTGGTGGATCACGGCGGCCTTGATCTCGGTGCCGTACTCGGGTGTGCCGTTGTAGTCGGTGGAGGCGCCCCACTCCTCCTGCGTGATGATCGGCGGCTTCGCGACCGTGGAGGGGCGCGGGGCCGGGACCGTGCTGGACGGGGACGGCGAGGCGGACGAAGAGCCGGACGCGGAGGCGGAGTCGGACACGGAGGCCGACGGCGAGTCGGAAGGCGAGCCGGACGGAGAGTCCGTCGGGACCGGCGGGTCGCTCGGCGTGACCGTCTCGGCCGGGGAGTCCGTCGGCAGCGGAGAGTCCGTCGGCGCCGGGGTGTCAGTCGGTGCCGCGGAGTCCGTCGCCGGTGCGGTGGTCTCCTCCGCGAACGCCGCGGGCTCCGTGGCGCCCTTCGGGTCGGTGCCCGGGTCGAGCAGCCTGACGTCCATGCCGGCCGGCTGGCCGCCCGCCTCGGTGCCGTCGGCGTTCACCAGGCGCACCTGGACGCCGTCGGAGTCACCGGTCCACAGCGAGGCCGTACCGCCGCGCACTGCACCGGCGGCCCGCTGTGCCTCCACTCCGTCGGCCTGGAACGGATCGTCCGCCAGCCGCTGCCAGCTGGACCACTTGCCGGTCTCCACGTCCCGGGTGCGCACCTCGGGCCTGCCCTTGGCGTTCGCGTGGGCGTCGTCCCAGGTCAGCAGCAGCGCGCTGAACCGGTCGGTGCCCTGTCGGCCCAGGCCCTTGCGGCCCGCGCCGCGGCTCTCCAGCTTGACCGTGTGCACGGACGCCCTGCGGCCCGCGCCCTTGCCGTCGCTCTGCGCGCCGGGATCCGCGATCGCATAGGTCACGGCTCCCGCGCCGCCCAGGGCCACGGCTCCGAGTGTCAGCCACGCCCTCCGCTTGAGACTGAGCGGTCTGTACGCACGCGTCCTGCGAGGACTCAACTACCCCACCCCTAGAAATGACCACGATGACACCACCTGTCACACAGGCGGTACTTGTAAAGCGCAAAGAAAGGTCCGGACGTCACCCGAGGGGCCGGCCCACGGCGGCGGCCGCCTGTTGCGGCCTCGGTGAGCCGACCTCGGCCTGGCAGGTGGCGCGCCCGAACTTCCCGTAGGCGGAGGCGGTCTGGACGTGCTTGCCGCGTACGGCGAGCGAGCAGCTGGCCCGCCCGCCCTTCTCGCCGAGCGTGATCGAGACCAGCGGCGACCGCCCGAGCGGCACCTCCACGGTCTTCTTCCACGGCAGCGCGACGGCACGGTCGACGGTGGCCGACCCGGCCTCGCTGCGGCCCTGGTAGGCGATGTCGGCAGTGCCGTCGCCGGTCACCTCGTACGTCACGGCGGCGGTCGGGACATGCGGCTCGGCCGGCTTGTCCGCCGTGTCGAGCACGCCGTACAGCACGAGCCCGCCGCAGGCGGCGATCAGGATCCCGGCGACGGTGAGAGAGCGCCAGTCCCTGGTCGATTCCGTATCGGTTGATGCCATGGGCGCGGTTTATAGCTCATGCGGCGAACCGCTTTCCAGTGGGCGGAAGAATCGGGCGAATCGCCGGAGGGAAATCCCGGGATCCGCCCCAACGTGGGGTCAAGTATCCGTTTTGCCTTGGCAATTGACAGCTCGTCATCCGAGTGATTAAAACTCCGCTCGCCACACAGGAAGAGCACAGAGAGGAGTGGTCGAGGGCGCCTGACCGGCGCACTTCCGCGTGGCACGGCTCGACACAGTCTCCGGCCGGAATTCTCCGGACCGGAAGTTCGGCGTGCCCGCATTCGCCCCGCGCATGCGCGCACAAGGGCGTCGGTGAAAACGCGGGTGCGCCACCAAAGAAAGGGCACTGGACGTGAAAGTCCGATATGGGAGATTGCTCTCCTGCCTTGTCGTGTCGGCGGTGGCGACTACCGCGCTGCCGCAGATCGCCTATGCCGTAACCGAGTCCGATTCCGGATCGGGCGGCCACGACAAGGGCATCGTCGACACCGTCAAGGGCTGGTTCGCAGACGACGACCACCACCTCGACAAGCCGCCGTCACACGACGAGCTGGGCATAGCCGACCGGCAGAAGCTGCCGAAGGGCAAGAGGGCCCCGAAGGCCAGGCGGGTCAAGGAGCTGAAGGGCAAGCGGACTTCGACGGCGCGGTTCTGGCAGCTCTCCGACGGCCGCGTCCAGGCGGAACTGTCGGCCGTGCCGACGTCGTACCGCTCCGGCGACGGCAAGAAGGCGGCCTGGAAGCCGATCGACACGGCGGTCCACGCGACGGACGCCAAGGGTTTCGCGTTCGCCAACACGACCAACGAGGGCCGCAGCTGGTTCGGTTCGGACACGGACAAGCTGGTGCGCTTCCGGTCGCCGGACGGCCGTACGGTCACCCTGGGCCTCGAGGGCGCGGGCGGCAGGCTGAAGCCCGTGGCCAAGGGCTCGACGGTCACGTACAAGGACACCGCGCACGGCGCGGACCTGGAGTACGGCGTCGGTCCCGGCCGGGTGAAGGAAAACATCACCCTGGCCGAACGCCCCGCCGGTCCGGTGAAGTTCACGTTCACGCTGAACACCGACGGGCTTGTCCCGCGCGCCCGCAAGGACGGCTCGATCGCGCTGTACGGCGCACTGCCGAACACCCCGGCGATGGTCATCCCGGCGCCGTACATGACGGACGCCAGGAAGGCGGACAAGTCCGTCTTCGGCAAGACGTACAGCACGAGGGTCACGCAGAAGCTCACGAAGGACGGCAAGTCCTGGAAGCTGACCGTGACACCGGACGCGAAGTGGCTGGCGGCGAAGGACCGCCAGTACCCGGTGGTGATCGACCCGACGATCACGATCGCGCCGTCGCCGACCGACTCGCAGGACACGATGGTCCTGCAGGAGGCGCCGACGACGAACTACAACACCTCGTGGAAGCTGTCCGTCGGCCGCACGGCCACCGGCACGGCCCGCTCCCTGATCAAGTTCCCGTTGAGCGAGATCCCCTCGGGCACGAAGCTCGACTCGGCGCGTCTGGAGATGTACTTCGACAACGCGCACGACGGCGGCGGCACGAAGGTGCCGGTCGAGGTGCACCGGGCGACCGGAGCCTGGGACGAGACGACGGCGAACTGGAACAACACCAGTTCGTACGTCGGTGAGCTGTCCGGCACCAGCTACACGGTGGACGACGGCGACCCGGGCACCACGGCGGCCACCGGCTCCTGGCCCACGTCCGGGTCGACGCTGACGCAGTACGCGATCGGCAACGACTACCGGTACAACAAGGACACGGTGGCCGGGGACACCTACACCTGGCAGCCGAACATCAAGGACGCGGGCACCTACCAGGTCGACGTGCACTACGTCGCGGCCGCCGACCGGGCCACCAACGCCCCGTATTCGGTGACGTCCAAGACCGGTACCACCACCTACACGGTGAACCAGCAGTCCGGCACCAACGGTGTCTGGGCCCCGCTGGCGGGTGGCGCGCAGATCGACTTCGCGTCCGGTACGGCGGGCAAGGTCGTCCTGGGCGACGGCCCGGCCTCCGCGACCACGGCCGTGCTCGCGGACGCGGTCCGCTTCACCAACCCGGCGGTGATCAACAAGGACATCGGCGAGTACAGCCAGTGGCACAAGTTCCCGGTGACCGACACGGTCCAGCAGTGGCTGGACGGCACCTCGGTCAACAACGGGTTCATCCTCAAGGCCGCCGACGAGTCGGCGACCGGCCCGATGGGCGGCCCGCGCTACGAGGCCGGCGACGGCGACTACGGCGGCGAGACCTCCACGATCCCGCGGCTGACGGTGACCTACGGAAAGGTCGGCACCACCCTCAACTCGCCGACGGTCGTCCACTCCACGGGCCCCGAGCTGAGCTGGAAGGCCTACTCGAACACCACCGGCGACCCGAACCTGGACATCGCCGAGTACCAGCTGCACCGCTCCACGCAGCAGGCGTTCACCCCGTCCGCGGCCACGCTCGTCGCCCCGATCGACAAGTCGGCGACGGCATACACGGACACCACCGCGACTCCGACCCCGGACTCCTCCTCGGTGGAGATCGGAAGGTCGTACTACTACCAGCTCGCGGTGAAGACGAAGGACGGCCAGCTCCTCGGCTCACCCACGCGCATCGTCGGTGTCCCCAAGGCGGGCCGCACGATGCGGCTGGTCCAGGGCACCGCGGGTGGCGTCACGGACACCACCCTGTCCTCCGCGACGCCGACCACCAACCTGGACACCATCAGCCGGGACGGCGTGGGCCAGAAGTGGCTGAGCGTGGGCAACAACACGCCCACGAACACCACCGAGAAGACCCGCGCGGTCATGAAGTTCCCGACCAGCGCGATCCCCACCACCGCCACGGTGCTGGAGTCCCGCATGTTCCTGTGGGGCGCGGAGACCACCACCAAGACCAACGGTGCGATCTACGAACTCCACGGCCTGAACAAGGACTTCACCGAAACGCAGGCCACCTGGAACAACGCGAACTCGACCACGGCGTGGACGACGGCGGGCGGCGACTACTCGGGGACCGTCTCCGACACGGTCGGCACCGTCTCGGACGTCGGCCGCCACTGGTGGGACGCGACCTCCCTCACCCAGGGCTGGACCCGCACCCCGTCCTCCAACCACGGTGCCCTGATCAAGCTGAAGGACGAGACCTCCACGGGCCCGCAGGAACAGACGATGTTCCTGGCCTCGGAGGCCGCCGACCCGCAGATCGGCCCGCTGCTGCGCGTCATCTACGTCGACTCCACCACGGACGACACGTACTACGCGCCGCAGACCCCGGCCCGCATGACCCCCAACTCCACCTACACGGTGGCCTTCACGGTCACCAACACCACGTCGAGCGCGTGGGCGAGCGGCGAGCGGGTGCTGTCGTACACCTGGCAGCTCCCCGACGGCACGGACGCGACGACGGGCGGCAACCAGCTGTCCACCGCGATCCCGCCGCTGTCCCCGGGTCAGTCGACGACGATCCAGGCGCAGGTCAAGACGCCGATCAACTCGGACTCGGGCAGCAAGCGGACCAAGTACGTACTCGGCTGGGACGTCAAGAAGGTCTCCGACGGCAGCTGGCTGTCGGCCGGCACGGGCGGCATTCCGCCGCTGAAGCAGAACGTGGCGGTGGAGGACCCCACCTCCGACGCGCTGGGCCTGGAGAAGTTCTACAGCTACACCGGCAAGAACACGGGCGCCGGTTCCACGGTGATGAACAACCTCGCCTCCGGCAACACCGTGTGGTCGTACAACGCGTTCAGCAACCCGGGCCGTGGCCTGACCACGTTCGCGCGGTTCGCGTACAACTCGCTGGACACCGACAACACGACAGGTGGCGCGGGCGCGGGCTGGTCGGCCCAGGTCGGCGGGCCCATCCGGCTCGGCGCGGCACTGGACTTCCACCCGAACCCGGTGCAGAACGCGACGGAGATCCGCCTCCCCGACGGTGACGGCACCACACACGTCTTCACCAAGCAGGCCGACGGCAGCTGGAAGGCCCCCGCGGGCGTCCACTACCGCATCACGGCCAAGGCGGGCCTGGACTGCACCCCGGACAAGGACCCGGTGCCGGACGCCTGGACGCTGCTGCGCCCGGACGGCACGCGGTTCTACTTCGGCTGCGACGGCTATCTGACGTCTGTCGTCGACAAGAACGGCAACACCCAGACGTACACCTACGAGCAGCACAAGACCCAGGGCAAGGCGGCGAAGTTCCTCGCCTACATCACCGACCCGGCGGGCCGGCAGTCCCTGACGCTCGACTACTACAAGAGGGGCGACGCGTCGTACGACTACATCGACGGCACGGGCGCCAAGGTCACCGGCACCAGCCTGACCGACCCGGACATCTACGACCACGTGAAGTCCATCACGGACATCTCGGGCCGCAAGGTCTCCTTCTACTACACGGTCGAGGGCCTGCTCGGCCGGTTCACCGACGGCGACGGCTCGTCCCAGCCCAAGGTGTTCAAGTTCACCTACGACGCCCTCCAGGGCAACAAGAACGTCAAGCTGGTGACGGCCACGGACCCGCGCGGCCACGACACCAAGCTGGCGTACTACGAGCCGAAGGCGGGTGACGACCCGAAATACCACTGGTGGACGAAGACGATCACCGACCGCCTGAACGGTGACACCGGATTCGCCTACGCGGCCGACACCGTGAACACCAACTTCACGGACACCACGGTCACGGACGCCGAGACGCACGCCACGAAGTACGTGACGGACGACTTCGGCCGGCCGGTCCAGACGACCAACGCCAAGTCCCAGACATCGAAGATGAGCTGGGACGCCGACAACAACGTCACGTACGTGGAGGAGGACAACGGCGCCAAGACCGCGTACTGCTACGACCAGAAGACGGGCTACCCGCTCTGGCAGCGCGACGCGGAGAACAACAAGGCGGGTGTGCCCGACCAGACGGCCACCTGTGTCGCGGACACCACCAAGTGGCCTGCGAACGCCTCGAAGTACGAGTACCAGACCCGTGCCGACGGCTTCTCGGCGGACCTGTTCCGCAAGACGTCACCTGAAGGCCGCGCCTGGCAGTTCGGGTACGACAGCTTCGGAAACGTAAAGACGGTCACGGACCCCAAGGGTGTCGCGACCACGACGGTTCCGGACGACTACACCACCAAGTACGACTACGACGCCTACGGTGAGCTGACCAAGGCGACGGACGCCAACGGCAACCCGACGACGTACAGCGGCTTCGGGCCGACCGGTTACCCGAACACGATCACGGACGCGAAGTCCTTCGCGACGACGTTCGTCTACGACGAGCGGGGCCAGGTAACCCAGGTCACCGACGCCAACAGCAAGGTGACCACGCAGACGTACGACACGTTCGGGCGTCCGCTGGTCAAGACCGTGCCCAAGGACACGGGCGTGGTGATCACGACGCCGGCCCCGGTGTACGACGAGAACGACAACGTCACCAAGTCAACGGCGCCGAGCGGCGCAGTGTCGACGGCGGTGTACGACAACGCGGACCAGGTCTCCTCGGCCACGGTGCCGGCGAACAACCTGATTGACCCGCGCACCACGACGTACACCTACGACAAGGTCGGCAACCTGAAGACGACGACCGAGCCCAAGGGCACGGCGACGACGACGGATTCGACCGACTACGTCACGACGAACAACTACGACGAGATCTACCAGCTCACGTCCGTGGTCAACGCGAACAGTGACAAGGTCTCGTACGAGTACGACAACGTCGGCAACGTCACCAAGGTCATCGATCCCAAAAAGAACGCGACGGCCGACCCGACCGACTACACCACCAGGTCCGAGTACGACCTGGACCACCGGGTAACGGTCGTCACGGACACGGCCGGCAAGACCAAGAAGAAGGGCTACGACAAGGACGGCCTGGTCACCTCGGCCACGGACGCCGAGAACAACACGACCACGATCACCTACGACGAGCGCGGCAAGCAGACCGAGGTCAAGGTCCCGCACGACGGCACGTCGACCATCACGTACCGCACGACGAAGTACGAGTACGACCAGGTCGGCAACACCACCAAGGTGCTCACGCCGCGGGCGACGGCGGCCGGTTCCACCGACGCCCTCACTGTCCGCACGTCGTACGACGAGCTGAACCGCCCGGTCAAGCAGTACCAGCCGTACGACCCGGCGGACTCCCGCTACAACGACCCGAACGTCTACACGGAGACGACGTACGACAAGGTGGGCCAGGTCGCCAAGACCTCCCTGCCGCCGTCGGACGGCGAGACGGTCCGCAACGACACCACCTACAGCTACTTCGACAACGGCTGGGTGAGGTCGTCCACGGACCCGTGGGACATCACGACGGCCTACGAGTACAACGACCTGGGTCAGCAGACCAAGCGGACCCTGACGTCGGCGGGCGGTTCCTCGAACCGCACGATGACGTGGTCGTTCTACCCCGACGGCTCGTTGAAGTCCCGCTCGGACGACGGTGTCCCGGCGGGCAAGTCGGTCGTCCTGGCGGACAACTCCGACACCCAGAACACCTCAAAGACCGGCACCTGGACCAAGGGAGACATCACCGGTCAGCAGGGCTACAACCACGAGACCCACGCAGCCGGCACCGGCACGGACGCCTACACGTGGACGCTCAACATCCCCAAGGACGGCACGTACGCCGCGTACGTGAAGTTCCCGAAGGTGACGGGCGCCGCGACGACGGCGAAGTACACGGTGACCTACGACGGCGGGACGGCCGACAAGACGATCGACCAGAACGCCACCGCCAACCAGGGCACCTGGGTCTCACTGGGCTCCTTCGCCTTCAAGCAGGGCAACGCGGCAAAGCTGCAGCTGTTCCAGAACAGCGGCGGTACGGTCGTGGCGGACGCCGTCAAGCTCGTCCGTGACACCACCGGCGACCCGGCCGACACGGAGAAGGACAACTTCGCCTACTCCTACGACCTCAACGGCAACCTCACCCAGATCGACGACAGCTCGTCGACGGCGAAGATCGACTCGTACGCGATCACCTACACGGGCCTCAACCAGCTCCAGAGGGTGAGCGAGTCGCTGGCCGGCGTGGAGAAGAAGGCCACGTCGTACACATACGACGCGAACGGCCTGACGGACACGATCACGCACCCGGACCAGTTCTCCAAGTACACGTACGACCTGCGTGACTTGGTGAAGACGGTCTCGGTCGGCAAGTCCGCCACGGACGCCTCGCCGAAGGTGACGTCGTACACGTACACCGACCGTGGCCAGAAGCTCCAGGAGACCAAGGCCAACGGCAACACGGTCGACTACACGTACTACCTGGACGCCGCGCTGAAGACGTCGACGGAGAAGAAGCCCAACGGCACCCTCGTCGACTCGCACACCTACGCCTACGACCCCAACGGCAACAAGTCGCAGGACGTGGCGAAGAAGATGAACGCCGACAACCACTCGGCGTACCTCGACTCCACCACGGACTACACCTACGACCCCGCCGACCGGCTGAAGCAGGCGGTGAAGACCGGCAACGGCGCAGGTACGGACACGTACGTCCACGACAACAACGCCAATGTCATCAGCCAGACGGTCAAGGGCACGACGACCACGTACGACTACGACCGGAACCGCTTGCTGAGCGCCACGGTCGGTAGTGCCACCGCCAAGTACAACTACGACCCGTTCGGCCGCCAGGATTCGGTGACGTCAGCGGCGGACGGAAAGATCATCTCCCGCAGCGTGTACGACGGCTTCGACCACGTCGTGGAGTCCCAGAAGATGGACGACACGGGTGCGATGAAGTCGACCACATACACCTTCGACCCGATGGACCGCACCACCTCGGAGACCGCCAACGGCAAGACAACGGACTTCGAGTACCTGGGTCTGTCGAACGAGGTCCTGGACGAGAAGGTCGCCGGCACGCTGACAAAGTCGTACCAGTACAGCCCATGGGGCCAACGCCTGTCGCAGGTCAAGCACAACAGCGACGGCACGACCGAGGACGGCTACTACGGCTACAACGGTCACAGCGATGTCGAGACGCTGACTGACGACAACGGCGACACGAAGGCGACGTACGGCTACACGGCTTACGGCTCCGACGACACGTCCGAGTTCACCGGCATCGACAAGCCCGATGCCGCGGACCCGACCAAGGAGGCGTACAACCCCTACCGGTTCAATGCCAAGCGCTGGGACGCCCAGTCCGGCACGTACGACATGGGCTTCCGTAACTACAGCCCAGGCCTGAACAGGTTCACCTCCCGGGACATGTACAACGGGGCGCTGGCCGACATGCATCTCGGCACCGACCCCTACACCAGCAATCGGTACGCGTTCGGCGGCGGCAATCCGACGAGCTTCATCGAACTCGACGGGCACATGCCCGCCCCAGACCCCGGTGGGACCTGTGCCTCCTGCGGTCAGGACGCTTCGAAGCTCTTCAACCCGAACGACTTCTGTGGGTCGTGCCACTTCGATCAATACGATGGTGGACACGACACCGCGATCATGTTCGTTGCGATGTACCTGGCCGAGTTCCAGCCGATGGGTGGAGGCGAGGTAAGCATGGACCTGAGCGCCTCCGGTGGTCCCCGGGACGACCTGAACACGATCGCCGGAGGTTCGGCCAAAAAGCCGGGCAAGGGAGTCGGTTATGCCGATCTCCTGTACTGGACCGACGACGCGGTCTACGTCTGGGATGCCAAGCATGCCGGCGGAGACGCGGAGCGGCGGGGTAAGAAGGATGTCGAAAACAAGGTCAAGTATCTGCAGGAACAGCTCAAGGCATCCGGTGACAAGCGTGTAGCGAAGGTCGGATTCGACTTCCCGCCGGGAGTAGTTCCGAACTATGCGAAGCCGAATGAAATGGTCAAGGTCTGGCCGTCGCAGATCTCTCCGGGCGTAATTGCCTACGAGACTGATGAAGACGAGCGCAAGCGTACTGGGGACGAGAGCGCAGGGCATTCCTTCGTCGACATCCTGTCAGGCGTGGGCCTTGGCCTCACGGCCACCGCGCTTTCGGTCGGGACCGTGGCGGAGGACGTGGGCACCGGCGGTCTAGGCGTTGCGGACGACGTGCCGAGCTTCGCAGCCGCGGGAGCGATGTTCAAAGAGGCGTATGCCTTGATTGCCTGATCACGGCCGGTCGGCCGGACGTGCCGGGTCCGTCCGTCCGACCGGCCTCCGCAAGGAGTGCGCGGAGGGCCGCACGGTGAAAGGAATTCCATGCTGTGCATGGCTGCCGTGCGGCCCTGCCGTACCCTGGTTTCCTAAGTCGTCAATTCGTGGGCATATGCGGCCAGGCCGTCGAGGATCTCGTCAGCGGTCTTGGTGCACACGAAGGATCTGTTGCGAAATTTCCGTACGGATGGCTACCTGTCCGCATCGGTCGATCTCGACGACACACGGCACGCCGGTGTCGGAGGGGGTCCTGGCAGCGCCGGGCATCCCGCGTTAAGAGACGGGCCGTCTCGTCGTCAGTGCCATCCAGTAAATTCTGTCCGTTCGGCCCGACAGGCGGGCCGTCGAAATGGAGGTCTCGTCGCGGTGAGCATCCACCTACACCTTCGCGCTGTTGCGGAGTCCGAGATCCGGGACGATCACACCTGGCTTGCGGCGTTCATGTCCGAGGCTTGGGACAACCACCCCGACGAGTACGCGGCAGGTATCGCCGACTCGATCGAGAAGGTCTTCAACTCCGTCAATGACCTCTATGCCGCAGCCGATGTCCTCCATGCAGACGTCGACAAGCCCTGGGCGCTGCCGATTTACGGCGGCCGCCCCGTGGCACACAGCGCTGACGCCGACCCCTCCAACCCGCCCCTGATGATTCTGGAGCCGCCTGGGGTGTCGCAGGCCGCAGATTTTCTCGCGACTGTTTCTTTCGACGAGCTTTGGGGCATTGCCGGTGCCAAGTTCGGCGGCTGGATCGGGGAAGAGGCTCAGGTCAGGCAGGAGTTCCTGGACATTCACCGGGACCTCCAAGGGTTCTATGGGCGGGCGGCTTCAGCAGGCCACGCCGTAGTCAAAGCGGTGTGGGCTTGAGACGTGGTCACGTGTCGGTTACAGCCATTCGCTGGTTCGCTGTACATGTGCAGCGAACCAGCGGACGAACTGGATCGCGGGATGGCCGTTCTTGAGGACGGATTTACTGCGAAACTATGGTGAGGTATTCGACCGCAAGATCGAGTCCGGGACGCTCCTCAGCCGCGCCGAGGAATGGCGTCCGTTGAATGTGCTGCAGGAGTGCGCGGCGATGGTCGCCGCCGACTCCGACCTGGAGATGGTTCAGGTGGCCCGGGTTTCTCCGCGAAGCCCGGACGCGGTGCTGGAGTACCGGCATGCCTGGTCAGTTGCGCAGGGCCGGGGTGACGGCGACCGACAGCCAGATCACGCTCAAGAGCTTCACCGAGAAGTGGGAGTTGGACCGAGCGCACGGGTATCGGTTCACGTCACACCGGTACGCATTCACGTTTCGTGTGCCCTTTCGGGGTAGGGACATCACGGTGAGTCAGGAGGTGCGGGCCGACAACCGTGGGGTGTTCGGCGGGAGTGTGGCTTTGCCGTCCGGCGTGAAGTGAAGTGCCTCTCCGCGGCGGCACTGACAGTGGGACCGAC
Source organism: Streptomyces herbicida (assembly GCF_032656585.1). Classification (NCBI taxonomy): domain Bacteria; kingdom Bacillati; phylum Actinomycetota; class Actinomycetes; order Kitasatosporales; family Streptomycetaceae; genus Streptomyces; species Streptomyces herbicida. Next base: position 185,395 of record NZ_JAUYWJ010000001.1, read on the forward strand.
TGTCGTACCGGGTGAGCGGTTCGCGTGGAGAGTCCGGTTCGTCTTCTCGGTCGCCTCCGCGATCACCGCTGCTGTATAACCAGCCCTCGTTCCGGCCGGCCGCCGTTTCTCGGCCCGTGCCTTTCCTGCCCGCTGCCCATCGAAGGGTTTCTTCGTGCTGCCCTCTTCGCGTTCCCGTGCCCGTACCTGCTTCGTCGCCGCGCCGGCCGTCGCCGGTGTTCTGCTGATGGCGTCGGCCTGTGGAGGCTCGGGTGGGGAGGGGGGAGACGCGAAGGGCGGCGCCGGGTCCGACAGCGTCGCGGTCGGGGCGTCGGACGGGACGGGGGCGCCGGGCCCCTCCTCGTCGGCATCGGCATCGGCATCGGCATCGGCATCGTCCTCGCCGTCGACGTCCGCGTCGGCTTCCGCGAAGGCCAAGGACAGGGGAAAGGGCAAGGACGACGCCTCGGCCTCGCCGAGTGCAGCCCCGGGTACGGCCTCCACCCCCGGGGCCACCACCCCCCGGGCCACCACCGCGCCGCCCGCCGCCCACGCCGCCCCGAACTTCCCCGTCCCCGCCTCCCCGGGCGACGCCACCCAGCTCATCACGGTGAAGGCGAGCGGCTCCTACGCCACCGTCACCGCCTGGGCCAAGGGGGCCTCGGGCTGGAAGGAGCAGTTCAGCACGAGTGCCGGCCGGGTCGGCTCCAACGGCGTCACCGACGGAGCGACGCGGCGGCAGGGGACGTACACCACGCCCTCCGGGACGTACGCCATCACCGAGGGCTTCGGTGTCGAGGCGGGCGGGACGAGCATGCCGTACCACGTCGTCAACAGCTCCGACTGGTGGGTGGAGGACCCCCAGTCCAAGTTCTACAACTCGATGCACAGTGCGGCGGGCGCCGACTTTCCGCTCACCGAGTCCGGTGACAGGGGCAGCGAGCATCTGATCAACTACCCCACCCAGTACGCCAAGGCGCTCGTCATCAACTACAACCGGTGGCCCGCCACGCCCGGCCGCGGCGCCGGGATCTTCCTGCACGTCAACGGGAGGGGCGCGACGGCCGGCTGTGTGTCCGTGCCGCGCACCACGATGGACCGGATCATGGCCTGGATCCGGCCCGGCGCCCACCCGCGCATCGCCATCGGCTGACCACGGCGCGGCACACCGCGTTCGCGGCCGCGTCACGGCGCCGGGATCCGGCGGCCCGCCCGCGGGTTCGAGCAGCGGCGTGTCTCATTCGACACCCTCCGGGAGCCGAGCCCCGACGGTGGCGAATGCGTTCCGTTCACGGCTTGCGGCGGTGAACGATGAAGCGAAAGGTTGTACTCCCGCTGCGACTTCCTTGTGTGGTGATCGACACGTCCACTGCGCGTGATGTTCCTGACGCTGCTTCCGCTATGTGAAGCGGGGGAATCGGTTCCGTGTTCTCCCTCATCGAGCGAACGGGGAACGGTCTCATGGGCGAAGTGGACATGCGCGTGCCGTGCGCGGACGAATTGCGGGCGTACACGGCGGCCTTCGTCTCGCGCGTGACCGCCCGCAACCGGCTGCCGCTGGACTACTCCGAGCGCAGCCTGCGGGTCGTCGACTTCCTGATCGACGGGCTGCGGAAGGGCGGGGCCGACCGGGAGCAGGCGCAGGAGACGCTCTTCGGGCTCGGGGCGTACGTCGGTGAGGTGCTCGTTCGCCGGGCGGGGGCGGTGTGGGTGGACTTCGACGAGGGCCAGCACGCCTACTTCGGGCAGCCCGTCGGCGTGCGCATGCCGGACGGGCGGGTCTGGAACCCCCTCGGAAAGGTCCTCAACCGCTTCGAGGCGGGCGCTCCCGAGGAGTCCCTCCAGCTCTTCTATCTGAAGCTGCATGGGAGGGCACGGAGAGCGGCGACGGCCTGACAACCTTGTCCCTACGGTTGTGAACGTGCTCGTGGACGCCGTGGTGGTCGTGTCGGTCGCGCTGGGCCTCGTACTCGCTCCGTGTGTCGTGGCCCGGCACGACCGAGCCGACGGCGCGAGGGCCGGCCGATCCGTGTCGCCGTTCGTCGCGTGGACGGTGGTGACCGGAGTCGTCTACGTCAACCAGGTGCTGTTCACCGTGTACGTGCTGCGCGTCCACGGCGGCGACCCGTCCTTCATCTCCCGGTACCTGCCGGCCGGGTGGTTCGACCTGGCCTCCGCGAATCCGGTGCTTCGGCGGCTGGCGTTCGGCTTCCCCGCCCCGTCGCTGCTCGCGCCGTCCGTCCTGCGCGTCCAGGCCTTCCTCGAACTTCCCTTTGTTCTACTGGCGTTCGCGACGGTCGTGCGGTGGCTCGACGCCGATCTGTGGCGGCGGATCGCCCGGTCCGCGCTGCTGCCGCTGGCGTCGGTGTCGTACACCGTCGTGTTCTGCCTGGTGGAGTGGGATCTGCGGAATCCGTACACGGTGGACGACATCGTGGTGCGGGGTGTCTCGGCGATCGTCACGCCGTACGTCCTCGCCCGTCTCGCGGCACGCGACACGGGTGCCTCACGCACCCCGGCCTCCGTGCCCGGACTGCTGGTGTTCATCGGCTCGTTGGGGACACTCGGGGTGCTCGTCCTCGTCGTGTACGACACCGCGCTGCTCTACAACCTGGGGCGGCTGGGCGATCGCTTGACGGTGACGGTGGCGGCGGTCGGCGTGCTGATCGTGCTCCGCCGGGTCGCAGCCCGGCTCGCCGAGCCGTCGGCACCCGGGCCCACGCTGACCTTCGTACGTCATACCCTCGGCCACTGGCTCGCGCTGTTCTTCCTCCCCGCGCTGACGGTGCGTTACGGCGTCATGTTCGGGACACCGCAACTGGCCGCGGCAACTGCTCTGTTGCCGGTCGTGACCGCCGTCGTCCTCGCCCGGCGGGACGCGGCGGTCGAGGCGTGGCGGCTCGGAGCCGCCGTCCTCGGAGCCGCCGCCGGGGCCTGCGCGGCCGCGTGGGCGACCCCCGAGTCGTACTACGAAGCCACCCTCCTGTCGGCGACAGCCGCGTTCCTGGTGACGGGCGTCGTGGTCGGCGGCTTGGTCGACGACAGGACCTAGTCCGCCGTAACTCCCCAGTAGCCGATCTGTGCCGGCTGTCCGTCGACGTAGAGCACCGTGCATCTGCCGTGCACCCGGTCGGGGAAGTCGAGCCGGTCGGAGTCCAGGGCATCCGTCCAATCCTCGTGGGTGGGGCGGCCGTCGGGGGCCCAGGCCCGGACCTCCTCATCCGTCAGCGGGCGCATGAAGGGGCCGTCCTCGGGGTCCTCGGGGTCTATGAGCAGGGGGAAGTCCAGGACCGAGTACGTGCCACCGGTGAAGATGTACTCGTGCCAGGCCGGGTCCCGCCACAGCTCCTCGATCGTCCGGCCGGGGAAGCCGTGGTCGTCCTGCGCCAGTTCCGCGTCCTGGGCCTGCCGGAACGCCGCCGCCAGGTCACGCTGATACGGGCCCGTGTCCCGCCAGCAGTCGCCGCCCATGCCGATGCCTCCCGCTCCAAGATCTTCCGTCAGTGGGGCAGCAGCGTAGGAGACACCACTGACACCGGCCGGGACCAGGGAGACGGCCGGTACCTGTGACAGATCTGTGAGCGTCGGCGCTGAGAAACGTGGGACGTGGGACACGCCTGTCGTGTCCCACGGCACGGATTCGCTGCTGGCGCGAACACGAGCGCGAGCTCGGTACGGACGAGGACGGTTCTTGGGCCAGGGAGGGGAACCCCGCCGCGGTCAGGCGTACGACGGGGAGCTGGGCGCGGCCGTCGCGCGGGCCCAGGAGGGCGACGAGACAGCCTTCACGGTCGTGTACCGGCGGGTGCAGCCCGGTCTGCTCGGCTATCTGCGCGGTCTGGTCGGCGACGACGCCGAGGACGTGGCATCGGACGCCTGGCTGGAGATCGCCCGGGACCTGGGCAGGTTCAAGGGCGACGGGGCCGGCTTCCGCGGCTGGAGCGCGACGATCGCCCGGCACCGGGCGCTCGACCATCTGCGCCGCCAGCGGGTACGGCCCCGGGCGACGGCGCTGGAACAGGACGTACTGGAGCTGCCCGGCCGGCACAGCACTCATGAGCAGGCGCTGGAGGCCATCTCGACCGAGGGCGCGCTGAGCCTGCTGCGCGAACTGCCGCGCGACCAGGCCGAGGCCGTCCTGCTGCGTGTGGTCGTCGGCCTCGACGGCCCGGCGGCGGCACGGGTCCTGGGCAAGCGCCCGGGTGCCGTGCGCACCGCCGCGTACCGGGGGCTGAAGCGGCTGGCCCGGCGGCTCGGCGCCGGGGACGAGGTGGAAGGTGTGACGGAAGACGGCTCTCGAACGCTGGGGGAGTCGACATGAACGGAAGCGGCGGCGGACCGCCGGACAGGGATGGATGCGGACATGGGTGAACGGCAGAACGGCGGCGGGCTCTCCGGCCGTCGGCGCGTGCACCCGGACGGCGCCGCCCCTCGTGGGACGTTCGATTCCGAGAGCCTGGAGGTGCTCCTCGGTGCCGCCCTGCGGGCGGGCGCCGTCGACCCCGAGGCCGAGCAGCGTGCCACGGCCGCCTTCCGGGCCGCCCGCGACGCCGGGGCGCACCGGGCGGAGGCCCGGCGCCGGGACGACTGGCGGCCCCGTGAGCGCGGGCGCGGACGGCGCTCGGTGAAGACCACGGTGGCGATGGCGCTGGCGAGCCTCACCCTGGGCGGTGTCGCGGTCGCGGCCATCGGCACGGTCACCTCCTCCCACCGGGGGAACGTCGACGGGCACCACCCCGCACCGGCGACCGGCACCACGGACGGGCCCGCCGTCCGGCCGTCCCGCACCTCGCCCGCGCCCTCCGGCCCGGCGACGCACGACCGTCCGGACACCGCCAAGGACACCCTTGCCCACTGCCGTGCCTATGAGCAGGTCACGGGGCATGGCAAGGCGCTGGATTCGACGGCCTGGCAGCGGCTCGTGCAGGCCGCGGGCGGCGAGAAGAACGTCGCGGCGTACTGCGCCGGGCAGTTGGCGCGGGCGGACGACAAGAAGGCGAACCAGCCCGACAAGTCCGGCAAGGCCGACAAGAGCGACAAGGGTGACGAGTCGGGCGGTGCCGCGAAAAGCAGCCCGAACCCGAACTCCACCAAGAAGAAGTGATTCCCGTCAGGGAGAAGTGATTCGGCTCACCCCGGATTTGACCGTGAGTGGCCGGATTTGTGCTGCCGAGGCAACGACCGGGGCCGCCACCCCCCACAGGAGAGGCCCCGGCCGTCGCGCGGCACGAGCCGCGCGGCGGCCCGTACTTCCTACAGCGCCATGAGTGCGTTTTCTGTCACACCTCGGTGCGTCACGAGTTAGTTGCATCTTGTACGGACGTGGACGAGGAGCGGTTTCAGGTCGTAACGTGCCTTTCGCGTCGAGCGCAGATGCATGACCAATGCAACGATCGGCGGACTCGAAGCCGCGACCATCTACTGAGGAACCACGGGTGCTGGGGGACGACGCGGAGCTGACCGCCGCGGTGCGTGCGGCACAGGACGGGGACGAGACCGCTTTCCGGACTGTGTACCGCGCGGTGCATCCGCGGCTGCTCGGTTACGTACGGACGCTGGTCGGCGATCCGGACGCCGAGGACGTGACGTCCGAGGCCTGGCTGCAGATAGCCCGTGACCTGGAGCGGTTCAGCGGGGACGCGGACCGGTTCCGCGGCTGGGCGGCCCGTATCGCCCGCAACCGCGCGCTGGACCACATACGGATGCGCGGCCGCCGCCCCGCGATCGGCGGCGACGAGACCGAACTCACCGGCCGGGCAGCGGAGTCCGACACCGCGGGCGAGGCCATCGAGGCCCTGGCCACCGGCAGCACCCTCTCCCTCATCGCGCGGCTCCCGCAGGACCAGGCCGAAGCGGTCGTCCTGCGTGTGGTCGTGGGGCTTGACGCCAAGACCGCGGCCGAGACGCTCGGCAAGCGCGCGGGCGCCGTACGCACGGCCGCACACCGCGGGTTGAAGCGGCTCGCGGAGCTCCTCGGGGAGGATCCGGAATCGGCCGGAGTGCTCGACGCACTGCCCGCCCAGCGAGAACCGCGCCGCCGTGCGGTGACGTCCGCCACTGTGACGCATACGCGAGCGCGGACGCAGAAGGACATGTGATGGCCGACGAGCAGTACAAGTGGCTGAACCGGGAAACGGCGGAACATCTGCTGCGCGGTGAGTCGCTCGAAGCCGTCGACGCCGCCGCCCGCGAGCAGGCCGAAAGACTCGCCAAGGCCCTCGGCGCACTCTCCCCCGACACCACCCCGGCCGACGCCGAACTCCCAGGTGAGGAAGCCGCGTTGGCCGCCTTCCGCAAGGCGCGCGAGGCCACGGCCGCCGAGGAGCTCGCCGTCGGCCACGGCGATGAGTCCGCCGTGCGGCGCACCGGCCGCTCCTCGGACGTCGGACTGGTCCGCATCGGCAGCCCGTCCCGCGCCGCCCGCCGCCCGCGCTGGGCCCGCCCCGCACGCCTGGGGCTCGCCGCCGTGCTGGCCGTGGGCATGGTCGGCGGGGTCGCCGTGGCCGCCGGAACCGGAGCCCTGCCGACGCCCTTCGGTGACGAGAAGCCCGGGCCCGGAGCCTCGGTCTCGGCCGCCGTGACCCCCGACCGCCCGGCCGGCTCCCCCTCGCGGGACAACGTGCAGGGCGGTACGTCGGGTACGCCGACGCCCAGCGACACGGCGGGCGGGTACCCGAGCGCCGGCTCCTCGCGCGACGCGGCGGGCAAGGACGGCGGGGACGGCAGGAGCACGGACGAGCGCGGCACCCCCGGCACCGCCGACGGGACCGGCACCTGGGGGCGCAGTGTGGCCGAGGCCTGCCGCGACATCCGGGACGGCAAGACCCTGGGCTCGGACCGCAGGCGCGCCCTGGAGGGGGCGGCGGGCGGCTCCGCGCGCGTGTGGAAGTACTGCAGGGCCGTCCTGGAGGCCGCCGCCGACGCCGCCGGCCAGGACGACGAGGGCAAGGGCGACGACGGCGACGGCCGTGGCGACCGCGGGGACCAGGGCGACCGGGACGGACGCGACGGGCGCGGCCGCCATCACCACGGCGGCGGCAACGACCACCACCAGGACGGCGGAGTCGGCCTGCCCGCCCCGACGGCCTTCGCCCCGCAGCGGCCCACCGGGCCCGACCGGACACCCCTCCCGTCGCCGAGCCCTACCTACAGCGCCCTCTGACCTTTCCCTGCGTACAGCGCTCCTGACCTCTCCCTGCATCTATGACCTGCGCTTTTATAACTCGCAGAAGTTTTTCCGCGCGGGGTGTGACGTTTTCGGCAACTCGCACGCAGTACTGAGTGAGCCGACTGGTCATCGGCCGTCGCACAGAGCCGGGGTTCCCCCCGTACTCACGGCTCGTGCACCTGGCGCGGGCGGGACACGTTCCCCCGGTCCCGCCCGCGCCCCAAAGCCCCTGGTCTCACCAGTAGACGACGACCTTGTCGCCGGTCCGCACCTGCCCGAAGAGACTTGCGATCGCCGCCTCGTCCCGCACATTGACGCAGCCGTGCGAGCCGCCCGCGTAACCGCGCGCCGCGAAGTCGTACGAGAAGTGCACCGCCTGGCCGCCGCTGAAGAACATCGCGTAGGGCATGGGGGAGTGATAGAGCGTCGACACATGGTGGCGCGACTTCCAGTAGATGTGGAACACGCCCTCGCGGGTCGGGGTGTACTGCGCGCCGAAGCGCACCGACATGGTCGACACCGTCCGGCCGTCCACCATCCAGCGCAATGTGCGGCTCGTCTTGCTGATGCAGAGCACCCGTCCGGTCAGGCAGCGCGGGTCGGGCGCGGCGGCCGGCTGACCGCCCATCAGATACAGCTCCCAGGTGCCCGGCTCGTGCGTCATCCCCATCAGCCGCTGCCAGGTGACGATGTCCGTCCTCCCGGTCTGCGGCAGCCCGCGCTTGCCCTGGAAGCCCCTGACCGCCTTCTCCGTCAGATCGTCGTAGGTCCCCGTCGGCCCGTCGAAGAGCCAGGCGACCTGGCGGAGGCGGGCCTGCAGCTCGCGCACGGCCGTGCCGCTGTCGCCGCGGGACCACAGCACACGGGCGGGCTGCGGGGCGGGCCGGTTCCCGGCCGGAGTGGTGGTCGGACTGGGACTGGAGCGGGGGGTGGGGTCGGCCGGCAGCCGGATGTGCACCGGCGACCGCTGCTTGCCGTCCGCGTCCGGGACCTGCACGGTGCAGCCGCACAGTGCGGCGAGCGCGGCGGCCGAGGTGAGTGCGGCGGTTGTTCTTCCGAGGCTCCCCATGCCGGAAATGCTTCCCAGCGTGACCGCCGACGAACTACGGGGCATCGTAAGGAGTGACGAACGTAATGCGGAGGCACACACCATGGCGCGTGAGTCGGAGTCCGGACTGCCCATCGAACCCGTCTACGGTCCGCGGGACCTCGCGGGCCGGGACCCCGCGGAGACCCTGGGCGAGCCGGGTGCTTACCCCTTCACCCGCGGCGTGTACCCGACGATGTACACGGGCCGCCCCTGGACGATGCGCCAGTACGCCGGTTTCGGCACGGCGACAGAGTCCAACGCCCGCTACAAGCAGCTGATCGCGCACGGCACGACCGGCCTGTCCGTCGCCTTCGACCTGCCCACCCAGATGGGCCACGACTCGGACGCGCCGCTCGCCCACGGCGAGGTCGGCAAGGTCGGTGTGGCCATCGACTCCGTCGACGACATGCGGGTGCTGTTCGGCGGAATCCCGCTGGACAAGGTGTCGACGTCGATGACGATCAACGCCCCGGCCGCTCTGCTGCTGCTCCTGTACCAGCTGGTGGCGGAGGAGCAGGGCGTGCCGGCTGACCGGCTCACGGGCACGATCCAGAACGACGTCCTGAAGGAGTACATCGCGCGCGGGACGTACATCTTCCCGCCCAAGCCGTCCCTGCGGCTGATCGCGGACATCTTCAAGTACTGCCGGGCCGAGATCCCGAAGTGGAACACCATCTCGATCTCCGGCTACCACATGGCGGAGGCGGGCGCGTCCCCCGCGCAGGAGATCGCCTTCACGCTCGCCGACGGCATCGAATACGTCCGTACGGCGGTATCGGCGGGCATGGACGTCGACGACTTCGCCCCCCGGCTGTCGTTCTTCTTCGTCGCCCGGACCACGATCCTGGAGGAGGTCGCCAAGTTCCGCGCGGCCCGCCGGATCTGGGCGCGGGTGATGCGGGAGGAGTTCGGCGCGAAGGACCCGAAGTCCTGGATGCTGCGCTTCCACACCCAGACGGCGGGCGTCCAGCTCACGGCGCAGCAGCCCGAGGTGAACCTGGTGCGGGTGGCGGTCCAGGCCCTGGCCGCGGTGCTCGGCGGCACCCAGTCCCTGCACACCAACTCCTTCGACGAGGCGATCGCGCTGCCCACGGACAAGAGCGCGCGTCTCGCCCTGCGCACCCAGCAGGTCCTGGCCCACGAGACCGACGTGACCGCGACGGTGGACCCGTTCGCCGGTTCGTACGCCGTCGAGCGGATGACGGACGACGTGGAGGCGGCGGCGCTGGACCTGATGCGCAGGGTCGAGGACCTCGGCGGCGCGGTCGCGGCGATCGAGCACGGCTTCCAGAAGGAGGAGATCGAGCGCAACGCGTACCGCATCGCCCAGGAGACCGACGCGGGCGAACGGGTCGTGGTCGGCGTCAACCGCTTCCAGCTGGACGAGGAGGAGCCCTACGAACCCCTCCGCGTGGACCCGGCCATCGAGGCCCAGCAGGCGGAGCGGCTGGCGAGGCTGCGCGCCGAACGGGACCAGGGGGCGGTGGACTCGGCGCTGGTGGCGCTGAAGAAGGCGGCCGAGGGGGAGGACAACGTCCTGTACCCGATGAGGGCGGCGCTGCGGGCGCGGGCCACGGTGGGCGAGGTGTGCAACGCGCTGCGGGAGGTCTGGGGGACTTACGTGCCGTCGGATGCGTTCTGAGCTGGGCGATTACTCCGTATGAGTGATCATGGGCGGAGGTGGCACGTCCCCGGTTACGCTCGTGAAGAGTGGGCCCCGAAAAGGAGGACGCCATGGCCGTACTGCAGCAGGAGCTGACCCTGGGCGAGGCTGCCGACCAGCTTGCCCGTGCACTGCCTGGCCACCGCGTGGAGATTCTCCAGGGGAGGCTCACCGTGACACCGCCGCCGGATGGTTCGCACGCCCTGTCGCTGACGAAACTGGGCAGGGCTTTCGACCGGGCGGGGCTCGTTGAGGCGGGGTACGAGTACGTCCAGGGCGTCGGCCTCTGGTTGCCTACGTTGCCCGAAGACTTCGCGGTCCCTGACTTCTCCGTCGTCGACCCGGACTTCCGCGACGCCCATGTCACGAGGAACTACTACGCACCGAACGTCTTCCGCATGGTCGTGGAAGTGACGTCCTCGAACTGGTCCGACGACCTCGGTCCCAAGGTCGAGTGCTATGCGCAGGCCGGCCTTCCGGTCTACCTCATCGCCGACCGCAAACACGACGAGGTCCTGCTGTACACGGACCCGGCCGACGGCAAGTACCCCGACCCCACCCGCTACAAGCGAGGCCAGACCGTCCCCGTCCCGGAGCCCGTCGGCATCACCCTCGACCTCTCCGTGGACACCCTCCTCGACGGCGACGACTGACGTCCCGCCCCCCGAACCCCGGAATCGGAGTGTCGTACCCCCGTGCGACACTCCTTGCCATGTTCGGCGTCATCCACCTCCCCACCTACCTGGCAGGACTCGTCCTCATCGTGCTCCTCCCCGGGCCCAACTCCCTGTACGTCCTCTCCGTCGCCGCCCGGCGCGGCATCCGGGCGGGCTACACCGCGGCGGCCGGGGTCTGGTGCGGGGACACCGTGCTGATGACGCTGTCGGCCGCCGGGGTCGCCTCGTTGCTCCAGGCGAACGCCGTGCTGTTCGGGATCGTGAAGTACGCGGGGGCCGGCTATCTGACCTGGCTGGCGATCGGCATGCTGCGGGCCGCCCGGCGGATGTGGCGGACCCGGTGGGAGAAGGCCGTGCAGGACAAGGCGCCCTCCGCGGTCACCGATGAGCGGCCCTTCCGGCGTGCGTTCGTCGTCAGCCTCTTCAACCCCAAGGCGATCCTGTTCTTCGTCGCCTTCTTCGTGCAGTTCGTCGATCCGGGCTACGCCTATCCGGCCCTGTCCTTCGTCGTCCTCGGCGCCTTCGCCCAGCTGGCCAGCTTCCTCTATCTCAGCGCGCTGATATTCAGCGGCACGAAGCTGGCGGACGCCTTCCGGCGCCGCAAGCGGCTGTCCGCGACGGCCACGTCGGCGGCGGGGGCGCTGTTCCTCGGGTTCGCGGTGAAGCTGTCGCTGGCGAGCTCATAGGCCGCGGCCTAGAGGGTCGTGCCGTACCGCGCCAGGTATTCCTCCAGCCCCGTCGCCGAGTTGCCCGCCCAGCCGACGTAACCGTCCGGGCGGATGAGGAACAGGCCGGTTCCGTACGGTTCGGGGGCCGGGCCCCGAACCGTACGCACACCGTGGCCCAGCTCGGGTGCGTCCGGGCCGAGCAGTGTCCAGTGGGGTCCGCGGAAGGCGTCGAAAAGCCGTACGGCACCCACCGTTCCGTCCGGGGCGCGGTCACCGGCCCGTACGCCGGTCGCGGCCGCCCGCGTCTCCACCGTCAGTGAAGACGCGCGGTAGCCCAGCCCCAGCTGCCGTGTCGCCTTCCCACGCCGGGCCTCGTCGTGGTGGATGGCGGTCGAAAGGCCGAGTACGTGCGCGGCGATCGGACGGCGCTCCTCCTCGTAGGCGTCGAGGAGGGACTCCGGGGCGCCGCTCCCCAGCACCGCGCCCAGCTTCCAGCCCAGGTTGTAGGCGTCCTGGACGCTGGTGTTCAGGCCCTGGCCGCCGGCCGGGGAGTGGACGTGTGCCGCGTCCCCGGCCAGGAACACCCGGCCCGCGCGGAAGCGGTCCGCGAGTGCCGCCCGGGGGCGGAAGTCCGAGGACCAGCGCACTTCCGTCACGTCCTCGGGGGCGAGGTGGGTGCGCTCGGCGACCACCTTCCGGATGCCCTCCAGGGAGAGGTCCAGATCGGTGCCGTCGGGGAACTGGGCGACCAGCTGGAAGTCCTCCGTACCGGCGAGCGGACAGATCGCCACGAAGCCCGAGCCTTCCGAGCGGGGCGGGAAGACGTGCCAGTGGTCCCTGCTCAGGCCGGTGATCCGTACGTCCGCCACCAGGATCGGATCCGGGTCCACCGTCTCGCCCGTCATGCCGATGCCGAGCGCCCGGCGCACGTCCGAGCGGCCGCCGTCGGCGGCGACGGCGTACCGGGCGCGGACGGCGGGACCGGTCGCGAAGTGCGCGGTCACCCCGGTCCCGTCCTGCTCCAGTGCGACGACCTCCCGGCCGAAGGCCACCGCCCCGCCGAGCTCCGTCAGCCGTGCGAACAGGATCTCCTGGGTGCGCCACTGCGGCACCATCCACGGCGCGGTGAACCGCGAGCCCTCCTCGCCGTCCTCCGCCGGGTCGAACATCCGGTGCTCGCCCCTCTGCGTCCCGTCCTGCCAGATCATCCCGACCGGGTACGCGCCACCCACCGCCAGGAACTCGTCCAGGACGCCGAGGTCCTCGAAGATCTCCAGCGTGCGGGGCTGCAGCCCCTTGCCGCGCGAGCCGGGGGCGAGCCCCTCGCCCCGCTCCACCACCAGGGCGTCCACCCCGCGCCGGGCGAGGTCGATGCCGAGCGCGAGGCCGGTCGGGCCGGCGCCGACGATCAGCACATCCGTCCTGTGCACAGCCGTGCCCATGCGCATGCCCATGTCCACCCATCTCCTTAACGATGTTAAGTGCCGGGACGAGAGTGCCCTTAACACTGTTAAGCTGTCAACCGTGAACACCGAACGCCGGGCCCCCCTCGACCGCAAGCGGGTCGCCGACACCGCCCTGAGGCTGCTGAACGAGGTCGGTCTGGAGGGGCTGACCCTGCGCGCCATCGCCAAGGAGCTGGACGTCAAGGCGCCCGCCCTGTACTGGCACTTCAAGGACAAACAGGCGCTGCTCGACGAGATGGCGACCGAGATGTACCGGCGCATGGTCGAGGACGCGCCGCCCATCGAGGGCAGCACCTGGCAGGAGCGCCTGCGGACGTCCGGCCACGGCCTGCGCACCGCGCTGCTGGGCTACCGGGACGGCGCCAAGGTCTTCAGCGGGTCACGCTTCACCGGCACGCTGCACGCCGTTGAGATGGAGGCGACCCTGCGCCTGTTCACCGAGGCCGGGTTCACCCTCGCCCAGGCGGTCCGCGCGACCGCCACCACGTACATGTACACGCTGGGCTTCGTCACCGAGGAGCAGGGCGTCAAGCCGCTCCCGGACGAGCGGCGCGAGGGCTACGACGTGAACGACCGCGCCCGCCTGCTGGCCGACTTCCCCCTGTCGGCCGCGGCGGGCGCGGAGATCTTCGAGGACCATGACCGGCACTTCGAAGAGGGGCTGGAACTGGTGATCGCGGGCATCGGGTCCCGCTATGGAATCCGGTGAGTCACGGCCGCCCGGCCGGGATCAGAAGACCTCCATCCCGTACCAGGCCAGCGCCTCGTTGACCGGCTGGTAGTAGCTGTAGCAGGCGCTGTCGTTGGACCCGGACAGCAGACCCAGGGCGGCGTCGCCGTCGAACAGCGGTCCGCCGCTGTCACCGTGGTTGCGGCAGATCCCCGCCACGTCCATACCGGTGACCGTCATGCCGTCGCTGTAGTTGATCGTCTGGTTCTTCATGCCCACCAGGTTGCAGTCGAACTTGCTCCGGTATCCGGAGGCGCAGACGCTCTCGTAGAGCCTGCTGTCGCGCGAGTAGGAGATGTCCTGGGCCGCGCCGTCCTTGGCCTCGACGTTCCCGTAGTACGTCACGCTGCCGTTGTACGCCCGAATCAGGCCGAAGTCGTTTCCGTCTGCGACGTTGTGCCCCGTGGTGTACCCGATGTAGGTGCCGTCCGCCTTCCTCCAGTCGGTCCCCGAGGTGTTGGTGCAGTGTCCGGCGGTGAGGATCGCCTTGTAGTTCGGGTCCGACTTCTTCCGCACGGTGAAGCCGTACGAGCACGAGACGACACCGTTCTCGATGTAGTCGCCGCCGTTGATCGCGCCCGCGGTGCGCTCGGTCCTGCCGCTGATGCGGATCACCTCCGCGGCCTTGCCGAAGGGTGCGAGGTACCGCTTCAGCGCCGCGACGTCCCGTCGGCTGACCGTGCTGTCGGCGCGGACCACCACCCGGTTGGAGGGGACGTCGACGCCCCACATCGTTCCCGGCGTTCTGAAGTGGGTGTCGAGGCGGTTCTTGATCGACTCCAGGTGGGCGGTGCCGTAGGTCACCCGTCTCGGTATGGCGCCGGCGTCCTTGACCGCGGCCGCGGACTTCGCGTCGGTCACGGTGACGACGAACCGTCGCTGGACGCGGTCCAGATAGACACCGGCGGTGTGGGACCGGCCCAGGCGGTCGGCGAGCTGCTGCGCCGCCCCGCCGCTCGGACCGCCGGCCACGGCCACGTCGTGCACCGGACGGGCGCTCTGCGCCGGGGAGGGCTCCGGCTGGGCGGCCGCGTTCGGTGCCACGGCCAGTGCGCTGCCGACGAGTGAGACGGTGATCAAGGTCTTCGTGCTGAGCGGGAATTTCCTGAACACGGCTTTCAGGTCCTCCGGTCAGATGTGCGTCGATTTTTTGTTCGACACAGCGGAGGACCGAGTGCATCAGCCGGATACGGCTTTCAGGTGGCGGAACGCTTAATTCACTTTCCGTCTGCAATGTCATGCCGTGTTCACCTGGAAGTCGTCGTGCTGTCGTGTCCGGGCGAAGGAGCCGTCCCAGGATCGCGGAGATATTTCCGAAGCGAGCACGGGTGTGCACACGTGGCCAACGAACCGACCCTGTCCGTCATCGTCCCCTGCTACAACATCGAGACCTATGTCGCCGACACGGTGACCAGCCTCGTCAACAACGCAAGGGACGACTTCGAGTTCCTCTTCGTCGAGGACCGGTCCACCAAGGACCGGACCTATGAGGCACTGCTGGCACTGACGAAGAAACTGAAGAACAGCAGGGTGATACGGCACGAACAAAACGGTGGACTGGCCACCGCGCGCAACACCGGAATCGACGCGGCCGAGGGCCGCTACCTCACCTTCCTCGACGGCGACGACTGGCTCGCCCCGGGCTATCTGGCCGACCTGGTCGACTGCATCGAACGCTTCGACGTCGACTTCGTCCGCACCGACCACGTCCAGGTCACCGGCGTCGAGCGAGCCGTCCACCGGGCCCCGGAGGGGCGCCGGCACACCCGGCTCGACCCGCGGTCCTCGATCCTGCCCGTCGACGACACGACGATGGTCGACTACCCGTACGCCTGGGCCGGCATCTACCACCGTCGGCTGCTCGACCGCGGCATGCTGCGCTTCCACGACGGGCTGCGCACCGCCGAGGACCGCCCCTGGATCTGGGAGCTGCACCGCAGGGCGGACTCCTATGTCGCCGCCAGCCTGCGCGGCGTCTTCTACCGCCGGGGCGTGTCGAGCTCGCTGACCCAGATCGGCGACGTCCGCCAGCTGGACTTCTTCCGCTCCTTCGACCTCGTGCTCAGCGAGCTCGCCGACGACCCCGAGGCGGACCGGCTGCGCAAGAAGGCGCTGCGCAACTACTGCGTGGTCATCGCCCACCAGCTCCTCGACCGGGGCAGGTTCGAGCGCAGTGTCGCCGCCAAGCTGCGGCAGCTGGCCGCAGAGGCCCTGGGCCGGATGACCGAGGAGGAGCTCAACGAGGCCCTCGTCGGCATGGGCGAGGAACGAGTGCACATACTGCGGCGCATCCGCGGCGGCATGAAGGGAGTCGCGGCATGAGCGGCACGCAACTGAGCACGAGCACGACGAAGACCACCGGCGGCACGACCCAGATCTTCTTCTCGGCCACGCAGTACGCGGCCGCCACCGTCACCGCCGCCATCCGCGCCGGGCTCTTCGGCCCCCGCGCCGCCCACCGGCGCATCCTCGTCGTCAGCAACACCGCCGCCGTACCCGAGGTCGGCACGCCGCTGGACCGGATGGCCGGCTTCGAGAAGCTGCGCCCCGAGTTCGACGAGGTGCGCTCGTGGAACGAGTTCATCTCCCCGCACCACCCGGCCGGCTGGTCCCCGCGCGCCCAGGACGCCCTCCTGTGGGAGAAGGCCGTACGCCTCGCCTGGGACCTAGGCGACGAGCCCGTCGAGATCGCCTGCGAGTCCATCCAGGCCAACCCCTCCCGCGCGGTCGCCGAGATCTTCGCCGACAGCCCGATCCACGTCTACGCGGACGGCCTGATGAGCTACGGCCCCACCCGCAACCGGATCCCGCACGGCATGAGCAGCCGCATCGCCCGCGTCCTCCACCTGGACCTGATACCCGGGCTGCGTCCCATGCTCCTGGCCGAGTACGGCGTCGAACCCCAGCCCGTGCCGGGCGAGGCCATCGTCGACGTCCTCGCCCAGATCGGCGAGGAGGGCGCCCAGATCCTCGCCGACCGCATCCCGGACGAGGGGCGCCCCACCGCCGTGCTCCTCGGCCAGTACCTCTCCGCCATCGACCTCATCACGCAGGACGAGGAGGAGGAGCTCCACGTCCGCATGCTGCGTGCCGCCGCGCGGGCGGGGCACCAGAGCGTGCTGTTCAAGCCCCACCCCAGCGCGCCCGCCGTGTACGGCAGGTCGCTGGAGGAGGCGGCCGAGCAGCTCGGGGTACGGCTCAGCGTCCTGAGCGAACCCGTGCTCGCCGAGACCGTCTTCGCGCATCTGAAGCCGGAGCTGGTCATCGGCTGCTTCTCCACCGCGCTGATGACCGCCGCCGCCTTCTACGGCATCCCCGTCGCCCGCGTCGGCACGGAGCTGCTCCTCGAACGCATCACGCCGTACGAGAACAGCAACCGCGTCCCCCTCACCATCATCGACGCGGCCCTCCCCGACGCCGAGCGCGCCACCCTCGGCGCCCCGCTCGAACTCGCGTCCCTGAGCGCCGAGCTGGGCCCGCTGGTGCGCACCGTGGGCTACTGCATGCAGTCCCGCAAGCACCCGGGCCTGCACGAGGAGGCGGCCGCCTGGCTGACCGCCCACCTCGCCGAGCACCCGCAGTACTTCAAGAAGCGCCGCCTGACCCGCCTCCGCCTGCCCGGTGGCAGCCCCATCAGGGCCGAGTCCCTGCGCCGCCACCCGGCGGTGCGGCGGGCCGTACGGCAGATACGGGCACGCCAGAGCTGACGCATGCGGGACCCGGAGGCCGGTGGACATCAACTTCCCACCGGCCTTCGGCCGTTCACCGCACCGCGAGGACCCGCGGCCCGTGCGTCGCCAGCGCCCGCTTCAGCCGGGGCCCGAACGGCCGCTCCACCCAGCGGTGGATCAGCCAGGCCAGGCCCAGCAGTACGGCCAGCGTGACCGCGAGCGTGGGCCACGGACCCAGCCCCAGACCCCGGTGCAGGACGCGGATGACGAACCAGCCCAGGTGCTCGTGGATCAGGTAGAAGGGGTACGTCAGGGCCCCGGCCACCGTCAGCCAGCGCCAGTTCGCCCAGTGCGTCCAGCCCAGTGCCACCGCGGCCACGGCGGCGAAGGCGAGCGTGACGACGAGCAGGATGACGTACGGATCGCGGTGGAAGGCGCCGCCCTGCGCGCCGGGGTGCCACAGCCCGGTCGTCGAGTAGCGCTGGCCCAGCAGCCAGGAGGCGGTGACTATGCCCCACAGGAGCAGATCGCTGCCGTAGCGGTGGATGAGATACAGGGCGAGGCCGCCGATGAAGAAGGGGGCGTGGTCGCGCATCACCAGCTCGTCGGTGAGCGGGTTGTGGGCGACCCGCGCGAACACTCCGGCCAGGGTCCACAGGCAGCAGAAGAGCACCACCCGGCGATAGGTGACCCCGCGCCAGATCACGAACAGGGCGAACAGCGCGTAGAAGCGCACCTCGACCCAGAGCGTCCAGCACACGCCCAGGACCCGCGGCACGCCCATCGGCTGCTGGAGCATGGTCAGATTGACCAGGAACTCGTCGAGCCGCAGGGGGTGGACGACCACCGGCAGCAGCAGGGACGCGCCGGTGATCAGGAACAGCGCGGCCCAGTAGGCCGGGTACAGCCGTGCGACCCGGGAGCGGAAGAACTGCCCCAGGGTGCGGCCCCAGCTGCTCATGCAGATCACGAATCCGCTGATGACGAAGAAGAACTGGACGCCGAGACAGCCGTAGGTGGCCGCCTGGGAGAGCGCGGGGAACAGGCGCGCGGGGGACTCGTGCCAGGAACCGGCGACCGGACCGCCCTTCCCGGCGAAGTGGTAGAGGCAGACCATCAGCGCGGCCATCAGCCGCAGGCCGTCGAGGGAGCGCAGCCGGTTGCCGGGTCTGCGCGGGGTGCGAGGGACAGGGGTCGGGCGGGTCGGGGCCAGGGTGGGGTTGGGCGCGTTCATCCGGGGCTTTCTTACGGGGAGGTGGGGATGTGTCGCGATGTGGGGTCGCGAGGCGTCGGACGTCTACCCGGAGGTGCGCACTTCACGCAGACGCCCCCGGCCCGATGAGAGGCACGGGGGCGGGGCGGCGGTGGGCCGGTTCAGCGCTTGGCACTCTGCCGCAGCGCCCTGGCCCGGCGGGCCAGACGGCGCACGGTCGCGTTGCGCGGGATGAAGGACAGCTGGGCGGGTACGGCGCCCGGCAGGGCCAGCGAGGTGAGCCGGCGGCGCTTGAAGTACCGCCAGGTATGCGGGTTGAGGTGCCGGGACAGATAGCGCTCGGCGTCCTCGCGCAGCCGCGGGTAGATCTTGGGCTGCATGGCGAACCCGACCGCCTTGAGCAGCGCGGCCAGCTCGTCCACCCGCTCCGGCGACGGCATCGACCAGTCGGTCACCGCCTTGCGGTCGCCCAGCTCGGGCAGCAGCGCGTCGACGATGGTGACCGGCACGCGGTTGCTGTTCTGGTACGGCGCCAGACGGGTCAGGACGGCCTCGGTGCCGATGCGGGCGACGGGCAGGCCGTACAGCCCGGCCGCGGTGAACAGGGCGGTGGAGAAGCAGCCGACGACCAGGGCGGGACGCATCAGCTGGAACGCCACCTCGGCGAGCACCGGCCGGTCCAGCACGGTGAGCTCGGCGCCGAGCCGGGCCGCCTCGTCCTCCAGGAGCCGGGTCCAGCGGGCGGGTGCGACGGGATGCGGCTTGAAGACCAGCCTGCGATGACCGAGCGCCACGGCGCCGCGCACCATCTTCAGATGCAGTTCCTCCTCCTCGGCGTCGCCGAGGATCTCCAGCGCCGAGAGGTACTGGCCGAGCAGCAGGGCGGGCCGCGGGTCGCCGGTGCCGGGCAGGGCCGCCTCCCCGTCGGCGAGCTCCTCGAGCACCTTGAGGAACGCCTCCGCCGGCACCAGCTCCGGCCGCACGTCGAACTCGGTGAGCAGCAGCGGGGTCAGCCCGGGGACGAGGTCGAGGTGCAGCAGGCGGCCGATACGGGTGCCGACCAGCGGATCGATCTTGTCGCGGGTGGGGCCATAGCTTATGAGGCCGTCCGCGTAGACATCGACGGGAGCGCCGGTGAACAGCTGGCACAGCGCGAGCGACGGGTTGACCTGCACGGACTCCACGGTCAGCCGGATCTCGTCGTCGCCGAGACCCCACAGCAGCCGTACGTACCGCTCCCACATGGGGATGTCGTCGGCGCGCGGGCTCCAGCCGCTCGGGTGGAACGGGGCGATGGTGTCGTTCCAGGACAGCACCGCGTCGAAGCGCTCACGCACCCGGGCGAAGCCCGGCATCGCGTCGACCGGGGGCGTGGTCTCCGGGTTGGAAGCGTTGTTGGTGACGAGCAGCAGCCGCCGGTCGGCCGGCTCGAACAGTCCGGCGTCCAGGGCCGCGGCCAGGGTCGCGGCTCCGTACAGCGTCGACGCGCAGAAAATGTGGGTGGTACGGCGCATCAGGCGGCCACCGTCCGGGCGGTCGACGGCCGTCGGCGCAGCCGCCGCAGCCTGCTCGCCCGCTGCGGGTCCATCGAGTCCATTACCTCCGCCAGCACGTCCTGCGGCAGTCGTTTCAGGGCTGCTGAGCTGAGAGAACGCAATTTTCGAGCCACGGCGGGTTCGAACCTCTCGATCGATCCGAGATGATGGGCCATGATTGCGCAATAGGTGCGCACTGCTTTCGGCAGCAGCTTATCGGCCTCGGGATCGAGCGAGGTTTCCTCGATTACCTGGTCGAACGCGCGAATGAAATCGAGCTGTCGCACGTCACCGATTTGAGTGAGCGAGGAGGCGACACCGCGACGGTAGTACACGCCGAGCAGGCCCACCGCGGCGAAGGATTCCGCCTCCCGGTGCAGCTTCCAGATCCAGGGCCGGTCCTCCGCCGTGCGCAGCCCGTGGGTGAAGTGCAGCAGTCCGCGGTCGATCAGCCGGCGGTGGTAGATGCCCGCCCAGGCGTACGCGTAGTCGACGGAGGTGGACCGGTCGGCGGGCAGGATCGCCCTGCGCGGGTCCATCACGACACCCCGGCGGCCGTGCGGCACACGGTGGATCGCGCGGGCCCTGGCCGTGCACTGCACATGGTCGGTGCGCACGAAATCGCAGCCCAGCCCCTCGATGGCGGCGACCAGCTGCGGATAGTAGCCCGGGGCGAGCCAGTCGTCGCCGTCCAGGAACGTCAGGTACTCGCCGCGCGCCCGGTCGATCCCGGTGTTGCGCGCGGTGGCCAGCCCTCCGTTCTGCTCATGTCTGACCAGCACGGCGCCGGGCAGCTCCCGCTCCGCGCGTTCGAGGATGTCCGGCGTCCCGTCGCGCGAGCAGTCGTCGACGAGAATGAATTCGAAGTCCTCACGCACGTTCGCACGCAGGCTCTTCAGCGTGTCCGGCGCGTATTGCTGGACGTTGTAGAACGGCACGATGACCGAGAGCTTCACCACCCGGTTGACGTTAGAGGGCGGCCCGTCATTCGTTCTGGCCGTCTCCTTGATGTCAGGTGAACTGCTGGTGGCGAAGCTGTGAACCGGGCTGTTTTGCTGTGCCTTCCTGGCCCGATTCGCCATTCGTCGATGTGCTGTTAACCGTTTGTTGCATTCGGGTTGGGCGGGACCTAGGAATGGCTTCCTAGCGTCTTCGGCGTGCCAGCAAGTGCAACGAACTCCCTGAGGGTCGCCGTTCTCGCGGATTCCGACACCCGGTGGAAATGGGGCGCGCTCACCGCGCAACGCTCCATTCCCGGTGAATCGGACATCCGGCTCGACGGCTATCTCCTGCGGGGCCGTGCCACCCCGACCGCACGCCAGCTGAAGGAAGTAGGCGTCCATGCGGACTCGCTCAGCGAGGTGACCGCCGTGGAATTCCTGCGCGCGATGCGTGAGGAGTCGTACGACGTCCTCGTCCTCGCCCTCGTCGGCGGCGCCGTACAGGCGATGCTGCACGGTCTGCGGCGGGTCTGGGACGGTGCCGCGAAGCGTCCCCTCGTCGTCACCGGCTATGTCGGTGTCGTCTACGAGAAGCTCGCGGACGGGCTGCTCCTGCGCCACGGCGCGGACCTCGTCCTCGCCAACTCCCGCCAGGACGCGGACCGGTTCCGGGCCGTGTACGAGGGAGTGGGCGCCGACGCCTCCTCGGTGACCGAGGTCGCCCTGCCGTTCCTCGGCGGGGAGCCCTACACCGGTGAACACGACCCGTACACCGTCGTGTTCGCGGCCCAGCCCTCGGTCCCCGAGAACCGCAAGGACCGTACGTACCTGCTGAACCGGCTGATCGAGCACGCCCGCAAGCACCCCGAGCGCGAGGTGCTGCTGAAGCTGCGCTCCAAGCCGGGCGAGCACACCACGCACATCGAGGAGCTTCCCTACCAGAAGCTGGCGCAGGGCCAGGACCTGCCCGCCAACTTCCGCCTGGTGTACGGGCACATGGGCGAGGTCCTCGACCGCACCGACCTGCTCGTCACGGTCAGCTCGACGGCCGCGCTGGAGGCCCTGCACCGCCGCATCCCCACCGTGGTCCTCACCGACCTCGGCGTCCGCGAGGTGCTCGGCAACCACCACTTCGTCGGCTCCGGCTGCCTCGCCTCCTGGGACCAGCTCGACGCCGGCCACCGGCCGGCGCCCGACGAGGAGTGGGTCGCCCGGCAGGGCGTCGCCGCAGACGGCTCGTACGGCACCGCCTTCGACCCGGCGCGCGAGCGCATCGCCGGGCTGCTCGGCCGGCCCGGCGGCCTGCCGCCCCTGAACCCCTACTACACGACCGAGACCGCGCCCGGCTATCTGCCGGGGATTCTCGCCCGCCACCACCTCGGCCCCGACGGCTCCCCGCTGCCCGGGGCGCCCGCCGCCGACAAGGCGCCGGGACCGGTCCGCCAGATCGTGCGCCGTGCGGCGCGCGGTGCCTACCGCCACGGCGTCCAGCGGGTGGCACCCGTGATCCGACGAATGGGAGAGCTGTGAGCGACCGGATCCCGCGTCAAGGAGAAGAGCACATGTCCAACCCCGAAGCGGGGCACGGCGCAGACGTATGCCGGGTCCTCGCGGTGATCCCCGCGCGTGGCGGCTCCAAGGGCGTGCCCGCGAAGAACCTCGCCCCCGTCGGCGGCGTCCCGCTGGTCGCCCGCGCCGTGCGCGAGTGCCGGGCCTCCCGCCTGGTGACGGATGTCGTCGTCTCCACCGACGACCAGGCCATCGCCGCCGCGGCCCGCCAGGCCGGTGCCGAGGTCGTGCTGCGCCCCGCCGCCATCGCCGGCGACACCGCCACCTCCGAGGCCGCCGTGCTGCACGCCATGGACGCCCACGAGGCGCTGCACGGCTCGCCGGTGGACGTGGTCCTCCTCGTCCAGTGCACCAGCCCCTTCCTGATCCGCGAGGACGTGGACGGGGTCGCGGCGGCCGTCGTCGAGAACGGTGCGGACACCGCGGTCACCGTGGCGCCCTTCCACGGCTTCATCTGGCGGGACGCGGGCGACGACCCCAAGGTCGTCGAGCCCGACCGCGCCGACGAGCTGGGCGGCGCCACCAAGGTCGCCAACTCCACGGCCACCGACGGCGGCTACGGGGTCAACCACGACAAGTCCTTCCGCCCGCGCCGCCAGGACCGCCCCCAGGACCTGCTGGAGACCGGCGCCGCCTACGCCATGGAGGCCCAGGGCTTCCGTGAGCACAATCACCGCTTCTTCGGCCGCACGGAGCTGGTCCGCACGGACCCGGCCCGGGTGCTGGAGATCGACGACCCGCACGACCTCGCGCGGGCCCGGGCCCTGGCCCCCCTCTTCGACGCGGACCTCCCCGGTTCGCTGCCGACCGCCGACGACATCGACGCGGTCGTACTCGACTTCGACGGCACCCAGACCGACGACAGGGTGCTGATCGACTCCGACGGACGGGAGTTCGTCTCCGTGCACCGCGGGGACGGACTCGGCATCGCGGCGCTGCGCAAGAGCGGCCTGAAGATGCTGATCCTGTCCACGGAACAGAACCCGGTCGTCGCCGCCCGGGCCCGGAAGCTGCAGATCCCGGTGCTCCACGGCATCGACCGGAAGGACCTCGCACTCAAGCAGTGGTGCGAGGAGCAGGGCATCGCGCCCGAGCGCGTGCTCTACGTCGGCAACGACGTCAATGACCTCCCGTGCTTCGCCCTCGTGGGCTGGCCCGTGGCGGTCGCGAGCGCCCACGACGTCGTGCGCGGCGCCGCACGCGCGGTCACCACCGTCCCCGGTGGCGACGGCGCCATCCGAGAGATCGCCAGCTGGATCCTCGGCCCCTCTCTCGATTCCCTCACCAAGTAAGGACACCCCCTGTCATGAGCAACTCCCGCATCCGCCAGTTCGGTTCCCGCACCGCCGGCCCCGGCCACCCCGTCTACGTCTGCGGTGAGATCGGCATCAACCACAACGGTGAGCTGGAGAACGCCTTCAAGCTGATCGACGTGGCCGCCGAGGCCGGCTGCGACGCCGTCAAGTTCCAGAAGCGCACCCCGGAGATCTGCACCCCGCGCGACCAGTGGGACATCGAGCGCGACACCCCCTGGGGCCGGATGACCTACATCGACTACCGCCACCGCGTGGAGTTCGGTGAGGACGAGTACCGTCAGATCGACGAGTACTGCAAGGAGAAGGGCATCGACTGGTTCGCGTCCCCGTGGGACACCGAGGCGGTCGCCTTCCTGGAGAAGTTCGACGTCCCGGCGCACAAGGTGGCCTCCGCCTCCCTGACCGACGACGAGCTGCTGCGCGCCCTGCGCGCCACCGGCCGCACGGTCATCCTCTCCACCGGCATGTCGACCCCGAAGCAGATCCGCCACGCGGTCGAGGTCCTGGGCAGCGAAAACATCCTGCTCTGCCACGCCACCTCCACCTACCCGGCGAAGGCCGAGGAGCTCAACCTCCGCGTGATCAACACGCTGGAGAAGGAGTACCCGAACGTGCCGATCGGCTACTCCGGCCACGAGACCGGCCTGCAGACCACGCTGGCCGCCGTCGCCCTCGGCGCCACCTTCGTCGAGCGCCACATCACCCTTGACCGCGCCATGTGGGGCTCCGACCAGGCCGCCTCCGTGGAGCCGCAGGGCCTCACGCGCCTCGTCCGCGACATCCGCACCATCGAGGCCTCCCTCGGTGACGGCGTCAAGAAGGTCTACGACTCCGAGCTCGGCCCGATGAAGAAGCTGCGCCGTGTCGCCGGCGTCGTCGCCGAGGCGGAGATCGCGGCCGCGGCGGGCGAGCCGGTCGCGGTCTGAGCAACCCGAACACCGACAACGCCATACAACGCCTTACGACGGGACGGTCGTACGTCGATGAGCCCCCGCGCCGGGAACACCGGCACCCCCCATACTCTCGCTTTCGTGGAGAGCCCCGTTCAGCTGCTGAACGTGCTGGAGTGGGCGCACGTCCACGCCCTGCGAGGGGAGGGAGAGTCCGGCGCGGGGTCGCTGCCGTCCGTGCCGTCCCAGGTGAGGCGGTCCGCCGACGGCAGGCCGACGTCGGCGGGCGCGGAGCTCACCGTCGTCGTCCTGTCCCCGACCGACCCCATGACCCGGGGCCAGCTGCGCCGCATGGCCGATCTGGCCCGGGACGAGGGTTACCAGGTCCGCTGGGAGGAGGCGCGGGGCGGTACGACCGCGCCCTTCCACACGATCGGCGGGCTCGCCGGGGCACTGCGCCGGGCGGACCGCATCGTGATGGGAGACCCGTTCTCCCGCTATGTACAGCTGCTGCTGACGATCACCCGGGCCAAGGACCTGGTGGTGGTCGACGACGGCACGGCGACGATGGAGTTCGTCGCCCAGCTCGCCCGTGGCGAGCGTCTGGTCCGCTGGCACCGCAAGGGCGGCCGCCCCGGCCCGCGGGACCTCCTCTTCGCCCCCGTGTCGTCCTCGGCCCGGCGCCGGCTGACCCCCAGCGGCAAGCGCCGGGTGGAGGTCTTCTCCTCCATGCCGATGGAGGAGACCCCCGAGGGGGTCACGGTCACCGCGAACGACTTCGGCTGGACCCGGGCCCGCTTCGGCCCGCCGCGCATCACCAAGGGCGCGGACATGGTCGGCACGTCCCTGGTCGAGACCGGGGTCGTGGACGGGGACCGTTATCTGGAGGCGGTGCGGAGCCTGGCCAAGGCCCACGGGGCCCTGCGGTACTTCGCCCACCGCCGCGAGAGCGCGGAGAAGCTGCACCGGCTCGCCGCCGTTACGGGGCTGGAGATCGTCCGCCCCGACCTCCCGCTGGAGCTGATCGCCCGGCGCGGGCCGATCGGGCGGACGATCCTCAGCTTCCCGTCCACGGTCGTCCACACCCTGCCCCTCGCGCTCGTCGGTACGGGCGTGCGGGTCGCCGTGTGCGACATCGACCCGGCGTGGCTGACGGAGAACGCCTCGCCCCGGGCCCAGGGGTTCCTGTCGGGCGTGACGGGGACGGCCCGGGACGTACATCGACTGGCCGCGGTGAGCGCGGTCTAGCCCCGGTCCAGCTCCTGTCAGGCCCCGGTCCGGCTCCCGTCAGGCCCCAGTCCGGCCCCGGTCAGGCCCGGGGCGGGCCCTGGCGTCCGAGCCGGTCGGCCGGGGCCTTGCGGGCCAGGACGAAGCCGCGGGGGAGTTTCTCCTCGTCCAGCGGTTCGCGCACGGTCCGGGCGATCGGGTGGAGGCCGGCCTCGGCCAGCAGGTCGGCGACCGTGTCCGGAGTGCGCCAGTGGTAGTCGAGGCTGATCTCGTGGCCGAAGCGCTCCGTGAGGCGCAGGCCGTCGCCGTCGCCGTACTGGAAGGCCAGCAGGACGTGGCCGCCGGGGACGAGGGTGCGGTGGAACTCCGCGAAGGTCGCCGGCAGGTGCTCGTCGGGTACATGGATGATCGAGTAGAGGGCGGCGATTCCGCCGAGCGTCCCGTCCGGGAGGTCCAGGGACGTCAGCGAGCCCACGTGGAAACGCAGATGCGGGTGCGCCTCGCGGGCCAGGGCGGTCATCCGGGGGGAGATGTCGACCCCGAAGGTCTGCACCCCGAGGTCGTGCAGACGGGCGGTGACGTGGCCCGGGCCGCTGCCGAGGTCGGCGACGGGCGCGGGGGCGGCGGTCGTGGCCAGCTCGGCGAAGGCGGTGAGCACGGCCCGGTCCACGGGTCGGTCCGCGAGGTGGTCCGGGTAGCGGTCCGAGTACTCCTTGGCGATGGCGTCGTAGGAGGAGCGGGTGGCCTGGATGAAGTCCGGTTCCGTCACGTCGGCGCACGTTACCGGGGCGGCCGCGGGGCCGTCCTGCGCTTCTCCCG
Organism: Streptomyces herbicida; assembly: GCF_032656585.1. Taxonomy (NCBI): domain Bacteria; kingdom Bacillati; phylum Actinomycetota; class Actinomycetes; order Kitasatosporales; family Streptomycetaceae; genus Streptomyces; species Streptomyces herbicida. Next base: position 212,017 of record NZ_JAUYWJ010000001.1, read on the forward strand.
GTCCGGTGGGTGGACAGCTCCAGCCGTGCTCGGGCGGGGCGTGGTATCCGTGGAGGAAAGGGACGGGAAGGGTGCCGGGGTGCGGCCGGGGTCGCGCGCCGCGGATTTTCGTGATCGACTTGGCTTGAAGTCGGACGAGTTTACCCATCTCCGTCGATAGCTATGCGTCCGGTGGTCAGATTTTCTTCCCCTAACGGGTTGAACTTTTGTTGATCGAGGGTCAGTTGACCGTCCGGGCGTCCTACCCTTCAGAGGGTGAACCAATTGATGTCCCGAGAGTCCGAGGCCGATCTGCCCGGTGATGTGCTGCCCGGCGTGCTGAGCGAAGCGCTGTACGCCGAACTCGTGGCGTTCCGGCGCGACTTGCACATGCACCCCGAGCTGGGCAACCAGGAGTTCCGCACCACCGCCGCGATCAAGGAGCGGCTGGAGAAGGCCGGGCTCGCGCCCCGCGTCTTCGCCGTCGGAACCGGGCTCGTCTGTGACATCGGCGTGGCGGAGGCGGACGGCGACGACGGAGGCATCTTCGCCCTGCGGGCCGACATCGACGGTCTGCCCATCCCGGACACGAAGAGCGACTGCCCGTACCGCTCCACCGTGCCCGACCGGGCCCACGCCTGCGGACACGACGTGCACACGACCGTGGTGCTGGGGGCCGGGCTCGTCCTCGCCGAACTGCACCGGCAGGGCCGGCTGCCCCGGCCAGTGCGGCTGATCTTCCAGCCCGCCGAGGAGGTGCTGCCCGGCGGTGCCGCCGACATCATCGAGTGCGGGGTGCTGGACGGGGTGCGGCGCATCGTCGCCGTGCACTGCGATCCCCGGGTGGACGTGGGGAAGGTCGGCTTGCGGCACGGCGCCATCACCAGTGCCTGCGACCGGCTGGAGGTCGCGCTGGACGGGCCCGGCGGGCACACCGCCCGGCCGCATCTGAGCACCGACCTGGTCACCGCCGCCGCCCGTGTCGCCATCGACGTGCCCGCGCTCGTGGCCCGGCGCGTGGACAGCAGGAGCGGGCTCGCCGTGACCTGGGGCCGGATCGAGTCGGGGCACGCTCCGAACGTGATCCCGCAGCACGCGGAGCTCTCGGGCACCGTGCGCTGTCTGGACCTCGAGGCCTGGCGGCAGGCGCCCGACATCGTGCACGCGGCGATCGACGAGGTCGCGACCATGCACCGGGCGAAGTCGGAGATCAACTATGTGCGGGGTGTCCCGCCGGTGGTCAATGACCCCGTCGTGACCGAACTGCTGCGGGACGCGATGGTCGCGCGGCGCGGCCCGCAGTCGGTCGAGGGGACCGAGCAGAGCCTCGGCGGGGAGGACTTCTCCTGGTATCTGGAGCATGTGCCCGGAGCCCTGGCGCGGCTCGGTGTGCGCACCCCCGGCGAGCGCGCGGTGCGTGACCTGCACCAGGGCGACTTCGACGCCGACGAGTACGCCATCGTGGTCGGCGTGGAGCTGTTCACGGCCGCCGCCCTGCTCGACGCCGCACAGTAGGGGCCGGAGAGAGAAGGGGTGCCCTATTGGTACCTCTTCGCCCTCTTGTGTCACCCTGTTGTAACTGCCGGATCCCAGCTGTAACCCGGAGTCGGCACGAATCGATAACGGCCCGGAGAAACCCCGTTCCCCTCGCCTTCTACGCGCGTTACTGTGCGCCGAAATCGCCACCAGAGGCGGCACATGGGGAAGCGGGCCGGTGACGGTGCCGTGGGGATGAAGGGTGCTTGCTGTGCGTCTGAACTCTCGGAGGACCAGGTTCTCCCAAGCTGCGGTGACCGTCGCGGTCGTCGCCCTCGCGGCCGCCGGGTGCGGCAAGTCCAGCAGTGATTCCTCGAGCACGGCCGAGAACGGCAAGTACTCGGGCAAGGGCATAGGTCTCGCCTACGACATCGGCGGCAAGGGCGACCAGTCCTTCAACGACGCCGCCTACTCGGGCTTCCAGAAGGCCGAGACCGAGTTCAAGGTCGGCGGCCGGGACGTCGAGCCCAGCGACAACGAGACCGACGCGGACAAGGTGCAGCGCCTGGAGCAGCTGGCCAAGTCGGGCTACAACCCGATCATCGGTGTCGGCTTCGTCTACGCGCCGGCCGTCAAGGAGGTCGCGGCCAAGTACCCGAAGATCACCTTCGGCATCATCGACGACAACAGCAACACGTCGAAGAACGTCGCCGACATGGTGTTCCACGAGGAGCAGTCCTCCTACCTCGCGGGCGTCGCGGCCGCCAAGGCCACCAAGAAGAACCACATCGGCTTCATCGGTGGCGTGGACATCCCGCTGATCCACAAGTTCGAGGCGGGCTTCATCCAGGGTGCGCAGTCGGTCAACCCGAAGATCAAGATCGAGAAGCAGTACCTGACCCAGACGCCGCAGGAGGGTGGCTTCTCCAGCCCCGACAAGGGCGAGAACGCCGCGAACGGCCAGATCGACTCGGGCGCCGACGTGATCTACGCCGCCGCCGGTCTGTCCGGCCAGGGTGTCATCAAGGCCGCCGCCGAGCACAAGATCTGGGCCATCGGCGTGGACTCCGACCAGTACAAGCAGGACGCGCTGGCCAAGTACAAGGACTACATCCTCGGCTCCGCCCTCAAGAACGTCGGCGGTGCGGTGTACGACCTGGTCAAGTCCGTCGTCAACGGCAAGCCCCTGTCGGGCGAGGTCCGTGGCGACCTCAAGTCGGGCGGCGTGGGCTTCGCCGACTCCAACCCGAAGTACCAGGCGATGAAGGACGTCGTCGCCGCCGTGGACAAGGCGAAGCAGGACATCGTCGACGGCAAGGTCACCGTCAAGACGCAGTGAGCGTGACGCCGGTCTCCGACCGCTGATGAGGAAGCCCCGGGCCGTACGGCCCGGGGCTTCCTCATGACGTCCGTGAGCGCGCCGGACAGCGGGTGCTGCCCCACTTGCCGTAGACGCTGAACGTGCTGCCCGGACCGCGCGGTTAGCGGAGGCCCCTACGGGCGTCGCCACGCCCGCCACGGTGGCCGACGGGACGCCGCCGATGCCCGCCGTGGCCGCCGCAGGCTTGTTGAGTCTCATGACCCCCGGACGGCGTCCTCGATGCGGGCGGTCTCGGTTTCGTGGCCGAGGCGGCGCAGCAGGTGGCCGACGGAGGGGACCGTGGCGGAGGGTCGGCGTTGCCCTGGCCGGCGTTGTCCGGGGCCGAGCCGTGAACCGGCTCGAACATGGACGGGAACTCGCCGCCCGGGCCGATGTTGCCGGAGCCTGCGACGCCGCCGGAGACGGCCGCGGCGAGGTCGGCGCCCGCGGCACCTGCGAGAGCGGCGATGTCCTCTCCGGGCGATGCCCTCTCCGTACGAGGAGCACCATGGGAGAGATGCCTCGATGCCGTCGAAAAGATCATGCCTGGAAGGGATCTTGACCGCCGGACAGCGCGGGTACGTGACACCGGCGAAGTTGGCCGGAAAGTTCAAAACGGTCGGATAACACTCTGGCAAGGTGGGGTTCTCTCGCTGGTCTACGCGCGTTACGCTGCGGCGGAACCAGCGCCTGGTATGGGCGCTTGCACAAAGGAGTCACGTTCCATGCGCCGGGTGTCCCGTATCGCGATCGCAGGCGCCGCAACCGCGGCCCTCGCCGTCACCATGTCCGCTTGTGGCAGCAGCTCGACCAGCTCCTCTTCCGCCGAAGGCGCCAAGAGCAAGGGCATCGGTCTGGCCTACGACATCGGCGGCAAGGGCGACCAGTCCTTCAACGACGCCGCCTACGCCGGTTTCGAGAAGGCGCAGACGGAGTTCAAGATCGGCGGCCGGGACGTCGAGCCCAGCGACAACGAGACCGACGCGGACAAGGTGCAGCGCCTGGAGCAGCTGGCCAAGTCGGGCTACAACCCGATCGTCGGTGTCGGCTACGTGTACGCGCCGGCCGTCAAGGAGGTCGCGGCCAAGTATCCGAAGATCACCTTCGGCATCATCGACGACAACAGCATCACGTCGAAGAACGTCGCCGACATGGTGTTCCACGAGGAGCAGTCCTCCTACCTGGCCGGTGTCGCGGCCGCCAAGGCCACCAAGAAGAACCACATCGGCTTCATCGGTGGCGTGGACATCCCGCTGATCCACAAGTTCGAGGCGGGCTTCATCCAGGGTGCGCAGTCGGTCAACCCGAAGATCAAGATCGAGAAGCAGTACCTGACCCAGACGCCGCAGGAGGGTGGCTTCTCCAGCCCCGACAAGGGTGAGAACGCCGCCAAGGGCCAGATCGACTCGGGCGCCGACGTGATCTACGCCGCCGCGGGCCTGTCCGGCCAGGGTGTCATCAAGGCCGCCGCCGAGCACAAGATCTGGGCCATCGGCGTGGACTCCGACCAGTACAAGCAGGACGCGCTGGCGAAGTACAAGAACTACATCCTGACCTCGGCCCTCAAGAACGTCGAGGGTGCGGTGTACGACCTCACCAAGTCCGTCGTCGACAAGAAGCCCCTGTCGGGCGAGGTCCGTGGCGACCTCAAGTCGGGCGGCGTGGGCATCGCCGAGTCCAACCCGGCCTTCAAGAACAACGCGGGCATCCAGGCCGCGATCAAGAAGGCCGAAGCGGGCATCAAGAACGGCACCATCGTGGTGAAGACCTCCTGACGGGAGTGTCGTAGGCCTGTCGTAGGCATGGCCAAAAGAGCGCTGTAATGGCAGCGTTACGGCCACGGAACGGGGCACGGGAAGGATCGGTTCTGGCGTCACCCGCCAAGGCCGCCCGCGCCCCGTTCGCGCGGCAGAATGCTCGGAACGGATCGAGTCGGGTACGAAACGAGATCGGTCAGGTCCGGGCACTATTTAAAGCAGGGGCGCTACGCGCGTAGAGCGGCCCCTTTCCCGAGGAGAGTGCGCCATCGACGCGTCCAGCAGCCCTCCGCTCACCGCAGAGTCGACAGTCGCGGTCGAGCTGGCGGGGATCACCAAGCGATTCCCGGGTGTCGTTGCCAACCACGACATCCACCTGACTGTCCGAAAGGGCACCGTCCACGCCCTCGTCGGCGAGAACGGCGCCGGCAAGTCGACCCTGATGAAGATCCTCTACGGCATGCAGAAGCCGGACGAGGGCACCATCGCGGTCGCCGGCGAGCAGGTCACCTTCTCGTCGCCCGCCGACGCCATCGTCCGTGGCATCGGCATGGTCCACCAGCACTTCATGCTGGCCGACAACCTGACCGTCCTGGAGAACGTCGTGCTGGGCAGCGAGAAGCTGTACGGCATCGGCGGCGGCGCCCGCAAGAAGATCAAGGAGATCTCCGACCGCTACGGCCTCGGTGTCCGCCCCGACGTCCTCGTCGAGGACCTCGGCGTCGCCGACCGCCAGCGCGTCGAGATCCTCAAGGTCCTCTACCGCGGTGCCACGACCCTGATCCTCGACGAGCCGACCGCCGTGCTCGTCCCGCAGGAGGTCGACGCGCTCTTCGACAACCTGCGCGAGCTCAAGGCCGAGGGCCTCTCCGTCATCTTCATCTCGCACAAGCTGGGCGAGGTGCTCTCCGTGGCCGACGACATCACCGTCATCCGCCGCGGTACGACGGTCGGCACGGCGATCCCCTCCGAGACCACCTCGCGCCAGCTCGCCGAGATGATGGTCGGCAGCGAGCTGCCCACGCCGGAGACCGCCGAGTCGACGGTGACCGACCGGGCCGTCATCGAGGTCAGGGGACTCACCGTGTACGCCCGCGGCGGCGCCTCCCTCGGGGAGGCCGGCGCGCAGCCCGAGACCGCTACGGCCGGCTCGGCCGGCGCATCGGCGGGCGCCGACGTCCTCACCGAGGCCACCACCCCCGGCCAGGCCAAGCGCGTCCTCGACGACGTCACCTTCACCATCCACGCCGGTGAGGTCATGGGCATCGCCGGTGTCGAGGGCAACGGCCAGACCGAGCTCATCGACGCGCTGATCGGCCTGAAGCACGCCGACTCCGGCTCCATCCACTTCCTCGGCGAGGACATCACCCCCTGGCCCACCCGCAAGCGCCGTGAGTCGGGCGTCGGCTACATCCCCGAGGACCGCCACCGCCAGGGCCTGCTCCTCGAGGCCCCGCTGTGGGAGAACCGCATCCTCGGCCACGTCACCGAGCGGCCCAACGCCAAGGGCTTCTGGCTGGACCCCAAGGGCGCCCAGGCCGACACCCGCCGGATCGTCGAGGAGTTCGACGTCCGTACCCCCGGCATCGACGTCACCGCGGCCTCCCTCTCCGGCGGCAACCAGCAGAAGCTGATCGTCGGCCGCGAGATGAGCCACGACCCCAAGTTCCTGATCGCCGCCCACCCCACCCGCGGTGTGGACGTCGGCGCCCAGGCGCAGATCTGGGACCGCATCCGGGAGGCCCGCCGCGAGGGCCTGGCCGTGCTGCTGATCTCCGCCGACCTGGACGAGCTGATCGGCCTGTCGGACACCCTGCGCGTGATCTACGACGGCAGGCTGGTCGCGGATGCCGACCCCGCCACCATCACGCCGGAGGAGCTGGGCTCGGCCATGACGGGTGCCGCGTCCGGTCACCTGGAACACGTAGACACCGCCACAGAAGACGAGGCAGACGCCGGTCCGGAGGACGAGGCCCGATGAAGAAGTTCGACAAGGAGCGGATGCTCCTCGCGGTGGCCGGCCCGGTCATCGCGCTCGTCCTGGCGATCGTGCTGACCTCGGTCGTCCTGATCGCCTCGGGCAAGAACCCGGTCGAGCCGTACACGCTGATGCTGGAGCAGCTGCCGTACTCGGACGTCCAGGTTCTGATCATCAACCAGGCGTCGCTGTACTACATCGCAGCCATCGGTGTCGCCCTCGGCTTCCGGATGAACCTGTTCAACATCGGCGTCGACGGCCAGTACCGCCTCGCCGCGGTGATGACCGCCATCGTCGGCGCGCACCTCGCCCTGCCGGGCTTCCTGCAGGTCCCGGTGCTTCTGCTGGTCGCCATGTGCACCGGCGCCTTCTGGGCCGGCATCGCGGGCGTCCTGAAGGTCACCCGGGGTGTCAGCGAGGTCGTCGCGACGATCATGCTGAACGCGATCGCCACCAGTGTGATCGGCTACGTCACCCTCACCAGCGTGTGGGGCGTGCAGGTCGGCAACAACGCGACGACCGGCATCATGCACAAGTCCGGCTGGGTCCCCGGCATCAATCTGGGCTCCGACGTCGGTGAGATCTACGGCCTGGTCTTCCTCGCGGTCCTGCTGGGCGTCCTGTACTGGCTGGTCCTCAACCGCACCCGCTTCGGCTTCGACCTGCGCGCCACCGGCGCCTCCGAGACCGCCGCCGCGGCCTCCGGCGTCAGCGCCAAGCGCATGGTGCTGGTCTCCATGCTGATCTCCGGCGCGGTCGCGGGCCTGGCCGGTCTGCCGCTGCTGCTCGGCGAGAGCCACACCTACAGCCTGAGCTTCCCGACGGGCCTCGGCTTCACCGCCATCGGCATCGCCCTGCTAGGCCGCAACAACCCGGGCGGCATCGCGTTCGCCGCCCTCCTGTGGGCCTTCCTCGACAAGGCCTCGCCCGCCCTCGACTACGCGACTCCGGAGGCGTACCCGAAGGAGATCGCCACGATCATGCAGGGCCTGATCGTCTTCGCGGTCGTCATCTCGTACGAGTTCGTCCGCCAGTGGGGTCTGCGCCGTCAGCAGAGCCGGGTCGGCGCCGAGCTGGCCGCCGCCGCCCAGAACACCAAGAAGGAGGTGGCGGCCTGATGAGCACCGCGACCATCGCCAAGCCGCAGGCGAAGCAGCCCGCCCCGGGAAGCCGCCGTATCTCGCTCCCGGTACTCCTGCTGATCATCGCGGGTGTGCTGGTCCTGACCTCCGCCGTCCGTCTCATCACCGGCGCCGACGGCATCACCTCGACCGGCCAGATGTCCACCGCGCTGCGCCTCGCCGTGCCGATCGGCCTCGCCGGTCTCGGCGGCCTGTGGTCGGAGCGCTCGGGCGTCGTCAACATCGGCCTCGAGGGCATGATGATCCTCGGCACCTGGTTCGGCGCCTGGGCCGGCTACCAGTGGGGCCCGTGGGCCGGTGTCGTCCTCGGTATCGTCGGCGGTGCCCTCGGTGCCGTCCTGCACGCCATCGCCACGGTGACCTTCAACGTCAACCACATCGTCTCCGGTGTGGCCCTGAACATCCTGGCCCTCGGCACCACCCGCTATCTGTCGAAGTTCACCTTCGAGAACGCCCCGCAGGGCTCCTCCAAGCAGTCCCCGCCGATCGACTCGCTGGGCTCCTTCGACATCCCGGGCCTGTCCGACTGGCTGAACACGCTCAACGAGAAGCACTGGTTCGTGATCTCGGACATCGCCGGCCTGGTCGGCGGTCTGGTCACCGACCTGTCGCCGCTCACCGTCATCGCGGTCGCCCTCGTCCCGGTCACCTGGTGGGTGCTCTGGCGCACCGCCTTCGGTCTGCGGCTGCGCTCCTGCGGCGAGAACCCGGTGGCGGCCGAGTCCCTCGGCGTCAACGTCTACAAGTACAAGTACATCGCCGTGATCATCTCGGGCGCCTTCGCCGGCCTCGGCGGTGCGTTCCTGTCCATCGTGGCCTCGAACGTGTACCTGGACGGCCAGACGGCCGGCCGCGGCTACATCGGTCTCGCCGCGATGATCTTCGGTAACTGGATGCCGGGCGGCCTCGCCCTGGGCGCGGGGCTGTTCGGCTACACCGACAGCCTCAACCTGCGCGGCGGTACGGTGAACGTGCACGCACTGATCCTGCTGCTCGCGATCCTGCTGGTGTTCGGCGCGGCGTACCTGGCCTGGAAGAAGAGGTTCGTCCCAGCCGTCATCACCGTCGTGATCTCGGCGCTGATGTTCGTCTGGTACGCCACCACGAACGAGGTGCCGCGTCAGCTCGTCACGGCGACCCCGTACATCGTCACCCTGCTCGTGCTCTCGCTTTCCGCGCAGAGCCTGCGGATGCCGAAGGCGGACGGCCTGCCGTACCGGAAGGGGCAGGGCAAGTGACCACGGCCGCCGACTTCGACTGGGAGGCGCTGCGTGGGGAGGCCCGCGAGGCCATGTCCCACGCGTACGCCCCGTACTCCGGCTTCCCGGTCGGCGTCGCGGCCCTGGTCGACGACGGGCGCATCGTCACCGGCTGCAACGTCGAGAACGCCTCGTACGGCATCGGCCTGTGCGCCGAGTGCGGGCTGGTGTCCCAGCTCATGCGCACGGGCGGCGGCCGCCTGACGCACTTCACCTGCGTGGACGGTACGGGTGTGCTGCTCGTCCCGTGCGGCCGCTGCCGCCAGCTGCTCTACGAGTTCGGCGGGGCCGACCTGCTGGTGGACACCCCGGAGGGCGTCCTGCCGCTCTCCGCGATGCTCCCGCAGGCCTTCGGCCCGGACCATCTCAGCAAGTAACTCCACCGCGGCCCCTCCGAGCAGATCCGATCGGAGGGGCCGCGTGTTTCGCACCTCCCGGAAGGAACGCACGCCATGGCCATGGACGCCATCTCCGTCATCCGCACCAAGCGGGACCGCGGTGAGCTCAGCGACGAGCAGATCGACTGGGTCATCGACGCGTACACGCGCGGCGAGGTCGCCGACGAGCAGATGTCGTCGCTCGCGATGGCCATCCTGCTCAACGGCATGAACCGCCGTGAGATCGCCCGCTGGACGGCGGCCATGATCGCCTCCGGCGAGCGCATGGACTTCTCGTCCCTGTCCCGTCCGACCGCGGACAAGCACTCCACGGGCGGCGTCGGCGACAAGATCACGCTCCCGCTGGCCCCCCTCGTGGCCGCCTGTGGCGCGGCGGTCCCGCAGCTGTCGGGCCGGGGCCTCGGCCACACCGGCGGCACGCTGGACAAGCTGGAGTCGATCCCGGGCTGGCGGGCCCTGCTCTCCAACGAGGAGATGCTGCACGTCCTCGACACCACGGGCGCGGTCATCTGCGCGGCCGGCGATGGCCTCGCGCCCGCCGACAAGAAGCTGTACGCCCTGCGGGACGTCACCGGCACGGTCGAGGCGATCCCGCTGATCGCCTCCTCGATCATGTCGAAGAAGATCGCCGAGGGCACCGGCTCGCTGGTCCTGGACGTGAAGGTCGGCACGGGCGCCTTCATGCGGACGCTCGATGATGCCCGCGAACTGGCGTCCACGATGGTCGGCCTGGGCACCGACCACGGCGTGAAGACGGTCGCGCTCCTCACGGACATGTCCACCCCGCTCGGCCTCACGGCGGGCAACGCCCTGGAGGTCCGCGAGTCGGTCGAGGTCCTGGCGGGCGGCGGCCCGGCGGACGTGGTCGAGCTGACGATCGCGCTCGCCCGCGAGATGCTCGACGCCGCCGGCGTGAAGGACGCGGACCCGGCGAAGGCCCTGGCCGACGGCTCGGCGATGGACGTCTGGCGCCGCATGATCGCGGCCCAGGGCGGCGACCCCGACGCCACGCTGCCCACGTCGAAGGAACAGCACGTGGTCAAGGCCCCGTCCTCGGGCGTTCTCACCCGCCTCGACGCCTACGACATCGGCATCGCCGCCTGGCGCCTGGGCGCGGGCCGCGCCCGCAAGGAGGACCCGGTGCAGGCGGGCGCGGGCGTCGAGATGCACGCCAAGCCCGGCGACACGGTGACGGAGGGCCAGTCCCTCCTGACCCTGCACACCGACACCCCCGAGCGCTTCGACTACGCCCTGCAGGCGGTGGCGGGCTCGTACGACATCGCGGCGCCCGGCACGGAGTTCTCGGCGACCCCGGTGGTGCTGGAACGAATCGCCTGAACAGGGGATTTCCGTTTCGGGTGAACGGGACCGGCGGACCCTCGCCGGTCCCGTTCCACGCGTCCGGGTTCGGCGCCGCCGTCGACCTGCCCGAGCCCTTCGGTCTCACCTTGGACACCGGCGAGTTCCCAGCCAAGTAACCACGGCGGCCGATGAGTCAGCCCCGCCCGCCCGGTCTACAGCACGTGGACGCCAAGACACCCGCCGTACTCGAGCTGCCCGGACCCGTCGCACAGGACGAGGTGAGCGGGCTCTGTGACGACGTGCGGGCACTGCTGGAGGTCACCGGAGGCGGTGTCGTCGTATGTGATGTGGGCGGGCTCGGGCCACCCGGGCTCGGGGCCGTCGATCTGCTCGCCCGGCTGGAGCTGGCCGCGCGGCGGGCCGGGGGGCGGATACGGCTTCGGGATCCCGACCCGGCGCTACACGCCCTCCTCGATCTCGTCGGTCTCCGCTTCGAGGTGGAGGGGCAGGCCGAACAGCGGGAACCACCGCTTCGTGTCGAGGAAGAAGTGGAACCCGGTCAGTCGGCCGTCTGATATTTCCAGGACCTGGATGGACCAGGGGGTGAATCCCCCTGCCTCCGGGTCCGGCTTGTACTGGGCGAAGCCGGGCAGGCCGTTGACCTCGACCGGCAGCAGGCGGGAGCCGACGCAGGCGGAGCCCAGGGTCGTCATGAAGCCCGTGATGTCGTCGTGGCCGGTCAGCCACAGGTCGAACGGCGGCATCGTCATGACGGCGTCCTCGTGCAGCAGCGCCGTCAGCGCCGTCATGTCGTACCCCTCGAACGCCTTCACATAGCGCTCCAGGAGCTTCTGCTGCTCCTCGTCCAGCGGGTCGGACACCGCCGCCCCGGCACCCTTGTCCTCCCGCTCCGCGAGCGTCGCCCGCGCCCGCTGCAGCGCGCTGTTGACCGAGGCCACCGTGGTGCCCAGCAGCTCGGCGACCTCGCTCGCCCTCCAGGCCAGCACCTCGCGCAGGATCAGCACCGCCCGCTGCTTGGGCGGAAGGTGCTGCAGGGCCGCCATGAAGGCGAGCCGGATCGACTCCTTGGCGACGGCGGCCTCCGCCGGGTCGCCGACCGTGGGCAGCACACGCGCGTCCGGCACCGGCTCCAGCCAGGTGTTGTCCGGACGGGGGGAGAGGGCGGCCTGGGCCAGGGGCGTCGAGTCCGACAGATCCACCGGCCGCGCGCGCTTGTTGCCCGCCGTCAGCATGTCCAGGCAGACGTTCGTCGCGATCCGGTACAGCCAGGAGCGGAGGCTGGAGCGGCCCTCGAACTTGTCGTAGCTCCGCCAGGCCCGGACCAGGGTGTCCTGCACCGCGTCCTCGGCCTCGAAGGCGGAGCCGAGCATGCGGTAGCAGTAGCCGGTCAGCTCGGTGCGGTGCTTCTCCAGTGCGACGTCGAGGTCCGTCGTCGCCGTGCCGTTGCCCATCGTCCACCCACCCCTGTGGCCGTTCCTGTGACGCGCCTTTGCGCTCCCAGCACTTCGGAAGCTACCGCAGCCCACTGACAATGGCCCCCGGAGCGAAGGAAGCAGGTGCCCGAGGGCGCGTCGTCCGATCGCCACCGGCCGCAGCGTCGTGGTGAGTGATCCAGTGGGGCGGGGTGGTGAGGGGCTGACCAGTGCTGGGCGCGCCCCACTTCGGGGTGCAGGCCGGTTCGGCCACGACGACGGTGATGTCCTGTTGCGCGGCCATCACCGTCAGCCGGAACGCGGAGCGGACGGTTCAGTGCGCGGCGACGACTTCCCTGCGCGCCGCAACCCGCGCCGCCCGTGAGCCGAGCACCGTGATCGTCACGACGCCGAGCACCGCAAGGACACCGACGCCGACCGTCCCCGCCCAGCCGCTCGCGTGGAAGGCGATCGCGCCCACCGTGCTGCCGGTGCTGGAGCCGATGTAGTACGCGGACTGGTAGAGGGCGGCGGCCTGGGCGCGGCCGCGGGTGGCCGTCCTGCTGACCGCCGAGGACGCCACCGCGTGGCCCGCGAAGAAGCCCGCCGTGATCAGGACCAGGCCCAGCAGGACCAGCGGGAGCGAGTCGGCCAGGGACAGCAGCAGTCCCGTGGCCGTCGTGCCGGCGGCCAGATAGAGCGCGCCCCGGCGGCCCAGGCGGCCGACCAGTCGCCCCGCCGTCGACGCCGAGACCGTGCCGACCAGATACACCAGGAAGACAGAGCCGACGATGCCCTGCGGCAGCCCGAACGGCTCCTCCGTCAGGCGGTAGCCGATCACCGTGTACACACCGCCGAACACCGTCATGAACAGCGCGCCGATCGCATACAGCCGACGCAGCAGCGGGTCGGACAGATGGTCGCGGACCGTGCGGGCGAGGACGCGCGGGCGCAGCGAGCCCGCCTTGAAGTGCCGCGGAGCCGGCAGCAGCAGACGGAAGGCCACCGCGCAGCCGACCGCGATCGCGCCGATCACCGAGACGGCCACCCGCCAGCCCCACTCCTGCGCCACCCAGCCGGTGATGACCCGGCCGCTCATCCCGCCGACGCTGTTGCCCGCGACGAACAGCCCGATCGCCGTGATCAGGGCATTCGGCCGGACCTCCTCGGCCAGGTACGCCGTCGCCGACGCCGGCAGCCCGGCCAGCGCCGCGCCCTGGACCGCCCGCAGCACCACCAGCGCGCCGATCGAGGGCGCGAAGGGGACCAGCAGGCCGACGGACACCGCGACCGCCAGCGAGGCCGTCATGACCGTACGGCGGCCGAAGCGCTCCGACAGCGCGCTCATCGGCAGGACGAACAGCGCCAGACCGCCCGTCGCGGCGGCCACCGTCCAGCTCGCCTCGCTCGCCGCCACCCCGAACTCGCCGGAGATCAGCGGCAGCAGCGCCTGCGTGGAGTAGAGGAGCGCGAAGGTCGCGACACCGGCGAGGAAGAGGGCGAGGCTCATCCGGCGGTAGCCGGGGCCGCCCGGGGCCATACGGGAGTCGGGAGCGGAGACGGACGGGACGGCGCCCACGGCGGTGGACGCCCCGGTACTGGCGGGAGACATGCCTCGAAGCTACGTACGCCCCGACTCATCCGTCCAATGCATGGACTCGTCATAATCGTTCCCATGGTGCATCAGCAGAGGTCACAGCCCCGCCTGTCACCGTCCAGTGACACAGAAGACACGGCCGACATGGCGCGGCTGCTCGCCCCGCGCCTCGCCTACTTCGCCGCGGTCGCCCGCACCGAGCACGTCACCCGGGCCGCGCAGGAGACCCAGGTCCCGCAGTCGACCCTGTCCCGGGCCATGGTCCGCCTGGAGCGCGACCTCGGCGTCGACCTGTTCGCCCGCCGCGGCCGCACGGTCTCCCTCACCCCGGCCGGCCGCACCTTCCTCACCTCCGTCGAACGCGCCCTCGCGGAGATCGAGCGCGCGGCCGACGAGGTGCGCGCCGACGCGGACCCGGCCACCGGCAAGGTCGCCTTCGGCTTTCTGCACACCATGGGCGCCGAGACGGTCCCCGGCCTTCTCCACGCCTTCCGCGCCGACCATCCGCGCGTCCGTTTCAGCCTCGTCCAGAACTACGGCGAGGCGATGCTCGAAGGCCTGCGGGCGGGCGAACTCGACCTCTGTCTGACCTCCCCGGTCCCGGACGCCCCCGACCTGGTGGCCCGCCGCCTCGACGAGCAGAAGCTCCGTCTGGTCGTCCCCGCCGACCACCCCCTGTCCGGCCGCAGACGCATCCGCCTCGCCGAGGCCGCCGACGAAACCTTCGTCACCCTGGAGCCCGGCTACGGTCTGCGCCGCATCACCGACGACCTGTGCCGGGAGGCCGGCTTCAAGCCGAAGGTCGCCTTCGAGGGCGAGGAGGCGGAGACCCTGCGCGGTCTGGTCGCGGCAGGGCTCGGCGTCGCCCTGCTGCCCCCGCCGCCCTTCCCCCGCCCGGGGGTCGTGGAGCTCACGGTCACGGCGCCGCGGGCGGTACGGGAGATCGGCGTGGCATGGCTCGACGGCCATCCGGATACACCGCCGGTCGCCGCGTTCAAGAAGTTCCTGCTATCGAAGCGGGGGAATCTGCTCGCCTGAACGTCACGCCCGGTGCAGCGAACGCCCGAACCCCACCGCCAGCGGCATCCGCAGCCCCAGGGGCGGCGGAGCGGCCAGCGCGTCCTCCACCGGGCGGGAGAGCGGATGCCCGAACAGCGCACCCATCACGAAGTCCGAGGCGAGCGCGTGGACCTCGTCGCGGTACTGGTGCAACGCGTGTCCGTCCGCATGCACCTCGAACCGGCACACCTCCCGGTTCGCCTTCTTCGCCCGCGCCGCCAGCCGGAAGGACAGCTCGGGATCGGTCCGCTCGTCATTGGTGCCGTGCACGATCAGCACCCGGCGTCCCACGAGCTGCTTCACCGGCTCCGGCGCGGCCGCGACATCGTCCTCCGGCAGCCAGGGGGCGATCGCCACCACGGAGTTCACCGCCTCGTGCCCGCTCGCGCGCAGCGCCGCCCGGCCGCCCATCCCCACGCCCACCAGGCACACGGGGACGTCGCCGTAACGCCGCAGGACCTCGTCCACGGCCCAGGCCGCGTCCGCCGCCAGGTGCGCCTCGCTGCCGTTCCAGCCGCGATAGCGGTAGTGGACGACATGGGTGGCCAGCCCCTCGCCGCGCCCCGCGCGCGCGAGTGTCCTGCCCAGGGAGCGGACGGAGGCCGTCGCCCATACGGAGGACGGCCTTCTGGCCGAGACCTCCTCACCGCCGGGGAGCAGCAGCACCACCCCGCTGACCGCCGTCGGCTCCTGGCCGACTGCCTTTCCCAGCCTGGCCGTTCGCACCGGCGCCGATTGCTGTGCCATGACAGAACAGTGTCAGAAGCACGGGTGTACGCGACCCGTCCGTGGGGTCACCGTTACGTATCGACGAATTCGTACACCGAGCCGTCTACGCGCGTAGGCGTTAGAGTGCGGAAATGACGAGCCAGACTGCCCAGACTGGGACCATCCCGACGCCGGACCAGATCCGCCGGGCGCCCAAGGTTGTGCTGCACGATCATCTCGACGGCGGTCTCCGTCCCGGGACCATCGTCGAACTGGCCCGGGAAACGGGCTACTCCCAGCTCCCCGAGACCGATCCCGACAAGCTCGGCGTCTGGTTCCGAGACGCGGCCGACTCCGGCTCCCTGGAGCGGTACCTGGAGACCTTCTCGCACACCGTCGGTGTGATGCAGACCCGCGACGCGCTGATCCGGGTCGCCCGCGAGTGCGCCGAGGACCTCGCCGAGGACGGGGTCGTCTACGCCGAGGTGCGCTACGCGCCCGAACAGCACCTGGAGGGCGGGCTCGGCCTCGAAGAGGTCGTCGAGGCCGTCAACGAGGGCTTCCGGCAGGGCGAGCGGCTCGCCCGGGAGAGCGGCCACCGCATCCGGGTCGGCGCCCTGCTCACCGCCATGCGGCACGCGGCCCGCGCCCTGGAGATCGCGGAACTCGCCAACCGCTACCGCGACCTGGGCGTCGTCGGCTTCGACATCGCGGGAGCCGAGGCCGGCTACCCGCCCACCCGGCACCTCGACGCGTTCGAGTACCTCAAGCGCGAGAACAACCACTTCACCATCCACGCCGGTGAGGCCTTCGGACTGCCGTCCATCTGGCAGGCCCTCCAGTGGTGCGGCGCCGACCGGCTGGGGCACGGGGTGCGCATCATCGACGACATCCAGGTCCACGAGGACGGCTCGGTGAAGCTCGGGCGGCTCGCCTCGTACGTACGGGACAAGCGCATCCCGCTGGAGATGTGCCCGAGCTCCAACCTGCAGACCGGGGCCGCGGCCTCGTACGCCGAACACCCGATCGGGCTGCTGCGCCGGCTGCACTTCCGGGCCACCGTGAACACGGACAACCGTCTGATGTCCCACACCAGCATGAGCCGGGAATTCGAGCACCTCGTCGAAGCATTCGGTTACACGCTCGACGACATGCAGTGGTTCTCCGTCAATGCGATGAAATCAGCGTTCATTCCTTTCGATGAACGGCTGGCCATGATCAATGACGTCATCAAGCCCGGATATGCCGAGCTGAAATCCGAATGGCTGTTCCGGCAGACCGCTTCCACCAGCGGTTCTGTCGATTCCGAGGGCTGATCGAAGGCGGACGGGGTGCACGGAATGCGGACGGGCTTCACAATCCGTCCGCATTTCGGTGTTTGCGGCGGGCGGCCCGGCCTGTTTACGGTCGTGGACCGCTCAGAACGTTATTGATTCCCCGTCATCGCATTCAAGGACGCATTCACCATGAAGCAGTCTGCTGCCAAGACCCTCGGTGTCGCCGCCCTCGGTGCCGCCTTCGCTGCCGTAGGCGCCGGCGCGGCCAACGCGGCCCCGGCCGTCCCGGACGCCACCCAGGCCCTGGACGGCGTCACCAAGACGCTGCCGGCCGAGAACGTCGGCAAGGCACTGCCCGGTGCCGGTGAGGCGCTCACCCAGGGGCAGGCCGTGGTCGGCACGGGCCTGGCCGCCGCCCAGCCGGCCGCCGAGAAGGTGCTCGCCCAGGGCCCCACCGCGCCGGTCAAGGGTCTCCTCGGCGGTCTGCCGCTGCAGGGACTGCCCACGCACGGCCTGCCGGTGAACGGGATCCCGCTCGGCTGACCCGAATCCCCACACGCCGTTGGGGCGCCCCGGAGCTCCGGGGCGCCCCAACGGCGTGTGCGGGGCAGAAGGGGGCTCACCAGGCCGTCCGTGCCTTCTCCTCCGACGGGAACAGGATCCACAGCGCTATGTAGAGCAGGAACTGCGGGCCCGGCAGCAGGCAGGACACCAGGAAGATCACCCGCATCGTCGTCGCGGAGGTACCGAAGCGCCGTGCCAGCGCGGCGCAGACTCCGCCGATCATGCGGCCTTGGGTGGGGCGGGCGAGTGCAGACATGTCGCGCTCCTTTGATGGCTCGGTCGCCTGCGGGCGCCTTGTGCCGGTGTCGAGAGCCCGGTCGTGCTCGGCCCTTCGGGCCTCCGCGCTCCCCCAAGCTCTCAACTTCGTTCGAGCAGGGGGGACGCCCACGCCCTCTCGACACCGGCGCACCCCTTCGGTTCCCTCGCGGCCGGCGCGTTGGGAAAGGGGGCGTTGGTGGGCCCTGGCTGTTGGTCGGTGTGGGCCGGTTGGCTGCCCATCTGTCTGCAACGTTACGGAGCCCGAGCGGAATCGGCGTCGCTCTAGGGTGCGATGCCGACCCTGGGAATCGTCGGGGTGCGACCCTGAGGTGCCTCCTCCTGGGGGGCTGCCGTGTGGCTCGTCCGCTTGTCCCTGCGGCGGAGCCAGGAGCGGCCCGCCGGGACGACGGCGAGGTGGGCCAGTGCCACGCCCGCCGTGTTCAGCAGGAGCGAGTCGACGTCCACGACCCGGCCCGGCACGCCGGTCTGCAGCAGGGCGATGCCCAGGGAGATCAGGGCGCCCGCGGCCGCCGTACGGATCAGGGAGGCGAGCGGGGAGACGGTGAGCCTGCCGTGGGCCATCGGCAGCAGCACGCCCAGCGGCGCCAGCAGCCCCAGGCCCTCGCCGATCCGTCTGGCCGCCTCCGGCCAGCCCAGCGCCAGGTCGGCCCGGATGCCGGCGAGCGGGCGCAGATTGGCGGGCATCACCCAGGGGACGTCCAGCGGCCGCAACATGAGCCAGGCGACGAATGCGAGGTGTGCGACGAGGAGGACACCTCCCGTCGTACGGATGCGGATCGCGGCACTGCCGCCGATGGAGCCTTGACGCTGCACGCCCCCCAAGACGCGCCCGTGTGCACGATCGGTTCCGGATCCGTCACGCGTGCGTGCATGAGGCCTCCCACACACCAGGGGTTCGGCCGGCCGTCAGCCCGCCGTCACCTCGCTGGAGGGCGGCTCCGTGCTGCCCGGCCGGGACCGGACGTCGTCGGTGCACTCGTACCGTCGCAGCGGCTCGTTGCCCGGCCCGCCCAGGATCACCGAGCCGTCGCCCTCGGCCGCCGCCGAGTCCGAGAACGTGCAGACGATCTGGGCGAGGGCGTACGAAGTGAGCTCCTGCGGTGCCGTGCTCAGCCGCAGCGTGTCCTCGGGGTCCCTGGGGCGCGGGCCGCTCACGCTCATCCCGCCGTGGACGTACGTCGTGTACCCCGCGTCCCGCTCACTGGGCGAGGGCGACTCGGCGAGCTGGTCCAGCAGGCCCTGTGCCACGATCACCCGCCGCTTGGCGTCGGGCGTACCGTCCGGGACGCGCACCGACCGGTCCACGGTCACCAGCGACGCCCGGCACAGCAGGAAGACCTGCACGGGCACGCCCCGGGAGGACTGGGCCGACAGATCCGGCTCGGCCAGCGAGCACGGCACCCGCGAGGGCGCCGCGCCGAAGTCGGTCGGCACCTCGGTGGCCCGGATGCCGCACCCGGTGAGCACGGCGGCGAGGAGCGGGAGCGCCAGCAGGCGTCGAGCGTTCATGACGCCCCTTCCTTGGAACCGTCGGACGGGCCGCCCTTGTCGTCGTTCTCCTCGGTGAGCCGCGAGGCGTCCCTGGGCAGCCGCAGCGTGAACACCGCGCCGCCCTCGGGCGAGTTGGCGGCGGTGATCTCGCCGCCGTGGATATGGGCGTTCTCCAGGGCGATGGACAGGCCGAGGCCGCTGCCCTCGGAGCGCGGACGGGAGGCACTCGCCTTGTAGAAGCGGTCGAAGACGTGCGGCAGGACGTCCTCGGGGATGCCGGGGCCGTGGTCCCGTACGGCGATGACCAGCTCGTCGTCGGCGATGCGCACCGACACCCGCACGGGCGACCCGCCGTGCTTGAGCGCGTTGCCGATCAGGTTGGCGAGGATGACGTCCAGGCGCCGTGGGTCGAGGCGGGCGTGGATGCCGCGCTCGGCGTCCAGTTCCACCGCGTCCAGCCAGGCACGGGCGTCGATGCAGGCGGTGATCTGGTCGGCGATGTCGACGTCGTCCAGGACCAGCCGGGCGGTGCCCGCGTCGAAGCGGGTGACCTCCATCAGGTTCTCGACGAGGTCGTTCAGCCGCCGGGTCTCGCTCACCACCAGCCGTACGGCGGGCTCGATCATCGGGTCCATGCTCCCGGCCTCCGAGTCCAGCTCCTCCTCCAGCACCTCCGTGACGGCGGTGATGGCGGTGAGCGGCGTACGGAGTTCGTGGCTCATGTCGGCGACGAAGCGCCGGGACGCCTCGTCCCGAGCGGCCATGTCGTCGACCCGCTTCTCCAGCGCCTCGGCCGCGTTGTTGAACGTCCGCGACAGATCCGCGAGTTCGTCGGTGCCCGACACCCTGAGCCGGGTGTCGAGCTTGCCCTCGCCGAGCCGCCGGGCGGCCACCCCGAGCCGGTGGACCGGCTTGAGCACGGTCGTCGCGGCGGCCTGCGCGAGCAGCGCCGAGCCGATCAGCGCGAGCCCGGTGGCGATACCGAGCGACCAGGCGAGGGAGTTGAGGTCCTTCGCCTCCGGCTCCAGGGACTTCACCATGTAGCCGGTGGGACCGCCGCCGATCACCTTCGTGCCGGCCACCAGATACGGGGTGCCGCGCTCGACGATCCGCTGCCAGTACAGGTGGTACGGCGACTTGTTGCTGCCGGTCACCTCCTGCTGCTTGTTCACCGCGGCGCGCAGCGACTTGGGCACCTCCTCCAGCGCGAACCCGTTCAGGCCGCCGGAGTTGCCGTACACCGTGTTGCCGTTCGCGTCCTCGCCGACCAGCAGCACGCTGAAGCGCTGGCTGCTGTTGGCCATCTGGCCCGCGGTGCGCTGCAGTTCGTCCTGGGTGGGGTGCACGGGCAGCGCGCCCGCGCGGTTCTGCATCTCCTGCTGGAAGTCGCGCAGCACCGCGTCCTGGGTGCGGGTGAGCACGGCCTCCCGGTTGAGCCAGTAGGCGATGCCCGACGCCGACACGGCGGCCGTCAGCGCCACCAGCCCGAAGACCACGACCAGACGCAGCCGCAGACTGGTGAAGCGCAGCCGTGACACGGTTCCCTTGCGACCCGCGGCCCAGCCGCGGATACCCCCTTGCGCGTCC
This sequence comes from Streptomyces herbicida, assembly GCF_032656585.1. Classification (NCBI taxonomy): domain Bacteria; kingdom Bacillati; phylum Actinomycetota; class Actinomycetes; order Kitasatosporales; family Streptomycetaceae; genus Streptomyces; species Streptomyces herbicida. The sequence continues at coordinate 232,663 of NZ_JAUYWJ010000001.1, forward strand.
GTCACTGAGGAGTGTCCAGGCGGTAGCCGACACCACGCACGGTACGGATCAGCGTCGGGGACGACGGCACGTCCTCCACCTTGGCGCGCAGCCGCTGCACGCACGCGTCCACCAGCCGGGAGTCACCCAGGTAGTCGTGCTCCCACACCAGCCGCAGCAACTGCTGCCGGGACAGCGCCTGTCCGGGCCGCCGGCTCAGCTCCAGGAGCAGCCGCAGCTCGGTCGGTGTGAGCTGCAGGTCCTCGCCGTTCTTGGTCACGGTCATCGCCGAGCGGTCGATGACGAGGCTGCCGAAGGTCGCCGAGTCGCTCGACTCCCGTTCCCCGCGCCGCAGCACGGCCCGGATGCGGGCGTCCAGCACACGGCCCTGCACGGGCTTGACGACATAGTCGTCGGCGCCGGACTCCAGCCCGACCACCACGTCGATGTCGTCGCTGCGCGCGGTCAGCAGAATGATCGGCAGCTGGTCCGTGCGCCGGATACGCCGGCACACCTCGAACCCGTCGATGCCGGGCAGCATCACGTCCAGCACGATCAGATCCGGTCGCTGCTCACGCAGCAGTTTCAGTCCGTCCTCACCGGTGGCAGCGGTGGCCACACGGTGTCCCTGGCGCGTCAGTGAGAGCTCCAGGGCCGTGCGGATGGCGTCGTCGTCCTCGATCAGCAACAGGGAAGGCACGGGGCTCATTCTGGCCCATGGAGGGGCTTTCGTACGAGCTGTGGGGCCGGGAGCTGCCCGGAATCGCGCTACCGCCACCACCTGTGCACATTCCGTGATTCCCCTGTGGCCGACCCCTGTGACAGGTCTGTGACAGTCGGCGGACACGGCCATGAAGGTCCCCGGGCAAGCTTTTCGGCACAGGCAAGGAAGCAAGCCGAAGCAAGACCGAACACCGGAAGTCCACGACGGGGGGCGCGAGATGAACACGCTGCACAGCATGAGCACCAGCGCAGTGATCACGCGGCTGCACGACGTGAACCGGGGTTCCGAGAAGTCCGGTGCCGTGAGCGGGCGGGGGTGCGCTCGCGGCACCGGGCGTCAGCACACCACGTACATGTCGGTGGTTGACGCTCGCACGGGGGGAAGCAACACGGGGGTCACGGGGGCCCACGGGGGAACCGCGTACAGGGAGGACACGGGGGAGCGCCGCTCGCTGACGGAGGCGGAGTTCACCGCCTACGTCCAGGAGCGCCGCGCCTCCCTGTACGCGACCGCCTACCACCTGACCGGTGACCGCTTCGAGGCCGAGGACCTGCTGCAGAGCGCGCTGTTCTCGACCTACAAGGCGTGGGACCGGATCAGTGACAAGGCGGCGGTCGGCGGATACCTCCGCCGCACCATGACGAACCTGCACATCAGCGCCTGGCGGCGCCGCAAGCTCAACGAGTACCCGACCGAGGAACTGCCGGAGACGCCCGGTGACACGGACGCGATGCGCGGCACGGAACTGCGCGCGGTCCTGTGGCAGGCGCTGGCCCGGCTGCCCGAACTCCAGCGCACCATGCTGGTCCTCCGTTACTACGAGGGCCGCACGGACCCGGAGATCGCGGAGATCCTCGACATCAGTGTCGGCACGGTGAAGTCCAGCATCTGGCGGTCGCTCCGCCGGCTGCGCGAGGACGAGGTCCTCAGCTTCGGCCGCGACGAGGAGAACGCCTTCGGCGAGCTGGTCGCCTGAAGGTCGGAGCCCGCGGCCGGAGGCCGCTCATGGGCTCGACGGGGGAAACGGGGGTCCGGGGGGACTCACGGGGGAAGTACGGGGGAGCTCCACCACGGGGGACGCGGGGGAGCGCAGGAAAGCGGGACTGGAGGGCCGGGGGGTCCGTCCAGTCCCGTTTCCGTGTGTACGGCTCCTGCGCTCGGCTAGGCCGCCGTCTGCGCCGCCCGTACCTGACGGCCCGCCGCCGCGGCCGCCAGCCTGCCCAGTGCCTCGTCACGGTCGCAGGAGTGGGCGCCCAGCGACACCTGGCGGGCGACGATCGACCGCTCCGCGCGCATCAGCCGCCAGCCACGGCGCAGCAGGAACGGCACCGACTTGCGGCCCTCCTTCAGGTCCCGCAGGAAGCGGCGCCGGAAGGTGGTGAACGGCCCGCGGTTCAGACACAGGGCGTCGGCCAGGATGCCCAGCTCACCACAGCGCGCCACGATCTCGGCGGCGAAGATGCCCTCCGCGATGAACAGCGGGGTGCGGTCGATGCACAGCGACTCCTCGCCGGTCCGCGCGCTCAGCGAGATGTCGTACACCGGTACGGTCGTCGACCCCGTCGCGCACAGCCGGGCGATGGCCTCGACCGCGACGTCCGCGTCCCATGACAGCGGGTGGTCCCAGTCGATGTCCGAACTCCCCTCCACCAGCGGCAGCGTCGGGTCGTCGCCCTCCTTGTAGAAGTCGTCGAGGCGCAGCACGGGGAGCCCGGAACGGGCGGCGACGAGTGACTTGCCCGAGCCCGAGGGGCCGCACAGCAGCACGACACGGGCGGGAGACGGGGGATGAATGCTCACGGAACACCAGTTTGACGTATGGCGAGCCTCCTGCCGACCCCACGGGTCGGCTTTGGCGCGTGCGTCACACAACACTTCCCCTCGTGCCCGTGAGATCACCGTGCGCAGGGGGCGGATTCGGCAGCCGCGGTCGTGGCGCGTACGGCTCTGCTGCGGGTCGGCTTCGGGGAGTTCGTTGCGCCTCAATTGCTGCCGGTGTGGCGTGAATCGGCATGGGTCGGCTTTTGAGTGTGCCTCGCACCTCAACTACCCTTTGTGTCGACTCGATTACCTTGTGCACCGGAAGGCGGCACCAGAAATGGCCCGACACGCGTCCACCCACAACCCGACCGCGCGGCGCGCCCTGATCGCGCTCGCGACCGCCGGAGCGGCCCTGGGGGCGGGCGCGGCGACGGCGTCCGCCGCCGGCCCGCTCGTCGACATGCCGTCGCGGTCCACCTCGCTCGGCAGCGTCGACCCGGCGGCGGGCACGCAGAGCCTGACCGGCACGCTGGGCTACGCCCTCGGTCCGGTCGCCGGCCTCAAGCCGAACCCCCTCGCGGGCACCGGAGCCGACCCGCTCGACAACGGAGTCGGCACCCAGCTCGCCGACTTCAGGCCCATCACCTCCAAGGCCCTGACCGGGCCGGTGGCGCAGGCGCAGTCCCTCGGTGCGGTGCCCGTGGTGGGGCAGGCGGCGAAGCTGCTGGGCGGACTGGGCTGACGCCCGCCGTCACGAGGAGAGCCGCGCCGCCCCCGGACGGAGGGGCGGCGCGGCTCTCGGTCTGTGTCCGGGCTCAGTACGACGAGCCCGAGGCGCCCAGCGACCCGGTCGGGTGCCAGACGGTCTTCGTCTCCAGGAACGCCGTCATACGGTCGATGCCCGGCGTCGCCGAATAATCCACAGGCTGTGGACGAAGAACGCGCTTCAGGTTGTCGGCCGCCGCGATCTCCAGCTCCTTCGCCAGCACCTCGTCGGCGCCCGCGAGGTCGATCGCGTTGACGTCCTGGTGCGCGGCGAGGGGCGCCGCGATCTCCGCCGTACGGCCGGAGAGCACGTTGACGACACCGCCGGGCAGGTCGGAGGTGGCCAGCACCTCGCCCAGGGACAGCGCCGGAAGCGGGGACTTCTCGCTCGCGATCACGACCGCCGTGTTGCCGGTCGCGATCACCGGGGCGGTCACCGAGACCAGACCGAGGAAGGACGACTCCTGCGGCGCAAGTACGGCGACCACACCCGTCGGCTCGGGAGAGGAGAGGTTGAAGAACGGGCCCGCGACCGGGTTGCCGCCGCCCACGACCTGGGCGATCTTGTCGGTCCAGCCCGCGTACCAGACCCAGCGGTCGATCGCGGCGTCCACCTGGGCCGCGGCCTTGGACTTGGACAGACCCTCGCCGTCGGCGACCTCCCGGACGAACTGCTCCTTGCGGCCCTCCAGCATCTCCGCGACGCGGTAGAGGATCTGACCCCGGTTGTACGCCGTCGCGCCCGACCACGCCCCGAACGCCTTGCGCGCGGTGACCACCGCGTCACGGGCGTCCTTGCGCGACGCAAGCGGCGCGTTCGCCAGCCAGTTGCCCTTCGAGTCCGTCACCTCGTACACCCGGCCGCTCTCGGAACGCGGGAACTTCCCGCCGACGTACAGCTTGTAGGTCTTGAAGACGGAGAGTCGCTCAGTCTTTTCGGTCTTGTCAGACATCGAGGTACGCCTCCAGGCCGTGGCGGCCGCCCTCGCGGCCGAAGCCCGACTCCTTGTAGCCGCCGAAGGGCGAGGTCGGGTCGAACTTGTTGAACGTGTTGGACCAGACGACGCCCGCACGGAGCTTGCCGGCCACGGCGAGGATCCGCGAACCCTTCTCCGTCCAGATGCCCGCCGACAGGCCGTACTGCGTGTTGTTGGCCTTGGCCACGGCCTCGTCGGGCGTACGGAAGGTGAGGACCGACAGCACCGGGCCGAAGATCTCGTCGCGGGCGATGGTGTGCGCCTGGGTGACGTTCGTGAACAGCGTCGGGGCGAACCAGTAGCCGGAGGTCGGCAGTTCACAGGCTGGGGACCAGCGCTCGGCGCCCTCCGCCTCGCCCTGCTCGGCGAGCGAGGTGATGCGGGAGAGCTGCTCGGCGGAGTTGATCGCGCCGATGTCGGTGTTCTTGTCCAGCGGGTCGCCGAGGCGCAGCGTGGACAGGCGGCGCTTCAGGGACTCCAGCAGCTCGTCGTGGACCGACTCCTGGACGAGGAGACGGCTGCCCGCGCAGCACACCTGGCCCTGGTTGAAGAAGATGCCGGTCACGATGCCCTCGACGGCCTGGTCGATCGGGGCGTCGTCGAAGACGATGTTGGCGCCCTTGCCGCCCAGTTCGAGGGTGAGCTTCTTGCGGGTGCCGGCGACCGTGCGGGCGATCTCCTTGCCGACGGCCGTGGAGCCGGTGAAGGCGACCTTGTTGACGTCCGGGTGCGCGACGAGCGCGGCACCCGCGTCGCCGTAGCCCGGAAGGATGTTGACGACGCCCTTGGGCAGGCCCGCCTGGCGGCAGATGTCCGCGAAGAACAGCGCCGAGAGGGGGGTGGTCTCGGCCGGCTTGAGGACGACCGTGTTGCCGGTCGCCAGCGCCGGGGCGATCTTCCACGCCAGCATCAGGAGCGGGAAGTTCCAGGGGATGACCTGGCCGGCCACGCCCAGCGGCCGCGGGTTCGCCCCGCTGTGCCCATTTGTCGTCCTCCGGCCGAACCCGGCGTAGTCGAGCTTGTCCGCCCAGCCCGCGTAGTAGAAGAAGTGCGCGGCGACCAGGGGGAGGTCGGCGTCGCGGGTCTCCTTGATCGGCTTGCCGTTGTCCAGCGTCTCCAGGACGGCCAGCTCGCGGCTGCGCTCCTGGATGATCCGCGCGATGCGGAACAGGTACTTGGCGCGCTCGGAGCCGGGCAGCGCGGACCACTTCTCGAACGCCTTGCGGGCGGCCCTGACCGCGCGGTCGACGTCGGCCTCGCCGGCCTGGGCGACCTCGGAGAGAACCTCCTCGGTCGACGGGCTGACCGTCTTGAAGACCTTGCCGTCGGCGGCCTCGGTGAACTCGCCGTCGATGAACAGGCCGTACGAGGGCGCGATGTCGACGACCGAGCGGGACTCGGGTGCGGGTGCGTAATCGAAAGCCATGGGGGATCAGTCCACCGTCACGTAGTCGGGGCCGGAGTAGCGGCCGGTGGCCAGCTTCTGGCGCTGCATCAGCAGGTCGTTCAGCAGCGAGGAGGCGCCGAACCGGAACCAGTGGTTGTCCAGCCAGTCCTCGCCCGCGGTCTCGTTGACCAGGACCAGGAACTTGATGGCGTCCTTGGACGTGCGGATGCCGCCGGCGGGCTTCACGCCGACCTGGATGCCGGTCTGGGCGCGGAAGTCGCGGACGGCCTCCAGCATGAGGAGGGTGTTCGCGGGGGTCGCGTTGACGCCGACCTTGCCGGTCGAGGTCTTGATGAAGTCGGCCCCGGCCAGCATCCCGAGCCAGCTCGCCCGCCGGATGTTGTCGTACGTGGACAGCTCGCCGGTCTCGAAGATGACCTTCAGACGGGCGGACGTCCCGCAGGTCTCCTTCACGGCGACGATCTCGTCGTACACCTTCATGTAGTGGCCCGCGAGGAACGCCCCGCGGTCGATGACCATGTCGATCTCGTCGGCGCCCGCGGCGACGGCGTCTCGCACGTCGGCCAGCTTCACGTCCAGGGCGGCGCGGCCGGCCGGGAAGGCGGTGGCGACCGAGGCGACCTTGACGCCGGAACCGGCGACGGCCTCCTTGGCGACTGCCACCATGTCGGGGTAGACGCACACGGCCGCCGTCGTCGGGGTCGTACGGTCCGTCGGGTCGGGGTGGACCGCCTTGGCGCCGAGCGCCCGGACCTTGCCCGGGGTGTCCGCGCCTTCCAGCGTCGTCAGGTCGACCATCGAGATGGCGAGGTCGATGGCGTACGCCTTCGCGGTGGTTTTGATGGAGCGGGTGCCGAGGGAGGCGGCGCGCGCCTCCAGGCCCACCGCGTCGACGCCGGGCAGCCCATGGAGGAAGCGGCGCAGCGTGCTGTCGGACGCGGTGACGTCAGCGAGGGCAGCGGGTGCAGTAATGGGCATGGTCACCAGACGAGCATATCTACGCGCGTAGCGGCTGTATACCCCCGGATGCTCATCGCGTGCTCCGCGACCACGTATGAGCACCGTCGGCGGCGTCGGGCAGAATCGGGACCATGACGACCCCGGACCACCAGTCACCCGCGCCACAGCCTCCGGTGCCCGCCGCGAGGGACCGGATCTACCGCTCCCCCACGGGGATCGCGGGCGGTGTGATGCTGCTCGCCATCGTCCTGTGGCTCGGCATCGACGCGCTGACCAGGGGGCACGGCCACGCGCCCTGGCTGGCGCTGGCCACCCTGATCCTGCTGGTCCCGCTGGTGGTCGCCTTCACCCTGCGCCCGGCCGTGTTCGCCAACGAGGACCGGCTGCGCATCCGCAACCCCTTCCGCGTGATCACCCTGCCCTGGGGCGAGGTCGCCTCCCTGCGCTCCGGTTACTCCAACGAGGTCGTCGCCAAGTCCGGCACCAAGTACCAGCTCTGGGCCATCCCCGTCTCCCTCCGGGCCCGCAAGAAGGCCACGCGGCGCCAGGACCGGGCCGCCGCGGAGACACGTGGCGGCGGCAGACCGGGGGCGTCGGCGCGCGGCGGCCTCGGCTTCGGCGGGGCGCGGGACACCGCCGCACCGGGCGGGCAGACCCGCGCGCAGACCGACCAGGTCATGGACGACCTCCGTCAGCTCCTGGAGAGCCACGAGCAGGCGGAGACGGCACAGGGCGAGGTCACGGTCCGCTGGGCCTACGAGATCGCCGCGCCCGCGGTGGCCGGGGCGGTGCTGCTGGCGATCCTGCTGGCGGTGTGGTGAGCCGACCACCGGCTTGACGGTCTGGGACGGGGTACGGGACGGCCGCCGCCCGCTGTCGCCGCCGGGTGTCCTCTTCACGGTCGTCCGGACGGCCGCGCTCGTCCCGCTGCCGTATTCGGGAGGTGCCTGCCGTGAGCGCGGGTCCGGATCAGGGCGCGCTCGGCCACACCAGCAGCATGTATGCGCCGCAGTACGCCGAGACCGCCACCGCCGCCGTCAGCACCAGCGCACGGTGCCGCCGGGAGGCGCGGGACAGGTGCAGGGCGAGCGGCAGCAGCAGCGGGAAGGCGGGGAGCAGAAAGCGGGCGCGCGGGAAGTAGACACCGCCGCTGCCCAGGGCGATCGTCAGCAGGACACCGGTGAACACCAGCAGCGGCAACGGCTGCCGGTCCCACACCGACAGCGCGAACAACACGGCGGACACGAGCAGGGTCACGGTCACCATGATCAGGAACAGCTCGGGTGTGGAGTCCCGGCCGAACAGCTCCCGCAGCCGGCGCAGGGTCTCCCGGCCGCCGTCCAGCTCGTTGTGCCACAGCCGCTGTACGGCGAAATAACCGCCCCAGCGGCCCAGGCGCAGGCCCACCCAGCCGACGTACGCGCACCAGCCGAGCGGGGCGAGGAGGGCGCCCGCCAGCGCCCGGGCCGAGAAGCCGCGGCGCAGGGCGAGCAGCGCGGCGACGGCGACCGCGGCCGCCACCGCGATACCGGTCGGCCGGGTCAGTCCGGCCAGACAGGCACCCGCACCGGCCCACAGCCAGCGCCGGCCGAGCACCGCGTACAGCGTCCAGGCCGCGAACGCCGTGAACGGCGACTCGGTGTACCCCATCCACTGCACCAGTCCGACCGGAAACGCGGCCCACAGCGTGGTGAGCAGGATCCCTGCGTGGCGGCCGTGCAACCGCTCGCCCACCGCGAACACGCCCCAGGCCGCGAGGAAGGAGGCGGCGACGGCGATGCCCAGCCCGGTGCCGGCCCGGCTGCCGGGCGTGACGGCGGCGACGGCCTTCACCAGCAGCGGGTAGAGCGGGAAGAACGCGAGGTTGTTCGAGTCGTACGTGGTGCCCAGCACCCGTGTATACCCGTGGTCCGCGATCCCGAGGTACCAGCGGGCGTCCCACTGCGTCGCCAGCATGGGCCAGATGCCGTGGTGCCGGCGGTGCGCCCACAGGGCGAGGAACAGCATCCCCGTGAGCCGTACGGCGAGAAAGGCGCCGAGGGCGGGAGCCGCGAGCCGGAGACTGCGCACCACCCGCGGCGGGCCGGCGGTCGGGGTGGGGGGGCGCCGGCTGCCCGGGATGTGCCCGCGGGGGGCGGTGTCGGGGGCGGTGGAGGACACGGCGGCGGCTCCGGTGCTCGGCGGGCGGTACCGGTTCACCGTCCCCCGGGGGCGCGGCCGGGCGCGGAGCGCGCGTCAGCTGTCGCCGCTAAATCACCCGATGGGGTGCCCCCGGGCAGGGGCCCCTCATCGGGTGGAACGGGCGTGGCGTCAACGACCGCGGCTCAGATGCCGGCGGCCGCGGACAGGTCCCGCTTGATGGCGTCGAGCAGATCGGTCGCCCGGGCACGGGCGGCCGGCAGGTCCGCGGGCGCGGCGACCGGCACGACGACCTCCAGGTAGCACTTCAGCTTGGGCTCGGTGCCGCTGGGCCGGACGATGACGCGGGCGCCGTCGAGGGTGTAGCGCAGCCCGTCGGTGGGCGGCAGCGTCTCCGTGCCCTTGGTGAGGTCCTCGGCCCTGGTGATGACCAGACCGGCGAGCTCGGTCGGCGGCCGCTCACGGAGCCGGCGCATCGCGTCGGCGATGACCGACAGGTCCTGCACCCGGACCGAGAGCTGGTCGGTGGCGTGCAGGCCGTGCTCCACGGCGAGGTCGTCGAGCAGGTCGAGGAGCGTACGGCCCTCTTCCTTCAGCTCGGAGGCCAGTTCGGTGATCAGGAGCGCCGCGGTGATGCCGTCCTTGTCGCGGACGCCGTCCGGGTCGACGCAGTAGCCGAGGGCCTCCTCGTACCCGTAGCGCAGGCCCTCCGCCCGGGCGATCCACTTGAACCCGGTGAGCGTCTCCTCGTACGGCAGCCCGGCCTTCTCGGCGATCCGCCCGAGCAGCGAGGAGGAGACGATCGACTCGGCGAAGGTGCCGCGGGCGCCGCGCCGGACGAGGTGGGCACCGAGGAGGGAGCCGACCTCGTCGCCACGGAGCATGCGCCACTCGCCCGCGTCCCGGACGGCGACGGCGCAGCGGTCGGCGTCGGGGTCGTTGGCGATGACGAGGTCGGGCCCGGCCTCGCGGGCCCTGGCGAAGGAGAGGTCCATCGCCCCCGGCTCCTCCGGGTTGGGGAAGGCGACGGTCGGGAAGTCCGGGTCCGGCTCGGCCTGTTCGGCGACGAGGACGGGCGCGGGGAATCCGGCGCGGGCGAAGGCGGCGAGGAGCACGTCCTTGCCGACGCCGTGCATCGCCGTGTAGACGGTGCGGGCGGTGCGCGGGGAGCCCTCGGCGAGTACGGCGTCGGTGCGGGCGAGATAGGCCTCGAGGACCGAGTCGTCGAGGGTCTCCCAGCCGGCGTCCGGACGGGGGACGTCGTCCAGCGAGACGATCGCGTCGATCTCGGCGGCGATCCCGGCGTCGGCGGGCGGGACGATCTGCGATCCGTCGCCGAGGTAGACCTTGTAGCCGTTGTCGCGGGGCGGGTTGTGGCTGGCGGTGACCTCCACGCCGGCGACCGCGCCGAGGTGCCTTGTCGCGAAGGCGAGGACGGGTGTGGGGAGCGGGCGGGGGAGTACGGCGGCGCGCAGCCCGGCGCCCGTCATGACGGCGGCGGTGTCGCGGGCGAAGTCGGCGGACTTGTGCCGGGCGTCGTAGCCGATGACGACGAGGCCGTCGCCCTGGCCCTGCTTCTTCAGGTACGCGGCGAGACCCGCGGCCGCCCTGATGACGACGGACCGGTTCATCCGCATGGGCCCGGCGCCCAGTTCGCCTCTCAGGCCCGCGGTACCGAACTGGAGGGTGCCGCTGAAGCGCGCGGCGAGCTCGGTGACGTTCCCACCGCCGATCAGCTCGGCGAGTTCGTCACGGGTCTCCGCGTCGGGGTCCTCGGCAAGCCACGCCTTGGCCCGGGCGATGAGATCGTCGTGCACGTCGGGTCAACCTCTCATGTGTGTCGATGTCACGCCTGGGGCTCCGCCCCGAGACTCCCTTTGCCTGATCAACCGTCCGACCGGGTGGGCCGGGAGGCGAGGCGCAGGGGTGCAGGGACGGAGTCCCCGGCGGGGCCCAGGGCGGTGCTCCGGGGGAGGGGCACCTCTTGGCCTGCCGAGTCGGGTGGGTGGGCCAAGCCGGGGCTACAGCCGCCCGAGCACCTGTGCCAGCAGCGAGCCCATCCGCGCGGCGCTGTCCCGCCCGGCCTGCAGAACCTCCTCGTGGTTCAGCGGCTCGCCGGTCATCCCGGCCGCGAGGTTGGTGACCAGGGAGATGCCCAGGACCTCGGCCCCGGCCTCACGCGCCGCGATGGCCTCCAGCACGGTGGACATGCCCACCAGGTCCGCGCCGATCACCCGGGCCATTCGGATCTCGGCCGGCGTCTCGTAGTGCGGCCCGGGGAACTGCGCGTAGACGCCCTCCTCCAGGGTGGGGTCCACCTCCTTGCACAGCGCCCGCAGCCGCGGCGAGTACAGGTCCGTCAGGTCGACGAAGTTCGCCCCGACGATCGGCGAGGTCGCCGTGAGGTTGATGTGGTCGCTGATCAGCACGGGCTGACCGGGCCGCATGCCCTCGCGCAGACCGCCGCACCCGTTGGTCAGCACCACGGTCTTGCAGCCGGCGGCCACGGCCGTGCGCACGCCGTGCGCCACGGCGGCCACGCCCCGGCCCTCGTAGTAGTGCGTGCGGCCGAGGAAGACCAGCGCGCGCTTGTCACCGATGGAGTACGAGCGGACCTTGCCCCCGTGTCCCTCCACCGCCGGCGGCGGGAAGCCGGGCAGCTCGGTGACCTGGAACTCGGCGTCGGGAGCGCCCAGGGCGTCGACGGCCGGAGCCCAGCCGGAGCCCATCACGAGGGCGACGTCGTGGGTCTCGGCGCCCGTGAGCTCGCGCAGGCGCGCGGCGGCCGCGTCGGCGGCGGCATAGGGGTCGCCCTGGATGTCGTCCGGAAGAAGAGATGCGTTCACGCGGACGAGGGTAGCCGGTTCCGGCCTACGCGCGTAGATGACAGAGCTCACGGGATGGCGATCGTTGTCTTGTCGTTTCCAACAAAGGTTGGGACAAATGAGGCCCAAGGGGTGCTGGAGCCCCGACAGTCCCTAACAGGGGCGCTTGCGAAGCTCCATCACATAGTCGTGCGGCGCGCCGGCCGACTCCGCCGCGTCGGCGATCTCACCGAGGTAGCGGGCGGACGGCAGACCGCCCTCGTACCCGTTCAGGGCATACGCCCACGCCGACTCCTCCCCGTCCAGCGTGTGAACGCGCACCCGCACGCGACGGTAGATGCCGAGGCCCACGCCCTCCCAGCGGTCCAGGGACTCCTCGTCCATCTCGGCGATGTCGTACAGCCCGACGAAGACCTGGGACCCGGGCTCCTCGACGATCGTCGCGAGCGCGCCCTCCCAGCCGAGCTGCTCGCCCCCGAAGGTCAGCCGCCATCCGTTCAGCCAACCGGTGGCGCGCAGCGGTGAGTGCGGGGCGCGGCGGGTCATCAGCCGCGCGTCGAGATTGCCGGCGTACGCGGCGTAGAGCGACATGGATCGAGGGTACGGCAGCGGAAACTCCAGCCTCCCTTGCCCCGGACGTAACAGAACGCGCACCACTCACGCCCCCGGGGCAGTAGCACCTTGAAGCGTGCGGGACAATGGGGTACGTGACTCGGATCGTGATCATCGGTGGCGGACCCGGCGGATACGAAGCGGCGCTGGTGGCCGCGCAGCTCGGCGCGGAGGTGACCGTCGTCGACTGCGACGGTCTGGGCGGAGCGTCGGTACTGACCGACTGCGTGCCGTCGAAGACCCTTATCGCTACGGCCGAGGTGATGACCACCTTCGACTCGTCGTACGAGGAACTCGGCATCATCGTCGCCGACGACACCCCGCCGCTGGAGCAGGCGGCCCGGGTGGTCGGCGTGGACCTCGGCAAGGTCAACCGCCGTGTGAAGCGGCTCGCCCTCGCCCAGTCCCACGACATCACCGCCTCCGTCACCCGGGCCGGCGCCCGGGTGATGCGCGGCCGCGGCCGTCTGGAGGGCATGCAGGCCCTCGACGGCTCCCGCAAGGTCGTCGTCACCGCCGCCGACGGCACCGAGGAGACCCTCACCGCCGACGCCGTGCTCATCGCCACCGGCGGTCACCCGCGCGAGCTGCCCGACGCCCAGCCCGACGGCGAGCGCATCCTCAACTGGACCCAGGTCTACGACCTCACCGAGCTCCCCGAGGAGCTCATCGTGGTCGGCTCCGGTGTCACCGGCGCCGAGTTCGCGGGCGCCTACCAGGCACTCGGCTCCAAGGTCACCCTGGTCTCCTCCCGCGACCGCGTGCTGCCCGGCGAGGACCCGGACGCCGCCGCCGTCCTGGAGGACGTCTTCCGCCGCCGCGGCATGAACGTCATGGCTCGCTCCCGTGCCCAGTCCGCCAAGCGTGTCGGCGACAAGGTGGAGGTCACCCTCGCCGACGGCCGCGTGATCACCGGCTCGCACTGCCTCATGGCCGTCGGCGCCATCCCCAACAGCGCCGGGCTGGGACTGGAGGAGGCGGGCGTCAAGCTCCGCGACTCCGGCCACATCTGGACCGACAAGGTCTCCCGCACCACCGCCCCCGGCGTGTACGCGGCCGGTGACGTGACGGGCGTCTTCGCCCTCGCCTCCGTCGCCGCCATGCAGGGACGTATCGCCATGTACCACTTCCTGGGCGACGCGGTGACCCCGCTCAACCTCAAGACCGTCTCCTCCAACGTCTTCACCGACCCGGAGATCGCCACCGTCGGTTACACCCAGGCCGACGTCGACGGAGGCAAGATCGACGCGCGTGTCGTGAAACTTCCGCTGCTGCGCAACCCGCGCGCCAAGATGCAGGGCATCCGCGACGGCTTCGTGAAGATCTTCTGCCGTCCTGGCACCGGCATCGTGGTCGGCGGTGTCGTGGTCTCCCCGCGCGCCTCGGAACTGATCCACCCGATCTCGATCGCCGTCGACAACAATCTGACGGTCGAACAGATCGCGAACGCCTTCACCGTGTACCCCTCCCTTTCGGGGTCGATCGCCGAGGTGGCCCGCCAGCTCCACACCCGGAAGGCGACGGGCGAGGCCTGACGGCCGGAACCGACTCCCCGCTGTTCACGTGGAGTTGTCGAGCATGCGTACGGCATAGTCGGGGTGGGTAGGCCCTATACCACTTCCTACCCTGCCTTGCGAACAACTTCTGTTATTCGGCGCAAACTGCTGAAAGCAGACGGTCGTTGGGGTTACTGTCAGTTTCGTGTTCGCTGCAGAACGTCGCCAATTGATCCTCGAAATGGTGCGAGCGAATGGGGCCGTGTCGCTCCGTGAGCTCGCCCGCGTCGTCCAGACCTCCGAAGTGACCGTACGGCGGGACGTGCGCGCACTGGAGGCAGAAGGACTCCTCGACCGCCGGCACGGCGGTGCGGTATTGCCGGGCGGGTTCACGCGGGAGTCCGGCTTTCCGCAGAAGTCTCATCTCGCGACCGCCGAGAAGACGGCCATCGCCGATCTCGCCGCGGGTCTCGTCGAAGAGGGCGAGGCCATCGTGGTCGGGGCGGGGACCACCACCCAGGAACTGGCCCGCCGGCTCGCCCGGGTGCCCGGTCTGACCGTCGTCACCAACTCCCTGCTGGTGGCCCAGGCGCTGGCGCACGCCAACCGCGTGGAGGTCGTGATGACCGGCGGCACCCTGCGCGGCTCCAACTACGCCCTCGTCGGCTCCGGTGCCGAGCAGTCCCTCCAGGGACTCAGGGTCTCCAAGGCCTTCCTCTCCGGGAGCGGTCTGACCGCCGAGCGCGGGCTGTCCACGTCCAACATGCTGTCGGCGTCCGTCGACCGTGCGCTCGTCCAGGCCGCGGCGGAGGTCGTGGTCCTCGCCGACCACACCAAGCTCGGCACGGACACCATGTTCCAGACGGTGCCCACGGATGTGATCACCCGGCTGGTGACCGACGAGCCGCCCACCCATGACGACCGCGCGGCCACCGAACTCCAGGCCCTTGCCGACCAGGGGGTGCAGATCGCCGTGGCCGGGGCGTCGGGGAGCCCGGGGGGTGATCAGGTCCCGGCGCGTCACCAGCGTCGGGACGTGGCCCTGCCGGGGCCTCGGCGGGCCGCTGCGCTGCGTTCGGCCGCGGTGTTGGGGGAGCAGGCGGCGGGGGCCGAGCGTGCCCGTGTTGCGGATCTGCGGCGGCGTTGAGGGGCGCCTCTTCGCCGTGGGGTGCCTCTTGTTGCGCGGGTGCGGGTTGTCTGGGGCTGGTCGCGCCCACGCGGCGGAGCCGCACAATGTCACAGCCCCGCGCCCCTTGGGTCGGCTGCCCTTGCGGTGTTGAAAAGGGCGGCTGTATCCCTTCAGGCCCCGAGGCCCCGTAGCGTCAGCCTCAGCAAGCGGTCTGCCAAGTTCGGGTCTCCCGGCGACTCCTCCGCCGCCAGCGCTATGGCGTGGGTCAGTTGGAGGAGGTCGCCGATCGAGACGTCGGGGCGTACGGTGCCCGACTGCTGGGCGCGCGCCAGCAGTGCGCCACCTGCCTCGTGGATCGGGGTGCTGCAACGGGCCAGCGCGGAACCGGAGTCGGTGGACACCGACAGCAGGGCCCGTGCCAGGCCGCGGTACTCACCCGCGTGCGTGACCATCTCGCGCAGCCAGGTCACCAGCGCCGAGCACGGCTCGGGGGCGCTGAGCAGTTCGCGTGAGCGGGCGAGGAGCTCGCTCACCGCGTCCTCGAAGACCGCGCTCATCAACGCCTGCCGGTTCGGGAAGTGCCGGTACAGCGTGCCGATTCCCACGCCCGCCCGGCGGGCCACGTCCTCCAGCGACGCGTCCGTGCCGTGCTCGGCGAACGCGTCACGGGCCTCGGTGAGCAGCCGCTCGTAGTTGCGGCGGGCGTCGGCGCGCATGGCGCGCGGGGCCACGGGCGGCACCGCCGTGTCCCGGGCCCCTGCGGCCTCCCCCGCGGTCGTGCCCCCCATGCCTTCCACCTGCTTCCCTCGCGCCCCCCGACTGCTTCCAGAATGCCATCGAGGACATGCGAGCAGCCTCCCGCAAAGGTGTCGAAGCCGTACCTTCTTCACAAGGCGAGAGCGGCGCCGGGGCGTGTGATGGAGATCAGCGGTACGGACGCGCGGCGCGTGCTGACACTCGTACGAGACCTGGAAGAAGCAGGCTCCCTTGCGGAGTTGCAGGAGCGGGCGCTGCCCGGACTGCTTGAGCTGATCCCGGCGGACGCCGTCCGGTGATGGCGGGTCAGCGATGTCGCCGGGGAACGGCAGTGGCAGCGGACCCACTGCTGCAACCTGGACTTCCGCCCTTCCGGCATGCGGCGCCATCTGGTGGCCTCGGCGGGATGGGACCTGGCCGCGGTCGAGGTATCCATGCCGCTCAACGCCGTCGGCTACGCGGGCAGCCTGATGCCGATCACCGTCGGGTCGTTCCTGCTGATGGCCGTGGCCTTCGGCGGGCCGGGCCGGTGATCGTCCGGCACGGCACCGGCTAGACCCGAACGGGGTGGACCACCGTCTCGGGGGACGGGGAAAGCGAGACGCCCGGCGGACCGACCGCTTCGGTCCGCCGGGCGCCTCGACGCACGTACCCGGAGATCAGTCCTTGATCTCGCAGATCGCCGCGCCCGAGGTGATGGACGCGCCGACCTCGGCGCTCAGGCCCTTGATGGTGCCGGCCTTGTGCGCGTTCAGCGGCTGCTCCATCTTCATGGCCTCGAGGACGACGACCAGGTCGCCCTCCTTGACCTCCTGGCCCTCCTCGACCGCGATCTTGACGATCGTGCCCTGCATCGGGGAGGCGAGGGTGTCGCCGGAGGCGACCGGGCCCGACTTCTTGGCCGCGCGGCGCTTCGGCTTGGCGCCCGCCGCCAGACCCGTGCGGGCCAGGGTCATGCCGAGCGACGCGGGCAGCGAGACCTCGAGACGCTTGCCGCCGACCTCGACGACGACCGTCTCACGGCCGGTGTCCTCGTCCCCCTCGGTGTCGGCGGGGGCCGCGAACGGCTTGATCTCGTTGACGAACTCGGTCTCGATCCAGCGCGTGTGGACCTTGAACGGCTCCTGCGAGCCCTCCAGCTCCGGCGCGAACGCCGGGTCCCTGACCACCGCACGGTGGAACGGGATCGCCGTGGCCATGCCCTCGACCTGGAACTCCTCCAGCGCACGGGCGGCCCGCTCCAGAGCCTCCCCGCGGGTACGGCCGGTGACGATCAGCTTGGCGAGCAGCGAGTCCCAGGCCGGGCCGATCACCGCGCCGGACTCCACGCCCGCGTCCAGCCGCACCCCCGGACCCGACGGCGCGTCGAACCGGGTCACCGTGCCGGGCGCCGGCAGGAAGTTGCGCCCCGGGTCCTCGCCGTTGATCCGGAACTCGAACGAGTGCCCGCGCAGCTGCGGGTCGTCGTAGCCCAGCGCCTCACCGTCGGCGATGCGGAACATCTCGCGCACCAGGTCGATGCCGGCGACCTCCTCGGTCACCGGGTGCTCGACCTGCAGACGGGTGTTGACCTCCAGGAAGGAGATCGTGCCGTCGTTGCCGACCAGGAACTCCACCGTGCCGGCACCGACGTAGCCGGCCTCCTTCAGGATGGCCTTCGAGGACGAGTACAGCTCGGCGACCTGGGCCTCGGACAGGAACGGCGCCGGGGCCTCCTCGACCAGCTTCTGGTGGCGGCGCTGGAGCGAGCAGTCACGCGTCGACACGACGACCACGTTGCCGTGCTGGTCGGCCAGGCACTGGGTCTCCACGTGCCGCGGCTTGTCCAGGTAGCGCTCCACGAAGCACTCGCCGCGACCGAAGGCGGCGACCGCCTCGCGCACCGCGGACTCGTACAGCTCCGGCACCTCTTCGAGGGTCCGGGCGACCTTCAGACCACGGCCACCGCCACCGAAGGCGGCCTTGATGGCGATCGGCAGCCCGTGCTCCTCGGCGAAGGCGACGACCTCGTCGGCGCCGCTCACCGGGTCGGGCGTACCGGCGACCAGCGGGGCGCCGGCGCGCTGCGCGATGTGACGGGCCGCCACCTTGTCACCCAGATCGCGGATGGCCTGCGGCGGCGGGCCGATCCAGATCAGACCCGCGTCCAGGACCGCCTGCGCGAACTCCGCGTTCTCGGAGAGGAAGCCGTATCCGGGATGGATGGCGTCCGCGCCGGACTCACGGGCGGCGTTCAGGACCTTCGCGATGTCCAGGTAGCTGGTGGCCGGAGTGTCACCGCCCAGGGCGAACGCCTCATCCGCGGCGCGGACATGCAGAGCGTCCCGGTCCGGGTCGGCGTAGACGGCCACGCTCGCGATCCCGGCGTCCCGGCAGGCCCGGGCCACGCGGACAGCGATTTCGCCACGGTTGGCGATGAGCACCTTGCGCACGATTGAGGCTCCCTCCTTGAAACAAGCCGAGTTTAGGGACTGCCGACACGGCACTTCGACCCGTCCCCAATGGTGAGCTTGCCCACACGGAGCGTGATTCGAGGCTCGCTCGACCCGCGAAAGCCCTTGTCGCACCTCGGTACGCAGGACCCTTCCGGGAAACCCTAGCCCCGCCGTGTGGTCAAGGTCTCTGTGAGAGCGTGCCGCGGCCCACTCGGTTTCTTTGTCGAGTCCCTACGAATGGCCCAATGATTCTTTGCCCGTGACAGAACCCTTGTCCCCGGGTTTACCCGTTAGTAGCGTTCGCGATGTCTCGAACGTACTTCAGGTAACAGCAGCCGGACTCGGGCTGCGGTCGAAAGTGGGTGGGACCGGTGGTGCGCAGACCGGTGGCGTGGGTCGTGGCGGTCGTCCTCTTCGCCGAAGGGCTCGGCATCGCGGCACTCAACTGGTTCCTGGGGGTGGTCGTCGACCGGCAGGAGATGTCGCTGGCCGGCCTCGACCCGGACATGATGGCGAGTTCCTCGAAGATCGGCGGGGTGGTCTTCGGCCTCTACTTCGCGCTGTGCGCCCTGGTCGCCCTGCTCGTGGCGATACGCAACCGCGCCCCGGCCGGCTTCGGCCGCGTGCTGCTCATCAGCATCGCCGTGGTGCACGGGCTGCTGGGCGCGTTCACCTGGGGGCTGGTGGGCTGGAGCGCGTTCGTGTTCATGATGGTCGTCCTGGGGCTGATCGTGCTGCTCCTGATGACGTACGACCGTCAGGACGGCGCGGCGGAGACGGCGCCCGGCGGCGCTCCCCGGGGCGGCGACACGCCGGAGGCCAAGGGGGCCCCGGAGGGCGTGGAAGGCCCGCAGGAGCCGAAGGGCGAGCTCGAGGGGCCGAAGGGCGGGGGCGAGGCGGAGGAGCCGCAGGAC
Organism: Streptomyces herbicida; assembly: GCF_032656585.1. NCBI lineage: Bacteria > Bacillati > Actinomycetota > Actinomycetes > Kitasatosporales > Streptomycetaceae > Streptomyces > Streptomyces herbicida. The sequence continues at coordinate 251,543 of NZ_JAUYWJ010000001.1, forward strand.
GACGTCCCGGCCCTGGCCGCCCCCGGCACCCCCGCCGCTGAGGTCACTCCGCCGGCGCCCACAACTCCGTGATGCCGATGCCCAGTTCGGCCAGCAGCTGCCGGACGAGGGGCAGGCTGATCCCGATCACGTTGCCGTGGTCGCCGTCGATGCCCCTGATGAACGGGGCCGAGCGGCCGTCCAGGGTGAACGCCCCGGCGACGTAGAGCGGCTCTCCGGAGGCGACGTAGGCGGCGATCTCCGCGTCCGTCGGCTCGCCGAAGTGCACGACGGTGGACGCGGTCCCGGACGCGTACCGCTTGTTCGCCGTGTCCCAGATGCAGTGCCCCGTCTGGAGCGTCCCCGCGCGCCCCCGCATCGCCTTCCAGCGGGCGGTGGCCTCCTCGGCGTCCGCGGGCTTGCCCAGCGCCTGGCCGTCCAGCTCCAGCACCGAGTCGCAGCCGATCACCAGGGCGCCCAGCACCTCCGGCTTCGCCGCGACCACGGAGGCCTTCGCCTCGGCGAGGGCGAGCGCCAGCTCGGCGGGCGTGGGCGCGGTGATCGCGTCCTCGTCGACCCCACTGACGATCACCTCGGGTTCGAGCCCGGCCTGCCTGAGCAGTCCGAGCCGGGCGGGCGACTGAGAGGCGAGCACGACTCGCCTGCGCGGGTTGGCAGTCATGCGGTCAGGTTAGCGGGGTCGCTGCGCTAGGTCCTTTCCGGCGGATCATGCCGCAGACGCGGGGTCTGGCACGCCCTCCCCCAAGCTCTGCGAGCAGGGGGGACCCCCAGGCGTTGTCGTCAGTCGCCGACGCCCCCAAGCTCTCGGCTTCGCTCGAGCAGGGGGACCCCCATCGCGTCGACTCCTTCCTCCGCCTTGCAGCTGGACGCGCCAGACCCCACTCACCTGCGCCGATCGGATGCCGCTTCCTTGCTGCGACCTGATCCGCCGGACAGGCCCTAGCTCAGACCGATCACGATCATCCCGAGCAGCATGGCCAGGGCGAGGAGAAGGCCGAGCCGCCGCAGCATTTCCTGCATGTCGCGCAGTTCTTTGGGCGGCTCGTTCTCCGGATCTGACCACAGCATGCCACCAGCGTGGGGCTTGGCGGGGTCGGTCGGCCTGAGTACGGGTACTCAAATCGCCACCCCGCATTGCACCGACGTGCGCGGGGGCCGCGCCTACCCCGGCCAGTAGGTGCGGGTCCAGGACGCCGGGCCCGGCCGCGGGACGCGGTGGGCCGCGATGCGGGCGGGGTCCGACCAGGAGTCCCTCGGGCCGGGCGCGCCGGGCGGCGTTGCTGCTGCCGCCGCGGCGCGGGCGCGGACCACCGCCAGGGCGGCGGCCAGCTCCTCCGGGGTGGGGTTGCCTCGTACGACCTTGATGTTCATGACCGCTCCAAAGGTCAGCGGGGCCTAGAGGGGGATGTTGCCGTGCTTCTTCGGAGGCAGGGATTCCCGCTTGGTGCGCAGCTGACGCAGGCCGCGTACGACGTGGCGGCGGGTGTCCGACGGCATGATCACCGAGTCGACGTAGCCGCGCTCGGCCGCGATGTAGGGGTTGAGGAGGGTGTCCTCGTACTCCTGGATCAGCTGGGCACGGGTCGCCTCGCCGTTTCCGGAGGTCTCCGCCTCGGCGATGGTCCGCCGGTGCAGGATGTTGACCGCGCCCTGCGCGCCCATGACGGCGATCTGCGCGGTCGGCCAGGCCAGATTGATGTCGGCACCCAGGTGCTTGGAGCCCATGACGTCGTAGGCGCCGCCGAAGGCCTTGCGGGTGATGACCGTGATCAGCGGGACGGTCGCCTCCGCGTACGCGTAGATCAGCTTGGCGCCGCGCCGGATGATGCCGTCGTGCTCCTGGTCGACGCCGGGCAGGAAGCCGGGCACGTCCACGAACGTGAGGACCGGGATGTTGAAGGCGTCGCAGGTCCGCACGAAGCGGGCCGCCTTCTCGCTCGCCTGGATGTCCAGGCAGCCGGCGAACTGCATCGGCTGGTTGGCGACGATGCCGACGGGGTGCCCCTCCACCCGGCCGAAGCCGGTGAGGATGTTCGGTGCGAACAGCGGCTGCGTCTCGAAGAACTCGGCGTCGTCCAGGATGTGCTCGATCACCGTGTGCATGTCGTACGGCTGGTTCGCGCTGTCCGGGACGATGGTGTCCAGCTCACGGTCCTCGTCGGTGACGGCGAGGTCCGCCTCCTCCGGGAACACCGGGGGCTCGCTGAGGTTGTTGGACGGCAGGTACGACAGCAGCTGCTTGACGTACTCGATGGCGTCCTTCTCGTCGCCCGCCATGTGATGCGCCACGCCGGAGACCGAGTTGTGGGTGCGGGCGCCGCCCAGCTCCTCGAAGCCGACGTCCTCGCCGGTGACCGTCTTGATGACGTCCGGGCCGGTGATGAACATGTGCGAGGTCTGGTCGACCATGACCGTGAAGTCGGTGATGGCGGGGGAGTAGACCGCGCCGCCCGCGCAGGGGCCCACGACGAGGCTGATCTGCGGGATGACGCCCGAGGCGTGGGTGTTGCGGCGGAAGATCTCGCCGTAGGCGCCGAGTGAAGCCACGCCCTCCTGGATCCGGGCGCCGCCGGAGTCGTTGATGCCGATGACCGGGCAGCCGGTCTTCAGCGCGAAGTCCATGACCTTGACGATCTTCTGGCCGTACACCTCGCCGAGCGCGCCGCCGAAGACGGTGAAGTCCTGCGAGAAGACGGCGACGGGACGGCCGTCGACGGTCCCGTACCCGGTGACGACACCGTCGCCGTACGGGCGGTTCTTCTCCAGGCCGAAGTTGGTGGACCGGTGGCGCGCGAACTCGTCGAGCTCGACGAATGACCCTTCGTCAAGCAGCAGGTCGATCCGCTCACGGGCCGTCAACTTGCCCTTGGCGTGCTGCTTCTCGACGGCGCGTTCCGAGCCGGCGTGCGTCGCTTCCTGGATACGGCGCTGGAGGTCCGCCAGCTTGCCCGCGGTCGTGTGAATGTCGATCTCTTCCGGCTCGGACATCGGGATGCGGCTCCCTGCCTGCTCAAAAGGGGGGACGGTTACTCATCCGTAGCGTAGTGGGGTGCCTATCAATCGGCAGTGCGGCGTTTACCACACCTAGGGTGGCTTGCATGACGCCGCAAGATGCTTCAGACGCGAACGACAACCGGTGGTCCGACCTGGACCGCCCGCCCCTCAACACGGCCGCGCTGCTGCGAGGTCTGGTGCGGGAGGGCGGACTGTGGACCGGCGTGGAGGTGGTGCAGCGCATCGGCTCCACCAACAGCGAGCTGGTCGCCCGCGCGGAGGCCGGGAAGGCCACCGAGGGCGCGGTGCTCGTCGCCGAGGAGCAGACGGCGGGCCGGGGCCGCCTGGACCGCCAGTGGACGGCACCGCCCCGCTCCGGCCTGTTCTTCTCGGTGCTGCTCAACCCCGCCGAGGTGCCGGTGGCCCGCTGGGGCTGGCTGCCGCTGCTCACCGGCGTGGCCGTGGCGACGGGGCTTGCCCAGTCGGCGGGGGTGGACACCTCACTCAAATGGCCCAATGACCTCCTGGTGACCGTGGGTGACGAGGAGCGCAAGACCGGCGGGATCCTGGCGGAGCGGGCCGGGGACGCCGGCGTGGTCGTCGGCGTCGGCATCAACGTCTCGCTCCGCGCCGAGGAGCTCCCGGTGCCGCAGGCCGGTTCGCTGGCGCTGGCAGGGGCCGTGAGCACGGACCGGGATCCGCTGCTGCGGGCCGTGCTGCGGTCCCTGGAGGACTGGTACGGCCGCTGGCGCGAGGCGGGGGGTGACCCGGTCTCCAGCGGTCTCCAGGAGACGTACGCGGCGGGCTGCGCGACGCTGGGAAGGGTCGTGCGGGCCGAGCTCCCGGGCGACCGGTCGATCGTCGGCGAGGCCGTGGCGATCGACGGCGACGGCAGGCTGATCCTGGCCACGGAGAACGGCGTCCAGGAGCCGGTCGGGGCAGGAGACATCGTGCACCTGCGACCTGCGTGAGCACGGTGCGGCCCCCAGGGCGGCCCGGCACGGACGCCGGGTGGCACACCTGCGCCGGACACCTCACCGTCGGCCCCACCTGACGGAGTGAGCTGGCGCACACCTGCCGTAGAGTTGAGGCCGGTCGATACGTGACCGCGGCAGATCGGAAGGGCAGCAGGCGTGACCGTCGACGATTCGGGCTCCGGCGCGGGCGCGGACGGCCGGGTGGACCCTCCCCCGCACTCGACACCGCTCGAGCGGGAGGAACCCCACGCCGCCGACGCCGGCGAAGACCCGCTCGCCCTGCGCCTCGAAACGCTCATCCTGGGCGCGGAGCGCCGTTACACACCGTTCCAGGCGGCCCGCAGCGCCGGTGTCTCCATGGAGCTGGCCTCCCGCTTCTGGCGGGCCATGGGCTTCGCCGACATCGGGCAGGCCAAGGCCCTGACCGAGGCCGACGTGCTCGCCCTGCGCCGCCTCGCCGGTCTCGTCGAGGCGGGGCTGCTCAGCGAGGCGATGGCGGTGCAGGTGGCCCGGTCCACCGGGCAGACCACCGCCCGGCTGGCCGAGTGGCAGATCGACTCCTTCCTGGAGGGGCTGACCGAGCCGCCCGAGCCGGGCATGACGCGCACCGAGGTGACGTACCCGATCGTCGAGCTGCTGCTGCCCGAGCTGGAGGAGTTCCTGGTCTACGTCTGGCGCCGCCAGCTCGCCGCCTCGGCCGGCCGGGTCGTACAGGGGGCCGACGACGAGGAGATGGTCGACCGGCGGCTCGCCGTCGGCTTCGCCGACCTCGTCGGGTTCACACGGCTGACCCGCCGCATGGAGGAGGAGGAACTCGGCGAGCTCGTCGAGGCCTTCGAGACCACCGCCGCCGACCTGGTGGCCGCGCGCGGCGGCCGGCTCATCAAGACGCTGGGCGACGAAGTCCTCTACGCCGCCGACGACGCGGGCACCGCCGCCGACATCGCCCTGCGCCTGGTGGAGACCATGGCCAACGACGAGACGATGCCCGAGCTGCGCGTCGGCATGGCGTTCGGCACGGTGACGACCCGGATGGGCGATGTCTTCGGTACGACGGTGAACCTCGCCTCGCGGCTGACGTCGATAGCGCCACGCGACGCGGTCCTCGTCGACAGCGCCTTCGCCGAGGAGATCATCCGCACCGGCGAGGCCCCCGCCTCGGAGGCGGAGGCGGCCGAGGCCGCCGCCGCGGCGGAGAAGGAGGGCGAAGAGCCCCCCACCTACCGCTTCGCCCTCCAGCCGATGTGGCAACGCCCGGTCCGCGGCCTGGGCGTGGTCGAGCCGTGGCTGCTCACCCGTCGGGACGTTCCGCCGGCATCCGCGTGACCGCGGCGGGGCGCTCCGCGACCGCCCCCGCCCTCATCGCTCGTTCCGCGCCTCCTCGACGGGCCCCGGGTCGTGGCGCAGCAGCTCGGGCGAGACGTCGAAGGGGGCGCTCCACCAGTCGGGGACACAGCCGTCGGGACAGTGCTCGAACGTCCGGCATGTCGAGCACCACTCCCACAGCCGTCCGCGGCCCCTGAAGGACACCCCGCGGAAGACCTTCGCGCCGGTGTCCTCCAGCAAGTACGAGCGGTGCAGCGCACGGACACCACACACCGGACACGGGGTGTTGAGGTCCGGGCCGGTCCAGTCCTCGTTGAAGACGACCCGCCAGGCCCGGTGCTCCTCGGAGTCCGTCTCCCCGCCAGTCGCCCGGCTCGCTCATCTGCTGTGCAAGGCCGCTTCGATGTCCTCGAAGACGGCGACGTAATCATCCGCGACCTCTCGCACATCGGGCGATGAGTGTGTCGACGCCCGTCGCACCAGCGCCGCCAGCACGGCCCATGCCCGCATCGCCTCGAGCGCTTCGGCGAGCCGGCGGGAGGTGTCGTAGGCATCCTCGTCCGCGTCGTCGGCGTCGAGCAGGTCACGGACGAGGTCCGCGAGATGCTCGACGACGACTTCCTTCGGAGCCTGCATCGCCACGTCGCGGCCTGACCGCACCAGCGGTGGGACAGGCTCAGCGCCATGACCTCGCGCAGGATCGCGCCGTCGATGTAGTACGGGTCGCCGCGGAGAATCTCCAGCGCCTCCGCCCAGTGGTCACTGGTGCGGCCCAGTCCTTCCAGCAACAGCTGCTGCGGCGAGGCCGCGCCGGCGAGCAGGTCGACCTGCTCGCGGCGGAGCGCGGAAGCAGCTTCGCGGACTCGCTCCCAGCCGGCTGTCGTAGTACGTCCACTGCTGAGTGGTGGTAACACCCGGCACGCACCGGTGTCGATCCCGGCGGCCGGCGCCGCCCGGAAGGCCCAGCAGCAGGCCGCGGCACTGCGCGCCGCCCACCACCTGCCCAACCGGCCACCACTCCACCGACGTCAGACCGGCAGGGGGCATGGCCGGCCGGCGAAGAGATCATGAACGGATTGCGTGGTGGTTGCGTGCGGGCGGGGTCTGGTGCGCGCTGGGCTCCAGGCCGTCCACGCACAGCCCGATGACCGGCACGCACAGACCTCCGCCGTGACTCGGCTGCGGGGCCGGGGCGGTCGTGGGGTGGCTGGGTTCCGGTGTCGGTGTGGGGTCGGGACGCGGGGCGGCCGGGGGTGTCGTGGCCGGTGCCGGGGTGGTGTGCGCAGGCGTCGGGCCGTGCGTAGGGCCGTGCGTCGTCCGTGTGACGGCGGTCGGGATCGTCGTGGGGACGTCCGTCGGAAGGGGTGAGGCGGTGGGCGTGGCGCTCACCCCGCCCATGACGGAGGTCGCCGAGGGCGGAGCCGTCGGTGCGGTCCCCGCGGAGGCGGCCGGGTCCGCCGGCGACCGGTCGGTGCCGCCGCCCGGATCCAGCCGGGGTTCCGCCTCGGCGGTGCCCGGGCCGCCGACCCCGGAATCCGGAGATATGCGTACGAGGCTGATGACACCGGCGGCCAGGACGAGCCCTCCGGCAGCGAGCAGGGCCTTGCGCGGGCGGGGCCGGCGGTGGCGGCCGCGGCGGGGGACGGACACGGCGGTGGTCGCATCCGCGTCCCTGAACGTTTCCGCACACGCTCCCGCCGCTTCGGTGCGCTGTGTTCCCGTGCCGGTTGTTCCCGTGTCGGCTGTTCCTGTGCCGGTTGTTGCCATACCCGTTGTCCCTGTGTCCGCCATCGCGATCCCTCCCCGCTGCGCGCCCCCCGATGCGCCGTGGCGGAGCGCACGCTATGCGCTCCCGCGGGCGGTACGGCGGTAGTCGGCCGGGAAGTCACTCGAACGGGGACAACCGGGCCGGCTCTTTTCCCGGCCGGGGCCGGCTGCGATGATCGGGGCACAGGAAGTTAACCCGCGTTAACACGTCGACCGGAGGGTGTCATGAGCGAGGAGCGGTTCGGGGAGTTCGTGCTGGTGCGGCGACACGGGCAGGTCGCGGAGCTCGTGCTGGACCGGCCCAAGGCGATGAACGCCGTCTCCACCGAGATGGCCCGGTCCATCGGGAGCGCGTGCGCGGCGCTCGCCGCCGACAAGGACGCGCGGGTGGTCGTCCTGACGTCGACGCACGAGCGGGCGTTCTGCGTCGGGGCCGACCTGAAGGAGCGGAACTCCTTCACCGATGCGGACCTGGTGCGGCAGCGGCCGCTGACGCGGGGCGCGTACACCGGAGTGCTGGAGCTGCCGATGCCGGCGATCGCCGCGGTGCACGGCTTCGCGCTGGGCGGCGGCTTCGAGCTGGCGCTGTCCTGTGACCTGATCGTGGCCGACCGTACCGCCGTGGTGGGGCTGCCCGAGGTGTCCGTCGGGGTGATTCCGGGCGGCGGCGGTACGCAGCTGCTGCCGCGGCGGGTCGGGGCCGCGCGGGCGGCCGAGCTGATCTTCTCGGCGCGGCGTGTGGAGGCGGCCGAGGCGCACGAGCTCGGGCTGGTGGACCAGTTGGTCGACGAGGGCCGCGACCGGGAGGAGGCGCTGGCCCTGGCCGACCGGATCGCCGGCAACTCCCCGGTCGGTCTGCGCGCGGCAAAGCGGGCGCTGCGCCTCGGGCACGGGCTGGATCTGCGCACCGGCCTGGAGGTCGAGGACGCGGCCTGGCGTGCGGTGGCGTTCTCGGGCGACCGGGCGGAGGGCGTGGCGGCGTTCAACGAGAAGCGGAAGCCGCAGTGGCCGGGGGAGTGACCCTGCCCAGGCAGGGCTCGGGCGAGGTCAGGTCCTCCACCTGATCGCCTCACCGATGTCCCTGTTCGTCCAGAAAATCCCTAACCTGGAGTGATGGGTGAGGACGAGCGGCTCACGGCGGTCGTGGCGCTGGCGCAGGGGATGGCGGCGGCGCACACCCCGCGCGAGTCATGGCGCGCAGCGGCGCTCGGCGCGTGCCGTGCGCTCGACGGGAGCTTTGCCGCGTTGTCGGTGTGGGAGCGTGATCTCGGACGGCTGAAGGTCCTCGTGAACGTGGGGGAGCGGGCCTCGGACGAGGAGGAGTTCCCGGAGGCCGAGTCCTACCCGGTGCACCAGTTCCCCGAGATCACCGAGTTTCTGCACGAGCGGTGGGCGGGCGGCGGCGGGCCGAACGCCTGGGTGGAGACGGCCGAGGGTCCCGCCGCCGGGCGCCCCGGCTACTTCCACCAGCGCGTCGCCGCCCTGCGCCGCCGCGGCCGGGGCTGCTGTGTGGTCGCCCCGGTCGTGCTGCACGGCCGCGCCTGGGGCGAGCTGTATGTGGCCCGCCAGGTCGGTGTCCCCGTCTTCGGCCGGGGCGACGCCGACTTCGCCACCGTGCTGGCGGCCGTGGTCGCGGCCGGCATCGCACAGACCGAGCGGCTGGAGGAGGCCCGGCGGCTGGCGTACACGGATTCGCTCACCGGTCTCGCCAACCGGCGCGCCGTCGACGTACGCCTCGACGAGGCCATCGAACTGCACCGCAGGGAGGGGGTCGTGGTGAGCCTCGTCGTCTGCGATCTGAACGGGCTCAAACGTGTCAACGACACGCAGGGGCACGCGGTCGGGGACCGCCTCCTGGAGCGCTTCGGCTCGGTGCTGTCGCTGTGCGGCGCGATGCTGCCCGGGACTCTCGCGGCGCGCCTGGGCGGCGACGAGTTCTGTCTCCTCGCGATCGGCCCGCCCGCGGACGACGTGGTCAAGGCGGCGGACGAACTGTGCCGTCGCGCCGCGGAGTTGGAACTGGGCGAGGGGGTCGCGTGCGGGGTCGCCTCGACGGACGAGCCCATCGGGCCGGTCCGCTCCGCGCGCCGTCTCTTCCGGCTCGCGGACGCGGCCCAGTACCGGGCCAAGGCGGTCCGTGCCGAGAAGCCGGTCGTGGCCGGCCGCGAGGGCCCGGACGACCCGGTCGTACGGCTCGCGGACACCCCGCCCCCGGAGCGGGCCGAGCGGCGCGCCTTCCGTGGGCGCCGGCCGTGACGTGAACCGGGTAAGGGGCAACCCCGTTCCCCACTAGTGACATCGTCGCATTCAATGCGTACGCTCCTGAATATGGATATGCACACTGTGGTGGTGGGGACGTCCGGTCTCACGGCGTCCGACGTTCTCGCCGTGGCGCGCGGCGGCGCCCGGGTCGAGCTCTCCCCGGAGGCGGTGGCGGCCCTCGCGGCGGCCCGGGAGATCGTGGACGCGCTGGCGGCCAAGCCGGAACCGGTCTACGGCGTAAGCACCGGCTTCGGCGCCCTGGCGACCCGGCACATCAGCCAGGAACTGCGCGCCCAGCTGCAGCGCAACATCGTCCGCTCGCACGCCGCCGGCATGGGTCCGCGCGTCGAGCGGGAGGTCGTCCGAGCCCTGATGTTCCTGCGGCTCAAGACCGTCTGCTCGGGACACACGGGCGTGCGGCCCGAGGTCGCCCAGACCATGGCCGACGTGCTGAACGCGGGCATCACCCCGGTCGTGCACGAGTACGGCTCCCTCGGCTGCTCCGGCGACCTGGCCCCCCTCTCCCACTGCGCCCTCACGCTCATGGGCGAGGGCGACGCCGAGGGACCCGACGGGACCGTCCGCCCCGCCGGTGAACTCCTGGCCGAGCACGGCATCGCCCCCGTCGAGCTGCGCGAGAAGGAGGGCCTCGCCCTCCTCAACGGCACCGACGGCATGCTCGGCATGCTGTTCATGGCCCTCGACGACCTCGAGATGCTCTACAAGTCCGCCGACATCACCGCCGCCCTCAGCCTGGAGGCGCTGCTCGGCACGGACAAGGTGCTCGCCCCCGAGCTGCACGCCATCCGCCCGCACCCGGGCCAGGGCGCCTCCGCCGCCAACATGCTGGCCGTGCTCAAGGGTTCACAGCTCACCGGCCACCACCAGGACGACGCGCCCCGCGTCCAGGACGCGTACTCCGTGCGCTGCGCCCCGCAGGTCGCCGGCGCCGGCCGTGACACCCTCGCGCACGCCCGGCTGGTCGCCGAGCGCGAGCTGGCCTCCGCCGTCGACAACCCGGTCGTGCTGCCCGACGGCCGCGTCGAGTCCAACGGCAACTTCCACGGCGCCCCGGTCGCCTACGTCCTGGACTTCCTCGCCATCGCCGCCGCCGACCTCGGCTCCATCGCCGAGCGCCGCACCGACCGGCTGCTCGACAAGAACCGCAGCCACGGCCTGCCGCCGTTCCTCGCGGACGACGCGGGCGTCGACTCCGGGCTCATGATCGCCCAGTACACCCAGGCCGCCCTGGTCAGCGAGATGAAGCGGCTCGCCGTACCGGCCTCCGCGGACTCGATCCCGTCCTCCGCCATGCAGGAGGACCACGTCTCCATGGGCTGGTCGGCCGCGCGCAAGCTGCGCACCGCCGTCGACAACCTGACCCGGATCATCGCCGTCGAGCTCTACGCCGCCACCCGCGCCATCGAGCTGCGCGAGGGCCTCGCCCCGGCCCCGGCGTCGCAGTCCGTCATCGAGGCCGTACGGGCGGCCGGTGTCGAGGGCCCCGGTCCGGACCGGTTCCTGGCGCCCGACCTCGCGGCCGCCGACGCGTTCGTGCGGGGCGGCGGGCTCGTCGCCGCCGCGGAGAAGGTCACCGGACCGCTCCTGTAGGCACGGAACGAAGAGGGGCCCTGTCTTCGGACGGGCCCCTCTTGCGTCTCCTACGTCACTTGAGCTTGGCCGCCTGGGCCTTGATGACCACGGGCGGCACCGCGTAGGCCTTCTTGGACATCATCGCGCCGATGTTCATCGTGTAGTAGGTCACGAGGGTGTTCTTGTGGCGCACGACCTCGACGTGGACCGGAGCGGCGTCCCCGTCCTCCATGTCGGCGGTCGCGGCGAACGCCACCGACTCGTCGCCCGTGCCCGAGGACTTCTCCTCGGCGATCTTGGTGTACTTCTGCTTGTCGCTGCCCACGGTCGCGGTGAAGCCGCCCGAGCAGCCCTTGACCGCGTCGGAGACCGACTTCAGCGCCTTCTCGGCCCCGTCCCCGTCGTACGAGGCCAGGCCGAGGATGGTGACGTCCCGGTCCAGGGACTTGTTGATCGCGTCCTCGAACTTGCCGTCGGCCAGGTCGCCCATGGACGTCGCGTCGTCCGTGGGGTCCTTCTTGTCCTCCATGACCGTGCGGCCGGTCTGCGTCACCGCGCCGCCCGGCCCGCGGCCGCTCAGGGAGTCGAGAAGCGGCTCGCACTGGGCGGCGTCGGCCTTGGCCGTCTTCCTGACCGAGTCCGTCTTCGCGGGGGTGACCTTGTACCCGTCCACCTCGCCCTGAGCGAGGATCAGCTTCTTCAACTCCGCGGCGCTCAGCGCCTTCGTGGCCGGTTCCGACCCCTTGGCGTCCCCGGAGCCTCCGGAGTCCTTGGAACCCCCGTCGGAACAGCCCGTGACAAGGGCGAGCGACAGCACGCTCACTGCGGCGGTGGCGCACAGCCGCACGCCCGATGATCTCTTCATGATCGGACTATGAGACTTGAGTCAAAGAATCGTCAAGTAATTTAAAAACCCAAGCGTTCCCGGCGCACCGAATACACCACAAAACCCGCACCCACGGCGAGGAAGAGCGTTCCGCCGACGACATAGGGCGTGGTGTCCGGGCTTCCCGTGTCGGCCAGTTGGGTGCCGTCCGCCGCGTCCGCCGCGGTCTCCGTGGTCGCCTCCGACATCGCCCTGGCCTGCTGGGTGACCTGCGTCGCCGAAGTCTCCGCTCTCGCCGGGGCGTCCTGCGACGCATTGGCGGACGGGACGAACCACAGGGCGCCCAGCAGGGTCCCCGCGGCGGTGGCGGTCAGCAACGAGCGGCGAGCGGATGACACGGAATATCGATCCCCCTTGTGACGCTGGCGAATTGGCCGTGTGGGGCGATGTTAGTGAAAATCGCGGGTCACGGGAAAGTCACGGGAGGTTTCGGTCGTACGCTCCGGGCATGAGCACTCCAGAGACATCACGTTTTGTACGCCTTCGGGTGGAGCTGGTCCTCGAGATCGAGGACGCGGACGCCGTGACGAAGCGGGCGCTGCAGCGCCTCGCCGGTGACACCGAGATGCCGGACGAGGAGCGGACGCACGCCGAAGGGGCTGTGACGGAAGACACCGCCGAGGCCATCGCGTATCTCGTGGATCCGTTCGACCTGGTCAGTGAGGTGCCCGGGGTCGAGCTCCAGCAGGCCTCCTGGTCCAGCGAGCGGATCGAGTACGACCCCGACTCGCCGGACTGGGACCTCGACGACGATGATGTCGAGGAGGACGAGGAAGAGGGCATCGGCTGAGCGTTCTGGGGAATTCGTGACCCCGGGCGGCAACCGCCGTCCGGGGTTTCGTCGTCTCAGGGGGCGCACGAGCGGACTCCGCACCACCCCCGCCCCGGCGGACGTGGTGTGGCCCACACATCCGGTGTATGTGGAACGGGGCGAGTCGGCCGTAGCGTTGAAGGTTCTTGAGCCGGGGGCTCGGTGTTTCGCGGATTCGGCAACGATGGAGAAGCGTGTGATGACGGACAGTAAGCGGCGCAAGGGCCTGATGGCCGCGTCCGCACTGCTCGGCGGTGTTCTGGTGCTCACGGCCTGTTCCGGCGGCGACGACAAGGCCTCCGGCACCGGCGGCGACACCTCGCAGGCGAAGGCGGACGAGGCGGCAGCCAAGAAGTCCTCCGAGGCCCAGATCACGATCACGCCCAAGGACGGCTCGAACAACGCCTCCATCAACAACTCCGCCGCCGTCACGGTCAGCAAGGGCACGCTGACCAGCGTCAGCATGACCACCACCGACGGCAAGACCGTCGCCGGCGCGCTGTCCGCCGACAAGAAGAGCTGGAAGCCGACCGGTCAGCTGGAGCGTTCCACCAGCTACAAGGTCGCCGCCGAGGCCAAGGACGCCGCGGGCCTCGTCGCCCACGAGAACGCCTCGTTCACCACGGTCTCCCCGGCCAACAGCTTCATAGGCAACTTCACGCCGGAGGACGGCTCCACCGTCGGCGTGGGCATGCCCGTGTCGATCAACTTCGACAAGGCGATCACCAACAAGGCCGCGGTCCAGAAGGGCATCACGGTCACCTCCAGCAGCGGCCAGGAGGTCGTCGGCCACTGGTTCAACGCCAACCGCATCGACTTCCGCCCCGAGACGTACTGGAAGGAGAACTCCACCGTCACGCTGAAGCTCGCGCTCGACGGCGTCCAGGGTGCGAACGGCGTCTACGGCGTGCAGCAGAAGACGGTCACCTTCCACATCGGCCGCAACCAGGTCTCCTACGTCGACGCGCAGACCAAGCAGATGAAGGTCACGCAGGACGGCAAGACCATCAAGACCATCCCGATCTCCGCCGGTTCGCCCGAGAACAAGACGTATCAGGGCATCATGGTCATGTCGGAGAAGTTCAAGGAGACGCGCATGAACGGCGCGACCGTGGGCTTCACCGACGACGACGGCAAGGGCGAGTACGACATCAAGGACGTGCCGCACGCCATCCGCCTGACCAGCTCCGGCACCTTCCTGCACGGCAACTACTGGGGTGCGAAGTCCATCTTCGGCAGCGTCAACACCAGCCACGGCTGTGTGGGTCTGTCGGACACCAAGGGCGCGAACGACCCGAACACGCCCGCCGCGTGGATGTACAACAACTCGATCCTCGGTGACGTGGTCGTCGTCAAGAACACCGGCGACAAGACCGTGGCGCCGGACAACGGCTTCAACGGCTGGAACATGGACTGGGCGCAGTGGAAGGCCGGTTCGGCCGCCTGAGCACAGCCATCCCGCAGCTTGACCGATGCCGCCCCCGCCGAGGGGCGGCATCGGCGTTTCCGGGCCCTTCCTGGGCCTTTCCGGGCCCCTTCTGGGGTCGGCCACAGCCTTCTCATCGTTCTCTTATTGCGGCCTTATCGAGTCATCACGGTGCGTCCCTAGCTTGCGGGCCATGTTCTTCACCTACCTGAGGCGCGAACTGCGCCGCCGCAGAAAGGCGGCCCTCGTCGTCGCCTCCGGTCTCGCGCTGGGCATAGCGCTGGTCATCGTGGTCAACTCCGTGTCCAACGGCATGGGGAAGGCACAGGACAAGGTCCTCCAGTCGCTCTACGGCCTCGGTACGGACATGACCGTCACCAAGGCGGCGTCGGTGTCCACCGGGAACGCGCAGCGGCCGCGTTTCCAGTTCGACGCGCAGAACAACGGCGACTCCAAGTCGCAGAGCAGCGACCGGGTCATGGTGCAGGGCTTCACCACGCTCGCCTCCTCGACCGTCACCGAGGTCGCGGACCAGAAGGGCGTCTCCACCGCCGTCGGCGGACTGAGCCTCAACGTGGTGAAGGTCAGCGGACAGTTCACCCGCGGCCAGTTCCGGCAGAACCCGAACGCGGGCGGCAACCGGCAGGGCGGACCCGGCGGGGGCAACGGCCAGCCGCAGGGTGAGGTCCGGGGCGGCGGCGCCGACTTCGACATCAACCAGTACACGGTCTACGGCACCGACGTCACCAAGACGGTGCTCGGCCCGCTCACCTCGTCGAAGATCACCAGCGGCCGCACCTTCAGGACGACCGAGACGAACGCCAAGGTCGTCGTCGCCGACTCGGCCTACGCCAGGACGAAGAAGTACAAGGTCGGCTCCACGGTCACCATCAAGGGCGTCAAGTACAAGGTGATCGGCATCGCCACCGCCGACAGCGGTGACTCGGCGGCCAACCTCTACATCCCGCTCAAGCAGGCGCAGGCGCTGGCCGGCGAGAAGAACAAGATCACCACGGTCTACGTCAAGGCGACCGACTCGCAGCAGATCGACACCGTCAAGAGCGCCATCCAGAAGAACGTCTCCGGCACGACGGTCACCACCTCCGCCGACCTCGCCAAGACCGTATCCGGCTCGCTGTCCACCGCCTCCAGCCTGGCCGCCAACGTCGGCAAGTGGCTGTCCATCGCGGTGCTGGTCGCGGCCTTCCTGGTCGCCGGTCTGCTCACCTCCTCCGCGGTCTCCCGGCGCGTCCGTGAGTTCGGCACACTGAAGGCGCTGGGCTGGAAGTCGGGCCGGGTGACCCGGCAGGTGGTCGGCGAGGCCGTCGTCAACGGTCTGGCCGGCGGCGCCCTCGGCATCGCGCTCGGCCTGGCGGGCGCGTATGTCGTCACCGCGATCAGCCCCAGCCTGCAGGCCCAACTCGGTGGCGGCACGGGCGGCGGCTTCGGCGGCCCCGGCGGTGGCGGTCCCGGCGGCGGCTTCGCGGGCCCCGGCCGCCAGGCGGCAAAGACCCTGGAGGTCGCGCTCACGGCACCGGTCAGCGTGACGACGATCCTCCTCGCGGTGGGCCTGGCGGTGGCCGGCGGCCTGATCGCGGGAGCGTTCGGGGGCTGGCGGGCGTCGAGGCTGCGCCCGGCAGATGCATTGCGGCGCGTGGAGTAGCGGCCACTTGAAGGCACGGCTGAGCGATCCCACTCACGGGCGCGGGGCCGTATCGACATGCGGCTTCACCGCGCGGGCGCGAACGACCCCCACTCAGCCGCACCGAACGATGACGCGCACCACCCCAGGACCCTCCCAGGAGCCACCATGTACGACCTCAGAAACGTCAGCAAGCGCTACACCCGGGGCAAAGACACCATCCACGCCCTGGACGGCATAGACCTCACGATCGGCGACGGAGACAGACTCGTCATCCAGGGCCCCACCGGCGGCGGCAAGTCCACTCTCCTCCAGATGCTCGGCGGTCTCGACCGCCCCACTTCCGGCGAAGTCGTCCTCGACGGCACCGACCTGGCCAAGCTCCCCGAGGCCCGGCTGACCAAGGTCCGCAGCGAGAGCATCGGCTTCGTCTTCCAGTCCTTCAACCTGATCCCGACCCTCACCGCCCAGGAGAACGTCGAGACCGCCCTCGTACCGCTCGGCGTGAAGGTGAAGGACCGCCGCGAACAAGCAGCGGAGGCGCTGAAGTCGGTCGGACTCGGCGAACGCCTTGGCCACCTGCCCTCGGAGATGTCCGGAGGGCAGCAGCAACGCGTCGCCATCGCCCGCGCCCTGGTGAAGCAGCCCAAGGTGCTGCTCGCCGACGAACCGACCGGCAACCTCGACGAAGGCATGCGTGACGAGATCATGGAGGTTCTCGAGCGCATGTGGAAGGAGCTCGGGCTGACCTTCATCATGGTCACCCACGACTCCGCGATCGCGAAGAGGGCCCCGCGCCTGGCGACCATCCGCAAGGGGAAGATCACCGTGAAGGAGAACGCGGGCGCGTAGTCGACCGGACACGAGGCGTATAACACCGATCGCACGCGCTCAACTTCCCGATTTTGTAACGGTGTTCCACCCGGCGCGTAACAGTTCCGGGTAGCGCTTTCTCACCCTCCCCTCATCTATTGAGCCGTCAGATCACCCCCCGGCATACTGCGTTGTCCGGGGGGTTGACGTGCATGCGTACGGGACTGCCCCCGGCCGGGTGAACGGGGACTTCGCCAGCCCGGTACTCCATCTCCAGGGGGAGTTTTGCGCAGACAAGTGAAAAGAGCGGCTGCCGCAGGCGTGGCCACCGCAGCAGCCGTCGCCCTCGCCGCAGGCATGACCAGCCCGGCGTCGGCGAAGCCCGAGCAGCGCGCATCGGCCGCTGCCTCGTCGCTCACGTCCAAGCACCGCATCACCCTGATCACCGGCGACCGGGTCGCCGTCGACAGCAAGGGCCGGGTCGTCGGCCTGGAGAAGGCCAAGGGACGCGAACACATACCCTTCCAGCTCCGCAAGGTCGACGGACACACCCTCGTCATCCCCGCCGACGCGGCCAATCTGGTCGCCTCCGGCAAGCTGGACCAGCGGCTGTTCGACGTCACCGAACTGAACAAGGCCGCCACCCGCAAGTCCCTCAAGCACGGTCTGAAGGTCATCGTCGGCTACCGTGGCGCCGCCACCGCCGCCAAGGCCGATGTCCGTGACGCGGGCACGCTGCGTCGCAGCCTGAAGACCCTGAACGCGGACGCGGTGCAGACGCCGGCCAAGGAGACGCCCGAGCTCTGGGACGCGGTCACCAACGGCAGCAAGACCGCCTCCGGCATCGCGCACGTCTGGCTCGACGGGGTCCGCAAGGCCAGCCTCGACAAGTCCGTGCCGCAGATCGGCGCCCCCAAGGCATGGGCGGCCGGCTACACCGGCAAGGGCGTCAAGATCGCCGTCCTGGACACGGGTGTCGACACGACCCACCCGGACCTCAAGGACCAGGTGATCGAGTCCAAGAACTTCTCGGCCGCCGCGGACGCCACCGACCACTTCGGCCACGGCACGCACGTCGCGTCCATCGCGGCGGGCACCGGCGCCAAGTCGGGCGGCAAGTACAAGGGTGTCGCGCCCGACGCGAAGATCCTCAACGGCAAGGTCCTGGACGACACCGGCTCCGGTGACGACTCCGGCATCCTCGCCGGCATGGAGTGGGCGGCCCAGCAGGGCGCCTCCGTCATCAACCTCAGCCTGGGCGGCTATGACACGCCCGAGATCGACCCGCTCGAGGCCGAGGTCAACAAGCTCTCCACCGAGAAGGGTGTCCTGTTCGCGATCGCCGCGGGCAACGAGGGCCCCGAGTCGATCGGTTCGCCGGGCAGCGCGGACGCCGCGCTCACCGTCGGTGCCGTCGACAAGAGCGACAAGCTGGCCGACTTCTCCTCGACCGGCCCGCGCACCGGCGACGGCGCCATCAAGCCGGACGTGACCGCGCCCGGTGTCGACATCACCGCCGCCGCGGCCAAGGGCAGCGTCATCGACCAGGAGGTCGGTGAGAAGCCCGAGGGCTACCTGACCATCTCCGGTACGTCGATGGCCACCCCGCATGTCGCGGGCGCCGCCGCGATCCTGAAGCAGGAGCACCCCGACTGGGGCTACGCCGAGCTGAAGGGCGCCCTGACCGGCTCCGCCAAGGGCGGCAAGTACACGCCGTTCCAGCAGGGTTCGGGCCGCATCGCGGTCGACAAGGCGATCAAGCAGTCCGTGGTCGCCGACCCGGTCTCGGTGAGCTTCGGTGTGCAGCAGTGGCCGCACACCGACGACAAGCCGGTCACCAAGCAGCTGACGTACCGCAACCTGAGCACCAAGGACGTCACGCTCGACCTGGCCGCCACCGCCACCAACCCCAAGGGCCAGGCGGCTCCCGCGGGCTTCTTCAAGCTCGCCAAGACCAAGGTGACCGTCCCGGCGGGCGGCAAGGCCTCGGTCGACCTCACCGTCAACACCAAGCTGGGCGGCACCCTCGACGGCGCCTACTCCGCGTATGTGACCGCGACCGGCGGCGGCCAGACCGTCCGCACGGCCGCCGCGGTGCAGCGCGAGGTGGAGTCGTACGACGTCACGCTGAAGTTCATCGGGCGCGACGGCAACCCGGCCAAGTACTACGACGTCGACCTGGCGGGTGTCGCGGGCCTGGCAGGCGGCCGCGACCTCACGCCGTACGACCCCTCCGGCACGGTGAAGGTGCGCGCGCCCAAGGGCACGTACATCCTGAACTCGGCGCTGTTCGTGGACCCGGAGGACGGCACCAAGGGCATCGACTGGATCGCGCAGCCGAAGCTGACCGTCGGCAAGAGCCAGACGATCACCATCGACGCGCGCAAGGCCAAGCCGGTGGACATCACCGTCCCCGACGCGGCCGCCAAGTCGGCGTTCGCCTCCCCGGAGTTCGACGTCACGGTGGGCGACGGCTCGTACGGCTACGGCTGGTTCCTCGACACGTACGAGAACTTCCGCACCGCGGGTCTCGGCCCGCAGATCACCGACGGTTCCCTGTACCAGCAGTGGGACGGGCACTGGATCAAGGGTGACAACGAGCAGTACGACACCGTCGCCGGTACCCACGTCAAGCAGCTCGCCACCGGTTACACCAAGCACTACAAGGCGGGCGACCTGGCCACGGTGAAGGCCAACCTCGGTGCCGCCGCCAGCGGCAAGAAGGGCTCGGTCAACGCGGTCGGCTGGCTGCCGGAGAGCTCCGGTGGCTCCTCCATCGGCGTCCCGCAGGCGATCCCCAGCACCCGTACGCTGCACCTGTCCACTCAGAGCGGTGTGAAGTGGGGCATGGACTTCGAGCAGACCGCCGGGGTCGACTCGGACGGCTTCCCGATCACCGACGCGTACTACACGCTGGGTGCGGCGCAGACCTTCGCGGCCGGCAAGACCTACGAGAAGACCTTCAACACGGCGGTCTTCGGCCCGCACCTCAACGCGGACTACGGTCTGTTCCGGGACGGCAACGACATCTACGGCATGCTGCCGCTGTTCGCCGACGGCAACAAGCACGCCGGTTCGTCGGACTTCACCTCGGTGACCACCACCCTGTACCGCAACGGCACCAAGGTGGGCTCCACCAAGGACCCGATGTTCGGCGAGGAGCCCTTCAAGGTTCCCTCCGGCGACGCCGAGTACAAGCTGACCACCTCGGTCAAGCGCACGGTCAAGGTCGCGGCCGCCTCCACGCGGATCGACGCGAGCTGGACCTTCCACTCCAAGAAGCCGACCGGCAGCAGCATCGCCAAGCTCCCGGCCTCCACCCTCCGCTTCAACGCCAAGACCGGTCTGGACAGCCGCGTCGAGGCCGACAAGACGGTCACCTTCCCGGTCACCGTGGAGGGCGCGGCCGCGGGCAGCAACCTGAAGTCGCTGTCGGTGTACGTGTCGTACGACTACGGCCAGACCTGGAAGAAGGTCGAGGTCCGAGGCGGCAAGATCACCGTCAAGAACCCGGCCAAGGGCAAGGCCATCTCGTTCCACGCGAAGATCGCCGACAAGAAGGGCAACAAGTCGACGATCTCGATCTACAACGCCTACTACGGCAAGTGAGCCGTAATGGCTGAGTAGGCCGTGAGCGAACGGCCCGCCGGAAGTGCAGCTTCCGGTGGGCCGTCCGTGTTTGTGTGCACCCATGACGGCTCACACGGTCGAATACATCCGGTACCGCATTCCCGAGCAGCAGTCGGCGGAGTTCCTGGCCGCCTACACCCGCGCCGCGACGCACCTCGCGGCGGCACCGCAGTGCGTGGACTACGAGCTCACCCGCTGCGAGGAGGACCTGGAGCACTACGTCCTCCGGATCACCTGGAAGTCCACCGAGGACCATCTGGAGGGCTTCCGCAAGTCGGCCTCGTTCCCGCCGTTCTTCGCGGAGATCCGCCCGTACGTGGAGAACATCGAGGAGATGCGCCACTACGGGCCCACGCCGGTGCGGGGCACGGGCGCGGCGACCCCGACCCTCTACGACTGGGCGGGCGGCGAGGAGGCATTCTCCCGCCTGACCGAGGCCTTCTACGACAAGGTCCTCAAGGACGACCTCCTGGCACCGCTCTTCGCGGACCTGCCGGCCGAGCACGCCGCCCACGTCGCCCTCTGGCTCGGCGAGGTCTTCGGCGGGCCCGCCCGCTACTCCCAGACCCAGGGCGGCCACGGCCACATGGTCGCCAAACACTTCGGCCGCGACATCACCGAGGCCCAGCGCCGCCGCTGGGTCAACCTCATCCAGGACGCGGCGGACGAGGCGGGCCTGCCCACGGACGCGGAGTTCCGCTCGGCCTTCCTGGCCTACGTGGAGTGGGGCACACGACTGGCCCTCTACTTCTCCGGCCCCGACGCGAAGCCGCCGGCGGAGCAGCCGGTACCGAAGTGGAACTGGGGGGCCGCACCGCCGTACCAGGGGTGAGGGGATCCGTCAGGGGTTCAGACCGACGGTACGACCCTCGCCGCGTCCGTGCCCCAGCTGGCGAGCAGCCGCAGGGCCTCCGCCGACGGTGAGCCCGGGTCCGCGTGGTAGGTGATCAGGGACTGGTCACTGCCGTCCGTCATGCGGAACGACTCGAAGTTCAGCGACAGCTCGCCGACCAGTGGATGGTGCAGCCGCTTGACGCCATGGCTCTTCTCCTTGACGTCATGCGTCGCCCACAGGCGCCGGAAGTCCGGGCTCTTCACGGACAGCTCGCCGACCAGCGCCGACAGCCGGGGGTCGTCGGGATAGCAGCCGGCGTCCATCCGCAGCGCGCAGACGATGTCGATCGCCTTCTGCTCCCAGTCGACGAACAGCTCGTGGTACTCCGGCTTCAGGAACACCAGCCGAGCCCAGTTCCGCTCCGCCGCGGGCAGCTCTCCCCAGTCGCCGAAGAGGGCGGCGGCCATCCGGTTCCACGCCAGGATCTCCGAGCGCCTCCCGACGACATACGCCGGCACTCCGTCCAGCGCGTCCAGCAGCTGCCGCAGCGGCACCCGCACCTGCTGGGCGCGTGCCGACGCCTTCTTCTTGTGCTGCTTGCCCTTGGCGAGGTGGGTCAGATGCGCATGCTCGGCGTCGGACAGGCGCAGCGCCCGGGCGATCGAGTCCAACACCTCCACCGACACATTCCGCCCGTTGCCCTGCTCCAGCCGCGTGTAGTACGCCACGGACACCCCGGCCAGCTGCGCCAGCTCCTCGCGGCGCAGCCCGGGCACCCGGCGGTGCCGCCCGAAGTCCGGCAGCCCCACGTCCTCCGGCTTCAGCCGGGCCCGCCGGGTGCGCAGAAACTCGCTGAGCTCGGCGCGCCGGTCCAGGGAGTGGCCGGGGGCGGCAGTCTCGGGCTGTTGGTCCATACAGCCAGTATCGGACGCATTCCGTGGTCGTACGCCCAGGAACCTGACCCCGCCAGTGGTAGGCACGGCAGACGTACGCAAAGGTGTGGTCTGGGTGACCGCCGGGACGTGAGGCAGGCTGGAGCAGTGCCCGGCGGGAAGGCAGCCGGGCGCGTCACCCCTGCTAGGAGAACCACGCCATGACCACTGTTGCTGCGTACGCCGCGCCCGCCGCGAAGGCCCCGCTGGAGCGGACCACGATCGAGCGGCGCCCGGTCGGCGAGTTCGACGTCCTGATCGACATCAAGTTCGCCGGCATCTGTCACTCCGACATCCACCAGGCCCGTGAGGGCTGGGGCACGGCGATCTTCCCGATGGTGCCCGGCCACGAGATCGCCGGTGTCGTCTCCGAGGTCGGTTCCGGTGTCACGAAGTACCAGGTCGGCGACCGTGTGGGTGTCGGCTGCATGGTCGACTCCTGCCGCGAGTGCGACAACTGCAGGGCCGGTCTGCAGCAGTACTGCTCCAAGGGCGGCCCCGTCTGGACGTACAACGCCGTCGGCAAGGACGGCGAGCCCACCTACGGCGGCTACGCCGAGAAGATCGTCGTCGACGAGAGCTTTGTCGTCCGCATCCCCGACGGTCTCTCCCTGGACGTGGCCGCGCCGCTGCTCTGCGCCGGCATCACCACGTACTCCCCGCTGAGGCACTGGAACGCCGGCCCCGGCAAGAAGGTCGCCGTCGTGGGCCTCGGCGGCCTCGGCCACATGGGCGTCAAGATCGCGCACGCGCTCGGTGCGGAGGTCACCGTCCTGTCGCAGTCCCTGCGCAAGAAGGACGACGGCCTGAAGCTGGGCGCCGACCACTACTACGCCACCAGCGACCCGAAGACCTTCGAGGAGCTGAAGGGCACCTTCGACATCATCCTGAACACGGTCTCGGCGCCGCTCGACTTCGACGCCTACCTCTCGCTGCTGCGCACGGACGGCGCGATGGTGAACGTCGGCATCCCTGAGGAGCCGGTCCAGATCCTGCTGTCCTCGGTGTTCGGCAACCGCCGCAGCCTGAGCAGCTCCGGCATCGGCGGCATCCCGGAGACCCAGGAGATGCTCGACTTCTGCGCCGAGCACCACCTGGGCGCCGAGATCGAACTGATCGGCGCCGACAAGATCAATGAGGCGTACGAGCGGGTGGTGGCGAGCGACGTCCGCTACCGGTTCGTGATCGACACCGCGACGATCTGACGCGCCCTGCCCGGCCGCCGCAGTCCCGTACGCCGTGGGTCACTAAGGTAAGGCTTGCCTTGGTTTGTTGCGGAGTATGTTGGCAGGAGGAGGTGGACACGATGACTGTGCAGCTGAACCACACCATCGTCGCCGCGCACGACAGCCACGCCTCGGCCGAGTTCCTCGCCGGCCTTCTGGGGCTCGAAGTGGGCCCGGACTACGGCCCGTTCGTGCCCGTCGGGATACCCAACGGCGTGACGCTGGACTACATGGACACCGCCGGCGCCATCACCCCGCAGCACTACGCCTTCCTGGTCTCCGAGGGCGACTTCGACGCGATCTTCGCCCGCATCGGGGAGGCGGGCCTCACCTACTGGGCGGACCCGTTCCACAGCCGTGCCGGCGAGATCAACACCAACGACGGCGGCCGCGGGGTGTACTTCGACGACCCCTCCGGCCACCGCATGGAGATCCTCACCCGGCCCTACGGAAGCGGGAGTTGAGTCAGCGCACGGGGAACGCCCCGCCGTCGCCGTAGGACCGTACGAGCACGTCCTCGCCGCCGCTGCCGTCCGCCGGCCGCACCACGTGGGCGCGCCCGAGCCCCGAGACCCGGGCGGCCCCGTCGTCGCCCACCTCGACGAGCGTGTTCTCGTCGATGGCGACTCCGTACGGGACGTACCCGCGGGCGACCGCCGCGACGAGCCTCGGCAGCGTCCCCCACTGCGCGGCGTGCACGTCCACCCCGAACGGCACGAGCCCGAGCCCCGGCCGTACACCGATCTCCTCCAGGTCCTCCGCGGAGTCCTCCGGACACACCGGAACCCCGTCCAGGAGCCACCCGCCGACCACGGTGTGCCGCGCGGCGACGGCGGCGCCCGCCGAGAACCCGGCGTACGGGACACCGCGCTCGGCGAGCGCGCGCGGCAGCGCTTCGAGACACCCCGCGAACGCCTCCTGATACGCGGGCGTCAGCCCGCCGCACACCAGCACCCCGTCGAGATCCGCCACTGCCTCCGGCCCGAACCGCCCGCCCAGAGGCACGAGCAGCGGTACGGGCGTGCAGTCCCCGGCCTTGCGCAACGCCCCCTCGTAACGGGCGAACTGCGCGTTGCCGTCGCCCTCGTCCAGGATCACGCACCCGATGCGCGGGGCGTCCCCGGCCGCCCCCAGGAACGGCTCGTAGACCTCCACGGTGTCCCATCCGCCGCCCATCAGAAACGTACGGCTGCCCATCCCTGTCCCTCCCGTGTGGTGAGGGCGAATGTACGAGGAGGGAGCGGCGGCCGTCGACCGGATAAAAGGGCGAGTCGTCAGCGGGGGAGCGCCTGTTCGGCCCAGATGGTCTTGCCCCGTTCGTTGTAGCGGGTTCCCCAGCCCTGCGTCAGCTGGGTGATCAGGTAGAGGCCGCGTCCGCCCTCGTCCGTCTCCTGGGCCCGCCTGACATGGGGAGAGGTGCTGCTGCCGTCCGACACCTCGCAGATCAGGTTGCGGTCGCGGATGAGCCGCAGGGTGATCGGCCCGCCGCCGTAGCGGATCGCGTTCGTCACCAGCTCACTGACGATCAGTTCGGTGGTGAACGCCTCCTCCTCCAGCCCCCACCGCGCCATCTGCCGCGCCGCCAGCTCCCTCGCCCGGCCGACCTGCTCGCCCCGCGCCTCTATCTCCCAGGCGACATGACGGTCCGCGGACAGCCCGACCGTCCGGGCCGCGAGGACGGCCACGTCGTCCTGATGGCGCGTCGGCAGCAGCTCGCGGATCAGCGTGTCGCAGACCTCCTGCGGGGTTGCCGACGACGGCGTACGGGAGAGGACGTCGCGCATGCGGCGCAGCCCGGTGTCGAGATCCCGCACCCGCGATTCCAGCAGGCCGTCGGTGTAGAGCACCAGCAGGTCACCGTCGCCCAGGGTGATCTCGCGCTGCTCGAACACGACACCGCCCAGCCCCAGCGACGGGCCGCCGGGCAGCTCGACGAAGTCGACGGCGCCCTCCGCCGACACCACCGCGGGCGGCGGATGACCCGCGCGGGCCAGCAGACAGCGGCGCGACACGGGGTCGTACACCACGTACAGGCAGGTCGCTCCCGCCGCCTGGGCCGCCTCGTCGCCGCGCTCGTCCAGGAAGCGGTTCATCTGGTCGTCCAGATGGGTGAGGAGCTCGGCGGGGGACAGATCGAGATCCGCGAGCGTGCGTACGGCGCTGCGCAGTCGTCCCATGGTCACGGCGGACTGCAGATCGTGTCCGACCACGTCGCCCACCACGAGCGCCACCCGGGCGCCGGACAGGGGGATCACGTCGAACCAGTCGCCACCCAGTCCCGTGTGCCCGCTCGCCGGCAGATAGCGGGACGCCGTCCGCAGGGAAGTCGGCGAGGGCAGCCGCTGGGGGAGCAGGCTGCGCTGGAGGGTCAGCGCCGTCGTCCGTTCCCGGTGGTACCGGCTGGCGTTGTCGGCGCACACCGCCGTGCGGGTCACGATCTCCTCGGCCAGCAGCACGTCGTCCGGTTCGAACGAGAGGGGGCTGCGGGAGCGCATGAAGACGGCGGCGCCCAGGGCGACACCGCGGGCGAACATGGGGACGAGCAGCCAGCAGTGGATCCCCGGCCCGCCGTCCGGCGACCGGCCGGGGCCGACGGCGGAGGGAACGGTGTGCAGCTGCTCCTGCGTCAGGAGGACGGATTCGCCTTTCGCCAGGGCGTCCAGGAACGGCGAGCCGGGGTCCGTCGCCCGCACGTCGGGGTCACCCACCTGCACCGTCCCGGCACCGTCCGGGCCCATGTCCTCGGCCGCGCCGATGCACGCGGCCCGGCGGAGCAACGGGGGATACGGCTGCCGGCCGCCGGCCGGCTCCCTGCCCGGGAAGAGTGAGTCCAGCAGGTCGACGTAGCAGATGTCGGCGAAGTCCGGCACCGCGACATCGGCCAGCTCCCGGGCGGTGCGCCACAGGTCCATGGTGGTGCCGATCCGGGTGGCGGCCTCGTTCGCCAGCACCAGCCGCTCGCGCGCTCTGACTCGCTGGGTCACGTCGGACACCACATGCGCCAGCGCGATCACCGTCCCCGACGCGTCCCTGAGGGGCAGGATCGACTCGGACCACACGTACTCGCCCGGCGAATTGGGCACGGGGCGGCCGATCACCTCGGTGTCGAGGAGCGCCTTGCCCGTCTTCAGCACCTGGCGCTGGCGGGCCTCCAGGGCGTCGAAGTCGATCAGACCGGGCGGAGCCATCTCCCGCATGGTGTGCCCGGCGTACTCGGTCCGCCGGAACACTCCGGCGCGTTGCTCCGTGAGGTTCTGGGCGACGAAACGCAGCTGTGTGTCGAAGACGTCAATGTGGAACGGGGAGTCGGTGAACAGCCCCTTCAGCAGGGCGCGCCCGAACTCGTAGGTGCGCAGCGCCTCCGGGCCGGCCGCCTGCACGAGCCACTGGCGTTCACCGTTCGCGGAGGTGAGGGGGCGGGCCCAGACCTCGGCCTCCACCGGCGTTCCGTCGCGCCGTCGCAGCACCAGGGTCCGCCGACGGTCGCCCATGTCCCAGTGCAGCATGATGTCCGCGACGTCGGCGGGGTCGTGGAGGAGCTCGTCCGCGCGACGGCCCAGCACCTCCTCCGCCGCGTGTCCCAGTATCGCGCGGGCTCCCGGCCCCCAGGCCGTCACCCGGCCGCGGGCGTCCAGCAGGGCGTCCGCCTCGCCTCCGGGCTCCGGGAACTCCCCGCCTCCGCGGAAGGTGATGTCACGCATCCCGCACCTCGTCGAGCACATCCGTGCCGGTGTGCCGGAAGAACGGATGTGAGTGTTTTGTGGATGTAAGCGTTTTACGGCACTTGCCCACATAGGTATTCCCGACGCCACGCGCGGCAACCGCCCCGATCGCTCGGCGTCGTGGGCCGATTCCGCTGCGCGACTGCGCGACTGTGCGGTGAGGACCTCAAAGGCGGCTGTACGTCTCGATGTCCTCGGTGAACTCCTCGATCGCCCGTGCGGTGAGCGTCGGCCGGGTGTCCGCGATGGCGGTCATGTAGTCCTCGGTGGTGGCCGGAGCGCCCCGGCGATGCGTGACCTCGCGTTCGAATGCCGTCTGCGCGCCCTTGCGGGCGGCGTATTCGATGTCGGCCGGGGTGAACAACTCGCTGGCCTCGACCAGCCGGGTGAGATCCACGGAGTCGGCGGCGGTCCGGAGATAGCGGGCCCAGATCGCGGCCCGGGCGGTGGGGTCCGGAGGGCCGATGGGGATGACGTAGTCGAACCGGCCCGGCCGCAGAAAAGCCGCGTCGAGGGACCGTACCGAGTTGGTGGCGCACGTCAGCATGCGTGTGTCGTGCTCACGGAAGACGGGGATCAGTTTGAGCAGCTCATTGGTCACCCCGTGGCCCGGATCGACGGCCTTGCCGGACCGGGCGCCGGCGATCTCCTCGACCTCGTCGATGAAGAGCAGCACCGAGTCCAGTTCCGCCAGGTCCGCGAACGCCTGGCGCAACGCCACGGCCAGTCCCTCGCTCGTGTCGGCGGCGAGCCGGGACGGGAAGAGTTCCACGAACGGCCAGCCGAGCCGGGAGGCCACCGCTTTGGCGAAGCTGGTCTTCCCCGTGCCGGGCGGACCGAACAGGATGACCGCCTTCGGCGGGGCGACGCCGAAGCGGTCGGCCAGCGCCGGCTCCGTCAGCGGAAGCACCACACGGCGTTCGACGACCTGCTTCTCCCGCTCCATGCCGGCCATGGCGTCCCAGAGCCCGTCGGGCAGCATCCGGCCGCCCAGCGCGGCCAGGACCTCGGCGTTGGCGGTGTCATCCGGCTCGATCTTCTCGTAGTAGGTCAGGTCGTCGCGGAACCGGTACCCGGAGTTCTCCAGCGCCTTCGTCCCGGCGGCCCCGGCGGGCAGCAGGGCGCTGATCCGCCGTACGCCGAGTGCCCGCAGGCGTCGTTCCAGCTCGGCGAGGAGGGCACTGCCGATGCCGCGCTCGCGCCAGCGGGAGGCGAGCGCCACCAGCAGGACCCAGCCTCGCGTACCGCCCGTCTGCGCCACGGCCATGCCGACCAGCTCGTCGCCGACCACCGCGACCACGGCCGTCTGACCGCTCTGTGCCGCGGCCATCACCTCGGAGACCGGAAACACGGGGTCCTCGTCGGCCGGCCGGCTCTGTTCCCAGATCCGGATCGCCTGGTCGAGATCGCTGTCGTGATAGTCACGCAGATGCCATGCGGGCATGGCCGTCACCTCACCCGGCCCGGGAGTGCCATTGTCTCCCTGAGGGCGTCACGCGACGAGCGGAGCGGGCGGCTCGTTCTCGGCGGTCCTCAGACGAGGTAGAGGTACTGCCGACCTGCGCGATGGAACCGTCGCGCGACCTGGATACCACCCGGGCCCACGCGAGCCCAGTTCGCCGGATGGCATTGCTGCAGTCCCACAGGTCGTACGGGCCGGCGGGGGATTTTGATTCGCATTGACGATGACGATGAATTGCCCCGCAGCGCCGTCCCAGTTGCAGTTCCAGCTCATGACGTTGGCATTGCGTGGGTCGGTGCCGGGCGCGACGAGACGGACGGCTGTGTCGTAGTAGTCCGGATCATGGAGATCCTGCACCTGCTGGGCCCTGATGTAGTTCGGGTTGCCGGCGTCACGCATGCGGTCTCTCCTTACCCCGGAATCAGCTCCGCGGTCCGCTCCCCGTTTCCGGAGATTCTGAGCACTTCCTGATGGAATTTCGAGTAGACCTGCGCCGCGCGGTCGAGGGCTCGCTCGATGTCCGTCGGCTCCATGTGCATGGCGTTCAACTGCCCCCGGTACAGGTACAGGAAGGTGTTGCACCCGATCTTCCCGAGGTCGACGCCGATTGGGCAGGGCACCCCTGTTCCGCCAAGAGCGGGGCGGAGCCGGACTCGGGGTTCTTTTCTGCGTCCATTGAGGCGATCACTCGACCGGTCTGCCGTCCTGATTCTCCAGTCTGCCTGTATAAGGGAGCGGTTCCCGCTGCAGTACACAGGAGATCCTGATGGTAGCCACCGCGCCGCTGCCCCCACCACGCGCAGAGATGCAGAGTGCGGAGGCGGTCGCGCCAGGAAGACACCGGATGCAGCCGCTGCTGTGGCCATTCGTTCTCACCTTCGGCGTGACCAGCTACGGTCTGACGGCTCCCGTGCTGGGGCGCGACGAACTGATCACCTGGGACGTGGTGACCCGCGACGCAGGACACATCCTTGTCACGCTGCACAATGTCGACGTCGTGCACGGCGCGTATTACCTGCTGATGCACCTGTGGGTGAGTCTCTTCGGTGACTCCGTCGTTTCCATGCGGCTTCCCTCGGTTTTGACCGCGTCCGGAGCCGCGTCCGTCCTGAGCCTGATCGGGAACCGGCTCTTCGGGTTGCGAGCCGGAATTCTCGCGGGAACTCTCTTCGCGCTCGTTCCGGCCGTGAGTCGCTACGCTCAGGAGGCACGCAGCTATGCCCTGGTGATCCTCCTCGCAGCACTCGCGACCCTCCTGCTGCTCAAGGTGCTCGACCACCCTCGCAGCCCCGGGCACTGGATCGCATACGCACTCACGCTGGTCGGCCTCGGACTGCTCCACGTGATCGCGTTGTCCCTCGTAGCAGCCCACGCCTGCCTGCTCGGGGCCCATGCGCGGCGTGACCGCTCCTTGTGGTGGAAGTCTGCCCTCGTCCTCCTGGCTGTCGTCGCCTTGCTCGCCCCGGTCGTCCTGCTCAGCCGGTCCCAGGCCGACATCCAGCTGGGCTGGATTCCGGTGCCCGACGGGTGGGCGCTCCTCTCCATCTGGCAGGACATCTTCGCCTCCGGGGCATGCGCCGGAGTGGTGATCGCGCTGGCCCTACTGGCTCGCTCGCCGCGCACGGCTGCGCTGCTCATGTGCGCCGTCTGGGGCGTCCTGCCCCCCGTGCTCGTGTGGCTCGCCTCCCAGGGCGACGTCTCCTACTTCCGCCCCGTGTACTTGCTGTTCACCGTCCCTGCCTGGGTCCTTCTCGCCGGCGCCGGCCTCAGCACCGCCTGTCGCTCCTGGAATGCAGCAGCGGCTCTCCTCGCGGTGCTGGCCGTCCTGAGCCTGTTCGACCAGAGACAAGTGCGACAGCCGTTCGACCACGACGGCCCCATCTTCCAGCTCCCCCTCGACTACAGGTCCGCGGCGGACCTGATCAGGAAGAACTACCGGCCCGGGGACGCCGTCGTCTACGACCGTGAGCACGCGTGGAAGGTCGACACCGGAGTCCAGTACTACCTGCCCCGCGGCCTCGAGATGCGCGACGTGTTCCTGCGGAGTGCTCCGCGGCAGATCAACCAGCTCTACGCGATCGACTGCTTCGTGCCGGACAGGTGCCTGAGGGGCGAGCAGCGCATCTGGCTCCTGGCCCACGGTGCCGACCAGAACCCGTTCAACGCCATCAACCAGGGCCAGGCCTCCGCGCTGCGGAACTGGTACGAGCCGTCCTGGAGCCGATCGTTGCCGGGGATGACCGTCACCCTGCTCGTACGCAACGACAAGCACTGGCCTTCTCCCCGGACCCGTGAAGGGGGCTGACCAGCCCACAGCGCGGCGCATCACGGGTGCCGCCAGGTACGCCACGGTCGGGTGATGGTCTCGCGGAAGGTGTCGGCTCCGCATCCGGCTCACGGTCCGGCGTCAGCGTCCGCGTCGCGTGACGGATCACGGATCGCACCGTCACAGACCCCGCACCGCCCGCAAGTTGGCCTGGTACTCCCCGACCCTGCGCCTTACCGGGTCGTGGACCGGCTCTCCGTACCGGGCACTCCAGGTGTCGGTGTTCGGCTCGACCGTGAGCAGCTCCTCGCGGCCCACGACCTGTACCGGCAGAAGGCGCTGTCAGACCGCGACGACAGCCTGGCCATGCAGTACCTCGTCAAGGACTGGACCTTCGACGGCAGACGCCGCTGCCTGGTACGGCCGTGGACCGGCCTCGGTCCGAGCGGCGGCGCCCCTTGGCCCGTCCGGGTGGACAACGGCGGGCGGGCGGACCGGGATCGAACGGATGATGCCCCCTCCAGCCGATCATGAGAGCCGGCGGGGCGAACAAGTCTCGGCCCTCTCATATCGCTTTCCGGGGTTGGTATATGAACCGCACGCGCAGACCGGTGACTCGCCTCCGGCTGACGGGCCGTCGGCTGCCGGGGTTCCTGACCGCATTGCTGACGGCCTGTCTGTTGCCCGTGGTGTCAGGAGCGTTGCCGCTGCTGTCGGCCTCGCCGGCCCACGCCGACGTGACGACCGTCTCGACCGACACGTTCCGTACCGGCTGGGACTCCAACGAGCCCGGTCTGTCGCCCTCCCAGGTGTCCAGCTCCGACTTCGGCCGGCAGTTCTCCACCGCCGTGGACGGCCAGGTCTACGCCCAGCCCCTGGTGGCCGGAAAGACCGTCGTCGCCGCCACCGAGAACGACAAGGCATACGGACTGGACTCGGCGACCGGAAAGATCAACTGGACGCGGGACTTCGGTGCGCCATGGCCGGCTTCGGCCATCGGCTGTGGTGACCTGACGCCCAACATCGGGGTGACCTCGACCCCCGTGTACGACCCGGCCACCAAGACCGTCTACCTCACCGCGAAGGTCAATGACGGTCCCGACACCAAGCATCCCAACTGGTACGTCCACGCCCTCGACGCGGCCACCGGCGCCGAGCGCAGCGGCTGGCCGGTGAAGGTGCAGGGCGCTCCGGTGAACGACCCCGGCCACCCGTTCAACGCGTACAGCGCCGCCCAGCGCCCCGGCCTGCTCCTGATGAACGGATCGGTCTACGCGGCCTTCGCCTCGTACTGCGACCTCGGCACCTACGTCGGCTATGTGCTGGGCGTCAACACCACGACCCGCGCGACCACGCTGTGGGCCACCGAGGACTCCGCCGCCAACGGCCAGGCCGGCATCTGGATGAGCGGCGGCGGCCTGGTCTCCGACGGGCCCGGCCGGATCCTCTTCACCACCGGCAACGGAGTCTCCCCGGCGCCCGGCCCCGGCTCCAAGCCTCCGGGCCAGCTCGCCGAGTCGGTGGTGCGGCTGGGCGTCAACAGCGACGGCACGATGTCCGCCCAGGACTTCTTCAGCCCCACCAACGCTCCGCAGCTCGACCAGAACGACACCGACCTCGGCTCGGGAGGCCCGGTCGCGCTGCCCGGCTCGCCCTTCGGCACCAGCCAGCATCCCCACCTCCTGGTGCAGATCGGCAAGGACGGCCGGCTCTTCCTGCTCGACCGGGACAGCCTCGGCGGCCGCAGCCAGGGGCCCGGCGGTACCGACGCGGTGCTCGGCAACTTCGGTCCGTACGAGGGCGTCTGGGGGCACCCGGCCGCGTACGGGGGCGAGGGCGGCTATGTGTACACGATCGGCAGCCACGGCCCGCTGCGGGCCTTCGCCTACGGGGTCACGGGCTCGGGACTGCCCGCGCTGTCCAGTGCGGGCGCGAGTACCGGCACCTTCGACTACACCACGGGCTCGCCGGTGGTCACCTCCACCGGCACCACACCCGGTTCCGCCCTCGTCTGGGCCGTCTACCCGGACGGCGGCAACAGCCAGCTGCGCGCCTATGATGCCGTGCCGGTGAACGGAACGATGAAGCTGCGCTGGTCCGGCCCGATCGGCGTCGCGTCCAAGTTCACCGTGCCCGCCACCGACGGCGGACGGGTCTACGTCGGCACGAAGGACGGCCATGTGCTCGCCTTCGGCCGCCCGTCGAACACCGCGCTGACCGGCAACCCGGTCGACTTCGGGAAGGTACAGGTGGGCAGTACCGGCAAGGCCACGGCCACCGTCACCGCGACGCGTGACGTGACCGTCACAGCGGTGTCCACGCCGTCGGGCAGCAGGTTCTCCGCCGCACCCACCGGCCTTCCGGCAACGCTGCACACCGGCGACACGTACTCGGTGCCGGTCTCGTTCTCACCGGCGACGTCCGGGGCGGACAGTTCGGTACTGAACTTCACCACCGATACCGGCACGACCGGACTCGGCCTGACCGGATACGGCGTCCAACCCGGCCTCAAGGCCGTCCCGGCCACGCTGGCCTTCGGCACGGTGGCCACCGGCACGTCCAAGACACTGGGTGTGAGCTTCACCAACACCGGTACCCAGGCCGAGACGATCTCGGCCACCAGTGCCCCGAGCGCCCCCTTCAGCGTCACCGGTCTGCCCGCGGCCGGCACCGTCGTCCAGCCCCAGCAGTCCGTCACCGTCCAGGTGAAGTACACCCCGACGGCCGCCGGGGACAACGCCGGGACACTTTCGGTCACCGGGCAGAACGGCACGGCGACCGTGAGCCTGACCGGCACGGCGGTGACCGGCCAGGCGCGGCTGACGGTCACGCCCACCTCCACCGACTTCGGGCAGGTACCGGTCGGGCAGTCGGTCACCAAGACCTTCGACATCAGCAACACGGGCAACATCCCGCTCACCATCACCAAGGCGGCACCGCCCACGGCTCCGTTCCAGGTCAGCAATCCGATCAGCGAGGGTCAGGTCATCGGCCCGGAGGACGTGGTGCACCAGTCCGTCACCTTCTCCCCGACGTCCGCCGGTGCCGTCACCGGCACCTACCTGCTCACCTCGGACGACGGCCGGGGCCCGCAGAACGAGACGCTCACCGGCACGGGAACCGTGGCCGGCACCGGGGTCACCGTCCCGGCGCCCGCGGCCGGCGGCTGGAAACTCAACGGATCCGCGCAGCTCTCCGGCAACGACCTCCAGCTCACCCAGGCCGCAAGCGACCAGGCGGGCTCCGCGGTCTTCCCCGTCCCGGTGGTGACCGACGGCCTCAAGGCGAAGTTCACGACCGTCATCGGCGGCGGGGGCGGCGCCGACGGCCTGACCTTCAGCCTCTTCGACCCGGCCAGGACCACCCCGAGCGCGCTCGGCGGCAAGGGCGGGGGCCTCGGCTGGTCGGGACAACCGGGCGTGGCGGTCACCTTCGACACGTACCGCAACGGGTCCGACCCGTCGTCGAACTTCGTCGGCATCGCCACCGCGGCGAGCGGCGACGACCTCACCTACGCGGCGACCACGTCCGCCGTGCCCAACCTGCGCTCGGGCACCCACGCCGTTTCCGTCTCCGTCACAGGAACCACCCTCACGGTCACCATGGACGGCACCCAACTGCTCCGGACCGCGGTGCCCTCGCTCGGCCCCACGGCGCTGCTGGGCTTCACCGGCGGCACCGGCGGGCTCACCGACATCCACACGGTGCGGGACGTGGGCATCACCGCCCCCTCGTACGCGGTGCCGCCGCCCGGCCCCAACGGCTGGACCTTCAATGGCTCGGCCGGGCTGTCCGGCACCGACCTGGTGCTCACCAAGACGGCCATGAACACCAAGGGGTCCGCCATCCAGGCCACCGCCGTACCGTCGGCGCGACTGCAGGCGCACTTCACCGCTTCGATCGGCGGCGGGAGCGGTGCCGACGGCCTGGCCTTCCTCCTGCTCGACGCCGCCAAGGCGCCCCCCACGGCGCTGGGCGCGGGTGGCGGCGGCCTCGGCTATGCGGGACTGCCGGGCATCGCCGTCGCCCTGGACACCTATCGCAACGGCAACGACCCTTCGGGCAACTTCGTCGGAGTGGCCGTCGGCGGAACCGGCGACAGCCTGCAGTACGCGGCCACCTCGACCGCGATTCCCGCCCTGCGGTCCGGTACCCACGCGGTCGACGTGAGCGTGACGGCCGCCGGGCACCTGCTGGTCAGCCTGGACGGCAAGCAGATCATCGACACCGCGGTGACCCTGCCCCAGAACGTACGGGTCGGGTTCAGCGGGGCCACCGGTGGATACACGGACAATCACACGGTCCTCAGCGGCGTCAAGATCGCCTACTGAGGCTCCGGTGGGCTGAGGAGAACACCATGCAGAGACCGATGACTCCCTTTCTGGCCGCCCTGGCCGTCGCGTCCTGCATGGCCGCGGCCCCGCAGCGGCACCCCGCGGCAGCGCCCACGCCCCCGCCGTTGACCGTCATGGTCGAGTACACGGGCACCCTGGGCCGCGTCCTCACGGCCCCGGACGGACGCACGCTCTACCGCTACGACCGTGAGGACGGCGGGACCGTCGCCTGTGTCGCGACCTGCACGGACACCCGTAGGCCATTTCTCACCCGACCCGGCACCGAACTCCGGCTGCCGCCCGGCATCGCCGGCAGGCTCGGCACGGTCTCCCGCCCCGACGGCGGCGATCAGGTCACGTACGACGGTTCGCCTCTCTACACCTACACCGCGGACGAGCAGCCGGTCGACACCAACGGAGAGACCCTCCACTGGCATGTGATCCAGCCGCGCAATGCCCGGGCGGCCTAGGTGTGTTGACCTTCGGGGGAGGGCGCGGCCCTCCCCCCGGCGGGACGTCACCGGTGAGCGAGCAGATTGCTGTTGATTTGCTCGAGGCTACCGGAGAGCAGTGATAGCAGGTCGCAGAAAATCTGTAGCCGGATTCGAGCGCATGAGTGCCCTGCCTGCTTCTGCCCTGTTCCGCCGCTCATCATCACGCTGGATGTAATGGCGGCAGGTATCGGCGATCTTGGCGTAGTCAGTGAAGGCCAGACCTGAGGCGAGCCGCGCTTCCTCTTCGGTGTCACAGCCGTGCTCGGACACCACGAACCTGCCGTTGGCCAACAAGTAGGAAACTCTTACGATCTCGAAGACCTTGGCCTCGTAGAAGTGAATGTTCAACACGATCTTCGCTCTGGCCAGCAGAGCATCGCGGGCTTCGCCATACACGCCAAACCGGGCAACGGCGTTGAACCCCTCCGAGGCGAGCTGCCGGATCGGAGCGAGGCGACGTTCGTTCAGCGAGCCGATGAACAGCACATCAATGTCCTCCTCGGCCATTGGTCGCATCCGCTCCAACTCGGCAACATGGCCAATGGGTACATGGCTGACGCCGTCCACACCCATGCGCTCGAGTTCGGCGACGTTACGCGCGCTGTAGTCCCAGATTGTGTGTTTTCGGAACAAGTCCAGCATCCCTTGTGTGATCCAAGGGGAACGATCGGAGACCTGCTCCAAGTTATATAGGATGGAATTCTCTGGCAGGATATCGGTTGGATTCGGGTGACGCCCTAGAAGGTTGGATCCAAAAATGATGTGCCTGCGACCGGGCAGTCGAAGATCGTGGGTCAGTACACTGTCATGGCCGAGCTGCAGCAATGCCAAATGAACGGTCGTGGCGACCTCTTTGAACGCTTCCCAATGCTGATACCCCGGTGGGCGAAGGACAGTTACCGCGAACCGCACAAACCTCTCCTTCAATCTTTGGCGTTGAGCAGGCATTGTCAACTCGGGTGAGCGCTGAAGATCCATTGATAGGCGGCCAGGCCCATCAGTTCGGCCTGATTCAGGTCTTCGAAGGTGAGCCTCCCGAGCTTGATTCTTTTGTTGGCCGGATTGGTGAAATCGACCATCGGTGCGTGCTGGGAGAGCATAGTGAATCCGCAACTGGCAATTGTGAAGTCGGCACGGATGAGGGCTTCTTCGATTGTCGACCGGGTGAAGAAGCGCAAGTGGGTGCGGTCCAGAATGCCCGCGTCGAGGTAATCCCACCGGCCATTGACCAGAGCCTGAACAATGTCCACGTTCTGAATGTTGGGTACGCTGACCACAATGGTGCCGCCAGGCTGGATGATGCGCCTGAGCTCCCGCAGCATCCGCCAGGGATCGGCGAGGTGCTCGAGGACGTCGGCGCAGACGATGCAGTCCACCGACTGGTC
The DNA here is from genome assembly GCF_032656585.1 of Streptomyces herbicida. NCBI lineage: Bacteria > Bacillati > Actinomycetota > Actinomycetes > Kitasatosporales > Streptomycetaceae > Streptomyces > Streptomyces herbicida. The sequence continues at coordinate 288,326 of NZ_JAUYWJ010000001.1, forward strand.
AGGCAAGGGGAGCGGGCCGGTTTCGACGTCCCCGACCAGCACAGCGTCCAACGAGCGGGCGGCCACGGCTGCCGCGTCGGAGTTCATCTCGATGCCGATGTAGTTGCAGTTCTGGCGTTGTTTGATGGCTGATCCCATGGCGCCGGCGGCGCAGCCGAGCTCGAGCACGTTGCGGGCGCTCTCCGGGACGACTTGGACGATCTCAGGGCGAGGGTGGGAGAAGTACTGCGAAGTGTCGGTACTGTCAACGGGAAGCGGTTCCGCCGGCCGCCACCGTTCCTCCGACGGTCCCAGTCGTGTAAGTAGCTCCGTTGTGGTCGGCATGGGCCGGTTTCACCTCGAGACGACGGTCAGTTGCATCGTCCGGTCCAGCTCGAGTTCCAAGGGAACTGGTGTCTTGTGATCCGGGCGGCCTGACTACAGTAATTGGAGCCCCACACTCGACCGTGAACCGTGCACGCGGTGTGTCGCCGCCCCAGGAGGCGAGAAAGTACTAAATAACCGCCGCATGCCTCTTCATTCTGCGATGAAATTATCATCGCAGACGCTGGCAGTAGCGACGGCACGCAGGGAATCGCCGCAGCGGTCGGCGCAAAGGTCATTCATGTGCCATGGGGAGATGGATTTTGCCGCTGCGCGTCATGCGAGCCTTGAAGCGTGTAAGGGCGTCAGCTGAGCAGTGTTGCCGGGCTGCCCCCGTTCGCCTCGTAGCCCGCCACCGCCAGGGCGCGGTAGACGGCGAACTCCGCGGCCGGGTCGGGGGAGAGGGACCAGGGGAGGGCGCCCACATGGCCGTCGACGTGTATCAGCTGGTTCATGGCCTCTGCCCAGCGCTCGGCGCGGACCAGGAAGAAGACCAGCAGATGGCGGACGTGCGCCGTCATCGGGTCGTCGGGGCGGGCGGCGTGCACCGCGTGGAGCGCGCCGTGGATGGCCTTGGTCACGACCTCGCTCTGGTAGAAGCTGCTGACCAGGTTCACCTCGGGGAGGTGCTCGAAGACCGCGAAGAGCGGCATCGCGGCGAGCAGGGAGCCCTGGGGTGCGCGCGCCGCGGCCGCCTCCGCGAAGGAGTACGCCAGCTCGCGCGAGCCGTGCCACTTCTCGCACCAGTAGTGCAGGGCCGCGAGATGGGCGCCCATGTGGGCCGGGTCCCGGTCCAGGATCTTCAGCCACAGCTTCTCGAACTCCGGCTGTGGGTACGCCAGTCCGCGTGCCACCGCCAGTTCGACGATGTGCGGAACCGGGTCGCCGGGAGCCAGCAGCGCGGCCTGTCCGCACGCGTCCCTGGCCTCCTCCATGATGATCCGGAATTCGTCCGTGCCCGGGGTCGAGGTGCGCCACGCCTGCTGTACCAGGAACTCCGCGTGCACGGCCGCGCCGCCCGCGTCCTTGGGCTGCTCGGCCCGCCACACCCGCAGCCACTGCCCGCCCGGAGTCTCATGGACCCCGCCGGGCCGCTGCTGCAGCTCCAGCGCCGCCGCGCCCGCGAAGGCCTGCACCCGCTGCCAGCGCAGCTCGCCCTCCGTCTCGGTGCCGGCCAGCAGCTGCGCGGCGGCCCGGTAGTCCTGGGTGCGTTGCACCAGGTCCAGGACGTCGAGCAGGTCCTGGTCGGGGCCGGGCATCCGGATGTCCAGCTCCTCCTCGCGTGCGAAGCCGTAGGTCGCCGGGTCCGCGGCGTCCGGGTGGTCCGGGTGGACACGCTCGATCATCCCGCGCCTGCGCCGCAGGACCGGGAGCAGTGCGAAGCTCAGCATGAGCAGCGCCATCAGGACCCAGAGAATCTCCATGGCTCAAGCGAACCAGACGCCGCCGACAATTGGCCAACCCGTCCGGCTCCGCCTGTGGAAAACCGTCCGGCCGGGCCGCCGCATGCACCGTCGCGTATGGGGAAAACCCTTGCTTCCAGCCGTGTGCGACCCGCTGTCCGGCAGCAGTGCCGCGGGCGCACTACCCTCGGTGCACATGAGCGACAGGCACATCAGTCAGCACTTCGAGACCCTCGCGATCCACGCGGGCAACACCGCCGATCCCCTCACCGGCGCGGTCGTCCCGCCGATCTACCAGGTCTCGACCTACAAGCAGGACGGCGTCGGCGGCCTGCGCGGTGGCTACGAGTACAGCCGTAGCGCCAACCCGACCAGGACCGCCCTGGAAGAGAACCTCGCCGCGCTGGAGGGCGGCCGTCGCGGCCTCGCGTTCGCGTCCGGTCTGGCGGCCGAGGACACCCTGTTGCGTACGCTGCTCAGCCCCGGCGACCACGTGGTCATCCCGAACGACGCGTACGGGGGAACGTTCCGCCTCTTCGCGAAGGTCGTGTCCCGGTGGGGCGTGGAATGGTCCGTCGCCGACACCAGCGATCCGGCAGCCGTACGGGCCGCCATCACCCCGAAGACCAAGGCCGTGTGGGTGGAGACGCCCTCCAACCCGCTGCTCGGCATCACCGACATCGCTGCCGTCGCTCAGATCGCCCATGACGCGGGGGCGAAGCTCGTCGTCGACAACACCTTCGCCACGCCCTACCTCCAGCAGCCGCTCTCGCTCGGCGCGGACGTCGTCGTGCACTCGCTCACCAAGTACATGGGCGGCCACTCGGACGTGGTCGGCGGTGCGCTGATCGTGTCCGACCAGGCGCTGGGCGAGGAACTGGCGTACCACCAGAACGCGATGGGCGCGGTCGCCGGGCCCTTCGACTCCTGGCTGGTGCTGCGCGGCACGAAGACGCTCGCGGTGCGCATGGACCGGCACAGCCAGAACGCCACGAAGATCGCCGACATGCTGAGCCGGCACGCGCGCGTGACGCGGGTCCTGTACCCCGGCATGCCGGAGCACCCCGGTCACGAGATCGCCGCCAAGCAGATGAAGGCGTTCGGCGGCATGGTCTCCTTCCAGGTCGAGGGTGGCGAGCAGGCGGCCGTCGAGGTGTGCAACCGCGCCAAGGTCTTCACCCTCGGGGAGTCCCTCGGCGGCGTCGAGTCCCTCATCGAGCACCCCGGCCGCATGACGCACGCGTCCGTGGCCGGTTCGGCCCTGGAGGTCCCGGCCGACCTCGTCCGCCTCTCCGTGGGCATCGAGAACGTCGACGACCTGCTCGAGGACCTGCAGCGGGCGCTGGGCTAGGGCCTGTCCCAGCAGCGGCGCCGGTTCACCAGCCGGTGATCGGTGGAGTCGTCTGGGAGGGCGGCTCCACCCAGGGCCGGGCCGTCACGGCCCACACGGTGAAGGCCACGGCCGCGGCGAACAGCATCAGCCACATGAGACGCCGGGCCACGGTCCTGCGGCGCAGCATGCGGCTCCCGCGCCGCACGACCTCCGCGTACAGCTCCGGCGGCACCGGGGGCGGCACCTGCTCCATGATCCGCCGCGCGGCGGCTTCGCGCTCTGGCCGGTTCACCTGTGCCTCCCGTCGTCCCGCCGCCTCACGACGGTGCCACCTTCGCGCCCATCACGGCCGGTGGCTGCCCCCGGCGCGGATGCAGCAGAGTGGCCGTCGCCCGGTCGCAGATCGCATGGACCCGTTCCGGCGGGAGTCCGAGCAGCGCCGCCACCTGCTCCTCGGCAACCCCCTCGTACAGCCGCAGGACGAGGATCAGGCGTTCCTGGGGGCTGAGGACGGCCAGTGCGCTTCTGGGATGCGGGCGGCCGCGGCCGAGCCCGCCGTACTGGTGCCAGGCCCCGCGTGCGAAGCGCGTGGCGAGGTACTGGCGGGCGCGGTCGTACGGGTCCTCGCCGCGCAGCCGGTCCCAGCACGCGTACGTGTGCGCGAGGGCCAGGGTGAGCAGCCGCCGCGCGCGCGGGTTGCCGTCCGGCGCCTCCGCGGTCAGCAGCGTGGCGGCATGCAGCAGCCGCCCTGCCGCGCCCGCGACGAATGCTTCGAACTCCCGGGCCCGGCGGGCGCTTTGGGACGCCTGCCGTTCTCGCACCGCGCCTCCCGCCTGAGGGGGCCCTGCCGGTACGGAATGCGGAACCGTGTACGACCAGGACCCGGTCTCATATGAGGCCAGCGGCGGCCCGGGGTCAAGAGCCCGGCGCTCAGGAGGCCGGCGGAGTCTCCGGTGCGGGCACGCCCGGGACGGCCATCCGCGTGGAGAGGGCGGTGTTGAAGCGCGTGAGGAGCGTGCAGAACGCCTCGCGCTCCTCCGGCGCCCAGTCGTGTGTCAGCTCGGCCATCAACTGACGCCTGGACGAACGAACTTCCTCCAGCCGGGACAGCCCGCGCGGGGACAGCTGGAGCACCACCGCCCGCCCGTCCTCGGGGTGCGAGGTGCGCTTGACGAGCCCGGTGTCGACCAGGGGGGCCACCTGCCGGGTGACGGTCGACGAGTCGATCCCCATGCTCGCGGCGAGCGCCTTGACGCCCATCGGTCCTTCCTTGTCGAGGCGGTTCAGCAGCAGGTACGCGGCGCGGTCCATGGAGTTGCGCACCTGTCCGACGCCACCGAGCCGGGTCTGTTCGGCACGGCGGGCGAAGACCGCCACCTCGTGCTGCAGCGTGTCGAGGAGACCGGTGTCACCGACGGTCGTCATGTCCATCGACATTTCAGGTGTTGTGGGCATGGCCGGGGGCTCGCTTCATGAAGAGTGCTGGGTTGGGGGACAGGGTACGCGGCCGGGGGGCGGGCCGTACCAGGGCTGCGCAATCCGGTCTCGGAGCTTGGTCACACCAGCTGTGCGCGACTGTGAACTGCGAGACTTGTGTCATGAGCTACAGCACGGCTGACTCCTTGCGGCCCGTCACCCTCGACGACGTGCGCGGCGCCCAGAAGATGCTCACGGGTGTGGCGCGGGTGACCGCGATGGAGGGCAGCAGGCATCTGTCGCAGCTGGTGGGCGCGCCGGTCCACCTCAAGTGCGAGAACCTCCAGCGGACGGGGTCCTTCAAGTTGAGGGGCGCCTACGTCCGTATCGCCGGCCTGCTGCCCGAGGAGCGCGCCGCCGGTGTTGTCGCCGCGAGCGCCGGGAACCATGCGCAGGGCGTGGCGCTGGCCTCCGCGCTGCTCGGCGTGCACGCCACCGTGTTCATGCCGCGGAGCGCCCCGCTGCCGAAGATCAGCGCGACCGGGGACTACGGCGCCGAGGTGCGGCTGCACGGTCAGGTGGTCGACGAGACGCTGGCCGCGGCACGGGAGTACGCGGAGGAGACGGGCGCCGTCTTCATCCATCCCTTCGACCATCCCGACATCATCGCGGGGCAGGGCACGGTCGGCCTGGAGATCCTGGAGCAGTGCCCGGAGGTGGGCACGATCGTCGTCGGTATCGGTGGCGGCGGGCTCGCGGCCGGTATCGCGGTCGCGGTGAAGACGCTGCGGCCGGACGTGCGGATCGTCGGCGTGCAGGCGGCGGGCGCGGCCGCGTACCCGCCCTCGCTCGCGGCGGGGCGGCCGGTGGTGATCGAGAACCCGGCGACGATGGCCGACGGCATCAAGGTGGGGTGTCCGGGCGACGTGCCGTTCGGGATCATCGCCGACCTGGTGGACGAGGTCCGCACGGTCACCGAGGACCAGCTGTCGGCCGCGCTGCTGCTGTGCCTGGAGCGGGCCAAGCTGGTCGTCGAACCGGCCGGCGCGAGTCCGGTCGCGGCGCTGCTGGCCGAACCCGGAGGCTTCCCCGGGCCCGTGGTCGCGGTGCTCTCCGGCGGGAACGTCGATCCGGTGCTGCTCCAGCGGGTGCTTCGCCACGGCATGGCCGCGCAGGGCCGCTACCTGGCCGTCCGGCTGCGGCTGACGGACCGGCCGGGCGCCCTCGCCACGCTTCTCGGGGTGTTGTCAGTGGTGGACGCTAACGTCCTCGACGTGAGCCATGTACGGACCGATCCACGGCTCGGGCTCACCGAGGCGGAGGTGGAGCTGCACCTGGAGACAAAGGGCCCGGCGCACTGCGCCGAGGTCGGCCAGGCCCTGCGCGAGGCGGGATACACGGTCATCGATTGAGGTCGGAGACCTCGCCGACACTTTTCCGTCACCTTGCTCGGGCAACGTCGAGCCCGTCACTCGTTCGGGCCATGACGAGAAAATTCCATTGAGTGACGCGATACATCGCGTTATGGTCTGTTGCGCAGCCACCCCCAGCCTTTTCGCCCCATCCCCAAAGACGTGGAGATTCATATGCCAGGCGCCATCTACGCCGAAGGCCTGGTGAAAACCTTCGGCGACGTAAGGGCACTGGACGGCGTCGACCTCGATGTCCCCGAGGGCACGGTCCTCGGCCTGCTCGGGCCGAACGGCGCCGGCAAGACGACGACCGTCCGATGCCTGACGACCCTGCTCCGCCCCGACAGCGGCAAGGCCGTGGTCGCGGGCGTGGACGTCCTCAAGCACCCCGACACCGTCCGCCGCTCCATAGGCCTGTCCGGTCAGTTCGCGGCGGTCGACGAATACCTCACCGGCCGCGAGAACCTGCAGATGGTCGGCCGGCTCTACCAGATGGGCGCGAAGGCGGCGAAGGCCCGCGCGGTGGAGCTGCTGGAGCAGTTCAACCTCACGGACGCCGCCGACCGCCCCACCAAGACCTACTCCGGAGGCATGCGCCGCCGGCTCGACCTCGCGGCCGCACTCGTGGTGTCGCCGCCCGTGATGTTCATGGACGAGCCGACGACGGGCCTCGACCCGCGCAACCGCCAGCAACTGTGGGACGTCATCAAGCAGCTGGTCTCCGGCGGTACGACCCTGCTGCTCACCACGCAGTACCTGGAAGAGGCCGACCACCTGGCCCACGACATTGCCGTCGTCGACCACGGCCGTGTCATCGCCCAGGGCACCTCCGACCAGCTCAAGGCCCGCACCGGCGGCGAGCGCGTCGAGGTCGTCGTGCACGACCGCGAGGACATCCCGACCGCCGCCGAGGTGCTGAGCGGCTTCGGCAAGGGCGACACCACGGTCGAGGAGCACACGCGCAAGCTGACCGTCCCCGTCACCGGCGGTGCCAAGCTGCTCGCCGAGGTCATCCGGGAACTGGACACGCGCGGCATCGAGATAGACGACATCGGACTGCGCCGCCCCACCCTCGACGACGTCTTCCTGTCCCTGACGGGACATGTGGCGGAGGAGAACGACGAGGGCAACGGTGCCTCGAAGAAGACCGGTGACCGGAAGAAGAACAAGGAGACCGCGAAGTGAGTGCCGTAACCGACGCGACGCCGGTCGCGGCCCCCCGCAACCCGTTCAGCCGGTCCCTCCGCGACTCGCTGATCGTCGCCCAGCGCAATCTGATCCGTATGTCCAGGATCCCGGAGATGGTCATCTTCGGGCTCATACAGCCGATCATGTTCGTGGTGCTGTTCACCTATGTGTTCGGCGGATCCATGAAGATCGGCACCAGCACCAACGCGGTCGACTACAAGAACTTCCTGATGGCGGGCATCTTCGCGCAGACCGTCACGTTCGCCACCGCCAGCTCCGGTGCCGGCATCGCCGACGACATGCACAAGGGCCTCATCGACCGTTTCCGCTCCCTGCCCATGGCACGCGGCGCGGTGCTGACCGGGCGCACGCTCGCCGACCTGGTCCAGACGGCGCTGACCCTGCTCGTCCTCGCCGTCGTCGCCCTGCTGGTCGGCTGGCGCACGAGCACGTTCGGGGACACCAATGCCGCGAGGATCTTCGGTGCCTTCGGCCTGCTGCTCCTGCTCGGATACGCGTTCACCTGGATCGGCGCACTGATCGGTCTGACCGTCCGCACCCCGGAGGCGGCCACCTCCGGCGGGCTGATCTGGCTCTTCCCGGTGACCTTCATATCCAACGCGTTCGTGGACACCAGCAATATGACCCCGTGGCTGCGCCACGTCGCGGAGTGGAACCCGTTCAGCGCCACGGTCCAGGCGTGCCGTGTGCTGTTCGCCAACCCCGGCCAGTCCCACTCGGACGCCTGGCCCATGCAGCACCCGGTCTGGGCCTCGCTGATCTACTCGATCCTGATCGTCGTCGTCTTCCGCACGCTGGCAGTCCGGAAGTACCGCTCGGCCACCGCATGACGAGGCCCCCGGCGTCTCGCGGACGCCGGGGGCTCGCCGGGAAACCGGCAGCCGGGATCAGCCCGAGTAGGGCTCGGCCTTGAGGATCCGCACCGAGGCCTTCTTGCCGTTCGGCAGTTCGTACTCCGCGTCCTCGCCGACCTTGTGGCCGATCACGCCGGAACCCAGCGGGGACTGCGGCGAGTACGTCTCGACATCGGCGCTCGCGTACTCGCGCGACGCGAGCAGGAACGTCATCGTGTCGTCCTCGTCGCCGTCGAAGGCGATCGTCACGACCATGCCGGGCGCCACGGCACCGTCCGCGGAGGTCGGAGCCTCGCCGACCTTGGCGTTCTCCAGAAGCTGGGTCAGCTGGCGCACACGGAGCTCCTGCTTGCCCTGCTCCTCCTTGGCCGCGTGGTACCCGCCGTTCTCGCGCAGGTCGCCCTCCTCGCGCGCGGCCGCGATCTTGGCGGCGATCTCCGTGCGCGCAGGACCAGACAGGTACTCCAGCTCGGCCTTGAGCTGGCTGTACGCCTCCTGGGTCAGCCAGGTGACGTTCTCGCTGGTCTGGGTCACAGGTGCTCCTCGTAGGTACTGGGAATACAAAGCATCGCCCTACCCAGAAGAATGTTCCTTCACGGATGGGCGAAACCACGAGCCTAACAATTCAACGGCTGAAGGGGGAGGACATAAGCCATCAGAATTACATCAACGCAGGTCAGCGCGGACGCGCCGGGGCGATGTCAGCCGGCGTGGCAGCCGAGCAGCTCGGCCGTCGTGCCCCGGGCCGTTGTACGGAGCGTCACGACCTTGTCGATGCGTGTGGCCGAACCGGTGAAGCGGAAGTCCGCCCGGCCGACCTCCGTGCCGTCCGCGCTCTGGGAGCGCAGTGTGCAGTAGCCGTCGACGCCGGCGTCCTTGTGGACCTCCAGATGCACCTCGACCGCACTGTCCGAAGCCTTGAAGGCGATCACCTGCGCGCTGATCTCGTTCTTTGCGACGTAGTGGTAGGCGAAATAGCCGACCAGTGCCAGCAGGACCGCGCCGAGCGCGATCCCGGTGATCTTGAGTCGGCGGTCGGAGCGCTCGTCCGAGGAACGGCCGTAGCGGCCCTCGGGCAGCCGCGTGCTCGCCGTACTCATGATCGTCCTCTCGGCAGGTCGGGACATACGCCCCGAAAAGGGACTCCGAGGCCGGACCCCGGAATTATTCGCCCCCCGATTCGGTCACTATAGAAGCGCCGATCGCACCCGAAGACACCCGGGCGCCGACTTACTGAGGATTGAGTCTTGACTGATCAGTTGCGACTGATGGCCGTTCATGCGCACCCCGACGACGAGTCGAGCAAGGGCGCGGCCACCATGGCGAAGTACGTGTCCGAGGGGGTGGACGTGCTGGTGGTGACCTGCACGGGCGGGGAGCGCGGCTCCATCCTCAATCCCAAGCTGCAGGGCGACAAGTACATCGAGGAGCACATCCACGAGGTACGCAAGAAGGAGATGGACGAGGCCCGCGAGATCCTCGGCGTCGGGCAGGAGTGGCTCGGCTTCGTGGACTCCGGCCTGCCCGAGGGAGACCCGCTGCCCCCGCTGCCCGAGGGCTGCTTCGCCCTGGAGGACGTCGACAAGGCGGCCGGCGAGCTGGTCAAGCAGATCCGCTCGTTCCGTCCCCAGGTGGTCACCACCTACGACGAGAACGGCGGCTACCCGCACCCCGACCACATCATGACCCACAAGATCTCCATGGTGGCGTTCGAGGGCGCGGCGGACACCGAGAAGTACCCGGAGTCCGAGTACGGCCCCGCCTACCAGCCGCTCAAGCTCTACTACAACCAGGGCTTCAACCGCCCCCGCACCGAGGCGCTGCACAAGGCGATGCTCGACCACGGCCTGGAGTCGCCCTACGGGGAGTGGCTCAAGCGCTGGAAGGAGTTCGAGCGCAAGGAGCGCACGCTCACCACGCACGTGCCCTGCGCCGACTTCTTCGAGATCCGCGACAAGGCGCTGATCGCCCACGCCACGCAGATCGACCCCGACGGCGGCTGGTTCCGGGTTCCGCTGGAGCTCCAGAAGGAGGTCTGGCCGACCGAGGAGTACGAGCTCGCGAAGTCTCTCGTCGATACCTCCCTCCCCGAGGCCGACCTCTTTGCGGGCATCCGCGACAATGCCTGACATGAGCGCGAGCCTGGCACTGACGCACCTCGTCCCCCTGGCCAAGGAGGTCGACGAGAACAAGGTCACCCCCGGCGTCCTCGGCTTCATCGTCTTCGCGGTGATGGCCCTGGCCGTGTGGGGCCTGATGAAGTCCATGAACAAGCACATGGGGAAGGTCGACTTCAAGGAGGCCCCGGACCCGAAGGCGGAGTCCGGGACCTCCGTGGCCGACCCGAAGGCGCAGCGGGGCTGACCCAGGGCGCGGGGCCGACCCAAGGCGCAGGGCCGACCGGTGTCACTGCCTGGCCGGCACCGGGACCCCCATGACCTCCCGGGCGTGCCGGTCCGGCACCATGCCGAGCCGCCACGCCTGCCAGCCCGCCTCGAGGTTCACGCCGCGCTCCAGCAGCAGCGCGTACGCCGCGGTGTACTCGTCCAGCTTCCTGTCGCGGGCCCGGTGCGCGGTGCGGGAGAGCTGGGCCAGCTCCTCCTGGGCGACGGCCGTGCCGACCTCCACGCCGCCGGGCGCGGCGTAGGGGAGCATGGTGCAGCGCAGGAAGCGGGCCCAGTCCTCGCCGCGGCGGTCGCCGTACCCGGTGAACAGGCCGATCGCCTCGTCGCACAGGGCGAGGGCCTGCTGGGTGCGGGCGTTGCCCGCGTCCACGACCGCCAGCTCCAGGCAGGTCCAGGCCTCGCCGTGGGCCACGCCGATGCGCTGGAAGTCGGCGCGGGCGTCGACGAGCAGCTGCCTGGCGAAACCCGAGTTCCGCAGCGAGCCCGTCTGCGCGGCGCGCTGGTCCCGGGTCACCCGGGCCGAGTGGTGGCGGGCGCAGGCCAGGCCGTAGACGTCGCGCATACGGGAGAACATCGTGCGGGAACGTTCCAGCTCGCGGACCGACAGATCCAGGTCGCCCGTCTCCTCCAGCGCCTGGCCCAGGTAGTAGACCGTCCAGGCCTCGCCGCGCACGTCCTCGTTGTCGCGGTGCCGGGCGGCCGCCCCACGCAGTCCGTCCACCGCCGGGGACGGGTCGCCGGCCACCAGCCGGGCACGGGCCAGCTGGGTCAGCGCCCAGGCCTCGCCGCGGGCGTCGCGGGTACGGCCGTAGCGTTCCAGGGCTGCCCGCAGCTCTTCCTCCGCACGCGGCACGTCCCCCGTCCGCAGCCCCAGCTGGCCCAGCTGGAAGTGGGCCCACGCCTCGCCGTGCACGGATCCGCCCTCGCGGTGCAGGACCAGGGACCTGCCGAGCAGGTCCAGCGCCTCCGGCAGCCGGCCGCGGTCGCGCTGGACCGCGGCCAGCGCGTGCATCGTCCAGGCGCGGTCCGTCGCCAGTTCGGGCGCCGCCTGCAGATCCAGGGCCTCCTGCAGCTTCGCCGCCGCCTCCGTGAGATTGCCCTGGTGGTGCAGCGTGATGCCGAGCGAGCACAGGGCACGGGCGGCGCCCGCGTCGTGATGCGCCTCCATGTAGAGATCGACGACGGAGGTCAGGGTGGTACGGGCCTTGTCCAGCTCGCCCAGCTGGCGGGCCGCGATGCCGGTGCGCCACTGCACCGAGCGCACCAGCAGGCCCTGGTCGACGGCCTGTGCCAGTTCGCTGATCTCGCCGAGGCGGTAGAGGTCGCCGCGCAGCAGGCAGTAGTCGCACAGCGCGCCGAGCAGGTTCAGTACGGCCGCCTGGTTCACGCCCTCCGCGTGGCGCAGGGCCGCCGTGATGAAGCTCGACTCGTCGTCCAGCCAGCGCAGCGCCTCGTCGAGGGAGGTGAAGCCGTGCGGGCTGAAGCGGTCCGAGCGGGTGGACACATTGCCGTCGACCAGACGCAGCACGGAGTCGGCGAGTTCCGCGTAGTTCACGATCAGGCGCTCCTGCGCGGCCGTACGCTCGGCAGGCTCCTCCTCGTCCAGGAGACGGGCCTGGGCGAAGGCGCGGACCAGATCGTGCAACCGGTAGCGGCTGCCGCGGACATGGTCGATCAGCCCCGCCTGCGCGAGCGCCACCAGATGGCGGGTCGCCTCCGCCTCGTCCGTGGCGAGCAGGGCGGCGGCCGCCGCCGCGCCGAGCGAGGCGCGGCCGGCGATGGCGAGTCTTCTCAGCAGCCGGCGCCCGGACTCGGACTGGTCGCTGTAGCGCAGCCACAGCGCGCGCTCGACCGGTTCCACCGGTCCGTACGCCGCCAGGTCCGTGGCCAGCCGGCGCGGTGAGCGCGGGCCCAGGGCCGAGCCGGCGATGCGCAGCGCCAGCGGCAGCCCGCCGCACAACTCCCTGATCCGGTCGGCCGATTCGGCGTCGTAGGGCCCGGACATCTCCTGCGCGGCCGCACCCAGCAGTTCCTCGGAGCCGGCCGCGTCCAGCGACTCGACCGGGAGGTGGTGCACCCAGGCCGAAAGGTCCGCGGGCAGGTCGAGAGCTTCCCGGGCGGTGACCAGGACCAGGCTGTCGGAGCGCTCGGGGACGAGCGTGCACACCTGCTCGGGGTCCGAGGCGTCGTCCAGCACGATCGTCACCGGAAGGCCCGTCAGATGCTGGTGGTACAGCTCGCTCAGTCGCTTGACCTGCTGGTCCGGGGAGGAGCGCTCGCGGAACAGGAGCTGTTCGCGGGGCGCGCCGAACCGGTTGAGCAGATGCAGCAGGGCGTCGCGGGTGGGCAGCGGCGGTTCGTCCCGGCTGTCACCGCGCAGATCGACGACGACGGCGCCGCGGAAGTGGTCCTTGAGGTCGTGTGTGGCGCGGACGGCGAGCGTGGTGCGGCCGGAGCCGGGCGTCCCGTGCAGTACGACCACGGTCGGCCGGGTCTCCGTGGCCGCCCTGGCCGCCTGCACCCACTGCCGGATCCGGGCCAGCTCCTGCCGCCGCCCCGCGAACGGCCCTTGCGGCTCCGGAAGTTGGCCGAACGACTGCTCCAGCACCGTACGCCTGCGAGCCGCCGCGCTCTTGTCCGAGCCGCGCAGCCGAGGGCCGGTCTTCTTCGGGCCGGTGGAGGCGCTGAGCACCCGCTGCTGGTCGAGGAACGGGCGGATGCCGCGCACCTCCAGTGCCGTCAGCCACTGCAGGCGCAACTGCTCGGGGCCGCCCGGCTGTCCGACGGCTCCGGCGCGGTGGTGGGCGGCGGGCAGATGGGAGCCCGCCACCTTCACGACGGTGGCGGCCGCGCCCACGACGCCCACGGCCACGCCCGCGCCCACCGCAGTGCCCGCGCCGGTGCCGAGGGAGAGGTCGGCCACGGTGGCGGCGACCGCGGCAACGGCCGCTATCAGCAGGGGAGTTCCGGCACCTTCGCGTGCGTAGCGCTGTCCGAAGGTCTGCCGTCCCGCATCGGCCTCGTCCAGGCGGCGTGTATAGGCCTCGTACTCCTCCGCCGCGGTCTGGGCCATGGCGTCCAGTGCGCCGCGCGCCCGTGACAGCAGTACCTGTCCGTCCACGCGCCCGCCCGAGCGCCGTACCTCCTCCTCCACGGCCCGGACCACCAGCCGCTCGGCCTCCGCCCGATGGCTGTCCCGCATGTCACGTCCCCCTCCGGCGGCAACTCCTTTGACTACGAGTGTCCTTCGGGGGAGGCGGGAGCGCGAGGGGGCGACGATCACTGACTCCACTTCCGTGACCCTGAGTCCACTCGATCGTTCTTGTTGGAGTCGCTCTGGTTGTCGAACGGGGGTCTTGTGGACGATCTTGTGGCGCACTGTGGGCCTGGGCTGAATCGCGTGACGTCCTATGCCCGTACGTCGGAGGATTTCCGCCAGCGGGACGGGCACGGGGTCCGTCATCAGTTGCGGATCAATGAACGAATCGCTCATGAGCACGGCTGTCAGGTGGTCGCCGTGTACACCGACAACGGATGCACCGCATCGAAGCCGGGAGTGGCGAGACCTGGGTTCGACCGTCTCCTCGGCGACCTGAAGCGTGGCGATGTGGCGGACGGGCGGGCGCTCGACGGGGTCGTCTGCGTCGCGACGACCGCCTGTATCGGCGCCCTGAGGATCTCGCCCGATTCTTCGCCGCGCTGACCAGTCGGCCTGGCCGTGTCTACGTCGATCAGCGAGGCGTCCGGGATCCCTACTCGCAGGACCGCGCCCGTTCGGCTGGCTCGGGGACAGGATCACGCTGCATCCCGAAGAGTCCACGCTGGTCGAGCAGACGATCAATGAACGCATCGGTGGAAAGGCTGCCCGCGCCATCGCTGGGACTACTCGCGGGTAGAGCCCCTGTGGCGTCTCCCGGATCACAGCCCATCGACCGCGGCGGTCGGCTGATGGGCGGCCTTTCTTGCGACGGTCTGGACCATGTGGGGCAGGATGGGGGTATGCCGAACCGATTGGCTCATGAGACGTCCCCGTACCTGCTCCAGCACGCTGACAATCCGGTCGACTGGTGGCCTTGGTCGGAAGAGGCATTCGAGGAAGCACGGCGGCGCGAGGTACCAGTGCTGCTCAGTGTCGGCTATTCGAGTTGTCACTGGTGCCATGTCCTCGCCAGTGAAAGCTTCGAGGACGATGTCACCGCCGCCTTCATGAATGAGCACTTCGTCAGCGTCAAGGTCGACCGCGAGGAACGCCCCGACGTCGACGCCGTCTACATGGAGGCCGTCCAGGCCGCGACCGGGCAGGGCGGCTGGCCCATGACCGTGTTTCTCACGCCGGACGCCGAACCCTTCTACTTCGGCACCTACTTCCCGCCCGCCCCCCGCCACGGCATGCCCTCCTTCCGGCAGGTGCTGGAAGGGGTCCGGCAGGCCTGGAGTGAGCGGCGCGACGAGGTCACCGAGGTCGCCGGGAAGATCGTGCGGGACCTGGCCGGACGCGAGATCGACTACCAGACCGCGCAGGTCCCCGGCGAGGAGGAGCTCGCCCGGGCACTCCTCGGGCTCACCCGCGAGTACGACCCGCAGCGCGGCGGATTCGGCGGCGCGCCGAAGTTCCCACCGTCCATGGTCGTCGAGTTCCTGCTGCGCCACCACGCGCGGACCGGCTCCGAGGGCGCGTTGCAGATGGCGCGGGACACCTGTGAGCGCATGGCGCGCGGCGGCATCTACGACCAGCTCGGCGGCGGCTTCGCCCGGTACTCCGTCGACCGCGACTGGGTCGTGCCGCACTTCGAGAAGATGCTCTACGACAACGCGCTCCTGTGCCGCGTGTACGCCCATCTGTGGCGGTCCACCGGCTCCGACCTCGCCCGCCGTGTCGCCCTGGAGACCGCCGACTTCATGGTCCGTGAACTCCGCACGAGCGAGGGCGGTTTCGCCTCGGCGCTCGACGCCGACAGCGACGACGGCACGGGCAGGCACGTCGAGGGCGCGTACTACGCCTGGACGCCCGACCAGCTCCGCGAGGCCCTCGGGGACGACGCCGAACTCGCCGCCCACTACTTCGGGGTGACGGAGGAGGGCACCTTCGAGGACGGGCAGTCGGTGCTGCAACTCCGGCAGGACGAGGGAGTGTTCGACGCCGCGAGGATCGCGTCCATCAGGGGGCGGCTGCTCGCCACGCGTGCCGAGCGTCCGGCCCCCGGCCGTGACGACAAGATCGTGGCGGCCTGGAACGGGCTGGCCGTCGCGGCGCTCGCCGAGACCGGCGCCTATTTCGACCGCCCCGACCTGGTCGAGGCCGCGGTCGGCGCCGCCGATCTCCTCGTACGGCTGCACCTGGACGACCACGCACACCTGGCCCGCACCAGCAAGGACGGCCGGATCGGTGCCAACTCCGGTGTGCTGGAGGACTACGCCGACGTCGCCGAGGGCTTCCTCGCGCTGGCATCCGTGACCGGGGAAGGCGTGTGGCTGGAGTTCGCCGGACTGCTCCTCGACCATGTGCTCACCCGCTTCACCGACCCGGACAGCGGCGCCCTGTTCGACACCGCCGCCGACGCCGAACGGCTCATCCGCCGGCCGCAGGACCCCACCGACAACGCCACCCCCTCCGGCTGGACCGCCGCCGCGGGAGCCCTGCTGAGCTACGCCGCCCAGACGGGTTCCGAGCCGCATCGCGCCGCGGCCGAAAGGGCGTTGGGCGCGGTGAAGGCGCTCGGGCCGCGCGTGCCGCGGTTCATCGGCTGGGGGCTCGCCGTCGCCGAGGCACTGCTCGACGGCCCGCGTGAGATCGCGGTCGTGGGTCCCGCGCTCGACGACCGGGCGACAAGGGCCCTGCACCGTACCGCACTCCTGGGTACCGCGCCCGGTGCGGTGGTCGCGTTCGGTTCACCGGAAAGCGACGAGTTCCCCCTCCTCGCCGACCGTCCGCTGATTGGCGGCGAGCCGGCCGCTTATGTCTGCCGTAACTTCGCCTGCGACGCCCCGACGACCGATCCGGAACGGCTGCGCACGGCGCTGAACAGCTGAAACGACATAGGCCCAACTGTCGTAAACGTGACTAGCGTTCGAATTGCTCACCGAGGGCGTGATTGTGAGGAAACACGCTCTTCACTGAAAAGGCCTGCGCGCTTCACAGAACACTCATAATCTCTCCATCGTGACGCGACGGGCGGGATGCCACGTCGCGCCGGGGGGATATGGGGATCTGGGGGGATCTTTTTGCTCACGTCTGTCTTCATTGCTGCCGTCTCGCTTGCGTTGTTCTGGATGGCGGCCTTCACCTTGTGGTGGCAGATGCACGCGTGGCGCACGCCCGAAGTGCTCGCCTCCACCCGGTTCAGCAGACCGGACGGGGACGAACATCTGTCGTTCTCGCTGTTGCTGCCGGCGCGGCACGAACAGGCCGTGCTCGACCACACCATCCAGCGGCTGCTGGAATCCACGCACACCGACTTCGAGATCATCGTGATCGTGGGGCACGACGACCCCGAGACCACGGCGGTGGCCAACGCGGCCGCCGAGCGCGACCCGCGTGTCCGTGTCGTCGTCGACACGCACGAGAAGAAGAACAAGCCCAAGGCCATGAACACGGCGCTGCCGCACTGCCGCGGCGACGTCGTCGGGGTCTTCGACGCCGAGGACCAGGTCCACCCGGAACTCCTGGCCCACGTCGACCACGCCTTCCGGACGACGGGGGCCGACGTGGTCCAGGGCGGCGTCCAGCTCATCAACTTCCACTCCAGCTGGTACAGCCTGCGCAACTGCCTGGAGTACTTCTTCTGGTTCCGCTCCCGGCTGCACCTGCACGCGCAGAAGGGGTTCATCCCGCTCGGCGGCAACACCGTCTTCGTCCGCACGGACGTGCTCAGGGAAGCCGACGGCTGGGACCCCAACTGCCTCGCCGAGGACTGCGACCTGGGCGTTCGCCTGTCCAGCGTCGGCAAGAAGGTCGTCGTCGCCTACGACTCCGACATGGTCACCCGCGAGGAGACGCCCGGCTCGCTGATGTCGCTGCTGAAGCAGCGCACCCGCTGGAACCAGGGCTTCCTGCAGGTCTACCGGAAGAAGGACTGGAAGCAGCTCCCGGGATTCGGGCAGCGGCTGCTCGCCCGGTACACGCTGATGACGCCGTTCCTGCAGGCCTTCTCCGGAGTCGTCATACCGCTCAACGCCGCCGTGGCGCTCTTCCTGGACGTCCCCGTCGGGGTCGCCTTCCTGACCTTCCTGCCCCTGGTCACCGCCGCCGTCACCTTCGTCTTCGAGGTGGTCGGGCTGCACGACTTCGGCAAGCAGTACGGCCTCCGTGTCCGCCTCGTCCACTACGTGAAGCTGATCGTGGGCGGCCCTTTCTACCAGGTCCTCCTCGCAGGGGCCGCGATCCGCGCCGTATGGCGTGAGCAGCGCGGCCGTAACGACTGGGAGTTGACCACCCACGTCGGCGCGCACCTCACCGCGGCCGAGACGACCCGAGAGGACGTTCCTGCGTGACCTCCACCCTTCCCGTGGTGACCGCTCCGAAGGTCCCCGCGCAGCGCCGACCTGTACCCAAGGAGCGTTCGACCGGTCGAACAACGCCGCCGAGCCGACTCCGCTCCTCCCGTTCCGACCTGCTCCTGTGCGGAGTGCTCCTCGTGGCGATCCTCGTCGTCCAGGGCTGGAACATCGCCGACTACCCGACCCTCAGCGACGACGAGGGCACCTATCTCGCCCAGGCCTGGGCCGTGCAGCAGGGCAAGGGCCTGGCCCACTACACCTACTGGTACGACCACCCGCCGCTGGGCTGGATCCAGATAGCACTGCTCACCTGGATCCCGTCCGCGGTCAGCCCGGGTTCGATGACCGTCGGCAGCATGCGCATCGCGATGCTGGTGATCAGCGCCGTCAGCGCGGTCCTCGTCTATGTCCTCGGGCGTCGCCTGTCGCTGCCCCGCTGGGCGGCCGGGCTCGGCATGGTGCTCTTCGGGCTGTCGCCGCTCGCCGTCGTGCTCCAGCGCGAGATCTTCCTCGACAACATCGCCGTGATGTGGCTGCTGCTGGCGTTCTGTCTCGCCGCCTCGCCCAGCCGGCACCTGTGGCACCACTTCGGTGCGGGACTCGCGGCCGCCGCGGGTGTGCTCACCAAGGAAACGATGCTCGTCGTCCTGCCCGCCCTGCTGCTCACCATGTGGCGCCACAGCCACCGCGACACCCGTAAGTTCGCCCTCACCGGAGCGATCACCGCCTGTGTCCTGGCCGGCTTCTCCTACCCCCTCTTCGCCCTCCTGAAGGGCGAGCTGCTGCCGGGCAGCGGCCACGTGTCACTCTGGGACGGCATCAAGTACCAGATGTCCAGGCCGGGTTCGGGCTTCATCCTCGACACGTCGTCCGGCTCGTACGGAGTGCTCCACTCCTGGCTGTACTACGACCGTGTGCTGCCCCTCGGCGGCCTGGCCGGGGCGCTGCTGCTCCTCGTCACCTGGCGCTGGTCGGTCACCGCCCGCGCCCTCGCCGGACCGGCGCTGACCGTGGCGATCCTGGCCCTGGTGGCGATGCGGCCCAACGGCTACCTGCCCGCCATGTACGTCATCGGTGCCCTGCCCTTCCTCGCGCTGGTGCTCGCCGGGGGCACCGCCTCCGTGGCCCACGCCGTGCTGCGCAGACGGCGGTCCGCGAACGAGAACCGGTATGTCACCGCGGGCCGGTACGCGCTCGCCGCCGTCCTCGCCGTCGCCGCCGGCGTCTATGTCGTACCGCACTGGTACGACGGCGACCGCACCGCCGTCACCGCCGACGCCAACGCCTCCTACCGGCAGGCCTCGAAGTGGCTCGGCAGCAAGGTGGGCGACCCGGGGCACACCCGGGTCCTCGTCGACGACGCGCTGTGGCTGGACCTGGTCCATCACGGCTACCAGCCCGGCCTTGGCGCCATCTGGTTCTACAAGGCCGACCTCGACCCGGCCGTGACGAAGACCATGCCGCACGGCTGGAAGGACATCGACTACGTGGTCGCCTCGCCGACGGTCCGGCGGGACGCCCGCGACCTGCCCAACGTCAAGGCCGCCATCCAGCACTCCACCCCGGTCGCCACCTTCGGAAGAGGACCCGACCGCATCGAGATCCGGAAGATCCAGACGGCAGCCGCGGGAGGCGAGCGATGAGCAGCCACGAGTACACGGTCCCCGGTGAGCTGGGCGATCCGGCCGTCCAGGGCGCCGAGGTGGCCGAGCCCGGTGCCGTCACCATCGTCGTACCGACCTTCAACGAGTCCGCGAACATCCGGCAGTTGCTGCACCAGATCACCGAGTCGGTGCCCGCCCGGCTGCCCTGCGAGGTCGTCTTCGTGGACGACTCCACCGACGACACGCCCGAGGTCATCCGGCAGGCCGCGCAGGACTGCCCGTTCCCGGTGACCGTGCTGCACCGCGAGGAGGCGGTCGGCGGACTCGGCGGGGCGGTGGTCGAGGGCCTGAAGGCGGCCGCCTCGGAGTGGATCGTCGTGATGGACGGCGACTGCCAGCATCCGCCGTCCCTGGTACCGGAGCTGATCGCCACCGGCGAGCGATCGAACGCCGGGCTCGTCGTCGCCTCCCGGTACATCAAGGGCGGCAGCCGGGCCGGGCTCGCCGGCAGCTACCGGGTGGCCGTCTCGCGCGGGGCGACCTGGCTGACCAAGTCCCTCTTCCCGCGCAAGCTGCACGGCATCAGCGACCCGATGAGCGGCTTCTTCGCCATCCGGCGCAGCGCGGTCACGGCGGAGGTACTCAAGCCCCTCGGCTACAAGATCCTGCTGGAGCTCGCCGTGCGGAGCCGGCCGCGTGCGGTCGCCGAGGTGCCGTTCGTCTTCCAGGACCGGTTCGCCGGCGAGTCCAAGTCGACCGCCCAGGAGGGCTTCCGCTTCCTGCGTCATCTGGTCGGCCTGCGCACCGCCTCACCGGTCGCCCGCATGGTCGCCTTCGGCCTGATCGGCGCCACCGGCTTCGTGCCCAACCTGGCCGGCCTGTGGGCACTGACCGTGCTGGGCATGCACTACGTCCCCGCCGAGATCCTCGCCAATCAGTTCGGCGTCGCCTGGAACTTCCTGCTCATCGAGCACCTCCTGTTCCGCGACCGGCGCGCGCACCGCCGCTGGTGGGACCGCGTCGGCCGGTTCGCGCTGCTCGCCAACGCCGACCTGGTGCTGCGTATCCCGTTGATCGCGCTGCTCGTCGACCGGTTCGGGATGGGCGCGCTGCCCGCCACCGCGCTCGCGCTGGTGACGACCTTCGTCCTGCGCTTCGTCGGTACCGAAGCGCTGGTCTACCTCCCGCGTCGCGGGAGGGCCCGCACCGCAGCAAGGAGAGCCGTGTGAACCTGCACCGAAGAAGGACGGCACTGGTCGGGGTCGGGGCCCTGACCGCCGGTCTTCTCCTCACCTCACCGCAGTCCGCCGAGGCCGCCAACCTCGTCAAGAACCCGGGCTTCGAGTCCGCCGGTACGGACGACATGCCGTACTGCTGGGAGAAGTCCGGCTGGGGCAACAACGACTTCAGCTTCGCCACCGTCTCCGACGCCCACTCCGGTTCCAAGGCCATGAAGGTCACGCTCACCCGGCGGGTGGACGGGGACCGCAAGGCGCTGATCACCGAGTCGACCCAGTGCGCGCCGGTGGTGACGGCCGGCAAGCAGTACGACCTGTCCCTCTGGTACAAGTCGACGACACCCGACACCGCCATCACGCTTTTCCGGCACGACACGACGGCGGGCTGGCAGTACTGGACCGACCTGAAGACCCTCGACATGGCGTCGGGCTACACCCAGGCCACCGTCCGCACCCCCGAGGTCCCGGCGGGCACCGACCGCATCACCTGGGGTGTGTCGGTGTACGGCACCGGCTCGGTGACCACCGACGACTACACCATGGAGCAGGTCCCCGACACGCTCCCGCCTCCGCAGTGCACGGGCACGAGCGACCAGTGCGCCAACGGAAGCTGGTCGGTGCTCCCGACGCAGAACCCGGTCCGCTCGATGCACTCCGTCGTCCTGAACAACGGCAAGGTGCTGCTCATCGCCGGCTCGGGCAACAACGAGGAGAACTTCAACGCGGGCTCGTTCACCAGCGCGGTGTACGACCCCGCGAACGGCACCTACAAGGTCATCCCCACGCCGAAGGACATGTTCTGCGCGGGGCACATCCAGCTCCAGGACGGGCGCGTGCTCGTCATGAGCGGCAACAAGGCGTACCCGGTCGCGGGCGGGCACGGCTACGAGGGCTTCAAGGACTCGTACATCTTCGACCCGAAGACCGAGACCTACAGCAAGACCAACGACCTCAACGACGGCCACTGGTACCCCTCGGCGACCGAGCTGGGCAATGGTGACGTCATCTCCTTCGGCGGTCTGCGCGAGGACTCGTCCGGTTCGGTGACCGCCGAGTACTGGTCGGACAAGGACCAGGCGTGGCAGCCGTTGTGGAAGGTCAACCAGACCTGGTCGTTCTGGGGCCTGTACCCGTCGATGGTCCTGATGCAGGACGGCCGCCTCTTCTACTCGGGCAGCCATGTCTTCGGCAACAACATCCCGGGCACCGGGTCGGCGATCTACGACTACAACGCCAACACGGTCACGCAGATCCCGGGCCTGCAGAAGAAGGACGAGCGCGACCAGTCGGCGAGCGTGCTGCTGCCCCCGGCGCAGGACCAGCGGGTGCTGACCATCGGCGGCGGCAACATCGACACCAACCCGGACGGCAACCGGCTCACCGACCTCATCGACCTCAAGCAGGCCAACCCGTCGTACGTCGCCGGGCCGCCGCTCCCGCAGGGCACGGTCGACCTCGGCAACGGCAAGGTCCCCGAGACCGGCGCCCAGGGCAAGATGTACGTCTCCGCGGTCCTGCTGCCCGACGGCAAGGTCCTGGAGACGGGCGGCGCCCTGCACAACCGGGCCAATCCGGTGTACGAGTCGTCGATCTACGACCCGGACGCCAACACCTTCGACCCGGTGGCCGCCGACCCCGAGGCCCGTGGCTACCACTCGTCGGCGTTCCTGCTGCCCGACGGCCGGGTGATGGCCACCGGTGACAACCCGGGCAACGGCAGCTGGAACCACAACGTGTCGATCTACACCCCGCCCTACCTCTACAAGGGCACCCGGCCCACGATCACCTCGGTGATCAACCAGGAGTGGAAGTACGGCGACACCCAGCGGATCACGGTGGACAGGCCCATCGCCAAGGCGGAGCTGATCCGCCCGGCCGCGGTCACCCACTCCTCCGACCCGAACCAGCGGTTCGTCGACCTGCCCCTCTCGGTGGACGGCAACAACGTCGACCTGAACGTGACGAGCAACCCCAACCTGGCACCGCCCGGCTGGTACATGCTGTTCGCGGTGGACGCCAACGGAGTGCCGTCGGTGGCCAAGTGGGTGCATCTGCAGGGCCCGGCCGCGCTCAGCGCCACCGCCGCCTCGGCGCACGTCCACTCCTTCGCCGACTCCCTCGAGGGCAAGGTCGCAGGGCCCGGCAAGAAGCGGTCGTCGCAGAAGGTCAGCACCACGATCTCCGGCTGCGACCGGCACTACGGGTCGGTCAACGTCTGTGTGCCGACCGTCTTCCCGCCGACGGTGAAGAGGACGACGGCCGCGCGCTGCAACTGGCTGAAGCAGAACCACTACGGCCGGCTCAAGGTCAACGGCAGGGACGATCCGCTCGGTCTCGACCGCAACCGGGACGGGGTCGCCTGCGGAAAGGCGGACGTCAGCGGCCGTAGCTGAGGATCACCAGGGCCAGCAGCGACTGGGCGCTCCACTGGAGCACCACGGCCGCGGCGCGTCCCTTGGTCCCGCGGCGTCGCGGCCACGCCAGGGCGAGCAGGCCCGCCGCGACGGCCGTGAGGAAAGTGCCGTACACGAGTGCCCCCGGGACCTGGGGGCACTCGTTGTACGTGATGCAGCGGGTGCCTCGCTCGGTGGCGGCCACGCCGATCGCGGAGAGGAAGACGGTGGGGATGAGCAGAGCCAGTCCCCACACCGACCACCGGGTGGTTAACCGGCCGGGAGCCGGTGCCTGCGGGCGCTTCGCTGTCGTCATGACCTCAGCCAACCGGTCCGGGCGGTCCCGGGTGATCGGCTCGCGTACTCAGCCCCGCTGGGTACGCATGCTCAGCGCCTGCTCCACGACTGCCTCCAGCTGGTCGTGGTGCGCGCCCTTCCAGTACGCGCGCCCGCATTCCCGGCACTGCGCGAAGACGTCGTACGACCGCTGCGTCCCGCCCTTCAACTGGTGCGCCACCTCGTCCTTGGTGGCCTCCTTCAGCAGCCCGTTGCACGCCGTGCAGCGCGTCCAGGGACGCAGTTCGGGCGCGAACCGGTCGAGGACGTCACGGAGTTGGTCTTCGGGGCGGGTGCTGTAGACATAGGCGCCCGCCCACAGTTCGCGGCGGCGCAGCAGGCCGCGGTCGCGGCTGAGCATGACCCGCTTCTCGGCGGCGGAGCGGGTGGCCAGCGCCGGGTCGCCGATGTCCGTGGACTCGTACGCCGTGTCCACGCCGAGCAGGCGCAGCCGGCGGGCGAGGGTGCCGAGGTGGACGTCGAGGAGGAAGCGCAGGGGAGCGCCGGGGACTCGCTGGGGCCGCTCGACCGCCCGTACGCTCACGGACTCGCCGGCCGTCGGAATGTGCGACACCGGCACCGGCCGGCCGTCCACGACCAGCGCGCCGACCTCGGTGAGCGGGACCCCGAGGGACTCGATGACATGGCCGAGGGTCGAGACGCCGTCGGTGGCGAGGGCGGTGCTGCCATGGCGGCGGCTGTTCGGGACGAACAGCCGGAGCTCGGGAGCTACTTCGACGTGGATCTCGGGTCCGTTCACCCCGTCAGGATGTCATGGGCGAGCGGCGTGGGCTCAGGGGTTTTCCCTGGGCAGGCCGTGCTCCAGGACGTCCAGGGTGCGGTCGACGAGGGCCGCGAAATCGTCCCGGTGACCGTTCGCGGCCCAGTACAGGGAGGTCTCCATCAGGCCGCCGACCAGGGACATCGCGTAGACCCGCACCTCCAGGCTCTCCGGGTCCCGGCCGGTGCGCTCGCCGATGGCCTGGCAGAGCATCCGGCCGGTGACCGACATGCTCTCCATCATCCGCGAGCGCACCGCGGGGACCTCGACCATCAGCCGGGTCCGCAGCCGGGTCACCCGGGCATCCTCCTCGACGCCGAGCTGGACGGCCCGGCGCATCACATACCGGACGGACTCCGTCCAGGGTTCCTCCGCGGGCCGCGCCCTCAGTTCGTCCAGGACGATCGGGTCGTACTCGTCCGTGAGGACGATGTCCTCCTTGGTCGGGAAGTACCGGAAGACGGTCGACGGCGACACCTCGGCGCGCTCGGCGATCTGATCGATCGTGGTGGCGTCGTACCCCTGCTCCTCGATCAGTTCATAGGTCGCGGTGCGGATCGCCTCGCGGGTCTTGATCTTCTTCCGCTCGCGGAGTCCCAGTCGGGAGCGGTCGGTGGGAGGAGAGGTACGTGCGGCCGTCATGGTGGTCATTCTCCGGCATCCGTGCCGGAGGCGGCCATGGCCCGGGCCTCCTCCCGCGGTGTGGCGCGCCTGCCCGGCGCGCTCGGCAGGAACGCGGCCGCCAGCAGTGCGGAGACCAGCGAGGCGATACCGCACACCAGCAGGACCAGGGTCATGCCGTGCACATATGCGGCGTTGGCGGAGGCGGCGAGATGGGCCGCGCTGTCGGGGCCCGCCTTCTCGGCGATCAGGTGCGCGGCGACCACGGAGTCGCCGGCGGTGTCGGCGGCCCGCGCGGGCAGCCCGGTGACGTCGAGCCGGTCGCGGAAGGCGCCCGCGAGCAGGCTGCCGAGCAGGGCGATGCCGATCGCGGAGCCGACCTGGCGCAGCGTCATCAGCAGGCCGGAGCCGCTGCCGGCGCGGTCGGCGGGCAGCGCGGCCAGGGCGCCGTCCATCGCCGGGACCACCGAGAAGCCGAAGCCGACACCCGCGACGGAAAGCCACAGCGCGGTGAAGCCGTAGCCCGAGTCGACCGTCGTACGGCTGCCGAGGAGCGCGGCGAAGGCGAGGACGACCAGGCCCGCGCTCACCACGGCGCGCGCGCCGAACCGCTCGACGACCGGCTGCGCGGCCTTCGCGGCGACCATCAGACCGCCCATCATCGGCAGCAGACGCACACCCGTGCCCAGGGCGTCATGGCCGAGGACGGCCTGGAGGTACGGCGGCAGGACGAACATCAGGCCGGAGAGCACGAACATCACCAGGGTCGCTGCGACCGTGTTGAGCAGAAAGCCGCGCTGGGCGAGCAGGGACATGTCGAGCATGGGTCGCACGGCCCGGCGCTCGCGCAGGACGAGTCCGGTGAGCAGCAGGACGGCTGCTGCGAAGAGACAGAGGACCAGTGTCCGGCCCCAGCCGCGGTCGGGAGCCTCGATGATCGCGTAGATGAGGGCGGCGAGCCCGGACGCGGTGAGCGCGGTGGAGACGGCGTCGACCTTGGGCGAGGCAGGGTCGCTGGTCTCGGGCAGCAGGAGGACGCAGGCCGCGACGCCGATGGCGACCATCGGGACGTTGACCAGGAACACCGAGCCCCACCAGAAGTGGTTCAGCAGGAAGCCGCCGATGATCGGGCCGAGGGGCAGACCGAGCGCCGAGGCGGCCGAGATGATCCCGACGGCCTTGGTGCGCTCGTCCGGCCCGAAGAGCGAGGGCAGCACGGACAGGGCGAGCGGCATGACCAGCGCCCCGCCGACGCCCATCACCGCGCGGGCGGTGACGACCCAGTTCACATCGCCGGCCAGGGTGCCGACGAGCGAGCCGGCCAGGAACACCAGGAGCCCGGCGATCAGCATCCGCCGCCGCCCGAACCGGTCGCCGAGCAGCCCCGCCGGGAGCATCAGCGCCGCGAAGACGACGACGTACGAGTCCGCCATCCACTGTTGTTCACCGGTGGTGGCGCCGAGCTGTTCCGCCATGGTCGGCAGCGCGACATTGAGGATCGTCATGTCGAAGCCGAGCACCAGCATGCTCGCGACCAGGGCCCCGAGGGCCCACCAGCGGCGGGGGTCGCGCCGCGCTTCCTCTGTGTGGATGACAGTAGCCATGAAATGAGAGTAGCTTTCAAAAATTAGTCACTGTCAATGGGGTGTCGGTGTCAGGCAATAGAAAATGGCCACGGCTCGCAAGCCGTGGCCACTGGAGAGGGGGTGCGGGGGTCTATGCGTGCTGGTACGCCACCAGGGAGATGCCGACGTAGTGGACGACGAAGGCGGCCAGCGTGAAGGAGTGGAACACCTCGTGGAAGCCGAACCAGCGCGGTGACGGGTTGGGGCGCTTGATCCCGTAGATCACGCCGCCCGCGCTGTACAGGAGGCCGCCCACGATCACCAGGACCAGGACGGCGATGCCGCCGGTGCGCATGAAGTCCGGCAGGAAGAAGACCGCCGCCCAGCCCATGGCGAGATAGCAGGGGGTGTAGAGCCAGCGCGGGGCGCCGACCCAGAAGACACGGAAGAAGATCCCGGCCGCGGCGGCCGCCCAGATGCCCCACAGCAGCCACTGCCCCTTGGCGCCCGGCAGCAGCAGCATCGTCAGCGGGGTGTAGGTGCCCGCGATGATCAGGAAGATATTGGCGTGATCGAGCCTGCGCAGGATGCCGTCCATCCGCGGGCTCCAGTTGCCCCGGTGGTACAGCGCGCTCACGCCGAACAGCAGACATGCCGTCAGGGCATAGATGCCGCAGGCCACGCGGCCGCGGGGGGAGTCGGCGAGGGCGGTGAGCACCAGCCCCGCGACGAGTACGGCAGGGAACATGCCGAGATGGAGCCAGCCCCGGAGCTTGGGCTTGACCGGGTGCGGCAGGGAGAGCGCGACGGGACCGCGGCCGGCGGCGGGCGGGTCCGTGGGCGCGTCGGGGGCGGACGCAGTCATGACCGGAATCGTACCTACGGAACCGTAAGTTACGGCCCACTCCGGCTCGATGGCGGGTCGATAGTGGCCATCCTCTCACGGGGTCGCGCCCTCGCGCCGCTGTCGCGTCCGGCCGCGACCGGCAAACCCGCGGTAACGCAAAAAGACCTTCAGGCGAACCCATCGTGCACGCAAAGAAACGCGGTAACCGTGGCCTTCCTCACGTCGCTCACCTGTGATGCGCTCTGGACATATGCGCACTACCATCGGATGATCAAATGAGTGCGGTCGGCACCGGATGAGCGGCTACGAAGCGTCCGGGCCGCGGCCCCCACGGGGCAGACAAGGACAAAATCCCTCATTTAGGAGCAATCGTGGCGCGCGACATCGCGGCTCCCCCCGTCATCCCCACCAACCACCAGGAACTGATCTCGTGGGTCAACGAGATCGCTGAACTGACCCAGCCGGACAACGTGGTCTGGTGTGACGGATCCGAGGCCGAGTACGAGCGACTCTGCGACGAGCTCGTCACCAGGGGCACCTTCAAGAAGCTGGACCCGGTCAAGCGCCCCCACTCCTACTACGCGGCCTCCGACCCGACCGACGTCGCACGCGTCGAGGACCGCACCTTCATCTGCTCCGAGAAGGAGGAGGACGCCGGCCCCACCAACCACTGGAAGGCGCCCGCGGAGATGCGGGAGATCTTCCAGGGGGAAAATGGCCTGTTCCGTGGCTCCATGCGGGGCCGCACGATGTACGTGGTCCCGTTCTGCATGGGCCCGCTGGGCTCGCCGCTCTCCGCGCTCGGCGTGGAGATCACGGACTCGGCGTACGTCGCCGTGTCGATGCGGACGATGACCCGCATGGGACAGCCGGTCCTGGAGGAACTCGGCGACGAGGGCTTCTTCGTCAAGGCCGTGCACACCCTCGGTGCCCCGCTGGAGCCGGGCCAGGAGGACGTCCCCTGGCCGTGCAACCAGACCAAGTACATCTCGCACTTCCCCGAGAGCCGCGAGATCTGGTCCTACGGCTCCGGCTACGGCGGCAACGCCCTGCTCGGCAAGAAGTGCTACGCGCTGCGCATCGCCTCCGTCATGGCCCGTGACGAGGGCTGGCTCGCCGAGCACATGCTGATCCTCAAGCTCACCCCGCCGCAGGGCGAGTCGAAGTACGTCGCCGCGGCCTTCCCGAGCGCCTGCGGCAAGACGAACCTCGCCATGCTGGAGCCGACGATCTCCGGCTGGACGGTCGAGACCATCGGCGACGACATCGCCTGGATGCGCTTCGGCCAGGACGGCCGCCTGTACGCGATCAACCCCGAGGCCGGTTTCTTCGGCGTCGCGCCCGGCACCGGTGAGCACACCAACGCCAACGCGATGAAGACCCTCTGGGGCAACGCCGTCTTCACCAACGTCGCCCTCACCGACGACAACGACATCTGGTGGGAGGGTATGACGGAGGAACTCCCGGCCCACCTGACCGACTGGAAGGGCAACGCCTGGACGCCGGCGTCCGAGACCCCGGCCGCCCACCCCAACGCCCGCTTCACGGTCCCCGCCTCCCAGTGCCCGATCATCGCGCCGGAGTGGGAGGACCCGAAGGGCGTGCCGATCTCGGCGATCCTGTTCGGCGGCCGCCGGGCCAGCGCGGTGCCGCTGGTGACGGAGTCCTTCGACTGGAACCACGGCGTGTTCCTGGGCGCCAACGTCGCCTCCGAGAAGACCGCCGCCGCCGAGGGCAAGGTCGGCGAGCTGCGCCGCGACCCCTTCGCGATGCTGCCCTTCTGCGGCTACAACATGGGCGACTACATGGCCCACTGGATCGACGTGGCCAAGGACAAGGACCAGTCCAAGCTGCCGAAGATCTACTACGTCAACTGGTTCCGCAAGAACGACGCGGGCAAGTTCGTCTGGCCGGGCTTCGGTGAGAACAGCCGCGTCCTGAAGTGGATCGTGGAGCGCCTCGACGGCAAGGCCGAGGGCGTGGAGAGCCCCATCGGCATCCTGCCGACCAAGGCGGCCCTCGACACCAACGGGCTCGAACTGGCCGACTCCGACCTGGACTTCCTCCTCACCGTGGACAAGGAGGTCTGGCGCGAGGAGGCGGCGCTGGTCCCCGAGCACCTCAACACCTTCGGCGACCACACCCCGAAGGAGCTGTGGGACGAGTACCGGGCGCTGGTGGAGCGCCTGGGCTGAGGCCCGCGCGAAAAGACTCCGCGGCCGGTCCTCGGATGCCCTGACCAGCGATCGTCACGGCCGGCCGCGGTGACAGCACCATGAAGAAGGGCCCCGGGGCCCGCACCGTACAACGGCGTACGGCGCGGGCCCCGGACCCGTTTTCGGGAGTCGGGGTCCTCTGGAGGCAGGGCGAGTCAGGGTCCTCTGAAGACCCACAGCCGCAGCAGCACGAAGCGGAGCGCCGTCGCTGCGGCATTGGCCACGATCAGTGCGCCGACCTCCACCTGCGTCTCGTCGGGCAGGGTCCGGTGCACCACGGCGAGGGCCCCGCTGCTCAGCGCGAGCCCGGCGAAGAAGGCCACCAGCCCCTGGAGTTGATGCCGGGCGGCGCCGTCCGTGCCGCGTACCCGGAAGGTGAACCGGCGGTTGGCGGCGGTGTTCGCCACGGCCGTGACCAGCAGCGCGACCAGGTTGGCGGACTGGGCGTCGAGCACCGGCCGCAGCGCCGTGTACAGGCCCAGATACGCGGCGGTGGACAGCACGCCGATGATCGCGAAAACCGGCAACTGCCGGGCGATCCCGGCCTCGGTCACATCGGCGGCGGTCTCGGTGGAGTTCGGCATCGATTACGGCACCCGGGGTTCGAGAACGTGTGTCTGACGCGCTGAAACAACCCCAGACAGTACCGTATGCGAGCAAATCGGGCGCATTTTTGCGCCGACCCGCTCGAGGATGGGCTGGCATCTCCGAATGATTGATGTGCTCCACGACCCCGCTGACCGGCTCGAGTCGGCCGTCGAGTTGTCGGTCGTGATTCCGATGTTCAACGAGGAAGAGGCATTGCCGGCGCTGGCGGGGCGGCTGCGGCCGGTGCTGGACGCCACGGGCGAGCTGTACGAGGTCGTCGCGGTGGACGACGGCTCCACGGACCGGACGGTGGAACTGCTGGAGGAGCTGCGGGCCGGCTGGCCGCAGCTGCGGATGGTACGGCTGCGCCGCAACAGTGGACACCAGGCCGCGCTCACCGCCGGCCTGCACCACGCCCGCGGCCGCTACGCCGCGAGCCTCGACGCCGATCTCCAGGACCCCCCGGAGAAGATCCCGGAGATGCTGGACCTGGCCCGCGCCCGGCACTTGGACATCGTCTACGGAGTACGCGCCAACCGCTCCACCGACACCGGTTTCAAGCGCAACACGGCCGGGGCGTACTACTGGCTCATGCGCCGCATGGTCGGCAACCACGTCCCCGCCCAGGCTGGCGACTTCCGCCTGCTGTCGCGCAACGTCCTCGACGCCCTGAAGGCCCTGCCCGACCAGCCGCAGGTGTACCGGCTCCTGGTGCCCTGGTTCGGCTTCCCCAGCGGAGAGGTCACCTACCACCGCGACGAACGCGTCGCCGGGCACACCAAGTACCCGCTTCGCAAGATGATCCTGCTGGCGGTCGACAGCATCATCAGCTTCTCCGTCGCCCCGCTGCGCCTGGCCACCTGGCTCGGCGCCCTCGCCTTCTTCGTCTGCCTGGGCACGCTCGTGTACACGCTGGCGGTGTACTCGGCGGGCAACACCGCCCCCGGCTGGGCCTCCCTGATCATCGCCGTGCTCTTCATCGGCGCCGTCCAGCTCATCTGCCTGGGCGTGCTCGGCGAGTACATCGGCCGTGTGTACTCCGCCGTCCAGCGGCGCCCGACCTACTTCGTCGCCGACGACACCGGTGCGGCGATCGCCTCCGCGCAGGGCATCTCCTGGCCGGGCCCGCGACGCGGCCACGGGACCCGACAGGACTTCCTCGGCGGCTAGGGCCTGCGGGAAAACCGTCCATAAGACTCGGTCCCCCCAAGGCGAGGGCCCGGCACGCTGACGAAGCGTGCCGGGCCCTCGCCTTGGAGGGACCTTCGAGTCCGCTATGTCCGGGCCGGCTCGGCCGTGGTGCTGTCGGCGACCGGCTGGCTGGGCACGGCCGGCGCTTCGGGCGCGCGGCGGAACTCCTGGACCGTCGTCCGGAGCACGATCACCAAGGCCAGCAGCATCAGCGCGCCGTGCGCGGGCATCGACAGATACGGAGCCACCTCCGGGGACATGATCGTCAGGTAGCTGCCGTACGAGGCGAGCTGCACCAGCACCGGTAGACACCAAAGCTGCCGGGGCAGTCGGAACGCGGCCATCACGGTGAGCACGTCCGCGGCGTAGAAATACCGCTCGTGCATCGAGGGCAGCAGGAACGGCACCACGATCGC
Organism: Streptomyces herbicida; assembly: GCF_032656585.1. Lineage (NCBI taxonomy): Bacteria > Bacillati > Actinomycetota > Actinomycetes > Kitasatosporales > Streptomycetaceae > Streptomyces > Streptomyces herbicida. Next base: position 320,014 of record NZ_JAUYWJ010000001.1, read on the forward strand.
GGAGCAGGTGGCCAGCAACATGATCCGGGTGTCCGTGAGTTCCGGCACGCGAAGGCCGGAGTCCGGCATGCCGTGCCGGCGGCGCCGCAGGGACCAGACCGCCAGCCCCATCAGGAGCGACACAAGCACCCCCGCGACCACAACGCCTGCGCTGCGCACGGGGTCGGTGTCACCGGGCACCGACACGAACTGGTACACGGACGGCGCGTTGACGGTCAGGAAGTGGTACCTGTCCGTCTGCTGGGCGTAGACCGTCAGCAGCCGCCCCGGGTCGGCGCCGATCATGAGGGCCGGGACGTCGAGTGCGAGGTACGCCGCGGGGACGGCGAGCAGGCACCGCCACGGCACCCGCCCCACCAGCACCAGTACGAGCAGGAAGGGGAAGAGGAAAACCGCCTGGAACTTGAACGCCAACGCGATCCCGAAGAACGTGTATGCCCACCACGGCCGGTGGCGCAGCGTGTGGTAGAGCCCACCGACCAGAAAGGCCGTGTAGACGGCGTCGCACTGCCCCCACCATGCGCTGTTGATGACGACGGTGGGCAGGAAGAGTACGATCGCGCCCGCGCCGAGGGCCGCCCAGCGGTGCGTGGGCCGGAACAGGCACACAATCCGGAAGGTGTAGTACGCCAGCGCCAGGTCGAACAGCATCGAGATCCACTTGATGCCCACCAGTGACGACAGCGGCAGGTACGTCAGCGCGGCCATCAGATAGAGGTAGGGGACGTTGTAGTCCGAGAAGCTGGGGTCGGCGAGGGCGTGGAACCCTCCGTGGCTCACGATGTGCCAGTACCAGGGTGCGAGAAAGGTGACGTAGTCGCCCGACTCGCGGGGCAACAGAAGCATACGGACCAAGAGGGCTACCGCCACCGTGGTGTATGCAGCCAGCGCCAGCATCGTCGAATCAGCGGTGTGCCGGCGGGGGGTCTCGGCGGCTGTGTCGAGCATTCCGGACTCCGTTCAGGTCGCGCTCGATCGCGCCGTGCGGACGGCATCCGGGCGCGACGGCGATCAGTATGTCCGAAACATTCCTTGTTGACGCGTAACAAACCGGCATTTATGGGCAATTCGCATAGGGTGCTGCCATGCGCGGAATTCTCCTGGCCGGGGGTACCGGCTCGCGACTGTGGCCACTGACCCGCTCGGTGTCGAAGCAACTGCTGCCGGTTTTCGACAAGCCGATGGTCTATTACCCGCTTTCCACACTGGTGATGGCCGGTGTGCGCGAGATCCTGATCATCACCACCCCCGAAGACCAGTACCAGTTCCGCCGCTTGCTCGGCGACGGCCGTCAACTCGGCCTGCGGCTGGAGTACATGGCGCAGGAGCGCCCGGAGGGAATCGCCCAGGCATTCCTCCTCGGGGCGGACTTCATCGGCGACGAGTCGGTGGCCCTGATCCTGGGCGACAACATCTTCTACGGGAGTGGCCTCGGCACGCGGCTGGCCCGCCACGACGACCTCAAGGGCGGGAGGGTATTCGCCTACCAGGTCGCCAACCCCTCGGCCTACGGCGTGGTGGAGTTCGACGAGTCGGGCCGGGCGCTGTCCATCGAGGAGAAACCGGCAAGGCCGAAGTCCCGTTACGCCGTGCCCGGTCTCTACTTCTACGACCATCACGTCGTGGAGATCGCCCGCGGTCTGCGGCCCAGCGCCCGGGGCGAGTTGGAGATCTCCGACCTCAACCGGGTCTATCTGGAGGCCGGGACGCTGCAGGTCACCCGGCTGGACCGCGGCACCGCGTGGCTGGACACCGGGACCTTCACTTCGATGATGCAGGCGTCGGAATTCGTCCGGGTGATCGAGGAGCGCCAGGGCTTCAAGGTCGGGTGCGTGGAGGAAGCGGTGTGGCGGGCCGGCCTGATCGACGACGACCGGCTCCGGGAACTGGCCCGGCCCCTGCTCAAGAGCGGATACGGCCACTACCTGCTGGGGCTGCTGGAGGACTACCGGCATGTCGTCGTGCCGCAAAGAGGCGGCGGAGCGCGCCACGAAGAACCGATGGGCCGTCCCTGAACGGAATGCGCGACGGAAAGGAGCATTCACTTGGAGCCACTGGGTATCGAAGGGGCCTGGGTGGACACGCCCAAGGTGTTCACGGACATCAGGGGCAGATTCCATGAGTGGTTCAAGGGGAAACAGTTCCGTGATTCCACGGGCCAAGCACTCCGACTCGAGCAGGCCAACTGCTCCCGTTCCGTTCTCGGCACTCTGCGCGGTGTCCACTACGCATCGGTCCCACCGGGCCAGGCCAAGTTCGTCACCTGTGTCAGCGGCGCCGTCCTCGATGTGGTGGTCGACATTCGCACCGGCTCTCCGAGCTTCGGGAAGTGGGAAGCGGTCAGGCTCGACGACACGACACACAGCTGCGTCTACATCTCGGAGGGGCTGGGCCACGCCTTCATGGCGCTGGAGGACAATTCCACCGTCGTCTACCTCTGTTCCGAGGGTTATGCACCGCAGCGCGAGTACGGGATCAACCCGCTCGACCCCGAGTTGGCCATCGCCTGGCCCGGGGAACTCGCCCCCCGCCTTTCCGGCAAGGACGCCGCCGCGCCGACGTTGGAGGAAGCCGGGCGACAAGGTCTGCTGCCTTCCTTCGAGGACTGCACCGGGTATCGCAGAGGGCTCGCCAAGGCAATCCGAGAGGAATGAACGCAGAAAGCAGGTCCATTGAGGCCGCACGGGTGATCCTCGCGCAAGTCGCGGGCGTGACCCGTGACCTTTCAATTGCCGCGAGTTTAAGAATGGATTTGTCCGTAGCCAGAGGCGACGTGACGCGCATGCGAAAAATGCGCACCGGGTGCGCGCGCTTGCGGTCTGACTCTCTCCCAGTTACTGAGGAAGGTTCTCTTGAACCGTAGAACGATCCGAAGTTCACGCCTGAGGTCCGCCACGCTGGTGTCCGCGGGCGCTCTCGCGGTGGCGCTCAACGTTGTGCCGAGCACGGTGGCCATCGCCGACGCCATCCAGAGGTCGGGCGTCGACACGACCGTCTCCCATGCGGTGCCCGCCGGCGGCAAGGGCCACAGCAGGGGTGACCGGGGCCCCCAGGGCCCCCAGGGCAAGCCCGGCAAGCCCGGCAAGCCGGGTCATGACGGCAAGCCCGGCAAGCGGGGTCCGCAGGGTGCGCAGGGTGCGCAGGGCGCTCAGGGTGCGCAGGGCGCGCAGGGTGCTCGGGGTCCGCAGGGTCCGCAGGGTCCGCAGGGTCCGCAGGGTGCGCAGGGTGCTCGGGGTGCCCAAGGTGCCCAGGGCGCGCAGGGTGCTCAGGGCGCGCAGGGTGCTCAGGGCGCGCAGGGCGCTCAGGGCGCGCAGGGCGCTCGGGGTCCGCAGGGACCGCAGGGACCGCAGGGTGCGCAGGGTGCGCAGGGTGCGCAGGGTGCGCAGGGCGCTCGGGGTCCGCAGGGACCGCAGGGACCGCAGGGTCCGCAGGGACCGCAGGGTCCGCAGGGCGCTCAGGGAGCCCAGGGTGCCCAGGGAGCGCAGGGTGCCCAGGGTGCTCGCGGTGCACAGGGCGCGCAGGGTGCTCAGGGTGCTCAGGGAGCCCAGGGAGCTCAGGGTGCTCAGGGTGCCCAGGGTGCTCGCGGTGCACAGGGCGCGCAGGGTGCTCAGGGAGCCCAGGGCGCTCAGGGTGCTCAGGGAGCCCAGGGTGCTCAGGGTGCCCAGGGTGCTCGGGGTCCGCAGGGTCCGCAGGGTGCTCAGGGTGCTCAGGGCGCGCAGGGTGCCCAGGGTGCCCAGGGTGCCCAGGGTGCTCAGGGCGCACAGGGTGCTCAGGGCGCACAGGGTGCTCAGGGTCCCGCGGGTATCAAGACGTACGTCCGGAGCAACTCCTTCAATCCCCCGGACCAGTCGGCGATTGCCACGTGCGACACCGGCGACATCGCCACCGGCGGCGGATACTTCTCGGAGGCCGGCGCCAACGTCTCGCTCAACAGGCCCATTCCCTTCACTTCAGGGAGCACCCCCATCGGATGGCAGGCCGGCAGCGCGCCTACCCCACCCGGTGCGCCGGAGCCCGCCCCGCCGAACGACACCTTCGTCTACGTGGTCTGCGCCGACATCACCCCGTAACTCCCACGCGAACGGCGGCAGTGCGCCAACAGCCGTCCGCTTCACCTGGGAACGAACGACGGTGCCCCGAGGCTTCGGCCTCGCGGGCACCGTCCGCGTTGTGTCCGCGCCCGCGACCGGCGTCTGAAGCCTTGGTGCCGGACCCCGGACAGCAAGAAAGACTCGGAGAACTATGCACATCCTTGTGACCGGCGGCGCTGGATTCATTGGCTCGGAATACGTCCGCCGGCATCTGAATTCGGACCCGACGGCGCGGATTACCGTCCTCGACAAACTCACCTATTCGGGGGTCGAGGCCAATCTGGCACCGGTGGCGGAACACTCGGGCTACACCTTCGTCCGGGGCGACATCTGCGACCCGGACGTGGTCGACCAGGTGATGGCGGGCCAGGACGCGGTGGTCCATTTCGCCGCCGAGTCGCACGTGGACCGCTCGATCGACGGGGCCGGTCCGTTCGTCCGCACCAACGTGATGGGCACGCAGGTGCTCCTGGACGCGGCCCACCGGCACGGTGTCGGCCGCTTCGTCCACGTCTCCACCGATGAGGTCTACGGCTCGATCAGCGAAGGCGCATGGACCGAGCGGTGGCCCCTGGCGCCGAACTCCCCGTACTCCGCGTCGAAAGCCGGCTCCGACCTGCTGGCTCTCGCCTACCACCGCACCCACGGCCTGGACGTCGTGATCACCCGGTGCTCCAACAACTACGGGCCGTACCAGTTCCCCGAGAAGGTCATCCCGCTCTTCATCACCAACCTCATCGACGGGAGGACGGTCCCCCTCTACGGAGACGGCCGCAACATCCGCGACTGGGTGCACGTCTTTGACCACTGCCGGGGCATCGACCTGGTCCTGCACGGCGGCAGGGCCGGGGAGGTCTACAACATCGGCGGCGGGACCGAGCTGAGCAACCACAAGCTCACCGGCCTGCTGCTGGACGCGGTCGGCGCGGGCTGGGACCGCGTCGAGTACGTGGCCGACCGCAAGGGCCACGACCTGCGCTACTCGCTGGACGACAGCAAGATCCGAGAACACCTCGGCTATGCCCCGCAGGTGTCCTTCACGGAGGGCCTGGCCACCACGGTCGCCTGGTACCGCGCACACCGCTCCTGGTGGGAGCCGCTCAAGGAGAGGGCCGCGCTGCGATGACCACGAGCTGGCTGGTGACCGGCGCACACGGGCTCCTCGGCCAGGACATGCTGGCCGAGCTCGCCGCCGATCCGGCCGCCACGGTGACGGGACTGGGCCGGGACAGGCTCGACATCACGGACCTGGCAGCCGTCCGCGCCGCCGTCGCCGGTCACCGAGTGGTCGTCAACTGCGCCGCGTGGACGGATGTCGACGGCGCCGAGCGGTCCGAGGCGGCGGCCACGGCCGTGAACGGCACGGGCGTCCGCCACCTCGCACGCGCCTGCGCGGACAGCGGCGCGCGCCTGCTCCACATTTCCACCGACTACGTGTTCCCGGGCGACGCCCGTCATCCGTACCCCGAAGACGCTCCGACGGGGCCCGTCAACGCGTACGGGCGAAGCAAACTGGCGGGGGAGCGGGCAGTCGTCGAACTGCTGCCCCGCGCCGGCTACGTCGTGCGCACCGCCTGGCTCTACGGCGCGCACGGCCCGAACTTCGTGGCCACCATGCTCGAACTCGCGGCCCGGCACGACACTTTGGACGTGGTGGCCGACCAGCACGGCCAGCCGACCTGGTCCCGGGCGCTCGCCCGCCGACTGGCCGCCCTCGGCCGTGCCGCGCTGACCGGACAGGCACCGGCCGGCATCTACCACGGCACGGCGGCCGACCGCACCACATGGTGCGGTCTGGCGCGTGAGACCTTCCGGCTCAGCGGCCTCGATCCCGAGCGGATCCGCCCGGTCGGGTCGGACAAGTTTCCGCGTCCGGCCGCCCGCCCGGTCTTCGGCGTGCTCGGCCACGGCAACTGGCTGCGGGCCGGCCTCGCCCCCCTCCCCCCGTGGGACGAGCAGTTGACGGCCGCCCTGAAGGAACCCGCGTTCGCCGACCTGGCCGCGGCGGCGCGCGCGAGCGTCCGCCACACGTAGAAGGCGCCCTGCGGAACCGGACGGTCCGCAGGGCGCCTTCCGGGGCGCCGGTCACTCACCGACCCACGGACCCCCGGAACCATTGCGGCACTTGGGAAAGAACCCCGGGATCGACCGCCACCGCATGACGGAACGCATCCTCGGCCTCGCCGTTGCGCTTCTGCTCCGCCAGGAGATAACCCAGTTGCAGATAGAGCGACGTGGCCTTCGGATCGGCGTTCGCGCCACGCTTCAAGATCTCGATGGCCCGGTCGGGATCGCTCGACTTCAGCAGATTCGCCTCGCTGGAGAGAGCGGACATGAATGACGGATCGGTCTCCAGAGCCTTCTCATAGGCTGCGAGGGCATCCGCCTTCCTGCCGCGCTGCTGCCCGAGGAGGCCGAGGCCGTACCAGGCGAACTTGTTTGTGGGGTCAATTTCCAGTACCTGCCGGTAGTCCCGGGCAGCCCCCACGGAATCCCGTTTGGTCATGCGCTCAAGTGCCGACCGCAACAGTGCGCCCGCCTGCGGGCTGTTCCGGGCCACGGACGCGGCCTTGGATTCCGACAGCACGGTCGACGGGGAGGGAAGCGCCCAGACGGTCACCCCGGTGGCGACCGTCGCCGTCACGGCGAGCCCTGCCCACAATCTCGTACGGTTCACGTGGTCACTTTTCGTGGAAGGTGGCGGACGGATGGAGTTGGCGTGTCTCAGGTCGTCGGCACCGACGTTACGAGGCGCCCCCGACGGTGCCGTCGTACGGCAGGCGCAGGGGGCATTCAGACCACTCGAATGCACGAGTCCTGAGAATGGTTGCGGCCCCGCCTCTTTGCTTGGCTTTCACCGGCTGGATTGGATGGGACCCGTGAAGTCAACGGTCTGTCTCAACATGATCGTCAAGGACGAGGCTCCGGTGATCCGGCGTTGTCTCGAATCCGTACGGCCCCTGATCGACACCTGGGTCATCGTGGACACCGGCTCGACCGACGGCACGCAGGACGTCATCCGCGACGTCTACAGCGACCTGCCCGGCGAACTGTACGAACGGCCCTGGAAAGGGTTCGACGGCAGCCGTACCGAGGCGATCGAACTCGCCCGTGCCCGCGCGGATTACCTGCTCTTCATGGACGCCGACGACATGATGGAGGCGGCGCCCGGCTCTCGCATGCCCGAGCTGACTCTCGACGCCTACCGGCTCAGCATCAGAAGCGGGCGCTACATGCACCGGCGCCGCGCCCTGGTCTCGACCCGGCTGCCGTGGCGGTACGTAGGTGTCCTGCACGAGTACCTCGACTGCGGTTCGCGGTACAGCCTCGGGAACCTGGAGGGCGCCACCATCGTCGTCATGGGCGGCGGGGGACGCAGCAGGGGGAAAAGCCTGCGGGAGAAGTACCTGGGCGATGTCGAGATCCTCCAGCAGGGTCTGATCAAGGAGCCCGGCAACGAGCGCTATGTGTTCTACCTGGCCCAGAGCTGGAGCAACGTGGGTGAGATCGAGAAGGCGATCGAAGCCTACGACCGCCGGGCGGGCATGGGCGGCTGGGACGAGGAGGTCTTCTGGGCCCGCCTGTTCGCCGCACAGTTGGCCGAGAAGCTGGAGCGGCCGCCGGCCGAGGTGATGGACCGCTACCTCGGTGCGCACGAGAGCCGTCCCACCCGCGCCGAAGCACTCGGTGAGCTCGCGCGCTGGTGCCGCCTCAACGGGCAGCGGTGGCCGCTCGCCCACCTGTTCGCGCGGCAGGCGGCACGCCTCCCGTATCCGAGGAACGACCACCTGTTCGTGGAGTCCGACTGGTACCACTGGCGCGCACTCGACGAACTGGGTGTGTCCGCCTACTGGGTGGGGGAGTACGAGGAATCGGAGGACTGCTGTGAACGCCTGCTGACAGGCGGCAAGTTGCCCGCCGAACATCGTGACCGCGTGCTCCAGAATCTGGAGCTCTCACGACGCCACCTGCGCTCGAAGCAACTCGCCGGGGCGAAGCAACGCGTCGGAGTCTGAAACGGTGTGAGTCCGGCCCACACGCGTCAAAGGCGCCCGGTGGACCCCCACGGTCCACCGGGCGCCTGCCGTTTCGCGCGACCTAGACCAGCAGCTTCCCGCCGCACCGCGCGGCGCCTTCCTTCATCGCGATGAGGTTGGCGACCACGTACGAGATGTCGTTCTTGGAGTGCCAGTCGCTCGGGAAGTAGGTGACCAGCCGTGAAGACTGGAACCTGGCCTCGAGGTCCGGCACGAAGGTGCGGTACTGGTTGTCGGTGTAGTACCAGAACGAGTTCTCGTTGTAGTAGGCGACGTGCGTCGGGTCCTGGTACGCGCCGCGGCCGTCGGAGCTGGGCGTCATGGTGAGGAGCATGCCGCCGGGCGCGAGCAGCCGGTACAGCTCGTTGATCAGCGGCACCTTGTTGGGCACGTACTCGAGGAAGTCCACTGCCCGCACCACCCCGACGGAGTCGTCGGGCAGGTCCAGCTTCTCGGGCAGGGTCGCGACGATGTCGACGCCATCGGCATTCCGCCGGTCCACGCCGACGTAGCCCGGCGGCTTCCGGTGGGCCGCGCCGAGGTCCAGCGCGAGCAGTCCGCGCCGGTAGGTCCACGCAAGGGCGTTGGCCTCGATGTATTTGTCGTACAGGGCCACCGTCTCGCGCTGGATGTGCGCGTTGATCTCCGGGTCGCTCTGGGTGTTCCCGGGGTGAACCCGCTGGAGGTAGAGGCAGCTGTTGATGTGATGGAAGTCGCCGAGGTGGAAGAGGCGGCACATCAGGTCCTGGTCGTCCAGAACCGTACGCTCGGCGTCGTACCCGCCGACCTTCTCGTAGCTCTTCCTGCGGAACGCGCGCACGTGGTTGGGCGCGTACCAGATGTAGGCGACGTTGTGCGGCGTCGGCGCCAGGGAGACGACCTGCAGCACCTTGCGGCCGTCGACGTCCACCTCCTCGTACTGCCAGCCGAACGTCTCGTCGAAGCGGCTGTCGTCCCGCTTCCCGTCCTCCGTGATCTGCGCGGTGTTGCTGTAGACGAAGACGGCCTCGGGGTTTTCGTCGAACACCTTGCCGAGCTCCGCCAGGCACGCCTTCGCCAGCAGGTCGTCGTGGTCGAGTTCCACGAGGATCTCGCCGCGCGCCAGTTCACAGGCCCTGCGCTTGGCGGCCCCCACCCCGTTGACGTCGTCCGCGATTTCGACGCGGACCCGGTCGTCGGGTCGTTCCGGCCGCCAGCGGGCGCCGTTGTTGAGCAGGACGATCCACTCCCAGTCCGGACAGGTCTGCGCCTGCAGGGACGCCAGGCACTCATCGAGGAAACGGGGCCGGTGGCTGGGGGTGAAGACGGAGAACCTCGGTGTCGCGGTCGACGTCATCTGTTGCTCCCTGCTTGGCTCGATCTCGGTGAGGGGGTTGAGGAATCAGGAATCACCGGAATTCCTCCGGTACTTCGGAACGCAGTGTGGGATCACTTGCGACCGCACGACGGAACTCGTCCGCTGCGTCTTTGTCACGTTTCTTCTGCGCCCAGATGCGACCGAGGTGCAGATGTGCCGTGGCTGCCTTGGGATTGCCGGCAATGACACGCTTCAGTAGTTTGCCGGCCTGGTCGGGATCGCTCGGCTCCAGCAGCAGCGCCTCGTTGAAGAGAGCCGACTCGAAGGCCGGATCGATCTTCAGGGCCTTGTCGTAGTCCGCACGGGCATCGGCCACCCTGTCGGCCTCATGCGCCATGACTCCCAGGTTGTACCAGGCGAACTTGTTCTGCGGGTCGAGCTCCAGGACGCGCCGGTAGGTACGGTCGGCCCTCTCGAGGTCGTGGTTCTCCTGCTGCGCAATGCCGGCCTGCAAGAGCATATCGGCGTCCTGGAGGTTCTGGTCCGCTGATGACGGCGCCTTGGAATCCGGCGGCGCCGCTGCCGAGTAGGAATGAATCGCCCACGACGTCACTCCGGTGGCAACTGCAGCCACACCGAAGAGCCCTGCCAACAATTGCCTATGTTTCACTTTGTCACATCTCGTGGAATAGTGAGGGACGATGGGGTCTCGGAATCCGAACCACCGTCATTTCCACCGACGTTACGAGGCAATGGTGTTGCGGCCGCCGTTTGGCGGGCACTTGGGGTGTGCAGTCCACCCGAATGTACGCGTCGCGCGCACAAAAAATGGCGCCCGGTCCGCGCGTCGCTGCGGGTGCACGCGGACCGGGGCCGTCGAGGGAACCCCGGGGGAGGGGTCAGTGGGCCGCGCTGAGTTCCTTCGGGTCGGCCAGTGCGGCGGTGTGCGCGTCCATGCGTTCAGCGGACAGGATCGCCGCCGCCGTATCGGCGCGGGAGGCCGCGACGACGAGGGCGCGACCGGCGAGGGTGTGGGCCCGCTCGTGCAGGGCCGTCGGCCGGGGGCCGGGCGCGGTGCCGGTTGCGCGAACCGGTGTACGCCCGCTCCGCAGCCGGGCCACCTGCTCGGCGAGCCGTTCGGCGGCCGTGTCCAAGTCGGCGGAGGGCGCGAGCGCCCGCAGTTCGTCCGTGACGGCGAGCAGGGCCGCGAGGTGTCCCGCGAGCTGGATGTCCAGCTCCTCCTCGCGCGACCGGTGGGGGAAGTCCGAGGTGGTGCCGGCCATCGTGCTGTGCACGGACCTGCGGGAAGGCCCGGTGCGGATCGGTTCGTACATGGGATGGCCTCCTGTGCTCTGACAGGAAGCCATCCTAGCTTAGATTTCGTCTAAAGTTGAGTCCGGTCACGGATTGCGGTCCAGCGGCTACGGCCGGCTGTATCCGTCTACGGCTGGCTGTATCCGTCCAGGAAGTTGCCGATCCGGGTCACCGCGTCGCGCAGGTCCCCGGTCGACGGCAGTGTCACCACGCGGAAGTGGTCCGGCTCCGGCCAGTTGAACCCGGTGCCCTGGACGACCATGATCTTCTCCCGGCGGAGGAGGTCGAGGACCATCCGGCGGTCGTCCTTGATCTTGAAGACCTGGGGGTCCAGGCGCGGGAAGAGGTACAGCGCGCCCTTCGGCCGTACGCACGTCACGCCCGGGATCTGGGTGAGCAGTTCGTAGGCGGTGTCCACCTGCTCCTTCAGTCGCCCGCCCGGCAGCACCAGGTCGTTGATCGACTGGCGGCCGCTCAGCGCGGCCACGACCCCGTGCTGACCCGGCATGTTCGCGCACAGACGCATGTTCGCCAGGATCGTCAGGCCCTCGATGTAGGAGTCGGCGTGCGCGCGCGGGCCGGAGATCGACATCCAGCCGACCCGGTAGCCGGCCACCCGGTACGCCTTCGACATGCCGTTGAAGGTCAGCGTCAGCAGGTCGGGGGCCACGGCCGCGGTCGGGGTGTGCGTCGCGCCGTCGTAGAGGATCTTGTCGTAGATCTCGTCCGAGCAGACCAGCAGGTTGTGGCGGCGGGCGATGTCCGTCAGGCCCTTGAGTACCGACTCGTCGTACACCGCGCCCGTCGGGTTGTTCGGGTTGATGATGACGATCGCCTTGGTGCGGTCGGTGACCTTGCGCTCGATGTCGGCGAGGTCGGGCATCCAGTCGGACTGCTCGTCGCAGCGGTAGTGGACCGCCGTACCGCCGGAGAGGGAGACGGCCGCCGTCCACAGGGGGTAGTCCGGGGCCGGTACGAGGACCTCGTCGCCGTCGTCCAGCAGGCCCTGCATCGCCATCACGATCAGCTCGGAGACGCCGTTGCCGATGAAGACGTGCTCGACGTCCGTCTCGATGCCGAGGGTCTGGTTGTGCATGACGACCGCGCGGCGGGCGGCCAGCAGGCCCTTCGCGTCGCCGTAGCCGTGTGCCGTGGAGACGTTGCGGAGGATGTCCTCCAGGATCTCGGGCGGGCACTCGAAGCCGAAGGCGGCGGGGTTGCCGGTGTTGAGCTTCAGGATGCGGTGACCGGCTGCCTCGAGGCGCATCGCCTCCTCGAGAACCGGCCCCCGGATCTCGTAACAGACGTTGGCGAGCTTCGTCGACTGGATCACCTGCATGTCCGTGAGCTTACGGCCCGGTAACGCCCCATGGGCCGTGTTTTCCACCACGTGAGACAGAGCGTTTTGGACTGTTATCGCCGGTAGCTGTCCCAGCTGCCCCTCGGGTACCTAGAATTCCCGGCCATGTCCAGCCATCCCCAGCACGGAAACGGGGCCGAGGGCGTGAACGACGCGAACGACGCGAACGGCACGCCCGAGGTGCACGGCGCCCACCCGGCGGGTCCCGCGGGCGGGGGGCCCGCAGTGGCGCCGAACGTCTACCACCCGCAGGCCGCGGCGGCGCCCGCGTACGACGCGTACGCCGATCCGGCGACCGCGCACGGCTGGCAGAACGCGTACGACGAGACACGCGAGCTGCCCCGGCTGACGGACGAGACGGCGCTCCTGCCGGCTCCCGTGCCGGCCGCCCCGGCGGTCGTGCCGACGGGCGCGCCGGAGGGCGTGCCGACGGGGCAGGGCCGTGCCGCTGCGCGGCGTGCGCGGAGCAGGCGGGGCGCCGCGTCGCGGCGCCGGATCGCGATGGCCGCCGGTGCCGTGGGTGCCGTCTCCCTCGCCGTGATCGCGGGGATGGCCGCCTTCTCGGGGTCCTCGTCGGGCGGGCCGCAGGGCCAGGGCGAGCGCAGCGGTTCGAGCACCAAGGAGGACTCCGGGACGCCCGCCGACCCGAAGTCGTCCGTCGCACCGTCCGCCACGGGCCCCTCGGACGGCGCGGCGCAGGCGCCCGCCGCCTCCGCGAGCGCGACCCCGAAGGTCTCGGCGAGCGACTCCGCGACCGGGGCGGCGAGCGGCGGCCCCTCGCCCGCGTCGTCCGCCTCCGCCCCGGTCACCGGCCGTCCGTCGGCGACCGCCTCTTCGGGTGGCGGCCAGGATGACCAGGGCGGCCAGGGTGACCGTCCCGGGCGCGGCCGGGGCCGAACCAAGTACCCCAAGTAGACGTCTTTTGAGGTGAGTTGAGTATGTGGTCCGCTCCCTGCGGACCGCATACAACTTCTTGCCGCCGTGTCGAGCGCCCCTCACAATGCACATGACAAGACGATAGGTGGCCGGAAGATCTCCGGTCGCTCACGTCTGCAGAGGGGACCCCCACATGAACAAGCCTCTCCTTGCCACGCTCGCCACCCTGGTGATCACCGGGGCGGGCATGGCCCCCGCGGCGGCCGCCACGGCGACGCAGAAGACGGCCACGGAGACGAAGAGCGCGGCACCCACGCTCAAGGCCGTCAACTTCGCCGGCACCGTCTCGCTCAGCAACTGCTCCGGCTCCGTCATCCGCTTCCCGGCCTCCGCGGACAGCGACCCGGCGCTGGTGATGACCAACGGCCACTGCCTGGAGACCGGCTTCCCGGAGCCCGGCGAGGTCATCGTCGACCAGGCCTCCAGCCGCAGCTTCGGTCTGCTCAACGCGTCGGCCACACGGGTCGGGACACTGCGCGCCAGCAAGGTCGCGTACTCGACGATGACCGACACGGACGTCACGATCTACCAGCTGACCCGGACGTACGCGCAGATCAAGAGCTCGTACGGGATCAACGCGCTGACGGTGCAGGACACGCACCCGACCGCCGGTACCGCCATCACCGTCGTCTCCGGCTACTGGAAGCGGACCTACGCCTGCAACGTCGACGGGTTCGTCTACCGCCTCAAGGAGGGCAGCTGGACCTGGAAGGACTCGGTCCGCTACACCTCCGCATGCAAGACCATCGGCGGCACCTCGGGGTCCCCGGTCATCGACAACGCCACCGGCAAGGTCGTCGCCGTCAACAACACCGGCAACGAGGACGGCGAGCGCTGCACCGACAACAACCCGTGCGAGGTCGACGCCGGCGGCAACGTGACCGTCCACTACGGCATCAACTACGCCCAGGAGACCTACAACATCCCGGCCTGCTTCACCACCGGCAACAAGCTGGACCTGAACGCCGGCGGCTGCACCCTGCCCAAGCCGTAGCGGGGAGCGGGGCGCGGGCGGTCACACCGGAGCCCGGCGGACCGCCCGCCCCGCCAGTACGTCCGTCCGGCGCCCGTCCTCGATCACGAACCGGCCGTCGACCAGGACGTGGAGGATGCCGGAGGGCAGCGCGCGCGGCTGCTCGAAGGTGGACCCCGCCGCGACCGTCTCCGGGTCGAACAGGACCAGGTCGGCGCGGTATCCCTCGCGGACCAGCCCGCGGTCCGGCAGGCGCAGCCGGGCCGCGGGCCGTGCGGTGAGACGGGCGACGCACTCCTCAAGGGACAGCACGCCCAGCTCCCGCACATACCGGCCGAGGTAGTGCGGGAAGGTGCCGTAGGCCCGGGGATGCGGCTTGGCCCCCTGGAGGATGCCGTCCGAGCCGCCGGTGTGCGTGCGGTGCCGCATGATCGCCCGGACGTTCTCCTCGTGGCCGACGTGGTGCAGGATCGTCGGACCCAGCCGGTCCTGGACCAGCAGCCGGCGCGCGGTCGTCCAGGGGGCCTCGCCGCGCAGCTGCGCCGACTCCTCGACCGTACGGCCGACGTACTCCCCGAGCGCCGGGTCGGCCACGCCCGAGATCTCGATCGTGTCCCAGTCCACGGGCACGCCGTGGCAGCCGTCCGCGCCGACGACCTCCAGGTGGTGCCGGATCCGCTCGGCGGCCGCCTCGTCGGTGAGCCGCCCGAGGACCGCCTCCGGGCCGCCCTCGCCCGCCCAGCTCGGCAGCAGCGCGGCGAGCGTCGTGCAGCCGGGGGTGTAGGGGTAGGTGTCGAGGCTGATGTCCGCCCCGGCCGCCAGGGCGTCGTCGAGCAGCGCGAGGAGCTCGGGCGCCCGGCCCTCGTTGACGCCGAAGTTCATGGTGGCGTGGGCCAGATGCAGCGGGCAGCCCGCCTGCCGGGCCAGCTCCACCATCTCCGCGTACGCCTCCAGGGCGCCCGCACCGTACGAGCGGTGGTGCGGGCAGTAGTAGCCGCCGTACGACGCCACCACCCGGCACAGCTCGGTCAGTTCGGTGTCCTTGGCGTACATGCCCGGCGTGTAGGTGAGCCCGGACGACATGCCGACCGCGCCCTGTTCCATGCCCTCCGCGACCAGCTGCCGCATCCGGTCGAGCTCCTCGGGCGTTGCCTCCCGGTCCTCCCAGCCGACAGCGAGCGCGCGGACCGTGCCCTGGGGGATGAGATAGGCCGCGTTCACGGCGATTCCGCGGTCGAGCCGGTCCAGGTACCCGCCCACCGACCGCCAGTCGAAGTCGACGTCCTCGCCGTACCCGTTCCAGCCGGTCACCGCCCGGCGTACCTCGTCGAGCGTACGGTCGTCGACCGGCGCGTACGACAGCCCGTCCTGACCGAGGACCTCCAGCGTCACGCCCTGCGCCGCCTTGGCGCTGTGGTCGGGATCGCGCAGCAGGGCGAGGTCGCTGTGGGCGTGCATGTCGATGAAGCCGGGGGAGAGGACCAGGCCCTCGGCTTCCAGCTCCCGCACCGCCCGGGGACGCTGACAGCCTGCGGCCGCCGCCTCCTTGACGATCGAGACGATACGGCCGCCGTCGATCACCACGTCGGCGCGGTACGAGGGCTCCCCGCTGCCGTCCACCACGTCCGCGTCCCGGACGACGAGCTGCTCCACGGGCAGTGACCTCCTAGAAGAACGTACGGATGTAGTCGACGACCGTCCCGTCCGCCTCGGCCACCGGGATCAGCTGCCACTTGTCGAAGGACGTGCAGGGGTGGGACAGGCCGATGCCCAGCCAGTCGCCGACCTCGACGTCCGCCTCCGGACCGGTGCGCAGCCACAGGTGCTGGTCGGACAGGGCGGTCACCTCGATCCCGGCCGCCGGGCGCTCGACGCCTTCCCTGCGTACCACCTGGGCGACGGGCAGGTCGAGGTCGTGGGCGGCATCCCGCTTGCCCGCGTTGACGAACGCCTCGGCCGCCGACGGGCGGGACACCACCTGCGCCCACAGCCGGAACGCCGGCTCCAGGGCACCCTCCTCGGGTACCCGGTTGAACGGGGTCTGCTTGCGGTAGTGCACGTCGTCGTGCGAAACATAGGCGCCCGAGCGCAGCAACTTCAGTACCGGCAGGGAGAGTTCGGGGATCCCGGCGAACACCTCGGCCACCGCGTCGAACCACTCGCTGCCGCCCGCGCTCACCACGATCTCGTCCGCCTCCGCGAACCGCCCCGCCCCGTCGAACTCCACGGCGATGCCGGTCAGCCGGCGCAGCCAGGCCCCCACCGACTCAACGGAGGCGCCGGGGACCTGGGCCTCGTATCCCGCCACGCCCACCAGGCGCAGCGCCCGCGCGTCCGCCACCGCGTCCGCGACCGCCGCGCACTCCGCGTCCGTGCGCACGCCGGTGCGGGCCCCCTCGCCCGCGCCCAGTTCGACGACGACGTCCACCGGGCGGGCGGCGTCGCGCAGCGCCGCGTCCATCAGTTCCACCCCGCGCACGGAGTCGACGTAGCAGATGAAGCGGAAGGACGGGTCGGCGTCGAGCTCGGCCGAGATCCAGCGCAGCGCCGCCGCGTCCACCAGCTCGTTGGCGAGGAACACCCGCTCGACGCCGAACGCCCGCGCTACCCGCACCTGGTGCGGCAGCGCGAGGGTGATGCCCCAGGCGCCGTGCTCGATCTGGCGCCGGAAGAGCTGCGGGGCCATGGAGGTCTTGCCGTGCGGGGCGAAGGCGAGACGGTGGCGGGCCGCGTACGTCTCCATGAGCCCCAGGTTGTGTTCCAGGCGCTCGGCGGACAGCGCGAGGACGGGCGTGGTGAAACCGTCGGTGAAGAGGTTGCGCCGCTCGGCCGCCAGCTCGCCGACGGTCAGGCCGTCCGCGTCCGGGGGAAGGCCTTTGAAGCGGTGGTCGACGCGTTCCTCGGCCAGGCGGGCGAGCGCTTCGGCGCTCATGGAGCCTCCCTCTCAGGATAGTTGCAACATATGCAACGTTCATTGCGTATGTCGCTCATCGGTGTCTAGCATCTCGCCGACAACCGGGTCAACGGAACCGCCGTCGCCCGTCCATCGACAGGAGTCGGGAGTCAGGAGTCATCATCCTGGACGCTACTGACGAGTCGGCCGTCGCCCCCGCCGTCGTGGACGTCGTCGCGCTCGGCGAGTCCATGGTCACGTTCCTGCCCACCCGCCCCGGCCGCCTCGCCGACGTCCCCGCCTTCGACCGCGCCATTGGCGGCGCCGAGTCCAACGTGGCCTGCGTCCTGGCCGCCGCCGGACATCCGGCGCGCTGGGTGAGCCGGGTCGGGGCGGACGGCTTCGGCGACCATCTCGTCGAGACGATCGCGGCCTACGGCGTCGATGTCGCGTCCGTACGGCGCGACCCAAAGCGGCCCACCGGCATCTACTTCCGCACGGCCGGCGACCGGGCGGCCGGCGACCACGAGGTGGCGTACTACCGCGCCGGATCGGCGGCCTCGGCGATGGCTCCGGGGAACGTGGACCTGGCGGCGGTGCGCGCGGCCCGCGTGCTGCACCTGACCGGCATCACGGCCGCCCTCTCCGCGGACTGCCTGGACCTGGTGCGGGCGCTGACCGCCCCCGCGGCCGGGCGGCCGCTGGTCTCCTTCGACGTCAACCACCGGCCGGGACTGTGGCGGGACGGTTCCGGGGCGCGGGTCCTCCTCGAACTGGCGCGCGAGGCCGACATCGTGTTCGTCGGCGAGGACGAGGCGGCTCAGCTGTGGGGCCTCCACGGCCCCGACGCCATCCGCACGGCCTTCCCCGACCCCACGGTGCTGGTCGTCAAACAGGGCGGTGCCGGAGCGACCGTCCACGACAAGGACACCGTTGCCTTCGTCCCCGCCCCCGGCGTCGACGTCGTGGCCGCCGTCGGCGCCGGCGACGCCTTCGCCGGGGGCTTCCTGTCCGCCACCCTGCGCGGCCTCCCCGTACGCGACCGCCTCCGGCACGGCCACCTCATGGCCGCCGCCGCGCTCACCGTCCCCGGCGACCTCGCCGTGCCCCCCTCCCGCGACCACGCCGACCGGCTCGCCGCCCTGGACGAGGGGTCGTGGGGGAGACTTCGACTCGGCCCCGGCTGGACGCAGGCCGATCGGGCCCCGGAGGAGGCAACAACCCCATGAGTCAGACCGTCGACCGCGCACTGAGCATCCTGCCGCTGCTCGCCGAGGGCCCCGCCGACCTCGGTCAGGTCGCCGACCGGCTCGGCGTGCACAAGTCCACCGCGCTGCGCCTGCTGCGCACCCTGCACGAGCACGGCCTCGTCTACCGCCAGTCCGACCAGCGCTACCGGCTCGGCGCCCGTCTCTTCGCCCTCGCCCAGGAGGCGATGGAGAACCTCGACATCCGCGAGATCGCCCACCCCCACCTCGTCCGCCTCAACGAGCAGTGCGGACACACCGTCCATCTCGCGGTGTACGAGGAGAACGAGGTGCTCTACATCGACAAGGTGGAGAGCCGCTACCCCGTGCGCATGTACTCGCGGATCGGCAAGACCGTCGCCGTCACCGTCGCGGCCGTGGCCAAGCTGCTGCTCGCCGATCTGCCCGAACCCGAGCGCCGCGCCGTCGCGGAGAGGCTCGAATACCCCCTCTACACGGCCCGTTCGACACCCAACGCCCCGGCCTACCTGCGGGAGTTGGAGAAGGTACGCGAACAGGGCTGGGCCACCGACCTCGGTGGCCACGAGGAGTCCGTCAACTGTGTCGCGGCCCCCGTCCGGGGCGCCGACGGCCGGGTGGTCGCCGCGATGTCGGTCTCCGCGCCGAACGTCGTCGTCACCGCCGACGAACTCCTCACGCTGCTCCCGCTGGTGCGCCGTACCGCGGACGCGATCAGCGGCGAGTACTCCGGTCGAACTCCGGCAAAGGGCCCCGTTTGACATCGTCCCCCGCCTGAAGCTGATGGCGGGGGGTTCCAGCGGTCGCCCGCCGGGTTCCTGTTTCACCGACGACCGCCCCGTCCGGGAGGACTCCCGTTGAGGTCCCACGCCGTTTCCACAGGCAGACGCCGCCGGCCAGGCGGCCAGGATGTTGCGTGCCGCGTTCACATCACGGTCAGGCACCGTGCCGCACTCGCACGTCCACACCGGTGCGCCCCGGCGGCGAACGGGCCTTCCCTGCCCTGCTCCGCCGGAGCTTCGTTTCCTCCCCGGCCCGAAGGCCGGGGTGCCCACGAAGGAGAGTCCCGATGACGGACAAGATCGCACTCACCCCGAAGACGCACAGCACCCCTCCGGCCAAGTTCTCGTTCGGTGTGCGCAAGGGCAACATCCTCCAGGTGGCCGGCCAGGTCGGTTTCCTCCCGGCCGAGGAGGGCAGGCCCCCGACGCCCGCCGGTCCCACCCTGCGCGAGCAGACCCTCCAGACCTTCGCCAACGTCAAGGCGGTCCTTCAGGAGGGCGGCGCGAGCTGGGACGACGTGATGATGATCCGCGTCTATCTGACGGACACGGCGCACTTCGCGGAGATGAACGAGATCTACAACTCCTATTTCGAGGAGCAGGGGCTCACGCAGGCTCCGGCTGCTCGTACGACGGTGTACGTCGGTCTCCCCGAGGGCCTGCTGATCGAGATCGACGCCCTGGCCGTACTGGGCTGATCGACCGGGACGCGAACCCGACGGCAGGGGCGGCCGGCGTCTTCGTACAGGCGTGGTCCGGGCAGTATGGGCCCTGTGACCGACGACCTCCTCGAAGAGCTGGCCGCCGAGCGAGATCAAGTGCTCGACGCGCTGTCCCAGTTGTCCTCGGACGACCCGGACGCGCCCGCCCTGTGCGGGTACGCGGGCGAGTTGAGCCACCGGCTGTACCTGCTGCGCGCCCGGGGCGACGACGGCGAGGAATTCGCCCTGGCCGTCGAGGCGTTCGAGCACGCCTTCCGCAAGCCCGGCACGGAGCCGGAGTGGTCGGCCTGGCGGATCCGGTTCGGGCATCTGCGGGCCGTGCAGTACGAGGAGCAGGGGGAGCGCCGGCTCCTCGACGAGGCCTGGGAGTCGCTGCGCGACGGGGTCGACGGGCTGCCGTCCGGCGACCCCGACTTCGGCAACGAGCGTGTGTGGGGCCGGTATCTGCTCGCCGTCTGCGCCAAGACGCGCTACCTCGCCGCCCCGGACCCGGACGCCCTCGACGAAGCCCTGCGCCGCCACGCCGACGCACTGGACGACGCGGAACCGGGCGGCGAGGAGGAGGCCGACCTGCGGGCCGCACTGGGCTTCCTCCATCTGCAACGAGCCCGGCGGTACGGCGACTTGGAGGCCGCCGCCGAGTCGGCCGCACACTACCGCGCCGTACTCGGCAGGGCCGCGCCCGCCGACCTCCCGCACATCCGCTACAGCATGGGCCTCGCCACGATGCTGCACGGCCGGGCCACCGTGGACCAGGAGGAATTGGAGACGGCCCGGGACGCCTTCGACACGGCCCTCACCGAGGCCCGCAGGGCGGGCGGCCCGGAGCCCGACTGGGCCTTCGAGGCCGAGGTCAACGCCATCTTCGTACGAGCCATGATCTGGTCCACCTGGAAGGACGTCGGGCACGCCCTCGCCGCCGAGGTCGAACTGCGCCGGTTGCTAGGCCGTCCTGGCGCCGAGGCCGAGTTGCTGCCCCAGTACCTCGACGCGTTCGGGCGGCTGCTGTACGAACGGGCCGCCGAGCGCGACGACGCCGAGGGCCGGGACCGCGGGATCGCGCTGGTACGGCGGGCCGTGACCGAGTGGGACCAGGACCGCGACGGTGAGATCGCGCCGGCCGCCATGTTCCTCGCTCTCTTCCAGCAGGCCCGCTACCAGGACGACCCGGACCCGCGCCGGGCCCAGGACGTCCTGGAGGCGGCCGGACGGCTCCTGAACGGACAGCACGGCAACCATGAACTGACGCAGTCGGCCCGCATGCTGGACGGCTGGGCCCGCTTCACCCTCGCCGAGCACGGTCTCCTCGGCCAGACCGGCGACGGCCTCCCGGAGGGCCTCGACGCCGACGCGTTCCGCGGGACCATCGACACGATGTTCGACGACCTGCGCGAGGGACGTGCCTTCCTCGACTTCGGCGAGGAGGAGTTCCTGCGCGGCATGGAACGGGACGTGACCGGCCGCAAACGCCGTATCGAGGGCTTCGAGAAGGCCCTCGCCCATCTGCGCGCCGCCGAGCCGGGCAGCGCGGGCAGGGCCCAGCTCGCCGCGATGATGCTGTGCAACCTCACCGTCGTCGACCCGGAGGGCACCTACATCACCGCCGAACACCGGCGGGAGCTGACCGAGGCGGTGCTCGAGCGCGCCGAACGGGACCCGGCCTGGCGCGGCCAGGCACACGTCGTCGCGGGCATGGCCCGGCTGCACGAGGAGACGACCGTCGGCTCCGGCGCGGGCCTCGACGAGGTGCTGGCCCACTTCGACCGGGCCCAGGAGGCCGGCGTCCCGGAGGCGGACGGCCACGGCGGCTACGGCCTCGCCATGGCCCGGCTCATGGCACAGACCCAGCGCGGCCAGACCGGCGGCGCCGCCGACGACATGGAGGCGGGCGCGCGGACCTGGCGCCGCCTGCGCGACAATCCCGCCCTGCCCGCGCACCTGCGCCGCATGATGGACCTGCAGCAGGCCGGCTTCGACGCGCACACCGCCGTCCAGCGCGGCGACCTGGCCGCCGCAGACCGGCACATCGCCGCGCTCACCGAGGGCCAGGCCGCCATGAGCGACGAGGACCCCTCCCGCATCGAGATCTACACCGCCCTGGAGAACGCCCGCGCCGCCCGCGACAACCTCGCCCGCACCCTCGGCGCCCCGCCCCTGCCGCCCCTCCCCGGCCGCCCCGGCGCGGCCGAACTGCGCCGCCAGGCCCGCCGGCTGCCCCGCGACCACCGCGCCTGGGTACTCGGCGACGCCGGCATCACCCGCTTCACCCGGGCCGGGGCCGCCCAGGACGGGCCCGGCATCGTGGAGGCGATCGGCCTGCTCAAGGAGGCCCACGAGCTGTCCGAGCCGGGCAGCGACAGCCGGCTGCGGTACGGCCACTGTCTCGGCATCGCCCACTGCGCCCTGTCCGGCCTGGAGTTCGACCGCGTCCGCCGCCGCGAACGGCTGGCCCGGGGCATCGAGTTCCTGGAGCACGGGTTCGCCGAGGCGGGCGGGCCCGAACACCGCCTGTACGCCGAGATCGGCCTCGCGCTCGCCCGTGCCCACCGCACCCGCGACGACCTCCACCGCCGCGACCGCGCCGGCGCCCGCACCCTCGGCCTGAAGTCGCTGCGCGGCCACGCCTGGGCCGCTCTGCTCCAGTCCGGCACCGACCACGCCGCCCTCGCGGCCGCGCACGCCACCCGCTCGGCGCTGGAGGTGGCCGGCTGGTGCCTCAAGGACGACCGCCCCGAGGAGGCGCTCCAGGCCCTCGACGCCTGCCGCGGCCTGGTCCTGCACGCCGCGCTGACCTCCACCGGCGTGCCCGGCCTCCTCACCACGGCGGGCCGGGCCGACCTCGCCGAGGAATGGCGGGCCACGGGCGCGGACGCCGCCGACCGGGCGACCGACCCGCTGACGGCCGTACGCGCACCCCTCGCCGTCCCCAGCACGCTGCGCCGCCGCGTCCTCACCGCGCTCACCGACACCGGGGCGGACGCCCCCCTGGCGGCCCGGCTCCTCGACCCGCCCGCCCCCGACGAGATCGCCGAGGCCCTGCGCGCCCTCGCCAAGGACGCTCTGGTCTACCTGGTCCCGTCTTCCGACGACGCGCCCGGCACCGCCCTGGTCGTCACCTCGAACGGCACCGTGCATGCCCTACCCCTGCCGACGCTCTCGGAGAACGCGGCGCCGCTGAAGGAGTACGCCCCCGCGGGCGCCCTCACCCGCGACCTGGGCCCGGTCCCCGGCTCCGCGTTCGCCGCGGCCCCGCCCTCCCTGCGGGTGCAGCTCGACCGCCTGTGCGGCTGGGCCTGGTACGCCGCCATGCGCCCGCTGCTGGAGGCCTTCGAGATGCCGCAGGGCCGGCTGCCCCGGCTCGTCCTCGTCCCCATGGGGACGCTCGGCCTGGTCCCCTGGCACGCCGCGTGGGAGGCGGGCGGGCCGCGCGGGCGCCAGTACGCCCTCCAGGCCGCGGAGATCTCGTACGCCGCCTCCGCCCGGCTCCTGTGCCAGGTCGCCGCCCGCCCCGCCACCGATCGCACCGGCGGGGCGCTGGTCGTCGGCAACCCCACCGGCGACCTCCACTACGCGGGCGAGGAGGCCGACGCCGTCCAGCGCGTCTTCTATCCCCGGGGCCGCTTCCTCGGGCGCCGCGGGACCGGCCCGGCGGACGGCACGGGCACCCCGGGCGAGGTGCTGGACTGGCTGCGCGAGGGCGCCGACGGGGGAGTGCTGCACCTCGCCTGCCACGCCTCCGTGGCCGCGAACGCCCGCCGCAGCTCGTATCTTTCCCTCAGCGACGGCCGGCTGGCGGCCGAGGAGATCACCGGCGCGGGTGCCGGGGACGGCGGCGGCCCGGCCCTCGTCCTCCTGGCGGCCTGCCGCAGTCATGTCTCCGGCCGGGGTCACAACGAGGCCTACAGCCTCGCCACCGCCTTCCTCGTCGCAGGCGCCCGCTCGGTCGTCGGCTCGCTGTGGCCGGTCCCCGACGAGGCGACCTCGGTGCTGATGTTCCTCACCCACCACTTCCTGCGCACCCACGCGGAACCCCCGGCGAAGGCGCTGCGCCGGGCCCAGCTGTGGATGCTCAACCCCGACCGCGAACTGCCCGCCGAACTCCCTGCGGTCCTGGCCGACCGCGCCCGCCGGATCGACCCGCACGACCTGAGTGCGTGGGCGGGGTTCACTCACCTGGGCCGCTGACCGGCCACGGCACCACTGTGCGCAGCGGGAGGGTGACGGCGGTCCAGCGGCCGGGTCCGCCCCCGGGGACCGGTCCCAGGTCGCGGACGCCGGAGGGGGTCCAGGGATCCCAGGCGGGCAGTTGGAACGGCAGCGTGTTCAACTCCCCTTCCGCGACGATCAGCTTGAGCCAGTCCCGTCCCTCGGCCCCGGGCACGGCCGGACGGCCGCGCGGCAGCGACAGCTGCACGGGCTCGCCGTCCAGCGCGTACCCCGTACGTCCGGGGCCTATGAAGTGCCCGGGATAGAGAAGGGAATGGCAGGCGTAGCTGTCGGTCAGGTCCAGGAGCAGACACCACAGCGTGCGGTCGGGGGAGCTGTTGTGCAGCCGGATCGAGACCCAGGGCGCCTGCCCGCCCGCGTAGGGACAGGTGATCTCCCCGGCGGCGTCCCGTGACAGTGGCTCAGGGGAGCCCCAGGGCGTGATCTCCACCCGCACCAGCCCGTCGAGCAGCGAGGGCCGCGGAGTCAGGTCGCGCAGCAGGTGCCAGCGGGTGAGGTGCGTCAGACAGTCCACGACCCGCCTCGCGTCCGCACCGCCGCCGTACGGCAGAGGCTCGCTGAACGCCGTGCCGTCGCGGCGCAGCACCCCGGCCGCACCGTCCCGTACCCGCACCCGGAAGTGCAGATCACCGGCAGCTTCCGGCCCGTCCACCAACCGCACCAAAGGCGCACCCGAGAGGGCCTCGGCCACCTCCCGTACGGCCGCGGCGGACCCGTCGACCGCCACCGTCCCCGGTGGCGACGCGACCGCCGCGAGCTCCACCGCATAGACCCGCTCCTGCTCCGGGACCCACCCGACGGGCGTGACGAGCGTCCGGGCCGCCCCCACCTCCCAGGCCCGCACGAGGGATCGGCCCGGCTCCTCGCCCACCAGCGCGAACTCAGTCCCCAGTGCCCCCGCACCGTGCACGCTGCCGCAGTCCACCTCCCAGCCGTCCGGCCCGTGGCTCAGCAGATGCGGACTCGGTGCCCTGCCCGCCCCGCCTGCCAGGAACGGCCGGTCCGCCGTGCCGCCCGGCAGATCCGGGTACAGCACCGGCCGCTGCCCGCTCCCGAGACGCTGCACACCCACCGCGGCCGTCGCCAGCAGTTCCCGGCAGGTGGCGTCGTCCCCGGCCGCGCGGGCCGCGCCGACCAGCGCACGCGTGAACGCACCCTGCCGCACCCCGTCGAACCAGCCCTCGAACGACTGCTGGTCGAGCCGGCACGCGGCCAGCAGCAGATGCCGGGGAGGCGTGCGGGAACCCTGCGTGTCACGCGCCCCCAAGTCCCAGGCGGGCAACGGCGGTGCATACCGCGCCGTCAGCTCCGCGTCCCGAGTGGCGCCCCCGGAATGGCAGCAGTCCAGCACCGCCACCACGTGCGCGCCCCCGGCCGCAACCATGTCGAGCAGCGCGCCCAGCCGCTTGTCCAGCAGCGGGCCGTCCACGCACACCAGGGCCTGATTGAGCCCCGTCGCCTCGATCAGCAGGTCGTGGCCGGTGGCCTCCTGCTGGGTGCCGTGCCCGGAGAACCACAGCAGCGCGGTGTCCCCGTCGCCCGCCGCGCCCAGGTGCCGTACGACCGCATCCGTCACCGCATCGACCGTCGCCTCGGCGTCCAACAGGACCATGACGTCGGCCCGTTCGTCCACGATGTCGGTCAACAGCCGGTGTGCCGCGGCAACGTCGTTGGCACAGCCGCCCAGCGGTGTCGCCACGGATTCCGGATAGTCGTCGACCCCGACCAGGAGCGCCTTGATCCTTCCCATGGGGCCGAGTGTGTCAATTACGCTTCGAACTCGCACTATTGACGTGACGTCACTAAACTTTGCTCCTGGTAACACCACCCATGACATCGGGGGACACATGGGGTACACCGAACGTCCGCGACGTATCGTGCGGCCCGCACTGGGCACGGAACAGTCGCACACGCCCGCCGCTCCGGCGCCCGGGATCACGCGCCGCGAGCTCTACCGGTCGCGCTCCGCACCACTGCTCGAGGCCGTGCGCCGGCTCGACGCGGGGCTCGACGAGCAGGCGAGCCGCTCGCTCACGGACTGGGTCCGGGAGCAGTACACGACGTCGTACGGCTCGGTGCCGCTCGGCTTCGTCGCCCGCTGCTATCTGGGCCCGCCGTACGTCGACCACCAGCTCGATCTGTTCCATGTCATCGTGCGGCACTTCGCCCCGGCCGAGCAGATGCCGGAGCCGTTCTCGGCGGCCCGGATGCTCGCCCGCTCGGGCGGCTACGCCTACGTCGAGGTGTACGCCGACGGCCTGATCCTGCCCGTACTGGACGACGGCACGGTCGTACGGCCCTGAGCCACCGCCGCCCGCACGGTCCACACCCCCAGACGCAGCACGCGAACGGAGTTCCCGCATGTCCGAGGTCGACCTCACCCTGCACCGCAAGGTGCAGGAAGTCAGCAACCTCGTCATCAGGCTCAGCGAACAGGTCGGTTCGGTGTCCGGCCAGGTCTCCACGGTCGAGTCCAACCAGCAGCAGACGCGTACCGAGCTCCAGCAGCTGCGGGACGAGTTCCTGGCCTTCGTGAGACAGGCCGAGTCCACGGCGAACGTGCAGCGCGCCGAGACCCGGATCGGGGTCATCGAGGACAAGATCGACCACGAGTTCGGCCATCACAAGACGGTCCGGCGCACCGCGGTCGGCATGCTCCAGGCCTTCGACGTCGGACTGGTCTCCGAGGAGAACGTCCGGATGGTCAGCGACCAACTGATGATCCAGACGCCCCGCTACTGGCTTGCGCCCGCCCTGGTCGCGCTCGCCTCCTGGTCGGCCGACGACCGGCAGCTGTGCGAGCGCGCCGTCGACGAGGCGTTCCGCCGCTCGCCCGACCGCACCTCGCTGTTCTTCGCGCTCGTCCTGCGCCGGCAGGGCCGGTCCCAGTCGGCGGTGCGCTGGCTGCGGCACTATCTGCTCGCCCAGGACCCGGCCGCCCTCGGGCGTGAGTTCGCCGTCATCCTGGAGGCCATTGCGCAGGGCGCCTTCGGACTCGTCGGCCGTGACCTGCTCGACCGCACCCTCGGCGAGTGGCGCGCCCAGCTGATGGACAGCGCGGACGCGCAGGCCCGGCAGATCAAGCGGTGGCGCGACGAGATCGACACGCTGCGCGCGCCGTCCGGCCCGGGCGAGTTCCCGCGGCTGGCAGCCGTCTCACCGCAGTGGGTCACGCTCGACGGCGTGCTGTCCGCCGCGCGCGGGCAGACGGCCCTCCTGGACAAGTACAAGGCCATCCTCGAGCGGGAGTTCGAGCCGTCCGAGCGCATCGAGGACGCCGTCGACGACATCCTCGACCGGCTGGTCTCCGAGTACGACAACGAGGAGCTGCCGCTCCGCCGCGACCTCGCCTTCAACCAGGCGGTCGTGGACCACGACGGCGACCTCGGCGCCGCCCGGAAGACGGCCGACGCGGACGCCGCCTCGTACGAGGAGACCCTCGACTACCTCACCGTGCAGACCACCGCGGCCCTCAACCCGCAGGCCATCGGCACCTCCCCGGCCACCCAGCGGCTCGCCGTGGCCGCCTGCCACGAGTGGTTCCAACAGGCGCACGCCGGTCACACCCGCGACTACCGGGCGGCCGTGCCGCAGGATGTGCAGGCCCAGTTCGGCACCGCGCACAGCATCGGCGCGCAGACCTTCCAGCTGCCGCCGTGGATCGGCTCGTTCACCCAGCCACTGGCCACCCTCGAGAAGGCGCTGAGCGACCACTGGGACCATTACACGGGCCCGTTCGTCGACGCGCTCGCCTACCCCTGGCTCAAGAAGGCCGCGCCGTTGATCGCGGTGGTCGCGGGCATCCTGCTGGTCTTCGCCGGTAAATTCCCCGGCTTCGCGTTCGGCGCCGCCGCGATCGTCGGCATCGTATGGGGCCTGGTCCTCCACAACGGCTCCCGGACCGCCAAGCGCAACCAGGACGCGGCTCGTGAGCTGCTGGCCCGCGCCAAGACCGAGTCGCTGCACCACCTGCGGGCCGCGTCCGCCGAGCTGACGGACTGGTACGAGAAGTTCCGGGCCGCCGACCAGGTCGAGTCCCGGGTCCGCGAGCTGATCGCCACACTGCCGACGGCGGGCGGCGGCGCCTCGCCGTTCGAGGGCCGCACCGTACGCAAGGAGTCCGACGCCAAGGAGTCCGTGGAGCCCGAGGAGGACACCGTCCGATGAGCAAGCCGCCCACCGCCCAGCCCGACCCCACCCCCCCGCCGCCGCAGGGACCGCCGGCCGACGCGCCGTGGGCGGCGACCGCCCCGCAGGGGGCGGCTCCGCCCTCACCGTGGGGTGCGGCCGCCGGGCAACCCGGCCGGACCCCCGCGGCCTCCCCGTGGGCCGCCTCCGCCGACGCCGCACGCGCCCAGAGCTCTCCCTGGGCCGCCCAGCGCCGTCCGCAGCAGGAGCGGGTCACCAGCAGGCTCCGGCGGGTCGTCGAGGAACTGCCCGACTGGGAGCCGCTGCCGCCCGGCGAGACCGTCGTGCGCCGGCCGGGCAGCACGTCGTGAGCGGCCTGTGGGGCGACGGCGGCGCCTACCAGGCCTGGGTCGGCTTCCTGCGCCGCTGGGCGGCCCTGGAACCCGCCGATCCGGCCGCCCTGCCCGCGCTCGTCCAGGAGCAGTACGACGCCGACACCTGGGTACGCCTCACCGAGCACCTCACGACCGCCCTGGACACCCGGCTCGTCAGCTGGGCCGAGTCCCTCGTCCGGGCCCTGGACCAGGCTCGGGACGAGTTCTCGTACGGCCGTGAACTCGCCCAGGCCCGCACCGGTCTGCACACGATCCGCGCCCTGGCGGCCCACCCGGGCCTGCCCGAGTCCCTGCGCACCCGGCTCACCGAGCTCGTCGACCGCCAGATCCCGCAGGTCCAGGCCCAGTTGGAGCAGAACCTGGACAACGAGACCCGGCGTGGAGCGGACCCCAGGACCGTCGAGCGCCGCCGCCGCACCCTGCGGGACAACGCGCTGACCGGAGCCCTCACCGTGCGGACGACCCAGGACGGCTGGGCGTACGACCCGGCGGCACCGCCCCGGCGGCGCATCGTCCCCGGGTGAGCGGCTCCGCCCTGCAGCCGCCCGCAATCCACCCTTCGAGAAGGCCCGAATGTCGAACTACGCCGAGAGCCTCAGCCACCTCGACAGCTATATCTCCGCCCGCGTCCCGGTCATCGCGATGCGCACCATCGAGCAGCAGCGCGCCCTGAGGCTGCTGCGGGAGGCGGCGACCCAGTCCCGGCGCAGCAGCATGCCGTTCTGGATCTACACCCGGGCCACCGGCCTGCGCGACCTGCGCACCAACGCGCCCGTGCAGGACGACCGTTCGCTCACCGGCGCCATGGACTTCGCCGCGGCCCAGTTCGGCAGCCGCGCCAATGCCACCGTCGTCTTCGTCGACCCCGACGAGCTGGAGTCGGACACCCCGGTCACCCGGCACTTCGCCGAGCTGGCGAGGCTCGCCGACAGCAACATGGGCAGCATCGTGCTGATCACGGACACGCCGATCTGGAGCGGCCTGCAGCGCCTCGGCATGAGCCTGCGTCTCGACCTGCCCGACTCCGAGGAGATGTACGGCATCCTCAGCGGCTTCCTCGGCGACCACCATGGCCACATCCCCATCGAGTGGACCGAGGAGGACGCCCGCCGTGCCGCGGAGTTCCTGAGCGGCGTCACCGAGGCGGAGTGCGTCAACCTGATGGCCACCATCGCCGCCAAGGGCTCCATCCGGCGCGACGACGTCCTCGGCCTCGCCCAGGCAAAGGACCGCATCTTCAGCGACCTCACCGGCCTGGAGCGGGTGCAGCTCAAGCAGAGCGACTACGCCATCGGCGGCCTGAGCGGTCTGCGCACCTGGCTGGAGCGCAAGCACGACATGATCTCCCGGGACCTCAGACACACCGCCCTGCGCCCGCCGCGCGGAGTGCTGCTGGTCGGCGTCCCGGGCTGCGGCAAGTCCCTGTCCGCCAAGGCCATCGCCCACGACTGGAAACTCCCCCTGTACCGGCTCGACATGGCCAGCATCCACGGCAAGTACCTCGGTGAGTCCGAGGGCCGCTTCCGGGAGGCGCTCGCCATGGCCGACCGGGTCGCGCCCTGTGTCCTGTGGATCGACGAGATCGAGAAGGGCCTGGCGGGCCGCGACGACATGTCCGGGGTGCCGCAGCGCATCATCGGCCAGTTCCTGTACTGGCTCCAGGAGTCCCAGTCCCGCGCCTTCGTCGTGGCCACCGCCAACGACATCCGCAGCCTGCCGCCCGAACTGCTGCGCAAGGGCCGCTTCGACGAGCTGTTCTTCGTCGACCTGCCCGACGCCCAGGACCGCAAGGAGATCATCCGCATCTACCACCAGCGCTATCTCCAGGCCGACCTCGACGACGACCGGCTGGACCGGCTCGTCGACCTCTCCGAGGGCTTCGCCGGCTCCGACATCGAGGCCGCGCTGCACGACGTGGGCGAGGAGGCGGTGCGCCGAGGGGGAGTGGGCCGGCTGAAGGACTCCTATGTGATGGACACCTTCGCCCAGGTGCGCCCGCTCAGCGTCAGCAATCCCGAGCAGATCGAGGAGATCCGTGCCTGGGGCCGCGAGCGTGCGGTGCCGGCCGGCCGGGCCGCGGTGACACCGGTGCCCGGCGACGGGGGACGGACGCGGCGGATCGTGTTCATGGACGAGTAGGGCCGAGGACGAGCAATCGGGGTGAACCCGGGTGAAGGGTGGGCTGGCTGGTTCCGGCACAGGTATGTCGTCCATACTGCCGCCGTGGAGCAGCGCATAGGATCGAGCAGCAAGCCCCTGGAGGGCGCCGGATTCGAC
The DNA here is from genome assembly GCF_032656585.1 of Streptomyces herbicida. Lineage (NCBI taxonomy): Bacteria > Bacillati > Actinomycetota > Actinomycetes > Kitasatosporales > Streptomycetaceae > Streptomyces > Streptomyces herbicida. The sequence goes on from NZ_JAUYWJ010000001.1 coordinate 350,672, forward strand.
CCGGCCTTCATTCCCGGGCTCACCTCACCCGAGTCAGCGGATCCGGAGGACGCCCCGCCGGAGACGTACGAGGCGAAAGCGGCCGGGGCGGCGGCGTCGGACGAGGACGTGGCACCGGCGGAGGCCGCCGCCGAGGAGGCCGCGGGCGCCGAGGCAGCGGACGACGCCGAGGCATCGGAGGAGTCCGAGGAGTCCGAGGAATCGGAGACCTCGGAGCGTCCCGTCTTCGAGGCCGCCGACCGTCGCGCCAAGATAGTGGCCGACCACAAGGGCGTCCGCCTCAGCCTCGACGAGGAGTCCTGCGAGTTCCGCTGGGACGAGATCGGCGCGGTCGAGACGGAGGCCCCCCGCTTCGGCAAGCGGTTCACCGTCACGGTGCACACTCCTGACCGCCGCTGGTACCCGATCGAGATCGAGGCGACGGCCAGGAGCCGCTTCAAGGAGTGGGAAGAGCAGTTGGACGCGGTGCTGGACGCCTACTTCGAGGACTGACCGGCTAACTGCAGTACTGGGCTTCCTTCCCGATCGACCGGTACATGCAGTCCGCGTTCTCCAGCAGCTGGAACACCGCGTCCCGGTTCCGGGAGGTCTCCCGCTCGATCACCTCGTCGGGCGGGTAGAACCCCCCGTTCCAGGCGGACGTCGGATACATCTCGAAGGTGTAGTCGAAGATCTTGTGCACACCCCAGAGGTAGTCGTCGATCGACCCGTCGGTGATGTACAGGTCGCTCGCCTGCTCCGGCGTGTACCCGTTGCTGGCGGCCATCTTCTGTCCCACGGCCTTGAACGCGGCGGCGTCGTCCGCGGTCATCCCGGTGTCCGTGTCGGAGTAGGTGTAGCCGTACGGCCACAGCACCAGCTCGCTGTACGTGTGGAAGTCGATGCCCGCCTTGATCTGCTGCTTCCCGCCGACGACCCGGCTGCGCACGAAGTCGGAGACGACCTTCACCTCGGGCGCCGACTCCGCCGCCGAGCCCCGGTAGGTCTCGGAGGACTTGGAGCCCGAGGACCCGCCGCAGCAGCCCCACTTGTAGTTCCAGTTGCGGTTGAGGTCGGTGCCGACGTACGACGAACCGCTGTTGGGCTGCCGGTTCTTGCGCCACGACCGGTAGGACCCGGTGGCGATGTCGTACTCGCCGCCGTCCGGGTTCAGGTCCGGCACGATCCAGATCTCGCGGCTGTTGACGATGTTGGTGACCCGTGAGTCGGTCCCGTACCCGGCTCCCAGTTCGCGCAGCAGGTACAGGGCCATCTCGACGGTCAGGTGCTCGCGGGCGTGCTGGTGGAAGGTGAAGAGCACCTCGGGTTCGTTCTCGTCCGTGGCCACGTTGTCGCTGACCTTGACGGCGACGATGTCCCGGCCCTGGTGCGACTTGCCGATCACCCGCTTGCTCATGATGCCGGGGTAGGCGGCGAGCCGCTGGTCGATCTCCGTGTTCATCTCGGCGTAGTTGTGGTACTTCGAGTCGGCCGAGGGGAAGTCGAACAGCCGCAGCTCGTCGGCGGGGCTCGACCGGTCGGGCGCGGCCCCCAACGGCGTGACGTCGTAGCCGAGTTGCGTCAGCTTGCGGATCTGGGCGGCGCGTCCGGAGACGACCACGGTCTCCTCGTCGGCCTCGTCCACGGTGACGCCGGTCTGCTGGATGGCCGTGCGGGTCACGGGGGTGGTGCCCTGGTGGATCTCGTACTGCCGGACGTCGTCGGCGGAGGGCGCCGCTTTGCGGGCGCTGTCGGCGACGGCGTGCGTGGCCGTCGCCGACACGGGCGCCGCGAGTGCGAGGGCCAGCAGGGCGCCGAGGGCGGCTGTCCTTCTGCTGCCGCGGGCGCCTGAGCCGCGTGTGCGAAGTCGCATGAATTCTCCTTGGATCTCCAGGAATTCCGGGGTCGCCGGATGTGGGGTGGAGCGGAGCGGGGGGTGCTTCAGTGCGACGTGCAAGGTGCGGATGCTGTGCGTGGGCTGTGCGGGTGGCGCTCATGGTGAAGCGTTGGCATGGCCAGGTCAAGGGCAGTTCAAGCGGAATCGGCCCAAAACCGGCCGGGCAGTGTACGCGCGCGAGGATTCCGCGGAGTGTCCCCGGCCAAAGAGCACTCGTTGGCGTGATGAGGGCGTGCGGACCCGTGCACCCCCGGGGAAGAGTGGGGAGTCCGGCCAAGAGGAGGGCTGGCTGATCATGGGCGGATCAGCGCCACGACGGGACTCTCGTCTGCCGGTCGAGACGACCAGCTTCGTCGACCGGCGGGACGAGCAGGCGCAGGGCCGTGAACTGCTGGCCAGGGCACGCCTGGTCACGCTCACCGGTCCCGGCGGCGTCGGCAAGACCCGCCTCGCCGGACGTATGGCGGCCCGCGTCGAACGCGCCTTCCCGGACGGTGTGCGCTACGTCCAGCTCTCCGGCCTGCACGACCCGGCGCTCGTCCCGCTCGCCGCCGCCGACGCGCTCGATCTGCACGACCACTCCCGCCGGCCCCCGCTGGACGCCCTGGTGGAACAGCTCCGCGACCGCCGGCTGCTCCTGGTCGTCGACAACTGCGAACACCTGTCGGCCGCCTGCGCCGAACTCGCCGCCGCCCTCCTGCACGGCACCACCGGCATCCGCATCCTCGCCACCAGCCGCCACCGCCTCGGCCTCACCGAGGAACACCTCATGGAGGTTCGGCCCCTGCCGGTCCCCGACCCCGACGGCGACCTGTCCGCCGCCGAGGCCCACCCGGCCCTGGCCCTGTTCGCCGACCGCGCCGCCGCCGTCGTCCCCGGCTTCCGCCTCACCCCCGGCAACCGCGCCGCCGTCGCCCGCCTCTGCGCCCGCCTCGACGGCCTCCCGCTCGCCATCGAACTCGCCGCCGTCCGTATGCGCGTCCTCGGCATCGAACAGCTCCTGGCCCGGCTCGACGACCGCTACCGCCTGCTCTCCGCCGGCAGCCCCGCCGTCCCGCCCCGCCACCAGACCCTGCGTGCCGCGGTCGACTGGAGCCACGAACTGTGCGACGCGCTCGAGCAGTTGGTGTGGGCGCGGCTGTCGGTGCTGGCCGGGAGCTTCGACCTGGAGACGGCGGAGGCGGTCTGTGCGGACGGCGAGCGGATCGTGTCGTACGACGTCCTCGAAGCCGTCGCCGGGCTCGTCGACAAGTCCGTGCTGGGCCGGGAGAGCGGGCCCGGCGGGGTGCGCTACCGGCTGCTGGACACCCTGCGCCACTACGGCCTCGACCAGCTGCGCGAGCACCCCGGCGAGGAGGCGGCCGCCCGGTGCCGCCAGCGGGACTGGATGCAGGAGCGGGCCGGCGGATACGAGCGACGCTGGTTCGGACCCGGCCAGCGGGAGATCGTGGCCCGGCTCCGCGCCGACCAGGACAATCTGCGCGCTGCCCTCGACTTCAGCCTCACCACACCGGGCGAGGAGCTCGCCGGGCTGCGCCTCGCGGGCACCCTGTGGTTCTACTGGCACGCCTGCGGAGCACCCCGCGAGGGCCGCTACTGGCTCGACCGCGCCCTCGACGCCGACCCCGGGCCGAGCCGGGAACGCGCCCGGGGCCTGTGGATCTCCGGTCTGCTGGCGGGCTGCCCCGAGGACCTCACCCGCGGACTGCGCCGCGCCGAGGAGGCCCGCGCCCTGGCCCAGGACCTCGGCGACCCGGCCGAGGTGGCCCACGCCGACTACGTCATCGGCGTCGTCCAGCTCTTCGCCGACGATCTGCACACCGCCCTGAGCCACTACGAGTCCACCGTCGCCCGCGGCCCGGTCCCCGGCCAGCACCTCAGCCTGCACGGCCTCGACCAGGTCGAACTCGCCTGTGCCCTGGCCCTGCTGGGGGAGGCGGACCGCGCAGTCGCCGTCTGCGAGGACGCCCTGCGACTGTGCGAGCGGCACGACGAGGAGTGGGTGCGCTCGTACGTGCTGCGCATCCTCGCCCTGGCGCACGCCGTGCGGAAGGACTGGCGGCGCGCCGAGCCGTACGCCTGCCAGGCCCTGCGCCTCAAGCTCGATGTGCACGACGTCATCGGCATCGGACTCACCCTCGACCTGCTGGCGCTTCTCGCGGCCGGGTCCGGGGCCGCCGAGCGCGCCGCCGTGCTGCTCGGCGGCGCCGACCGGGTCTGGTCCGACATCGACCGCGACCGCTGGGGCTCCGAGGCCCTCAATTCCGCCCGGCGCGACTGTGAGACACGGGTGCGCGCGGCGGTGGGGCAGCGGACGTACGAGCGGGCGTACGGCAGGGGCGCCGCGCTCGGCCTCGGCGAGATCGTGGCCTACGCGCTCCACGACCCCCAGGACGCCGGCGCGGGGCGGGAGCCGGCTCCGGCCCCGCGGCTGACCCGCCGGGAGGCCGAGGTCGCCCGGCTGGTCGCCGAGGGGCTGGCCAACCAGCAGATCGCCGACCGCCTGGTCATCGCCCGCCGCACGGCCGAGGGCCATGTGGAGCGCATCCTCAGCAAGCTCGGCTTCAGCAACCGCAGCCAGATCGCCGCCTGGGTGACGGCCCAGCGCTGATGACTCCCACCGTGAGGGACGTACAACAGATGGGGAACCCATGAGTGCAGATACGCATGCGCAAACCGGTCCGGGCCAGGGGGACTTCGACCACCGCATGGCCGTGTTCGGCTCGGACGACGAGTTCGTGGCGGCGGCGCTGCCCTTCCTCGCCGAGGGCCTGGCCGCCCCCGGCGAACCACCGCCCGTGGCCATCGTCGCCCCCGCCGGACTGGACCTCCTGCGGGACGCCCTGGGGTCCGACGCCGGGAAGGTCGGCTTCATCCCGCACACCGACTGGTACACCGGCTCCGCCGCCAATGCCGTGGCCCGGAGCGCCGGCTACCTCGCGGCGCACGCCGGGCCCGGCGGCCGCATCCACCTCCTGATGGAGCCGGACTGGGCGGGCCGCGCGGGCAGTTCGCCCCGGGAGACCGCCGAGTGGATCCGCTACGAGTCCCTGGCGAACCTCCTCTTCGCCCCCTTCTCCACGACGGCGATGTGCGCCTACGACACCCGTACCGCCGGCCTCGCCCTCGTCGAAGCGGCCCGCCGGGCCCACCCCGCCACCGGTGTCTACGAGGCCCCGCCCGCCCTGGTGCGTGAACTGGACGCCGTACCCCTGGCACCGCCCCCCGACGACGCGACCCCGCTGCCCGCCCCGACCGCCGAGGCCGTACGCGCGTGGTCGGCGAGGCGCGGACTCCCGGCCCCCGACGCCGAGTTGTTCGGCGCGGCGGTGACCGAGGCGGCGGCCGCGCTCGGCCCCGTCACCGGCACCGTGCTGTGGGGCCGCGCCCCGTCCTGCGTCTGCGAGCTGCGCCTGCCCCACCGCGTCGCCGACCCGCTCGCCGGCTTCGTACCGCCGCCCACCGGAGAGCTGGAGCCGGGGCAGGGCCTGTGGTTCACCCGCCAGGTCTGCGCCTACGTGGATGTGCGCGACCACGCCGAGGGCTCGACCGTCCGCATCCAGTACGCGTAGCGGTGGCGGATCCGGATACGCACGCATGTCCGCAACCATGCATACGCGGGTGCCGAGCGAACCGACGCAGGTACGGATTCGGGTATTCCTCCCCGTGTGAGCGGGTATGCGGGGAGGGCACCCTGGGAGCATGCTGCAACCTTCCGGAAGGAGCCTTCCGGACCCCGGCCCTCAGTACGCCGCGTATCCGCAGCCGCCCATACGGGCCGGCCATCTGAGCGTCGAGTACGACCCCGTGCCCTCGGCGGCCCGCGAGGCGCGCGCGGTGGTGCGCAGGCAGCTGGAGGAATGGGGGCTCGCGGAGCGGGACGAGGTCGGCGACGTGGCCGAGCTCCTGGTCAGCGAGCTGGCCACCAACGCCCTGCGGCACGCGGCGAGCCGTTTCCGGCTGACCCTCCTGGCCTCCCACGGCGTCCTGCGCTGCGAGGTCGCCGACACCGACCGCCGCGCGCCCGAGGTGCTCGACGCGGGCATCACGGAGAGCGGCCGGGGCATGACCCTGGTGGACGCCCTCGCCCGCCGCTGGGGCTGCCACCTCGACGGCGCGGGCAAAACGGTCTGGTTCGAACTCGGCACCTGCGACTGCGAAGGCTGCGACCGGCGACTGCCTTAGCCCCGGAAGAGCCCGGAGCCCCGGAGAGCCCGGAGCCCCGGCGGCTCGAGTGGCCGCCGGGGGTCCTTGTCCCACCGTCTTCGGGTCGCTGCTACGGAAGTGCGTGCACGTGCGGGGCCACCGAGTTCGACCACGCGTTGCCCGCGGACGCGTCCCAGTTCGTCGACCAGGTCATTGCGCCCCGCAGGTCGGGGTAGGTCTTCGACGGCTTGAAGCCGCCGCAGGCGGTGGCCTTGGTCAGGCAGTCCAGGGCGTTGTTCACCACGGTGGGGGAGACGTAGCCGCTGCCCGCCGCGCTCGTCGAAGCCGGGAGGCCGAGGCCGACCTGGGACGGGGACAGGCCGCCCTCCAGCTGGATGCAGGCCAGGGCGGTGAGGAAGTCCACGGAGCCCTGGGAGTAGACCTTGCCGTCGCAGCCGAGCATCGAACCGCTGTTGTAGTACTGCATGTTGACGACCGTGAGGATGTCCTTGAGGTTCAGGGCCGTCTGGAAGTAGGAGTTCGAGGTCGACTGCATGTCGATCGTCTGCGGGGCCATCGTCAGGATCAGGGACGAGCCCGCCTTCCCCGACAGCGCGCGCAGGGCCTGCGTCATGTACGTCGCGTTGAGGCCGTTCTCCAGGTCGATGTCGACGCCGTCGAAGCCGTACGTCTGCATCAGCGAATACACGGAGTTCGCGAAGTTCGCCGCCGACGTCGGGTCGTTCACCGACACCGTGCCGTTCTGGCCGCCGACCGAGACGATGACCTTCTTCCCGGCGGCCTGCTTCGCCCTGATGTCGGCCTTGAACTGGTCGACGGTGTAGCCGCCCAGCCCGGCCGAGTCCAGGTTGAAGGTCACGGCGCCCGGCGTCGACGTGGCGTCCGCGAAGGCAACCGCGATGATGTCGTACGACGAGGGCACGTCGGAGATCTTCTGGACCCTCGCTCCGTTGTTGAAGTTCTGCCAGTAGCCGGTCACCGCGTGCTTGGGCAGGGCGCCGCCGCCTCCGCCCCCGGTCGCCGCCGTCGTCCCCGTCACCGCCGCCGACTTCGGCGACTCACCCGCCGAGTTGGTCGCGGTGACCTGGAAGGAGTACGCCGTCGAGGCGGCCAGGCCCGTCACCGTCGCCGACGTGCCGGTCACCGCGGTCACCTTCGTACCGTCGCGGTAGACGTTGTAGCCCGTCGCGCCCGACACCGCGTTCCAGGACAGCGACACCGACGAGGAGGTCGTACCGGACACGGCCAGGCCGGCCGGTGCGCCCGGCACCGTCGGGGCCGGGTCGCCGCCTCCGCCGCCGTCGGGGCCGTACACCGACACGTCGTCGGCGTAGTACGCGGGCTGGCCGTACCAGCCGTGCGTGTACACCGTGACCGAGGTCGTCGACGCGCCCGTCGTGAACGAGGTCGACAGCTGTTTCCACGAGGTGGAGTCGGGGGTCCACGTCGACACGTCCGTCGTACCCGTACCGGTCACGCCCAGGTACGCATAGCCGCCCTGCAGCCAGGCGCTCAGCGTGTACGACGAGTTCGGCTTCACCGCCACCGTCTGGGAGCACTGGGCGTAGTCCTGCCCGGCCGGTGTCGCCTTCAGCGCGGCCGTGCCGGAGCGGACGGGGGAGGAGACCGTCGTACCGCTGCTCGCGGAGCAGGTCCAGTTGCTCAGGGCCGACTCGAAGCCGGCGTTCTTGACGTTGTTCACATCCGCTGCGGATGCCGGACCGCCGGACATCCCCGCCAGTGCCACGGCCGTGGCGAATGCTGCGACGGCCGACCAGGTTCGTGTGCGTCGTCTCTGTCTGGGCATGACAATAAGTTGGTCCAGACCAATCCAGCTGTCAATAGGTCCAGACCAAATGAGGCAACTGTCGAATGCTCAACCTGTCCTGGTTTGACGGGACTTGCGCACACACAGATCCCGGCCAGCTACCCAAACGCTGTTCTCCGGTCACGGAGGCGTGGATACAGTGCTGAGGTAGTCACGCAATGAAGTCGTCCCGGCGCATTGGAGTAACACCGGTGGGCCGACGGGTGTGAAGAGCGGGGAGCTGCGCGTGCCAACTGCCATTGCCGTGACCAGCGCCGACATGGCGCTGCCGCCGCAGGACGAACGGACCGTGCCCGCCGTCGTGCTGCGGGATCTCGACAAGCGGCCGCTGGAGCATGCGCTCGCCGAACTCCAGGGGCTCGTCGAGCAGCACGGGCATCTGATCGTCCTGTGCTCGCGGGCCGTACCGGCCACCGTGACACAGCGGCTGCACACCCTGCGGTCCCTGATGGAGAGCGACCGCATAGCCCTGTTCCGGCCCGAGCTGCCACCGCTCGGGATCGCCGTTCTGGCCCGTCAGTTGAGACAGCTCGCCTCCTGCGACCTCAGCCCCGGAGTCCTCGCCTCCGCGGGACGGCTGCTCACCCACTACCTCCACTCCGGCGCGGTCCTCGGCTCCGTGGCCAGGCTGGACCACGTTCCCGTGAGCCTGAAGGCGCACGCCAAGTCCTGGGTGCCCGGCAGCCAGTTCGCCGTCCTCGCCCATCCCGAGCCGCAGCTCGTCCGGATCGGACCCGGCGCCACCCTGGCCGGTCCCGAGTTCGCCACCTGGATGCTGGTCGCCAAGGGCCAGTTGCAGTCCGAGTGGACCGGCACCCTCGCCAAGGCCTGGAGCGCGCACGGGCTGCGCGAGACCCCGCTGCCCGCCGAGTCCGCCCACTGGTGGGGCACGGGCCGGGTCATCGAGTTCTGCAGCTACCTCGCCGACCTCTCCGTCCTCTACCAACTGGTCACCTCGGTGCGGCAGAACACCTGCCACTGGTGCGGCATCGACGTCATCGGGGACCGCTGTGTCTTCTGCTCGGCCACCCCGCCAGGCCATGAACCACCCGCTCCACGGGCCCTGGAGCAAAGAACGCCCGCCTGACCGGTCCGGCCCGCTCAGTCCCCTTCGATCCCGCTCGACCGATTCCCCCAATGAGGTTGCACGGTTCATGAACTCCCGTCAGCGCCGCGGCGTGATACTCCTGATCCTGTCGGTGCTCTGCGCGCTCGGCGCGTTCGCCGGCGTGCTCTCCGTCATCGACGACGTGAAGTCCAAGGTCGGCCCCGAGGTCACCGCGTACCGGCTGAGGTCCGACGTGGCGCCGTACACGACGCTGGACACGGGCCAGTTCGAGAAGATCAAGATGCCCAAGCGGTGGCTGTCGGCCAACGCGGTCACGAGCCTGCGCGAGATCGAGGGCAAGATCGCCGTGACCACCCTGCGCAAGGGCTCCCTGCTCCAGACGGACATGATCGTCGAACAGCCCGCGCTGCAGGCGGGCCAGCAGGAGGTCGCCATCATGATCGACGCGGCCACCGGAGTCGCCGGCAAGATCACCCCGGGCTCCCGGGTCAACGTCTACGCCACCTTCGAGGGCAAGAAGCAGGGCGACCCCGACCAGTCCAAGATCATCGTGACGAACGCCCGGGTACTCGACGTCGGCAAGCTCACCTCCCTGGAGCCCGACAACAAGAACCAGCAGCCCACCGACGCCGTCCCGATCACTTTCGCGCTGTCCACCATCGACGCCCAGCGCATCACCTACGCCGAGTCCTTCGCCCAGCGGGTCAGGCTCGCGCTGGTGGCACCCGGCAGCGAGACCACCGTCCCGGACAAGGACCGCACGTACGAACTCGCGACGGACAAGTGAGAGGCGGCCCGCATGCCCATCAGGATCCTCCCGGCCGTCTCGGACCCGGACGCGGTCCGCTCGCTCACCACCCTGCTCAGCCAGCTGCCCGACGCCGAACCGATCGCCCCGGTGGTGGACTCCACCCAGCTGATCGACACCCTCGCCCGCCTCGCCGCCGAGTCCGTCGACGAACTGCCCGAGGTCGTCGTGGTGCACGAGCGCATCGGCCCGGTCCCCGCACTGGAGCTGATCCGCGAAGTCGCCCTGCGCTTCCCGGCCGTCGGCGTCATCCTCGTCACCACGGACGTCAGTTCCGGGCTCTTCTCCGCGGCCATGGACTCCGGCGCCCGCGGCCTGGTCGGCCTCCCGCTCAGCTACGAGGAGCTGGCCAGCCGCGTCCAGGCCGTCGCCCAGTGGTCCAACGGCGTACGACGCCATCTCGGACACGGCGCCGACGTGTTCTCCGGCGTCGGCGGTACGGTCGTCACGGTCAGCGGGGCCAAGGGCGGCGTCGGTGCCACCCTCACGGCCATCCAGCTGGCCCTGGCCGCCCAGGCGTCCGGCCGGGCCACCGCCCTGATCGACATGGACCTCCAGGCCGGCGACGTCGCCTCCTTCCTCGACGTCCAGTTCCGCCGCTCGGTCGTCGACCTCGCAGCCATCACCGACATCTCGCCGCGCGTCCTCGCCGACGCCGTCTTCCGCCACGACACGGGCCTCGCCCTGCTGCTCGCCCCCGGCGACGGCGAACGAGGCGAGGAGGTCACCGACCGCGCCGCCCGCCAGATCGTCAGCGCCGTGCGCTCCCGCTACGAGGTCGTCGTCGTCGACTGCGGCGCCCAGCTCAGCGGGGCCAGCGCGGCCGCCGTCGAGATGGCCGACACGGCGCTTTTGGTGACCACCCCGGACGTGGTCGCGGTACGGGCCGCCAAGCGCACCGTGCGCATGTGGGACCGGCTGCAGATCCGCAAGGCCGAGGAGACCACGGTCGTCGTCAACCGCCACACCCGCGGTACGGAGATCCAGCCGCCGCTGGTGCAGCGCATCACCGGCACCGCGCTGGCCGGCACGGCCGTTCCCGCCAACTTCAAGGAACTCCAGAGCGCCGTGGACGCCGGACGCATCCACGAGCTCGACAGCAGGAGCACGGTGAAACAGGCCCTGTGGAGGCTCGCCGGGGAGCTGGGACTCGCGCGCGTGCCCGAAGGCTCCCACCGGGGCGGCCGGATGCGCGGGGACCGGGGGTCGGTGAGTCTGCGGCGCCGGAAGGAGTGAGGGGATGAGACGGCCACGCGGGGACGAGGGGCAGGTCAGCATCGAGTTCCTCGGCATGACGCCGCTGATCGTGCTGACATTGGTGCTGGTGTGGCAGTGCGTGTTGGTGGGGTACACCTTCACGCTCGCCGGGAATGCTGCGGACGAGGCGGTGCGGGCGGGGACGGCGGCGCCGCGGGGCGAACGCGCCGGCGCCTGCCGGGCCGCGGGGATGAAGCACCTGTCGGCGGCATGGAAGGGGGATGCCACGGTGAACTGCGGCGGGGTCGGCTATGTGACCGCCGACGTGTACCTCAAGGTCCCTGTCCTCTTCCCGGGCGCGATCGGTTTCCCGGTCACGGTGCACGGCCACGCCGGTGCCGTGGAGGAGGTGAAGGACTGAGATGCCGTACCTCCCCAGGCGGCGCGACAGCGGGCAGGTCGCCATCGAGTACCTCGGCTTCGTCCCGGTCCTGCTGATCGTCGGCCTGGCCGGCATCCAGATCGGGGCCGTCGCCTACGCGGCCGAGCAGGCGGGAACGGCGGCCCATGCGGGGGCGCGTGCCGCCTCCTTGCGGCAGGGCGTCGCGCAGGCCTGTGCGGACGCGGTCAGCGGTGGCCTCGACGTGCAGTGCGCCTCTTCGGAGGGGGGCGACACCGTCACCGTCACCGCCACGGTCCGCATCCCCAGGATCGTCTGGGACTTCGGCTCCGCCAGCAGGACCGCCACGATGCCGCTCGACCACTGACCCAGGAACGAGGAGCACCCCACCCATGAGCCTGCGGGCACGCATCAACTCCCCCGAGGAGCACGGCAGCCGGGGCGAGGACGGCCATCTGGTCGCCTCCTACCGGGCCAAGCTCCTGGAGGAGATCGACCTCGCGGAGATGAGCTCGCTGGCCGCCGCCGAGCGCCGGGCCAGGCTGGAGCGGGTGCTCGGGCACATCATCAGCCGCGAGGGCCCGGTCCTGTCGACGGTGGAGCGCGCGCAGCTGATCCGGCGGGTGGTCGACGAGGCGCTGGGCCTCGGCATCCTGGAACCGCTGCTCGAGGACGCGTCCATCACGGAGATCATGGTGAACGGCCCCGACGCGATCTTCGTCGAGCGCGGCGGCCGGGTCGAGCAGCTGCCGCTGCGCTTTGCTTCCCAGGACCAGCTGATGCAGACGATCGAGCGCATCGTCTCCACGGTCAACCGCCGCGTGGACGAGTCGAACCCGATGGTCGACGCCCGCCTCCCTTCGGGCGAGCGCGTCAACGTCATCATCCCGCCGCTGTCGCTCACCGGACCCACCCTCACCATCCGGCGCTTCCCGCGCTCCTACACCCTCCCGGAGCTGATCGAGTTCGGCTCCCTGGACGAGCACATGCTGTTCCTGCTCGCGGGCCTGGTGCAGGCGAAGTTCAACATCATCGTGTCCGGAGCCACCGGCACCGGGAAGACGACCCTGCTCAACGCCCTCTCCGGACTCATCCCGGCACACGAACGCATCATCACGATCGAGGACTCGGCCGAACTCCAGCTCCAGCAGTCGCACGTCGTCCGCCTGGAGTCACGGCCCCCGAACGTGGAGGGCAAGGGCCAGGTCACCATCCGCGACCTGGTCCGCAACTCCCTGCGCATGCGCCCCGACCGCATCGTCGTCGGCGAGGTCCGCGGTGGCGAGTCCCTGGACATGCTGCAGGCGATGTCGACCGGTCACGACGGCTCCCTCGCCACCGTGCACGCCAACAGCGCCGAGGACGCGCTGACCCGGCTGCAGACCCTGGCGTCCATGTCCGACGTCGAGGTCCCCTTCGTGGCGCTGCACGACCAGATCAACAGCGCCGTCGACGTCATCGTCCAGCTCACCCGCTTCGCCGACGGCGCCCGCCGCATCACCGAGATCGCACTGCTCGACAGCCACGGCGGCGAGCCCTACCGGCTGGCGACGGTGGCCCACTTCAACGCACAGCCCATGACCCCCGACGGCCGTGTCCACGGCGTCTTCCAGTACTTCCCCCTTCCGCGCCGCACCGCCGACCGCCTCTACATGGCGAGCCAGCCCATACCCCAGGCCTTCGGCGTCGCCCGGCACGCGGACCAGCTCGCCACCCGAGAAGCCAGGTAGGCAGGCCCTCATGGATCTCCACGACCTCGTCACCCTCACCACCGGTGTCACTCTGCTGACCTGCGTCCTGGCCGTGGTCGGCGTCCACACCTACGCCTCGGGCCGGGCACAGCGCGCCGCGCTCATCGACCGCCTCTCCTACACCGGCCGCGCCCCGGAGACCGGCCGCAGGCGCCGCTTCCGCAACCTCGACCGCCGGCTGCGGCGCACCGGGCCCGGCCGGAAGCTGGAACTGCGGCTGGCGGCCACCGGCCTGGACGTCACCCCGGGCGAGTTCTTCGCCTACATGCTCGCGACGGTCGCCGCCCTCTGGCTCATCGGCCAGGCCGCCCTGGCCCCCTTCTTCGGCCCGCTCGCCGGTCTGCTCGGCATCGGGGCGGCGTTCCAGTTCCTCAACTGGCAGCGGCAGAAGCGCATCGAGCGCTTCATCAACCAGCTCCCCGAACTGGCCCGCATCCTGGCCAACGCCACCCAGGCGGGCCTCGCCCTGCGCACCGCGATCGGCATGGCGGCGGAGGAGCTGGAGGCACCGGCGGGCGAGGAACTTGCCAAGGTCGCCAACCAGTTGTCGATCGGCCACTCCATGGACGACGCGCTCGGCGAACTCGCGGACCGCCTCCCGTCCCGCGAACTGGTGGTCCTGGTCACCACCCTCGTCCTGTCCAACAAGGCGGGCGGCCAGGTGGTCTCCGCCCTCCGCAACCTCACCGAGACGCTGGAGGAGCGCAAGGAGACCCGGCGCGAGATCCGCACCCAGCTCTCCCAGGTGACCATGACCTCCTACGCCGTACCCGTCCTCGGCATCGGCGCCCTGTTCCTCATGGACGGCGTCAAGGACGGCGCCCTGGAGCGCATGACCGGCTCACCGGTCGGCCAGGCCTGCGTGATCATCGCGTTCGGGCTGTACGCGATCGGCTTCGTCCTCATCCGCCGTATGAGCCGGATCGACGTCTGAGGGGGCTGACGGCATGGGAATCGGACTCCTTCTCGCACTGGCCATGGGCCTCAGCGTCTGGGGCGTCTTCGCCGGGATCCGCATGTACCGCGCGGACACCAAACTGCCCGGGGACCTGGCGGTGGCCCTGGAGGTGGGTGCCACCCGCACCGGCGCGGTGGACTCCCTCATCGACCGCATGGGCATGCGCTACGCGCCCACGGTCCTGCGCCTGATGGGCCCCAAACAGGTGGCCAAGTACCGCCGCAGGATCGACCTCGCGGGCAACCCCGGCGGCCTGACCATCGACCGCTACGCGGCCCGCAGGGCGGTGTACGGCGCACTCGGCGGCGTCGGCTTCCTGGTGATGCTGATGCGCGGCAACTACCTCGTCGCCCTGATCCTGCTCGCCTTCGGAGCGTTCTGGACGGAGGTCGGCATCTGGTCGGCGATCCGCATCCGCAGGGACGTGATCGAGCGGACGCTGCCCGACTTCCTGGACGTGCTCGCGGTGGTCGTCAGCGCGGGTCTCGGCTTCCGCCAGGCGCTGGACCGCGTGGCATCCCGGTACGAGGGCCCCTGGGCGGACGAACTCCGCATCACGCTGCGCCAGATGGACCTGGGCATGAGCCGCCGCCAGGCCTTCGCCGAACTGCGCCGCCGCAACGACTCCGAGCAGGTCGCGATGTTCGTGACGGCGTTGCAGCAGGGCGAGGAACTGGGCGCGCCGATCGTCGACACCCTCGTCGCCCTGGCCAAGGACATGCGCCGCACGGACGCCCAGAACGCCCGCCGCAAGGCCGCCCGGGCGGTCCCCAGGGCCACGCTGATGATCACCACGTTCATGGTCCCGGCCACCATGCTCCTCCTCGGCGCGGGCCTGCTGCTGGGCTCCGGCGTGGACTTCGGCTCGATCACCGGAAAGTAGGCGGGGCGGGTGACCGGCACGGCGATGGCGAGGGTGAGGGCGAGGGAACGCACGCGGCTGCGGTGGCGCCGCGCACGGCCGCCTGCGACCGTGATCGACGCTTCGTCCGCCGTGCGGCAGGCGCCGCTGGAGGTGTCGCTGGGGGCGCCGCTGGGGGCGTCACCGGAGGCGCAGGCCACGGCCGACGGGGCGCGCGGTCCTCTCCCCGACCCCGAGAAGATCCAGATCCGCGCACTCCAGGCGATGTGCCGTCAGGTCTTCGGCTTCCGCCTGGCGATGATCGCCCTGGCCGCCCCCGCCGCCCTCGTCAACGCCGCGCCCGGCCTGGGCGTCCGCCTGGTGGGTGCGGCCGTGGTCGTCACCTTCATGGTCTCGTACGTCCTGTTCCGCGACTGGGAGCGCTTCGGCCCGCTCCTCCTGCGCCACCCCTCGCTCCTCGCGGCGGACACCCTCTTCGGCTCCCTGCTCCTCGTCTCGGCGGGCCCGGACACCACCCTCGCCTACGTCAGCGTCTGCACCCCCCTGCTCGCCGGACTGGTCTACAGCTGGCGGGGCGCGGCCTGCTTCGCCTCGCTCCAGTCGCTGATCCTGCTGCTGGTCCACGCGACGCTGAAGGAGGCCCACCGGGCGGACGTCGCCGAGTCCCTCCTCCTGCCCGGCCTCTGCGTCATCGCGGGCGCGGTGGGCTCGACCCTGCGCGGTCTGATGCTCCGCTTCGGCGCCGCGACCCAGGCCCTGACCACGGTCCAGGCCCGGCTGGCGGTGGCGGAGGCGGTGAGCGCGGAACGGGCCCGCCTGGCCCGGGAGATGCACGACTCGGTGGCGAAGACCCTGTACGGCGTGGCACTGGCCGCCGACGGCCTGGCGGGCTCCGCGGCCGCGGGTGCGCGTATGGACCCGGCCCTGATCAGACAGCAGGCGGAACTGGTGTCCCGCTCGGCCCGCAGGGCGGCGGCCGAGGCCCGTGAACTCCTCACCGACCTGCGCCGCGAACACGACCCCGCGCACGGCGTGGACGTCCTCGCGGAACTGGCCGCCCGCACCGAGGACTTCGCGGCCCGCACGGGCCTGCCGGCCGCGTACCGCCGGACGGGCGACCACCCGCTGCCTCCGGTCCCGCCCGCGGTGGCCCGCCAGCTCCTGGCCATCGCCTCGGAAGCACTGGAGAACGCGAGTCGTCACGCTTCGCCTACGCGGGTGGAGGTGGAAGCGGGAGTCCACGAGGACGTGTTGCGCATGAGCATCCACGACGACGGCCGGGGCCTCCCAACCGGCACCACCCTCGAACAGCTCCGCCGCTCCGGCCACTTCGGCCTGACCGGCATGACCGAACGAGCGGCGTCCGTGGGCGCCCGCGTCCGGATAGGCACGGGCAAGGACGCCCGGGGCACGGAGGTCCTTCTGGAACTCCCCCTGGCCGCGCTGACGTTCCCGCCCCCCACCCCCCGACAGTCCCAAGACGCATGAGAGGAGGCACCCGATGCCAGGCAACTCCTTCGAGCACCTCCCACCGGCCACCCCGGCCGCACCGCTTCGGCTCGTGGTCGCCGACGACAACCCCGTGGTCCGCGCGGGCCTCACGGCCCTCCTCTCCGGCCGGGAGGACATCACCGTGGTCGCGGAGGCGGCGAACGGCCGGGAGGCGTGCGAGGCGGCCCTGCAACACCGCCCCGACGTCATCCTCCTGGACGTCCGGATGCCCGACGTGGACGGCATCTCGGCGCTTCCGTACCTCGTGCGGCTGGCGCCGGTCATGATGCTCACGTACAGCCACGAGCCGGAGATCGTCCAGGAGGCCGTACGCCTGGGAGCCGGGGGCTATTTGGTCCACGGCGAGTTCGGCGTGGAGCAACTGGTCAGGGCGGTGCGGGACATCGGCGAGGGCAGGCCGCACTTCACTCCGACGGCTGCCGGGGCGTTACTGGAGCAGCTTGGAGTGCGTGCAACTGCACATGCGGTGCGTGAAGTTCCGGACTTTCCAAGGGCTATTTCTTCCCGAAACCTTTCGCAACTGCAACCCGATATGGGACAGTCATTGAGGTCGCGGTTCCGGCTGAGTTCCAGGGAGGCGGAGATCATGGACCTCATCGCGTCCGGCATGAACAACCAGCAGATCGCCGCGACCTGCTTCATCAGCGAGAAGACGGTCAAGAACCACATCAACCGAATCTTCGCCAAGCTCCACAGCACCAGCCGCTCGCAGGCGGCGGCGAAGTGGTTGGGGGTGGCGTGAAGTGGGGATTTCTGATTGGGCCCGGGATTGGGTCCTGGGACCCTCCGGGGGGCGGGGGGACAGGGCGTACGGTGCCCGCGTCGGAAGCGAATCCGGAGGGGAACACCATGAGCAACTGGTTCAACACCACCGTCGCATACCTGCAGGCCCGCGCCGCCCGCAGCGACAGGGGCCAGACCGCGGTGGAGTACCTCGGCATCATCGCGGTGGTTGTGGCGATTGTGTTGGCGATCACGGGTACGAGCATCGGGCAGACGATCTACAACGCCATCACCGACAAGATCAGCGAGGTCACCGGCGGCTGACGCGTTCGCGCATAAACTGCGACGCAGGGCAGGCCTTCCCCATCTACATCACGGTGGTGGCGGGTCTGCTCTTTCTCGCGTTCGCCTACCTCGCGGTCGGCCAGGCCGCCGCGAATCGGAACGGCGCCCAGACGGCTGCGGACGCCTCCGCCTTGGCGGCGGCCCAGAACACGCGTGACCAACTCGCCGACCAGTGGAAGCTGAACGTGCTCGACCCGACCAAGTGGCAGGACATCTTCGAAGGCGTTGTGAACGTCGATCCCTCCTGCTGGCGGGCCTATCGACTGGCCGCCCAGAACGACGCCACGGTTGAGGACTGCACTCCCACGGGGCCACTGGGCTACAGCGTCCACGTCAAGACCTCCAAGGCCGTCGGCGACTCCGTGGTCCCCGGCACGGAGAACGTGCACTCGACTGCAACCGCCAAGGCCGTGATTGAACCGCTGTGCACGTTCCAACTGCCCGGAGAGAACGCGGGGGGCGACGCGCTGCCACAGCTCACCTGCAAGCACCGGAACTGGGACCTGAACCCGGACGACCTCACAGACCTCCCAGGACCGGAAGACCTCTTCGATGTCCACCTGGCCGACTGACAAGCGAACGACGAGTCAAGAAGGAATCAGTCATGAGCATTCGGTTCACTGCGAAGGCCCGCGGGGGGCTGGTCGCGCTGACGGTGGCGACCGGTCTGGCCCTCGGCGTGGCCGGATGCGGCGGCGGTGGCGGCGATGACAAGAAGCCGGAGCGTTCGGCGTCGGCCTCGAAAGCGGGAAGCTCCCGGCCGAGTGCTCAGGAAGGGCAATCGGACAAACCCCTGGCCGAGCTGAACGGACCGAAGGGCCTGATGCTCGACATTACATCGGCGGTTCGGGACGCCGGTGGCTTTGTCACGGTAAGCGGCAATCTGAAGAACGACAGCGCCAAGGCGCTCAACATCCCGGCACAGTTGAGCGGCAATGAGACTGAGATCATCAGGAATGGCCCCTCATTCGGTGGTGCCACGCTCGTGGACACGAAGGGGAAGAAGCGCTACTACGTCCTTCGCGACACCGACGGCCGCCCTCTCACCACAACAGGGGTTTCCAGCATCAAGTCCGGTGAGACCGTGCCGGTGTTCATGCAGTTCCCGGCGCCGCCCGCCGATACAGGGCAGGTGTCCTTTCAGCTGCCTATGTTCTCTCCTGCCGACATCACGATCTCTGGGTGAGGCCCCGTGACCACAAAACGCAGCCTCGTCCTCACCACCCTCGTCCTCGCCGCCAACCTCTGCGGGACCGCAACGGCCCACGCCGACGACACCACCCCCAGCGTCCCCCCAGGCACCGAGGCCTCCGCCTCCGCCCCCGTGAAAATCGACCCCACCGACCCCGATCTGAAGCTCCCCGAGGGCGCCACCCTCGCCGAGCCCAAGGTGCTGGACATCAAGTCGGTCGTCGAGGACCAGAGCGGGGACGAGCGCCGCGAAGACACCAACGCGGACGTGAAATTCGCGCTCCAGGCAGAGGTGCTGTTCAGCAAGGACAGCGCCAGGCTGAGCGGGGAGTCCAAGGCCCGCATCGACGCGATCGCCGAGGAGATCAAGAAGCAGAACGCGACCCAGGTCAGGGTGTTCGGCTTCACGGACAACCTCGGTTCCTCCGCCCACGGCGACGTACTGTCCCGGCAGCGCGCCAACGCCGTCCAAGCGGTCCTGGACGCCGACCTGAACGACTCGAACATCACCTTCGAGGTACGGGGTTACGGCGAGCAGTACCCCATCGCGGACAACTCCACGGAGGCCGGCCGGAAGAAGAACCGACGAGTGGAGGTCTCCTTCCCGCGCTCGGCGAGCTGACCCACTGGACCTACTTGACCCACTCGGCCTCCACGGCCACCCGCACTCCGACCCGCAACCCCCACCCGGCCATGACCCCCGCCTCCGCCTCCAGCACATGCCGCGACCGCAGGCGGGGCAGGCCGAGCCGGCCCGGCGGCATCGTGCGTACGGCGATCACCGTGAGGTGGCGGTCGAGATGGGCGACGTCGATGGGGATGCGCATCCGGAAGGTGTGCACGCCGTTGGCGGGGGACAGCAGCATCGCCCCGTCGACGGAGTCCCGGCCCAGCAATCCCTTCGTACGGGCGCGATACGACGTGGCGATCTCCAGCGGTACCGACACCTCCGCCGTGCCCTCGCCGTGCACGACCAGCCTTCCGTGCCCGTCCCGCCAGCGCGCCATGCCCGGACCACCCTCCGTCAACCCAACCGCACTGTAAACAAGTTGTCCCACCCGCAACGGCAGGTTAGGAAGGCTCCATGACCGGACTCGGCGCCGTTTTCCGCCCTCAACTGCCCCCCGAGAGGCTCAGGGCGGTGGCCCGGGTCGCGGACGAGGCGGGGCTCGAAGAGCTGTGGCTGTGGGAGGACTGCTTCCGGGAGGGCGGGCTCTCAACCGCGGCCGCCGCCCTCGCCTGGACCGAGCGGGTGCGGGTAGGCGTCGGTCTGCTGCCCGTGCCGCTGCGCAACGTCGCCGTCGCCGCGATGGAGGCCGCCGCGCTGCACCGGATGTTCCCGGGGCGCGCGATCCTCGGCGTCGGGCACGGCGTGCAGGACTGGATGGGGCAGGTCGGCGCGCGGGCCGCGTCCCCGCTGACCCTGCTCAGGGAGCATCTCGACGCGCTACGGGCCCTGTTGCGGGGCGAGCGGCTCACCGTGGACGGGCGGTACGTCAAGCTGGAGGACGTCGGGCTCGACTGGCCGCCGGAGGGCCCCGTCGCGGTGTTCGCCGGTGCCACCGGGCCACGCACGCTGCGCCTCGCCGGGGAGGCGGCCGACGGCACGATCCTCACCGCCGCCACCTCGCCGGACGGCGTACGGCGGGCGCGGCGGCTCATCGACGAGGGGCGCGGGTCCGCCGGCCGTACCGGCCGGCACGAGGTCGTCGTGCACCTCCTCACCGCCACCGGCGTCGGCGCCGCCGACCGCCTCCGTGCCGAACTGGTCGCCGAGGGGGTGGAGTCGGTCCCGGAACTGGGGGTCGCCGGAGACGCGGGAACCGTGGCCGAGGCCGTGCGGCGGCTCGCGGAGGCGGGAGCCGACACGGTGATCCTCCAGCCGACGGGAGACGAGCCGGACCCCGAGGGATTCGTACGGTTCACGGCCGGGGAGGTCCGGCCCCTCGTGCCGTGACGGAGCCGTGGAGGGGCCGTTGTCAGTGCCCCCTGCCAGACTCGGTCGGCATGAAGGAGACGGAGAAGACCGAGAAGACCGAGGCGGCCGAGAAGCCCCAGGTGCTCCTGCGTGAGGTGACGGAGGACGACCTCGAGGTGTTCCTCGCCCACGAGCACGATCCGGAGGCCGTCCGGCGGTCGAGATTCACGCCCCGGCCGCGGGCCGCCTTCCTGAAGCACTGGAGGGAGAGGGTCCTCGGCGATCCCACCGGCCTCGTGCGGACGGTTACCGTGGACGGGGAGGTCGCGGGGAACATCGTCGCCTGGTGGGAGGGCGAGGACCGCTACGTCGGCTACTGGCTCGGCCGCCCGTACTGGGCTCGCGGCATCGGCACCGAGGCCCTGGCCGCCTTCCTCCGGGAGGAGCGCACCCGGCCGCTGTACGCCGACCCGTTCTCCGGCAACACCGCCTCCGTCCGCCTCCTGGAGAAACACGGCTTCGAACACACCGGCACGATCCGGCACGGAGACGACGAACACCACCTGCTCGTGCTGCGGACGGCGGAGCAGACAAAGGGGACTGCTTCGGCGAACTCCTCATGAACCGCCGGGCAGACCTGGTCAGGCCGTACCCGTGACCCGTGGACGGTCTCCGGTGGTCCCGTCGATCAGCTCCCGCAGGATGTCCATGTGGCCCGCGTGCCGCGCCGTCTCCTCGATCATGTGGACGAGGACCCAGCGCAGGGACACCGAGTGGTCCCGCCATGCGGGCCGGCCGAGGTCGTCCAGGGACAGTTCGGCGACGACACGGTCGGCGGCGGCGCGGGCACGGCCGTAGAAGTCGGTGATCCGATCCGTCGTCTCGCCGGGGCCCACGGTCATGTCCTCGTCGGCGTACGGGTCGAACCACAGCGGTTCGACCTCGCCGCCGAACGTCTCCACGAACCAGCCGTACTCCACCGACGCCAGATGCTTCACCAGGCCGAGCAGATTGGTCCCGGACGGGGTCATCGGCCGACGCAGCTGTTCGTCGTCGAGTCCGTCGAGCTTCCACAGGACGGCGTCCCGGTGCCGTTGGAGACTCGCGTGCAGGGTGTCCTTCTCGCCGCCCGAGTAGGGCATGCCCGGAGTGTCTTTCTCAGGTGTCGTCATGCCGCGGGAAGCTAGCAGCGGGCGCTGACAACGCCCCGCGGACGGAGCGGTTGCAGAAATGGCCGGGAAACACCGTTCGAGACTTAGAGCAAATGGGGTGATCTGCGCATAAGTGAACGTGTTGATCTTGCTGCTCCCCGGAATGTCCACGGGGTTTCCACATTGTTATCGCGAGCAGGTCGCATCTACCTGACTCCTCACGTAAGTTCAGACCAAGGTAATTCGCGTGAGCAAAGCTGCGCGGGCGGCACCGCGCAGTGGAGGGGGCTGCGCGGTGCCGAAATGCACCCGCGGACACGTCAAGCGGTCGTTCGCGACCGGGGTAGCCCTTCGGGGGGACCGTGGACGACATGCCGAACAGCCCCTCAAGAGGCCTCAAGCCCTTTTGATCTCTGTGTACGTGCCCCGTTCGCCTGAGAATCCGCCGTGAATCGGCCAAGCGCGACCCCCGAACAACGGCTTCCATGCCCACCTGGGCGTCGCTGTGCGACTCCGGAGAGTAGTTGTGGCACGCCGATGCACGCATTAGCCCTTACAAAGGGTTATGGTGGAGACCCCCCCTCGGGCCGGTCCGTCTCCCCCCCACGGACCGGCCCGTTTTTCGTTCGGCTGCCGTGCGCCGCTCCAGGGACGGCAACTGTCCCGCCCGCCCGGGAAACCGCCCCCGTCCACAACCCTCGCCTACGGCCAAAGCCCCGCAGGGGTAGGCTTCGCCGGCAAGGGGACCGCACCAATGGAGGGGCTGACAATCACGTGAACCTGCGCGACAAACTGCGCGGCCTTCTGGTCAGGCTCTACGCACGCCGGGTGGAAGGCCACCTGGACCACGCTCAGGTGCCCAAGCACATCGGCGTCATCATGGACGGCAACCGCCGCTGGGCGAAGGCTGCGGGCTCCACCACGGTCCACGGTCACCGGGCCGGTGCCGAGAAGATCGAGGAGTTCCTCGGCTGGTGCAGCGAGACGGATGTCGAGGTCGTCACCCTGTGGCTGCTGTCCACGGACAACTTCGACCGCGCCAAGGAAGAACTCGTCCCGCTGCTGGGCATCATCGAAGACGTCGTCCGCACCCTCGCCGCCGATGGCCGCTGGCGTGTGCACCACGTGGGTACCCCGGACCTGCTGCCCTCGCAGATGCAGACCGCGCTGAAGGAGGCCGAGGAGGCCACCGCCAACGTCGACGGGATACTGGTCAACGTCGCCATCGGCTACGGCGGCCGCCAGGAGATCGCCGACGCCGTGCGCTCGATGATCACGGACGCCGCCGACAAGGGCACCTCCATGGAGGAGCTCGCCGAGTCCGTCGACGTCGACATGATCGGCCGCCACCTCTACACCGGCGACCAGCCGGACCCCGACCTGGTGATCCGTACCAGCGGTGAGCAGAGACTGTCCGGATTCATGCTGTGGCAGACGGCCCACTCCGAGTACTACTTCTGCGAGGTCTTCTGGCCGGCCTTCCGCAAGGTCGACTTCCTGCGCGCCCTGCGTGACTACGCGGCACGCCACCGCCGCTACGGCGGCTGACGTACACCACCCGGACGGTACACGTCCGGAGAGTCGCCCCCTGTACACCTGTTGGGGCGGAAGTTACGAGGAGTTCACCGGTGCGCTGTCCTATGCATTTGCATGGCAGTGCATGTTCGAGGGCATAAGCCAAGCAGGTCGACACCCGAACCACGGGTGTCGGATCTCAGCGGGCGGCGCGGAGCCGTCCGCCCGGGAGGCCCTTTGCACCAGCCCGACCGTGCGGTCTCAGCACGGAAGCAGCCACGGAGGGCCGGTTCTCGGCCCGCCGTGCGCGGGGGCCGTCGACCGGTCCAGCTCCATCTCGTCGCTCCCCGACCTCATCCGAGGGGGTACGTCCTTCCGTGGTGACCAGCACAAAGCGCCACAAGTCAGACCGGCGCACGTATGTTCTCGACACCAGCGTCCTGCTGGCCGACCCCAACGCCCTGACCCGTTTCGACGAGCACGAGGTCGTGCTCCCCATCGTCGTGGTCACGGAGCTGGAGGCCAAGCGGCACCATCCCGAACTCGGCTACTTCGCCCGGCAGGCCCTGCGCCTGCTCGACGACTACCGGGTGCGGTACGGCCGACTGGATGCCCCCATCCCGATCGGGGACCTCGGCGGAACGGTCCGTGTCGAGCTCAACCACTCGGACCCCAGCGTGCTGCCCACCGGCTACCGCCTGGGGGACAACGACTCCCGCATCCTCGCGGTGGCCCGCAATCTGCAGGCCGAGGGGTACGACGTCACCGTGGTGTCGAAGGACCTGCCGCTCAGGATCAAGGCGTCGTCCGTGGGGCTCCTCGCGGAGGAGTACCGCGCCGAACTCGCCATCACGGACTCCTCCGGCTGGACCGGAATGTCCGAACTGACCCTGTCCGGCGAGCAGGTGGACATCCTCTTCGAGGAAGGACACGTATATGTATCGGAGGCATCCGGTCTCCCGGTGCACACGGGTCTGACCATCCAGTCCGAGCGCGGTAAGGCGCTGGGCCGGGTGACGTCGGAGGGCAACGTCCGGCTGGTGCGCGGTGACCGGGAGGCGTTCGGTATCAAGGGCCGCAGCGCCGAGCAGCGGATCGCCCTCGATCTGCTCCTCGATCCGGACGTCGGCATCGTGTCGATGGGCGGCCGGGCCGGCACCGGAAAGTCGGCGCTGGCGCTGTGCGCGGGTCTGGAGGCGGTCCTGGAGCGCCGTCAGCACCAGAAGGTGATGGTCTTCCGTCCGCTGTACGCGGTCGGCGGGCAGGAGCTCGGCTATCTGCCGGGCTCCGAGGCCGAGAAGATGAGCCCCTGGGCGCAGGCGGTCTTCGACACCCTTTCGGCGGTCACCAGCCGCGA
Organism: Streptomyces herbicida; assembly: GCF_032656585.1. Taxonomy (NCBI): domain Bacteria; kingdom Bacillati; phylum Actinomycetota; class Actinomycetes; order Kitasatosporales; family Streptomycetaceae; genus Streptomyces; species Streptomyces herbicida. The sequence continues at coordinate 375,300 of NZ_JAUYWJ010000001.1, forward strand.
GGTCATCGAGGAGGTCACCGCACGCGGGATGCTGGAGGTCCTGCCGCTGACCCACATCCGTGGCCGCTCGCTGCACGACGCGTTTGTGATCGTGGACGAGGCGCAGTCGCTCGAACGGAATGTCCTTCTGACCGTTCTGTCCCGAATCGGCGCGAATTCACGAGTGGTTCTGACCCATGACGTGGCGCAGCGGGACAATCTGCGGGTCGGCCGATATGACGGTGTGGTCGCCGTCGTGGAGAAACTGAAGGGGCATCCGCTCTTCGCCCACGTCACTCTGACACGGTCCGAGAGGTCCCAGATCGCCGCACTTGTGACCGAAATGCTGGAGGACGGTCACATCTGACCCGACTGTCCAACTTGGACGGTTTACTCGGCAGTTGGCGCCGCCCGGCAAAGGCCCTGAGCCTAGCCGGGCGGCGCCGTCGTATGTGGCGGTTTCTTAAAATCCCCTGGGTCAAACGGGATGTGAGCTTTCACACGCACCTCGGAATTGCCACCCGGCGTTGTGTTACGGCAGAGTCTCACTCCTGTCAGGCCCCGCATACGACACATCTGTACCCCCAGCGGTACGGCACCACAGAAGCACCACAGCTAACTCCACAGCGACGTCGTATGCCGCCCGAGCACCACGCGGCGCTCCCGTGCAGGGAGTTCCCACCGGGCCCGCGCCTCCCGTGACCCCGCAGTTGGGAGGCCAGCGCCAGGGGCACGATTGCGTCCGCCAGGGTCACCGAAGCGGGCGATGCTGGAAGGAAACCGTGTGAGCCGGATTTCGGTCCGGGGATTCGCAGTGGCCTCCGCCACCGCGGTCACCGCAGTCGGAAGCGTCGTCGGAGTTGCCTCGGGCAGCGTCGCGCAGAACAGCAACGACGCCGAGCCGACGGCTGCCGACGCCACGCTCCTCGCGGACATACCCGCGGGTCAGCAGGCCCAGGTGCAGACCGCGTCCCTGACGCAGCAGGCCGACGCCCAGGCCATCCAGGCGGACGCGAGCGCCAAGAAGGACGCCGAGGAGGCGGCCCGCAAGGCAGCCGCCGAGACCGCCGTCGCCAAGAAGGTCGCCGCCGAGAAGGCCGAGAAGGAAGCCAAGGCCCGCGCGGAGGCGAAGAAGGCGGCCACCCGGTCGACCCGCGACTCCTCCAGCTTCCCCGTGCAGAGCTCGTACACCGTCGCGCAGATCCAGGCGATGGCGCGCCAGATGGTGGCGAGCGGCCAGTTCCAGTGCTTCAGCAACATCGTGGACCACGAGTCCAGCTGGAACTACCGTGCCGTCAACGCGTCCTCCGGTGCGTACGGCCTCTTCCAGGCACTGCCCGGCTCCAAGATGTCGTCCGTCGGCGCCGACTGGCAGACCAACCCGGCCACCCAGATCAAGTGGGGCCTCAACTACATGAACAGCCGGTACGGCAGCCCCTGTGAGGCGTGGTCGTTCTGGCAGGCGAACCACTGGTACTGAGCCGGTCGGTTCCCTCTCAACCTTGCGCAGCCCCTCCCCGTCCTAGGGGGAGGGGCTTTTGCCCTGTACGGTCGGACGCGAACGACTCCAGGGGGGAGTGGTGGCGAGCACCCGGGGACGCGGGGGAAAAGGACGGATCATGTCGCGAGTACCAGGGTGGCTCGGCCGACTCGGTGCCGGACTGACCGAAATGGGCGAGCGGTTGGACGAGCGGCGGGCCGAGGTGGAGAAGGAGAGCGCCGAGCCCGACCCGGTCGTCGCCGACACCGTGGTCGAACCGGCGCAGTCCGCCCCTCACCCGCCGGTGCCGGCCGGTCCCCGTCCCGACCCGGCCCAGGCCGTGCCGTGGGGCGTCAGGGTGGCCGCCGAGGCGGGCTGGCGGCTGCTCGTGCTCGCGGGCACGGTGTGGGTGCTGATGCGGGTCATCAGCGCCGTACAACTGGTCGTCTTCGCCTTCGTCATCGCGCTGCTGATCACCGCGCTGCTGCAGCCGACGGTGGCCCGGCTGCGGCGCCACGGGGTGCCGCGGGGTCCGGCCACCGCGCTCACCGCGATCCTCGGCTTCGTCGTGATGGGCCTGATCGGGTGGTTCGTGACCTGGCAGGTCATGGAGAACATCGACACCCTCTCCAACCAGATCCAGAACGGCATCGACGATCTGCGCAACTGGCTGCTGAAGAGCCCCTTCCACGTCACGGACAAGCAGATCAACCAGATCGCCAAGAACCTCCGTGAGGCGATCGGCGCCAACGCCGACCAGATAACGTCCGCGGGTCTGGAGGGCGTACAGGTCATCGTCGAGGCCCTGACCGGCATCCTGCTGGTGTTCTTCTCGACGCTGTTCCTGCTCTACGACGGCGAGCGGATCTGGGAGTGGACGCTGAAGCTGGTGCCCGCGGCGGCCCGCCCGGGCGTGGCCGGCGCCGGACCGCGCGCCTGGCGCACGCTGACCGCCTACGTCCGCGGCACGGTGCTGGTGGCCCTGATAGACGCCATCTTCATCGGCCTCGGCATCTACTTCCTGGACGTGCCCATGGCCGTCCCGCTGGCCGTGTTCATCTTCCTGTTCTCGTTCATCCCGCTGGTGGGCGCGGTGGCGTCCGGCGCGCTGGCGGTCGTCGTCGCGCTGGTGACGCAGGGCGTCTTCACGGCGGTCATGACCCTGCTGGTGGTCCTGGCGGTCCAGCAGATCGAGGGCCATGTCCTGCAGCCGTTCATCCTGGGCCGCGCGGTGCGGGTGCATCCGCTGGCGGTGGTGCTGTCGGTCGCGGCCGGCGGCATGGTCGCGGGCATCGGCGGCGCGGTGGTGGCCGTACCGCTGGTGGCGGTGACGAACACGGTGGTGGGCTATCTGCGGGCCTACGCACAGGAACAGGCACTTCTCGGCGCGGGTCAAGAGGATCCGGCGCGTCCGGAGGTCCAGGACGAGGCCGTCCGGGCCGGGGCGGGGTCTGCGGTCGCGGCCCCCAGGGACGCGCAGGAAAACACCGGGGGCCTCGCCCACCAGGAGTGAGCGAGGCCCCGGCGCGGCACGGCCGAATTACTCGGAGAGCACCGCTTCCGCCTCCAGAGTCACCCCGACCGCCTGGACGACCGAGGCGATCTTGAAGGACTCCTGGATGACCTCACGGTCGACGCCCGCCTTGCGCAGCACCTGCTCGTGCGAGTCGAGGCACAGGCCGCAGCCGTTGATCGCGGAGACCGCGAACGACCACAGCTCGAAGTCGACCTTGTCGACACCGGGATTGCCGATGACGTTCATCCGCAGACCCGCGCGCAGGCTGCCGTACTCGTGGTCGGACAGCAGGTGGCGGGTGCGGTAGAAGACGTTGTTCATCGCCATGACGGCGGCCGCTGCCTTCGCCGCGGTGTACGCCTCCGGCGACAGGTTCGCCTTTGCCTCGGGCTCCAGCTCGCGCAGGACGATGGGGGAGCGGGAGGCGATGGCGGTCGCCAGCACCGTGCCCCACAGCTGCTGTGCCGGCAGGTCCGAGTTGCCGATGACCGAGCCCAGGTTGAGCTTCAGGTCCTTGGCGTAGTCCGGTATGCGGGACTTGAGCGAGTCGAGGGACAACTCACTCACCGGCCAGCAGCGCGACCGGGTCCAGCGTCTCGTCGCCCTTGCTCCAGTTGCACGGGCAGAGCTCGTCCGTCTGGAGAGCGTCCAGGACCCGCAGGACCTCCTTGGGGTTACGGCCGACGGAACCGGCGGTCACCATGGAGAACTGGATCTCGTTGTTCTGGTCGACGATGAAGACGGCGCGCTTGGCGAAGCCGTCCTCGCCCTCGATGCCGAGGTCGCGCATGAGCTCGTGCTTCGAGTCCGCCATCATCGGGAACGGCAGGTCGCGCAGGTCGTCGTGGTCCTTGCGCCAGGCGTGGTGCACGAACTCGGAGTCACCGGAGAAGCCGAGCACCTGGGCGTCACGGTCGGCGAACTCGTCGTTCAGCTTGCCGAAGGCGGCGATCTCGGTCGGGCACACGAAGGTGAAGTCCTTGGGCCAGGCGAAGACGATCTTCCACTTGCCCTCGTAGGTCTTGTGGTTGATCGTCTCGAACTCCTGGCCCTTCTCCAGCGAGACGCAGGCGGTCAGTTCGAACTCGGGGAACTTGTCACCGACAGTGAGCACACGCTCTCCTTGCAGCGAGGAAACCCCCGGATCGCGGGTGTTTCCCATGGGTTGGACGTTGTCGATGTTGACACAGGGGTGATTGATACGGGAAATAGCTACACTCGGTCGTGTTGATCGGAGGTATCTATCAGTGACCGTGAGTAGCGGGAGGCGGCGCCAGCCCAGCCTGTCCCAGCTGCGGGCCTTTGCCGCCGTGGCCGAGCATCTGCACTTCCGGGACGCGGCCGCCGCCATCGGGATGAGCCAGCCCGCCCTGTCGGGCGCCGTCTCGGCCCTGGAGGAGACCCTCGGGGTCACCCTGCTCGAGCGTACGACCCGGAAGGTGCTGCTCTCGCCCGCCGGCGAGCGTCTCGCGGTACGGGCGAAGGCGGTGCTGGAGGAGGTCGGAGCGCTGCTGGAGGAGGCCGAGGCGGTCCGTGCGCCCTTCACGGGGGCGCTGCGGCTCGGGGTCATTCCGACCGTCGCCCCCTATCTGCTGCCGACCGTCCTGCGGCTCGTGCACGACCGGTACCCGGATCTCGATCTCCAGGTGCACGAGGAGCAGACCGCCAGCCTGCTCGACGGGCTGGCCGGCGGGCGCCTCGACCTGCTGCTGCTCGCCGTGCCCCTCGGCATGCCCGGCGTCGTCGAACTTCCGCTCTTCGACGAGGACTTCGTGCTCGTCACGCCGCTGGACCACTGGCTCGGCGGCCGTGAGGGGATCCCGCGCGAGGCCCTCAAGGAGCTCAATCTGCTGCTCCTGGACGAGGGGCACTGCCTGCGTGACCAGGCCCTCGACATCTGCCGCGAGGCGGGGCGGGAGGACGCTCCGGTCACCACCACCGCCGCGGGCCTGTCGACCCTCGTCCAGCTCGTCGCCGGCGGGCTCGGCTGCACCCTGCTCCCCCGTACCGCCCTCAAGGTCGAGACCACCCGCAGCAATCAGCTCCTGACCGGATACTTCGCCGAACCCGCCCCGAGCCGCCGTATCGCCCTCGTCATGCGCACCGGATCGGCCCGCGGCGCCGAGTACAAGGAGCTGACGGCAGCACTGCGCGAGGCCCTGCGGCCGCTGCCCGTACGGGTGCTCGACAACATCAACTGAGTTCGCTTCGCATTCGATCAAATGAGTGTCGAACAAGGCGTTTTGAGCAGCCGGACATGCCAACTTCCGTCAGCTGTAGACAGGTAGGAAATCCCCGGCAGAAATATGCCGCTGAACTGATACACATACTCCCTCGGTGCGACGCGTCAAGCGTCAGTGCGAAATGCCGATACGCCAAGGGGAGTGATGTCGGACGTTCGGGATTCCCTTGACCGGGCCGGCTACGGACGGCTCGCGCACGCCCTCACCGTGTGCGGGCGCGAGGGATTCACGGGAGAGCTGCGGGTACCGGGCAGCCCGGGTGGCGCGTTCCATCTGAGGGACGGACTCGTGGTCGCGGCCGAGAGCCCCGGCGCCCCCGCCCCCGAGGCGCTCCTGCTGCGCTCCGACCGCATCGACGGCGCGCAGTGGGCGGAACTGGTGCGCGAGTCCGGCGGGGCCCGCTGGCCGGCCGCCGGGCTGATCGCACACGGCTACGCGGGAGCCGCCCAGCTCAGGGTGGTCTGTGTCATGGCCCTGCACGACGCGGCCTTCGCCATCGTCGCCGGGCAGGTGGACGGCTGCGAGACCGCCACCGACACCGAGCCGCACGCCCCGGTCGCCGTCGGCGAGACACCCGCCCGGCTGCTCCAGGAGGCGGTGCGCAAACTGGCCGCCGTGGCCGCGCTGCCGTACCCCGTGCGGCCCGACCGGGAACGACCCCTGGCCGTGGCCCCGGCGGACCGCGCCCGCACCCCGCTGCAACAGGAGCTGCTCGTCCACGCCGACGGCCGCCGCACCGCCCGCGACCTGGCCTTCCGTACCGGTCGCGGGGTCTACACCGTCACGGTGGAGGTGGCGCGCATGCTCGGCGAAGGGCTGCTGGAGTGCGCCGCCCCGGCCGACCGGACACCCGTCCGGATGCCGATGGAGGCTCCGGTCGTACGACACCGGGAGCCGCCCCCACGCGCCCCGGACCCGGAGCCGCCCCCCGCCCCCATCGAACTGCCGCGCCGCGAGCCGGGCGCCAGCGGCATCACCGAAGCCCTCGCCCCGACCAAGAGCGGGACGAGCTGGAAAGGGTTCTTCCGGCTGCGGCACGGAACCGCCAAATGAAAAGGGCGTGTTGATGGCAGCAATGGTCGAATCCAGTCAGGAACGAGGGAGTTGAGCACATGAATCACGAAGCCCTGGCGCGGGAAATGCGCGGGCTGCGCGAAAGGGTCACCGGAATCACCGACACAGCACTGGCCGCCGCCGACGGAATGCTCATCGCGGCTGACACGGCGGACTCGATCGACCCGGAGGGCCTCGCCGCACTCGCGGCCGCCGGCCTCGGCCTGGCGCGCCGCACGGCCGAGGCCACCTCACGCGGAGTGCTGCGGCAGACGGTGACGTACGGCAGTCACGGCTGCGTCGCCTTCTACGCCGTGGGCGACACGGCCCTGATGGTCGTGCTGGGCGACGAGGGGATGGATGTGGACCGCCTGCACCGGGCGACCCACCCGGCCCTCGACCGGATCGGTTCGATCCTCATGGACAAGACACCAGAAGGAGTGTGAAGGGATGGCGACGAAGCGTATGACTCCGGGTTTCTCCGACCAGGTGATGAGTCTGGTCAAATCGCTCCGCAGTGATTCACCGGACTGCGTCGCGGCAGGTGTGGTCGACATGTCGACCGGGATGCTGCTCTCCTACGAGACGGTCGACAATCACCCGCCCGAGGTCCTGGACCTCCTGGCGGGCGCGACGCTCGACCTGTTCCAGGGACGGACGGTCGTGATGATCGAGGACATCTTCAAGGAGCGCCGCGGCCTCACCAATGACAGCCACTTCTTCCAGGAGATCCTGGTCAACAGCGAGAACCTCACCCACCTGTTCATCCGCATGAACGAGCAGCAGGACGTCGTGGCCGTGATCGTCTGCCGCAAGTCGGTCAACGTCGGCATGCTGTTCGCCCAGGCCCGGAGGGTGGTGCGGGAGCACAGCCTGTGACCGCACGGGGCGTGGGCCCCTCCCACCGGGAAGGGGCCCACGCGAAGAGGTGCGGCTACTCCGTGCGCAGCCCGTCCGGCCGCATCAGCCGCAGCAGCGGCGGCAGGCTGAGCAGCGTCACGGCGATGACGACGCCGGCACCCACGCCGGTCATCGACAGGACGCTCATCCAGTCCACGCGGACCGTGGTGCTCGTCATCTTCAGCAGGACCGCGCCCAGCGTCAGACCCACCGTGGACGCCAGCAGCAGGCCCAGCGCGATCGGGATCGCCGTCTGCCACAGCACCGACAGACCCAGGGTGCGGCGCCGGGTGCCGAAGGCGATCAGCGACGACAGCAGCTTCTTGCGCTCGCGCAGCTGCTCCAGCTGGGAGACCAGCAGGCTCGCGCCGATCAGCACCAGGACGCAGCTGGCTCCGACGAACAGGCCGGTACGGATGGACCGGAACTGCAACGACTGCTCACTGGACGCCAGGCTGAACACGTTCGCCAGCGGATCCAGCCGTGCGGCCGTGTTGCGCGCGTTCTCACGCGCGTCCGGCACCGACGGGTCCAGCATCACGAACACCTTCTGGTACAGACTGGGCGCCGCACCCTTGGGCAGCGCGCCCGAGGTGATCAGCAGGCCGCCGCGCGCGTAGCCGGTCGGATCCTCGCGCTGCTCCGCCGCCTTGATGCCGGAGGGCACCTTCCAGGCCATCGGGTGGCCCGGCGCGCCCTCGTACGACGGGTCGAAGTACACGGTGCTGCCCGTCTCGGCGAGCTTCTTCGTCTTGCTGTCGTAGTCGCTGCCGAGGATCCGGAAGATGTCGCCGTTCCGGCAGGACGCCAGCCGGGCCACCTCGCGCAGCTCCGCGCAGCTGCCGACGGCGACCTCCAGCTCGGCCTCGGGCTCCTTGGCCCGGTCCCCGACCGAGGTCAGCGAGATGGCCGACGCGCGGCGCACGCCCTTGGTCTGCGCCAGCTGCCGGCCGGCCTCGGCAGGCGAGGCGACGTGGCTCGTGGAGACCTCCATCTGAGCCCGGGTCAGGTCGTTGGCGGTCTGCTTGGTGTAGTCGCCCTCGACCCCGGAGAACAGCATCTGCAGCGCGATCGCCCCGGCCACCGCGACGGCGATGCCGTTGACCATGCGGGCGGCCGTACCGCTGCTCAACTGAAGCCTGCGGATGGCCAGTTGCCAGGAGACCGAGCCGGAGTTCAGCCGGGCCACCACGGCCTCGACGACCCACGGCAGCAGGGCGGTGATACCGACGAGGAGCAGTACCGTGCCGCCGATCACCAGCCACTCGTTGAAGTTCCCGTTGTCGTTGCCCTGGCCGATCATCGGGTAGAGCATCGCCAGACCGCCCAGCGGCAGCAGCAGCCGCCACCACAGCCGGCGCCGCGGCGGCTGCGCCGTACGGACCACGCCGAGCGGTTCGATGACCACCCCGCGCAGGGCGAACAGCGTCACCAGGACGGCCGCCGCGGGCACGGCGACGGCGACGAGCGCGACGAGCCCGGGCGACGGGTTGAGGTCGCTCGGGAACACGCTGATGTCCCGCACCCTCATCAGGGCCGCCAGCTGACGCCCGGCCAGGAAGAAGCCGGTGCCGAGGACGAGCCCGAGCAGTGCCCCGGCGAGCGCCTCGCCGGCGGCGATCCGGCGCGCCATCCGGCCGTCCGCGCCGACCAGCCTGAGCGCCGCGAGCCGGCGGTCCCGGCGCTCGCCGCCGAAGCGCACGGCCGCCGCGATGAACACGCCGACCGGCAGCAGCAGCACGGTGAAGACGATCAGGATGAGCAGCAGCAGGACCGGGTCCAGGGGCTCCTGAGTGTTCCCGGGGGAGGGCCCGAAGCGGTCGATGCGTTCGGCGTTGCCGCCGGACAGGTGGTTCTCGAGCCCCTGGGCGCCCGCGTAGTAGGCGAGTTCGCCGGGTCCGATCAGGCCGGACTGCCCGATGGTGCCGGTGATGCGGTAGGGGATGCGTTCGCGCAGCAGCTTGCCGGAGCCGGACTCGAGCAGTTTCTTCAGCGCGGGCGAGACGACCATCTCGCCCTTCGCCGGGAACTTCGCGAGGCCCGGCGGCAGCGGGGCCCGTGCGCCCTCGGGCTCCAGGAGCCTGCCGCGCACGTCGTCGCTGCGGAACGTCGTGTCGGTGCGGCCGACGACGAGCGTGTCGTCCGCCTTCGGTATCACCTTCCCGCTGTAGGTGAAGTCGTCCCGGGCGCTGCCGCGCCGGTCACGCTCGTTCAGCGCGTTCGGCACCGCCGTCGTGAGCAGCAGCAGCGCCACCCCGAGTCCGACGCCGACCGCGGTCAGCAGCGCCCGGACCCAGCCCTCACGTCCGCCGGTGAAGGCGAACCGGGCCCCCATGGCCAGATCCCTGGACCTCCCCCAGGCTCTCGGCTCCGCTCGAGCGGTCAGGTGCCCCCTCCGCGCACTCATATGGCGCGCTCCATGTCCCGGGACTTGCCGTCCCGCACCACGATCTCGCGGTCGGAGTAGGCGGCCACCCGCGCCTCGTGCGTGACCAGGACGACGGCGGCGTTGGTGGAGCGGGCCGCGTCCGTGAGCAGTTCCATCACGCGCTCGCCGTTGAGGGAGTCGAGCGCGCCGGTCGGCTCGTCGGCGAACAGCACCCGCGGCCCGGTCACCAGCGCCCGCGCCACCGCGACGCGCTGGCCCTGACCGCCGGACACCTCGCCGGGCCGCTTGCCCTTCAGGTCGTCGACCTCGAGCCGCTCCATCCAGCTCAGTGCCGCCCGCTCGGCCTCCTTGCGGGAGGTGCCGTTCAGCCGCAGTGGCAGGGCCACGTTCTCCACACAGGTCAACTCCGGTACGAGCTGTCCGAACTGGAACACGAACCCGAACTCGGACCGCCGAAGTGCGCTGCGCCGGGCGTCGTTCATCGTCGCGAGCTCCTGCCCGTTGTACGTGATCGAGCCCGAGTCCGGCGGCACGATCCCCGCGAGACAGTGCAGCAGCGTCGACTTGCCGGACCCGGAGGGGCCCATCACGGCGACGACCTCACCGGGGTGGATGGAGAACTCGGCGCCGTCGAGCGCGACGGTCGGCCCGTACGCCTTGCGCAGGTCCTGGGCGGTGAGCAGGGAACCGGGAGGAGGAGTCACTTGGCCACCGCCGCACGGAGCTTGTCGAGGCGCGCCGCGGTCAGTTCCAGCCAGCGCAGGTCCGCCTCCAGGTGGAACAGCGCGTGGTCGCAGATCAGCTGGTCCGCGAGGTCGCCCTTGCGCTTGCGGTCGGTCAGGATCCGCATGCTGCGCAGGTGCTCGGAGCGCTGGGTGTCGAGGATGCCGGCCGCGTTCCGGTGCGTGAGCAGCGCGAGGACGACCTTGGTGTAGAGGGTCGACTGGAGGTACTCCTCCGGCTTCTCCGGCGTCGCCAGCCACCGCTCGACGTCGGTGACCCCGGCGTCCGTGATCGCGTAGCGCTTGCGCTCGGGGCCTCCGCCCGCCTCGATCCCGTCGACTTCGACGAGTCCGTTCTTCAGCAGGCGGGACATCGTCGAGTAGACCTGGCCGTAGTGCAGCGGCCGGTCGTGACCGAACTTCTCGTCGAAGGCCCGCTTCAAGTCGTAGCCGTGGCGCGGGCCGGACTCCAGGAGCCCCAGAAGGGTGTGACCGATGGACATGGCAGCACTCTACATAGGGTGTATACGCAGTATGTATACGCGGAGTGTGTAGATCATGGCGGGGGGTACGGCCCCGCAGGTGGGGGCCGATTGTCACAGTTCTGCTACACGGCGGTCAGTCCGGCCCGGGGGGCCGTCCACGGCGGGGAATCGGGCCCGCGCCCTTCGGCAGCCGCCCGGCGTCCGCCAGGGCCTTGCGCAGCAGGAACTCGATCTGTGCGTTGGCCGACCGCAGCTCGTCCCCGGCCCACCGCGCCAGCGCCTCGTACACCGACGGGTCCAGCCGCAGCAGCACCTGCTTGCGCTGCTGCGGCCGACGCTGGGGGGCCGAACCCCCGGAGGGATCCGTCACTGGTAGAGGGTCCCCGTGTTCAGGACGGGCTGCGGCGCCCGGTCCCCGCACAGCACCACCATCAGATTGGAAACCATCGCCGCCTTACGCTCCTCGTCCAGCTCCACGATGTCCCGCTCGGCGATCCGGGCGAGCGCCGCCTCCACCATCCCGACCGCTCCGTCGACGATCTGCCGCCGGGCCGCGACCACCGCACCCGCCTGCTGCCGCTGGAGCATCGCGGAGGCGATCTCGGGAGCGTACGCGAGATGCGTGAAGCGCGACTCGATGATCCGCACGCCGGCCGCCTCCACGCGCGCGTGCAGCTCGGCCGCGAGCTTCTCGGTGATTTCCTCGGCGTTGCCGCGCAGTGAGAGCCCGTCCTCGTCGTGGGCGTCGTACGGGTACTCAATGGCTATGTGCCGCACCGCCGTCTCCGTTTGCGTGGCGACGAACTCGGTGTAGTCGTCCACCTCGAAGACGGCCTGGGCGGTGTCCTGGACCTTCCAGACCACGACCGCGGCGAGCTCGATCGGGTTGCCGTAGGCGTCGTTCACCTTGAGGACGGCGGTCTCGTGGTTGCGCACCCGGGTGGAGATCCGGGTCCGCGAGGTGAAGGGGTTCACCCAGCGCAGGCCGTCCTGCCGGATCGTCCCCCGGTACCGCCCGAAGAGCTGGACCACCCGCGCCTCGCCTGGCGCCACCGTGTTCAGTCCGCGCATCGCGATGACGGAGGCGAGGAAGACGAGCACGCCCGCTACGAGCAGTCCGGCCTTGGCGCCGGCCGCGGTGACCGTCGAGGAGGCGGTGATGAGGCCGAAGGTGACCAGCAGCCCGGTCAGCCCGAGCAGCAGCGCGAGCCCGCCGCCGATGCTGTGCGCGGTGAACTCCCGCACACGGGGGGCAGGCATCTCGGGTGCGTCGCGCAGGTCGTGCGTGTCGTGCGTGTCGTGTGTGGACATGGGTGGGTCCCCCGTTCGCGTGGCGCTGCCGTTCGTCTAGCACCGCTCTATCCAAGTGATATCACTTTATCGCGTCCTGGCAACCTCGAGCCCCGTTCGTACGTCGGTTCCCTTGGGATGGGGTGCTGATTGTCACGTCCGTAAAAGAGCGGATCGGGCGCCCTTTGTCATATAGAGCGGTGTTAGTTTTCTGAGCTGACCTGAGCCAAACACCTGTGTGACAGCCGAGACGGGGAGCAGACGTACTCATGGGACGAGCGGAAGAACGAAGAGCGCGTCAGCGCGGTGGCGGTGGCCACCGAGCGGCGCCCAAGCGCCGCTCGTCGGGTCACGCGGCCGGGTCCACCGGGCCGGGCAAGCCCGCCAAGGGCCGCATACGCAGATTGTTCACCTGGAAGAAGATCCTCGGCACGGTCTTCGGTTTCTGCCTCCTCGGCATCACCGGCTTCATCGTCCTGTACCTGATGGTGGACGTCCCCAGCGGCAATCCGCTCGCGCAGCAGCAGAGCAATGTCTACAAGTACAGCGACGGCACGATCCTGGCCCGGGACGGCAAGGTCAACCGTGAGATCGTCGATCTGACCAAGGTGCCCCGGAAGGTCCAGCTGACCTTCGTGGCCGCCGAGAACAAGAACTTCTACAACGACCCCGGCGTCGACCTGAAGGGCACCGCCCGCGGTCTGATCAACACCCTCTCCGGCAAGGGGAAGCAGGGTGGTTCGACGATCACTCAGCAGTATGTCAAGAACTACTACCTCAACCAGGACCAGACCGTCACGCGCAAGCTGAAGGAACTGGTCATCTCGTTGAAGGTGGAACGCCAGAAGACCAAGGACGACATCCTCGCGGGCTACATCAACACCAGCTACTACGGCCGTGGCGCCTACGGCATCCAGGCCGCCGCGCAGGCCTACTACCGGGTCGACGCCGAGAAGCTGAAGGTCGAGCAGGGCGCATATCTCGCCGCGCTGCTGCAGGCGCCGAGCCAGTACGACTGGGCGGCCGCGTCCGACACCGGCAAGCGGCTGGTGAAGGAGCGCTGGAACTACGTCCTGAACAACATGGTCGAGGAGGGCTGGCTGGACTCGGCCGAGCGCCAGTCCCTGAAGTTCCCCGTACCCAAGGACCCGAAGGGCACCCCGGGCCGGGAGGGCCAGAAGGGCTATCTGATCGACCTCGCCAACAAGCAGCTGGAACAGCAGCTGATGGAGGAAGAGGGCCTCACCCCGTCCCAGGCGGAGGCGAAGGTCGAGAACCAGGGCTGGACCATCACCCTGAACATCGACAAGAAGAAGCAGCAGGCGCTGGAGGATGCGGTCAAGACCCAGCTGACCGGCAAGCTCGACAAGAAGAAGCGCAAGGTGGACGGGAACGTCCAGGCGGGTGCCGTCTCGGTCGACCCCAGGACGGGCAAGATCGTCGCGTTGTACGGCGGTCAGGACTACTTCAAGCACTACTTCAGCAACGCGACCCGCCGGGACTACCAGCCCGCGTCGACGTTCAAGCCGGTGATCCTCGCCGCCGCGCTGGAGGACAAGGCCAAGACGCAGGACGGCAACGAGATCGCCGCGAACACGAAGTACGACGGCACCAGCCGCCGCCCGGTCGTGGACAACGGCGCCAAGGTCGGCTTCGCGCCGCCCAACGAGGACGACCAGAACTACGGCCCCATCACGGTCCAGAAGGCCATGAACCAGTCCGTCAACTCGGTCTTCGCGCAGATGGGCGTCGACGTGGGCATGGACAACGTGATGAGCACAGCCAAGGAGCTGGGCATGGACACCAAGGGCATGCAGGCGGTGCCCGCGCAGACGCTGGGCTCCATGGGCGCCAGCCCGCTGGAAATGGCCGGTATCTACGCCACCCTCGACAACCACGGCCAGAAGGTGACGCCGTCGATCGTCAAGTCGGCGGAGAAGAAGAACCGTTCAGTGAAGATGCCGAACCCGATCGGCAGCTCGGTGATCAGCCGCACCGCCGCCGACACGGTGACCTCGGTGCTGACCGGCGTGGTCGACGACGGTACGGCCAGCAAGTCGGTGGCGCGCAACTCGCTGCGCAACGGCCAGCAGGTGGCGGGCAAGACGGGTACCTCCGACGAGAACCGTTCCGCGTGGTTCACCGGCTACACCCCCGACCTGGTCACCTCGGTGGGCCTGTTCGGCGAGGACAAGAAGACCGGGAACCATGTCTCGCTGAGGGGCGCGACCGGGCTCCCGGTCCCTGGCCTCCGGGTCAACGGCGGCGGCTACCCGGCCCAGATCTGGGCCACATACACCTTCGGCGTCACGGAAAAGTCCAAGTTCGACCTGAACGCCACCCAGGGCGCCGCCGTCGAGCCGACCGACACGCCGACCTGGTCGTCGTCGCCGACCCAGACCCCGTCCCAGTCGCCGACCTCCCAGTCGCCGAGCCCGTCCGGCACGCCGACGCAGTCACCGACCCAGACCCCGACCACCCAGGCGCCGACCCAGACCCCGACGACCAGGCCGCCGACGACGACTCCGCCGGCCACACCGACGGGTGACGTCACGGACGACCCGCTCAACCCGGCCGACCAGCAGTGACGCCAGAGGGCGCCCGGACAGTCCGGGCGCCCTCTGCGCCGTGATGGCCTGAGGAGCTCGGTGACGGCCGCGAACCGGGCCTAACTCCGGTTCAGTTCGAACCAGACGACCTTTCCGGTGCTCAGCCGGGTCGCGCCCCACCGCCTGGCCAGTTTGTTGACCAGGTACAGTCCGCGCCCGCCCTCGTCCGTCGCCCGTGCCTGCCGCAGCCGCGGCAGCTGCGGCACGTCGTCGCCGACCTCGCAGCGCAGCACGTCGGTGCGCAGCAGCCGGAGGGTGACCGGACGGGACGCGTAGCGCACGGCGTTGGTGACGACCTCGCTGACCAGGAGTTCCACCGAGTCGCTGAGGTCCTCCAGACCCCAGCGGGCGAGCGCGCGCCGGGCCAGCCGGCGGGCCCGGCCGGGGGCCGCGTCCTCCGGCTCCAGGAACCAGTACGCCACGTCGCTCGGCGCGATCCCGTCGAAGCGGGCGGCGAGCAGCGCGATGTCGTCGTCCCGGTCGCCCGGACCGAGCATGTCGAGCACCTCGTCGCACAGGGCCTCGAGGGGCGGAG
The DNA here is from genome assembly GCF_032656585.1 of Streptomyces herbicida. Classification (NCBI taxonomy): domain Bacteria; kingdom Bacillati; phylum Actinomycetota; class Actinomycetes; order Kitasatosporales; family Streptomycetaceae; genus Streptomyces; species Streptomyces herbicida. Next base: position 390,501 of record NZ_JAUYWJ010000001.1, read on the forward strand.
GGTGGTCGGGACCGGTCAGCTGGGCGGTCGCCGCCAGCTTCTCGCGCAGTTGCTCTATGCCGGTCCACACGTCCCGCAGCCGGGACTCGACGAGGCCGTCGGTGTACAGGAGCAGCGTGGCCCCGGCGGGCGCGTCCAGCTCCACGGCCTCGAAGTCGACCCCGCCCACGCCGATCGGCGCGCCCGGCGGCACCCGCAGCACCTCGGCCCTTCCGCCCAGGTGCAGCAGCACCGGCGGAGGATGGCCGGCGTTGGCGATGGTGATCCGGTGCGAGACCGGGTCGTACACCGCGTACAGGCAGGTCGCCATCCGGTCGCTGCCCAGGCGCTGGGCCTGTTCGTCGAGGTGGTGCAGCACCTCCTGCGGCGGCAGGTCGAGCCCGGCCAGGGTCTGCGCGGTGGTGCGCAGCTGGCCCATGATCGCGGCGGAGGTCATGGAGTGGCCCATGACGTCCCCGACGACCAGCGCGACCCGGCTGCCGGGCAGCGGGATGGCGTCGTACCAGTCGCCGCCGACCCGGGCGGTCTCGGCCGCGGGGAGGTAGCGGGAGGCCAGCCGGACGCCCGTCGGGCGCGGCAGGGTCTCCGGGAGCATGGTGCGCTGGAGCTCGTCGGCGATGTAGGCCTCACGGCCGTACAGCACCGCCTTGTCGATGCCCAGGGCGCTGTGCGTGGCCAGCTGGGCGGCGACCAGCAGGTCGTCGGCCTCGAAGGCCAGGCGCTCCGGGCGGCGCAGGAAGAGCGCGGCACCGATGACCCGGCGGCGGCCGCGCAGCGGGGCGAGGATCGCGTGCTGTCCGTCGGGGACGACCGACTCGCCGCTCTCGCCCAGGAGTTCGGGCAGCGCGGCGCGCGCGGCCGGCGCGTCCGCGAACACGGGACGTACCCCGCGCAGCACCTCGTTCAGCGCGCCGCCGGGCCGCACCTCGCACAGCTCGGCGGTCAGCGAGGACAGCTCCGACAGTCCTGTCGGCTCCGCCGGCTCGGGCTCCGGGGCCTGCACGGGCAGGAAGCCGCCCTCGGTGTCACGTTCCTCCGGAATCCGGTCCGTGCGGCGCAGCCGCAGCACGACCGGCCCGGTGGGCCGTTCGTCGCCCACCGGCAGCGGGTCGCGCAGATAGACGAGGATGGCGTCCGAGAAGGTCGGTACGGTCGCCCGGCACAGGCCCATCACGATCTCGTCGAGGTCGATGCCACGGGCGATCCGCCGGGTCGCGGCGCCCACGAACCGCAGCCGGTCCCCGTCCCGCCGCATCGGCATCGGCCGCCCGGGCGGCAGCCCCCGCCCGCTACGGCGGTCCTGGCCACCGGTGGCCCGCTCCTGCTCGGCGCCGGGCTGGGGCGGAATGCCCTCCGGCGTGGGACGCGGGCGGTGCGTGTCGGTCTCGGCGGCGGCCGGCTGCGAGTGCTCGGGACGATTGACTGGGGGCTCCTTCCCCTTGCCGCAGGGCGCGGTCGTACCGGGCGAAGAGGGCGTCTCGCCGGTGCGGGCCTGTGCGGGTAAGGCGGTGGCGCCGAGCGGCTTCGGGGAACGCAGGAGCGCCCCGCGGGGCTCCGCGGGGTCGACGCCCGGCTGGGGGCGGTCGTAGGAGGAGGTGGGGTGCTCCGTCACGCGTGTCGAATCCATCCGTCCGGGGCTGCGCGCCGCGCGCGCAGTTCGTCCCGCAGAAATCCCGATACCCGGAATACGTGCCCCGGGAACGGAATTCCCGCGTGGTCAGAGGTTGTTCCTGTGCAACCGGCGAACCTTCTGCGGCCCGTGCCGGTGTTGCCCTCGTACCCCTCGCTCACGTCCTGCCGCCCCTCGGTGACGTTCGGTCAAGCCCGGTGCATGTTCCGGGAGTTGCTGCTGCGCACCCTTGCGGAGGACGATCCTACGGTTGTGGACCGGGGGCGCATCAAGGGTCTCATGAGGACACATGCGCTGGCGTACGGTCCCAGTCCTCCGGAAGTGAAGGTACAGCCCAGGACGGATCCGGGCGCCAGTGCTGCCAGCCTTCCGAGAACGGCGGCCCCCAGGCGCGGATCACCTCCACCACGGTCCGCCCCGCCTCCCGCACCTGCCCGGCCAGCCGGGCGTCCATCAGTCCGTCCCGCTGGGCCTGCGCGAACTCGTCCTCGTCGCGCCAGTGCCAACTGCGGTCCGGGTGAACGGAGATGTCCAGAAAATGGTCCTCGGAGTCCACTCCGCCGTCCCAACGGGCCAGCGGCTGCTCAAGATTGACGTACCAGTTCTTGAAACGCCAGCCCGGCTCCCAGAACAGCCACACCGACCAGGGCTCACCGGGCCGGGCCAGCTTCAGCACCCCGGTGCCGAACCAGCGGCCGACCTCCACCGTGCGCGGCTTGGTGTACCGGGACTCCAGCGGCTCCACGTGCACCGGCGTACCGTCGGCGAGCACCGGCTTCATGCACTCGGTGCCTGGCGCCATCCACACGGCGAGCAGGTCCGCGTCGTCCCGGACGACGGTGACGGGGCGTGCGATGTGGAAGCGCCGGCCGGCATTCTCCCGGTACCGCCACAGGATGTGACTTCCGGGCGCCCAGTAGCCCGCCGAACCGCCCGCTTCCTCGCGCTCCATGCGTCTCACCGCTCCGCCGTCTGCCATGCACAGATATTAGGTGCCGTAGGCATACGACGCTGCGGTGCGCGTCACGGTTCTGGCCCGGCGGGGCGAATGGTCCGCCGGCGGTTACGCACGCGTCATACGCAGGACATCCAGCGCCTCGTCGAGCTGCTCCAGGGTGAGGTCGCCGCGCTCCACGTACCCGCCCTCCAGCACCACTTGGCGGATCGTCTTCCGGTCCGCCAGGGCCTTCTTGGCGACCTTCGCGGCTTCCTCGTACCCGATGTACTTGTTGAGCGGGGTGACCACGGAGAGTGACGACTCGGCGTACTCGCGGGCCCGTTCCCGGTTGGCGGTGATCCCGTCGACGGTCCGGTCGGCAAGCAGCCGCGAGACGTTGGCGAGCAGCCGGATCGACTCCAGCACGTTCTTCGCGATGACCGGAAGCATCACATTGAGCTCGAAGTTCCCGGAGGCGCCGGCCGTGGCGATGGTCACGTCGTTGCCGACGACCTGCGCGCAGACCATGAGCACGGCCTCCGGGATGACCGGGTTGACCTTGCCGGGCATGATCGAGGAGCCCGGCTGGAGGTCCGGGAGCTGGATCTCGGCGAGCCCGGTCCGCGGCCCCGACGCCATCCACCGCAGATCATTGGCGATCTTCGTGAGCCCGACGGCGATGGTCCGCAGCTGCCCGCTGGTCTCCACGATCCCGTCGCGTGCACCCTGCGCCTCGAAATGGTCGCGTGCCTCGGTGAGGGGCAGCCCGGTGGTGCGGGCCACCTCCTCGATCACGGCGGCGGAGAACCCGGGCGGGGTGTTGATCCCGGTCCCCACGGCCGTGCCGCCCAGCGGCAGCTCGGCCAGCCGCGGCAGGGAGGCGTTCAGCCGCTCGATCCCGTACCGCACCTGGGCGGCGTACCCGCCGAACTCCTGGCCCAGTGTCACGGGCGTCGCGTCCATCAGATGGGTCCGCCCCGACTTCACCACGTCACCGAACTCCTCGGCCTTGCGCTCCAGGGAGCCGGCGAGGTGCTCCAGGGCCGGGATCAGATCGCGGGTGACGGCGGCGGTGGCGGCGATGTGCAGGGAGGAGGGGAAGACGTCGTTGGACGACTGCGAGGCGTTGACGTGGTCGTTCGGATGCACGTCCCGGCCGAGCCGCTCGCTCGCCAGCGTGGCGATCACCTCGTTGGTGTTCATGTTGGACGAGGTGCCGGACCCCGTCTGGAACACGTCCACCGGGAAGTGCTCGTCCCACTTCCCCTCGGCCACCTCCGCGGCCGCGTCCTGGATCGCCTCGGCGACGTCCTTGTCGAGCACCCCGAGCCCGGCGTTCACCTTCGCCGCGGCCCCCTTGATCCGGGCGAGCGCCTCGATGTGGGCGCGCTCGATGCGGTGACCGGAGACGGGAAAGTTCTCGACGGCACGCTGGGTCTGCGCCCGCCACTTGGCGTCGAGGGGGACGCGGACCTCGCCCATGGAATCGTGCTCGATGCGGTATTCGCTCATGCCGCTTATAGCGACCGGGACGGCGCGGATGTTCCGACCTCTGGGCCACCCGGGTGGGCCAACTTCGACGGCTTCGGGGCCGGTCGGTACGCGAACTGCGGCAACTGCCCGTGCGGAGGCGCACGGTCGTTCAACTTGTTCGGCCTGCGGCACCGCTCGGCCCGTCGGGCGTTTGAGGACGAGGTCCGTCGGATCGCTGGGGCCGGGGCCCCGGAAGGGTTGAAGGGGTGGAGCCCCTGGGGATGGGTCGGGTAGGGGCGGCGGGGGCGAGAAGTGCCCCCGCCGCGCCCGGGGAACTACGCCAGCCCGGGGCCCCGCACCGGGATCGAAGTGAACGTCGGCGCCGGGGCGGGGTCCTGGAAGAAGTCGTTGCCCTTGTCGTCGACGACGATGAACGCCGGGAAGTCCTCGACCTCGATCTTCCAGACGGCCTCCATGCCGAGCTCCTCGTACTCGACGACCTCGACCTTCTTGATGCAGTCCTGGGCGAGCCGCGCGGCCGGGCCGCCGATCGAGCCGAGGTAGAAGCCGCCGTGCGTGCCGCACGCGTCCGTGACCTGCCTGCTGCGGTTGCCCTTGGCGAGCATCACCTTGGAGCCCCCCGCCGCCTGGAACTGCGCGACGTAGGAGTCCATGCGCCCGGCCGTGGTCGGACCGAAGGAGCCGGAGGCGTAGCCCTCGGGGGTCTTCGCCGGGCCGGCGTAGTACACCGGGTGGTCCTTCAGGTACTGCGGCATCTCCTCACCCGCGTCCAGCCGCTCCTTGATCTTGGCGTGCGCGATGTCACGCGCTACGACCAGCGGGCCGCTGAGGGACAGCCGGGTCTTGACCGGGTACTTGGTCAGCTCGGCCAGAATGTCGTCCATCGGCTGGTTGAGGTCGATGCGGACGACGTCACCGTCGGACTCGAGGTGCTCGTCCGTCGTCTCCGGCAGGAATCGCGCCGGGTCCGTTTCCAGCTGCTCCAGGAAGACACCCTCGGCGGTGATCTTCGCGATGGCCTGGCGGTCCGCCGAGCAGGACACGGCGATCGCCACCGGGCAGGACGCCCCGTGGCGGGGGAGACGCACCACACGGACGTCGTGGCAGAAGTACTTGCCGCCGAACTGCGCGCCGATACCGATCTTCTGCGTCAGCTCGAAGACCTTCTCCTCCAGCTCCTTGTCCCGGAAACCGTGGCCGAGCGGCGAACCCTCGGCCGGGATCTCGTCCAGGTAGTGCGCGGAGGCGTACTTCGCGGTCTTCAGGGCGTACTCGGCGGACGTACCGCCGACGACGATCGCCAGGTGGTACGGCGGACAGGCGGCCGTACCGAGCGAACGGATCTTCTCCTCCAGGAACTTCATCATGGAGGCCTCGTTCAGGACGGCCTTCGTCTCCTGGTACAGGAACGACTTGTTGGCGGAGCCGCCGCCCTTCGCCATGAACAGGAACTTGTACGCGCCGCCGTCGGTCGCGTACAGCTCGATCTGCGCCGGGAGGTTGGAGCCGGTGTTCTTCTCCTCCCACATGGTGAGCGGAGCCATCTGCGAGTAGCGCAGGTTCAGCTTGGTGTAGGCGTCGTAGATGCCGTGGGACAGTGCCTTCTCGTCCTCACCTTCGGTGAGGACGTTCTGGCCGCGCTTGCCCATGACGATCGCCGTGCCGGTGTCCTGGCACATGGGCAGCACACCGGCCGCCGCGATGTTCGCGTTCTTCAGCAGGTCCAGCGCGACGAACTTGTCGTTCGCCGACGCCTCAGGGTCGTCGATGATGCGGCGCAGCTGCGCGAGGTGGGCCGGGCGCAGATAGTGCTGGATGTCGTGGATGGCCTCCTCGGCCAGCTTGCGCAGCGCCTCCGGCTCCACCTTGAGGAACGTCCGCCCGTCGGCCTCGAAGGTGGAGACACCTTCGGAGGTCACCAGCCGGTACGGGGTGGCGTCCTCTCCCATGGGGAGCAGATCGGTGTACGCGAACTCAGGCATCTTCGCCCATTCCTCACTCGACAGGCAGCTTTTCCAGGCGGCTCGTCTCCGGGGCGCGCCTGTGGCCCGTCGGCGTCGACGGGCCTCACCAGCGTAGAACCTGCGGCAGACACGGAACCTGTGAGGTAAGGCTCAGTTCGCGACGCGCGGGGTTGTCCACACCCCTAGTCGCGATCTATCGCGTTTCGGTACGCTGCTGCCGTGGACCTTCAGAAGCACCCTCAGCAGGAGCGCACGGCGCCTCCCGTCGCCGAGCTGCGCGCCTCGGACGCCGACCGTGACCGCATCGCCGACATCCTGCGCGACGCCCTCGCCGAGGGGCGCCTGACCGCCGACGAGCACGCAGAGCGCGTGGAGGGGGTGCTGAACGCCAAGACGGTGGGCGAGCTGGAGGTCTTCATCCGGGACCTGCCCGCCGCCCACGAGCGTCCGGCGGCCCCGGCCTACACGCCCGTGCCGCCCCGCCCCGCGCCGGGCGCGATACCGGCCGAGGCGGACGCCAACGTTGTCGCCGTGTTCAGCAGTGCCATGCGCCGGGGGCGTTGGCGTGCCGGGCGCCGCTTGCACGCGTACGCGATCTTCGGCACCGTCGAGATCGACCTCAGCGAGGCGATCTTCGAGTACCAGCACGTCGTGATCAAGGCGGTCTCGGTCTTCGGCGACGTCCAGATCCGCGTGCCGGAGAATGTGTCGCTGCGTGGCACCGGCGGCGGCGTCCTCGGCAACTTCGAGGTCTCCCCGCTGGATTCGGTCGAGTCCGAGGCGCCTGTCGTCTACGTGGACGGGTGGGCCGTACTGGGCAATGTCGAGGCGCGGCCGAAGCGCGGCAAGCTCGTCGCGGACATCCTCGACCGTGTTCAGGACAAGGCCGACAGGACTTTGCGCAAACACCTCGATCGTTGACGGTTGTGAATCGGGCCGGAAACGGAACGAATCGGTCCTCCCGCGGACGGCGCACAGGGTCGTGAACAAGCCGCCGCGCGCCTGCGGTTCGGAACGCAGTGCATAGGCTCGCGTACAGCGGGTAGGGCTTGCAGCATCGTCTCTCGCTCGCGAAGCCGTCGTCAGGAGTAGACCGTGCTGCAACCGCCGCATTCGTCCCTGCAGGTAGCTGCCGTTCCGGCCCAGCGGGGGCCGGCGCAGGACAGGGACCAAGACGCACCCTGGCACACCGAGGCGGTGTGCCGGCGCGACGAGGCCGGCTTGTTCTTCGCACCTTCCAAGGAGCCCACGGCGGCGAGGCTGTCGCGAGAGGAGGCGGCCAAGCGGGTCTGCGCGCGCTGTCCGGTGATGGTCGAATGCCGTGAGCACGCACTGCTGCAGCCCGAGCCGTACGGCGTCTGGGGCGGCCTCACCGCGGCCGAACGCCGGGTGGTTCTGGCCCGGCGGCGCCGCCGCGACATGGAACTGAAGAAGGCCTCGCGGACGACGACCCGCATAGCGCAGGCGGGCTGAAACATGCAGAGGCGCCCCCTCCGCACCAGGGGGCGCCCCGTGTAAGCCTCGAGCGCGGTCTACTTCGCCCTGTCGAAGTTGATCGCGCTGTACGCACGCAGCTTGCTCAGCCGGTGCTCCGAGTCGATCCGGCGGACCGTGCCGGACTTCGACCGCATCACGATCGAGTCGGTCGTCGCGGTCTCCGACCGGTACCGCACACCCCGCAGCAGCTCACCGTCGGTGATGCCGGTGGCGACGAAGAAGACGTTGTCGCCGGAGACCAGGTCGTTCGTGGTGAGCACCCGGTCGAGGTCGTGTCCGGCGTCGATGGCCCGCTGCCGCTCCTCGTCGTCCTTCGGCCACAGCTTGCCCTGGATGGTGCCGCCGAGGCACTTCACGGCGCAGGCCGAGATGATGCCCTCGGGGGTGCCACCGATGCCCAGCAGCAGGTCCACGCCGGTGCCCTCGCGCAGCGCGTAGATCGAGCCGGCGACGTCGCCGTCCGAGATCAGCTTGATGCGCGCGCCGGCCTCCCGGACCTCCTTGATGATGCCCTCGTGCCGCGGCCGGTCGAGGATGACGACGGTGACGTCCTCGGGCGTGGACCGTTTGGCCTTGGCGATCCGGCGGATGTTGACGGACACGGGCGCGTCGATGTCGACGAAGTCGGCGGCCTCGGGCCCGGTGACGAGCTTGTCCATGTAGAAGACGGCGGACGGGTCGAACATCGTGCCGCGGTCGGCGGCGGCCAGCACCGCGATGGCGTTCGGCATGCCCTTGGCGGTCAGCGTGGTGCCGTCGATCGGGTCGACGGCGATGTCGCACTCGGGGCCGGTCCCGTCGCCGACGCGCTCTCCGTTGAAGAGCATCGGCGCTTCGTCCTTCTCGCCCTCGCCGATGACGACGACGCCGTTCATCGAGACGGTGGAGACGAGGGTCCGCATGGCGCGCACCGCAGCACCGTCGGCGCCGTTCTTGTCACCGCGCCCGACCCAGCGGCCGGCGGCCATGGCGGCGGCTTCGGTCACCCGGACGAGTTCCAGGGCGAGGTTGCGGTCGGGGGCCTCGGAGGGTACTTCCAGCTCGGAGGGCAGATGATGATTCTCGGTCATCGGAGCGCACCTTTCTGATACGACGACGGCCGGATGAGGGTTGCCCCACGACTCTATCGTTAGGCAGACAAAATGAGCAGGGCCCCCCACGGATGAGCGCGCCGGACACCTGCGACGATAGGGGGCGTGGCAGGTTCGAACGGCAAGCAGAAGACGGTCCGGGACATGATTCTCTCCCTGGGCCTCATCGGGATCGCGGCGGGCGTGATCTATCTCTTCATCCCGCACGACGACCACGCTCCCGACCTCAAGCGGGTGGACTACAGCGTGGAGCTCCTGACGGCGCGCCGCGCCGCGACCTACCCGGTGGCCGCGCCCGAGGGTCTGCCGGACGCCTGGAAGGCGACTTCCGTGCGCTTCCAGGGGGAGAACTTCGACCGCTGGCACCTCGGCTTCCAGAACCCCGACGGTGAGTACGTGCAGGTCGAGCAGTCGACTCAGAAGCGAGCCGACTTCATCGACGCGGCCAGCCAGGGGGCGAGCGCGACCAAGGTCACCGAGCGGATCGGCGACCGCACCTGGACGCGCTACACCGGCGGCCGCTACGACGCCCTCGTACTGGAGGGCACGCACGGCTCCACGACGGTGGTGGCGGGTACGGCGTCGTTTGCGCAGCTGACGAAGATGGCGCAGGCGCTGAAGATGGCGTGAGCGCCCGCGCGCACGACAGGGGCCCCGGTACCGCCGGGGGCCCCTGTCGTGCGCGGGATGCTCAGACCGTCGTGATGACGTCGTCGTACGCCAGTCGCGGCGAGCGCGGGAACCAGGCGTCCTCGCCCGGCCTGCCGATGTTGACGACCATCAGCGGAGTGTGGTCGGCGTCCAGGAACTCCTTCTGGACGCTGGCGAAGTCGAGACCGGTCATCGGGCCGGCGGCCAGGCCCGCGGCGCGGATGCCGATGATGAAGTACGCGGCCTGCAGGGCGGCGTTCATCGCGGCGGAACCCTCACGGGCCGGGCGCTCGCCGAAGAACACGTCCTTGGCCTGCGGGAAGTGCGGGAAGAGGGCCGGCAGCTCCTCGTGGAACTCGTTGTCCGCGGAGAGGATCGCGACCAGCGGGGCGGTGGCCGTCTTGGCCTGGTTGCCCTCGGCCATGTGCTGGACCAGGCGCTCGCGGGCCTCGGGGGAGCGGACCAGGGTGATGCGCAGCGGGCTCTGGTTGAAGGCGGTCGGGCCGAACTTCACGAGGTCGTAGATCGCCTGGACCTGCTCCTCGGTCACCGGCTCGTCGGTGAAGGTGTTCGCGGTGCGGGCCTCGCGGAACAGCAGGTCCTGGGCGGCGGGGTCAAGAACGAGAGACATGCGTGAACTTCCTCGAATGCGTGTCCGGTCCCGGAATGCCGGACCGGCTTACGCATCCGAACGTACGCCAATGAAGTTCAAGCTTCAACCAAAACCGGGGTGTGGTGATCCGCTTCACAGCTGACCAGCACAAACGGCTACTCGTCGGCCTCTTCCGCCGCGGCCGCCTCCTCCTCGGCAAGCGCCGCGTCCAGCCGCGCCCGCGCCCCCTCCAGCCAGCGCCGGCATACCTTGGCCAGCTCCTCGCCGCGCTCCCACAGGGCCAGGGACTCCTCCAGGGTCGTCCCTCCGGCCTCCAGTCGCCGTACGACCTCGATCAGCTCGTCGCGCGCCTGCTCGTAGCCGAGCGCCTCATCCACCTTGCCGGTCATCCACTCACCCTAAGAATCGACTCGTACGGAGAACTCACCCTCGGCGACCCGCGCCCGCAGCGCCTCGCCCCCGGCCACCTCGTCCGGGTCCCGCACCACATGACCGTCGGACTTCTGCAGCACCGCGTAACCGCGCTTCAGCGTCGCCGCGGGGGAGAGGGCCACCACGCGCGCGTGCGTGTGCGTCAGCTCGGAGTCGGCGCGGTCCAGGAGGTGCCCGAGGCAGCGCCGGGAGCGCTCGGTCAGCGACGCGATCTGGTCCGCCCGCTCGTCGACCATGCGGTGCGGATCCTCCATCGAGGGCCGGGCCAGCGCATGGGCCAGCCCGCGCTCCTCCCGCTCGATGAACGCCCCCACACACCGCCGCGCCCGGTCCCGCAGCAGGCGCACGCGCTCGAACTCCTCGCCCACGTCCGGCACGACCTTCTTGGCGGCGTCCGTCGGGGTCGAGGCGCGCAGGTCGGCGACATGGTCGAGCAGCGGGTTGTCCGGCTCGTGCCCGATGGCGGACACCACCGGCGTACGGCAGGCGGCCACCGCGCGGACGAGCTGCTCGTCGGAGAAGGGCAGCAGATCCTCGACGCTGCCGCCGCCGCGCGCGACGATGATCACGTCGACGTCCTCGAGCTCGTCGAGCTCCTTCACCGCCTGCACGACCTGCGGCACCGCGTGCACGCCCTGCACGGGAACGTTGCGCACCTCGAATCGCACGGCGGGCCAGCGGTGCCGGGCGTTCTCCAGCACGTCCCGCTCCGCGGCCGAGGCACGGCCGCAGACCAGGCCGATGAGCTGGGGGAGGAAGGGCAACGGCTTCTTGCGCTCGGGCGCGAAGAGCCCCTCCGCCGCGAGCGTCTTCTTCAGCTGCTCCAGCCGGGCCAGCAGCTCCCCGACCCCGACCGGTCTTATCTCGGCGGCCCGCAGCGACAGCTGCCCGCGCGGCGCGTACCACTCGGGCTTCGCGTGCACGACGACCCGGGCGCCCTCGCCCACGACGTCGGCGACGGCGTCGAACACCTGCCGATAGCAGGTGACGCTCACCGAGATGTCGTACGACGGATCGCGCAGCGTCAGGAACACCACGCCGGCACCCGGCCGCCGCGACAGCTGCGTGATCTGCCCCTCGACCCACACCGCCCCGAGCCGGTCGATCCAGCTCCCGATGAGCCGCGACACCTCACCGACGGGCAGCGGTGCGTCCGCGGACGTGTTGACAGCCATGCGCCCGAGGTTAACGGCCGCCACCGACATCCCGGCCCGATCTTCGGCCTCCGCATGCGGCCTTACGATGGTTCCCATGACTGCTTCGCCTGGCCGCCGTGTCCTGCTCGCCGCCCCACGTGGCTACTGCGCGGGTGTGGACCGCGCCGTGATCGCCGTCGAGAAGGCCCTGGAGCAGTACGGGGCCCCGATCTATGTCCGGCACGAGATCGTCCACAACAAGTACGTCGTGCAGACCCTCGAGAAGAAGGGCGCGATCTTCGTCGAGCAGACGGAGGAGGTCCCGCCCGGGAACATCGTCATGTTCTCCGCGCACGGGGTCGCCCCCGTGGTGCACGAGGAGGCCGAGCGCGGCCGCCTCGCCACCATCGACGCCACCTGCCCCCTGGTCACCAAGGTCCACAAGGAAGCCGTCCGCTTCGCCGACGAGGACTACGACATCCTCCTGATCGGGCACGAGGGCCACGAGGAGGTCATCGGCACCTCCGGCGAGGCCCCCGACCACATCCAGCTCGTCGACGGCCCCGGGGACGTCGCCAAGGTGGAGGTCCGCGACCCCTCCAAGGTCGTCTGGCTGTCGCAGACCACGCTCTCCGTCGACGAGACCATGGAGACCGTCGACGCCCTGAAGGACAAGTTCCCGCAGCTCATCTCCCCGCCGAGCGACGACATCTGCTACGCCACGCAGAACCGCCAGCTCGCCGTGAAGCAGATGGGCGCCGAGGCGGAGCTCGTGATCGTGGTCGGCTCCCGCAACTCCTCCAACTCCAAGAGGCTCGTGGAGGTCGCCAAGCTCGCCGGCGCCCGCGAGGCCTATCTGGTGGACTTCGCCGACGAGATCGACGAGGCCTGGCTGGAGGGCGTGACCACGGTCGGCGTCACCTCCGGCGCCTCCGTCCCGGAGGTCCTGGTGGAGCAGGTCCTGGAGTGGCTCGCCGAGCGCGGCTACGGGGACGTCGAGCTCGTCAGGGCGGCCGAGGAGTCCATCACCTTCTCGCTGCCCAAGGAACTCCGCCGCGACCTGCGCGAGGAGGCGGCGGCCCTGGTCGCCGAGCGCGGCGGATCGGGTACGTCGGACGTGTGACCGGCGGTCCGCCCGGGGCGTGACTGTCAGTCGTACGACGTAACGTAGAGCCATGCAGATCTTCGGCGTGGACATCGGCGGATCCGGGATCAAGGGCGCCCCTGTGGACCTGGAGCGGGGCGACCTCGCGGAGGAGCGCTTCAAGGTGCTCACTCCGCACCCGGCGACGCCCGACGGGGTGGCCGACGGAGTGAAGGAGGTCGTCGAGCACTTCGGCTGGACGGGCCCGGTCGGGCTCACCTTCCCGGGCGTGGTCACCGGCGGCGCCATGATCCGTACGGCCGCCAATGTGGACAGGAGCTGGATCGACACGGACGCGCGCGCCCTGTTCAGCGACCGCCTGGGCGGCCATGACGTCACGGTCGTCAACGACGCGGACGCGGCGGGCATCGCGGAGATGAACTTCGGCGCCGGCCGCGACCGCCGGGGCACGGTCATCCTGCTGACCTTCGGCACCGGCATCGGAAGCGCCGTGTTCGTCGACGGCGCCCTCGTCCCGAACACCGAACTGGGCCATCTCGAGCTGAACGGCCACGACGCGGAGAAGCGGGCCTCCAGCAAGGTCAAGGAGGACCACGACATGACGTGGGAGCACTGGGCCCGCCGGGTCCAGAAGTACCTCGCCCACGTCGAGATGCTGTTCTCCCCCGAGCTGTTCATCATCGGCGGCGGCGTCAGCCGCAAGTCCGACAAGTTCCTGCACCTCATCGAGGGCATCAAGGCGGAGATGGTCCCGGCGCAGCTGCAGAACAACGCGGGGATCGTGGGGGCGGCGATGCGGGCGGTCAAGCAGGGCTAGCGGGGGTTGCGCTCACGCCCGTCGCCGACGCCTGACCAGCCGGATCCTCCGTACGATCACGATGACACCGGCGACGAGCGTCCCCCCGTACAGCCACCCGGCCTGCGTGGCCAGTGCGGTCACCACGCCCATCAGTTCCCCGGCCGTCCCCCCGCTGCTGTTCGCGACGGGCAGCAGCCCCGCGGCGAAGGCGATCGGCACGACGACGGGCGCGATCATCAGATCGCTCCCGCGCACCCACAGCGCGGTCAGTACGCACACCGGCAGGAACAGCACGCCGTACACCGTCAGGGACGCCCCGAACAGCAGCTGGTCGAGGTAGCCCAGCAGGAACATCACCGCCCCGCAGAACAGCCCGCCCCCCAGCCCGGTGAGCCGGGGGTTCGACATTCGCCGCGAGGGCCGGGCCGGTCGTGCCGGACCGGGAGAGGGCCGTCGTACGCCCTCCGGACGGCGTCTCGCCTGGGGCGGCAATGGCGCTCGCGGGGTGCCGCGTCGCGGTCCGTGCTGCGGGGGTCGCGTCCTGTGTTGCTCCACTGGACCAACTTAGGTCTGTTTATGTGTCGAATCGCCCCTCAGACACGCCGATGGGCAGACCTTGGCCAACCGTTCGACGCGGCCGCCGGGGCCCCGCCGGGTACGCCGTAGACTGGTGGATCGGCCGGACTCCTGGCCCCCTGGCCCTCTCCACATACGGGAAGTCGCAACGTGTCGCTCACGATCGGAATCGTCGGTCTGCCGAATGTCGGCAAGTCGACCCTGTTCAACGCCCTGACCAAGAACGACGTGCTCGCGGCCAACTACCCGTTCGCCACGATCGAGCCCAACGTGGGTGTGGTCGGCGTCCCCGATGCGCGCCTCACCAAGTTGGCCGAGATCTTCGGCTCGCAGCGGATCCTCCCGGCCACCGTCGACTTCGTCGACATCGCCGGCATCGTGCGCGGCGCCTCGGAGGGCGAGGGCCTGGGCAACAAGTTCCTCGCGAACATCCGTGAGTCCGACGCGATCTGCCAGGTCATCCGCGCCTTCAAGGACGAGAACGTCGTCCACGTCGACGGCAAGGTCTCGCCGAAGGACGACATCGAGACGATCAACACCGAGCTGATCCTCGCGGACCTCCAGACGATCGAGAAGGTCCTGCCGCGCCTCCAGAAGGAGTCGCGCATCAAGAAGGACGTCGCGCCCAAGGTCAAGGCCGTCGAGGAGGCCAAGGAGATCCTGGAGAAGGGCGACACGCTCTTCGCCCACGGCATCGTCCAGGGCACCGAGCGCAATGAGCTCCTGCACGACCTGCACCTGCTGACCACCAAGCCGTTCCTGTACGTCTTCAACGTCGACGAGGACGAGCTGGTCGACGAGGACTTCAAGAACGAGCAGCGCGCCCTGGTCGCCCCCGCCGAGGCGATCTTCCTCAACGCCAAGCTGGAGGCGGACCTCGCCGAGCTCGACGAGGAGGACGCGCTGGAACTCCTGGAGTCGGTCGGCGCCGAGGAGCCCGGCCTCGCCACCCTCGCCCGCGTCGGCTTCAACACCCTCGGCCTGCAGACCTACCTCACGGCCGGCCCGAAGGAATCCCGCGCCTGGACCATCAAGAGGGGCGCCACCGCCCCCGAGGCCGCCGGTGTCATCCACACCGACTTCCAGAAGGGCTTCATCAAGGCCGAGGTCATCTCCTTCGCCGACCTGGTCGAAACCGGTTCGGTCGCCGAGGCCCGCGCCAAGGGCAGGGCGCGGATGGAGGGCAAGGAGTACGTGATGCAGGACGGGGATGTGGTGGAGTTCCGCTTCAACGTCTAGTCGATCCGGCAAAGGGCCGTCCGACCTGCGGTGGAGCGGGTCGGGCGGCCTTTGTGCGGCCGGCCGCCAGGAGAGAGGGGCAGGTCCGTCGAGGCGGTAGGGGCGGCCGCGGCCGGTCGATCAATGAACCGCCCAAGCCGTCGTACACCGCCAGCCTCCGCCCCCGTACCTGCTCGTCGGCCACGGGCGTGAAGTACTTCTTCAGCACGGCGGTCTTGATCCTGTCCCGATCGGCCGTCACCGGTTTCGCCGCCCGAGCCGCGTCCGTCACCAACAGGATCCGTTGCTGGGCAAGCATCGCAGCACGTATGTGCTCCGGGCTTGCCTCCACACCCTTCAGCGTCCCGGACTTCTCCCCGGCTCTGGGTGAGCCCCGTCGCATGACCGGGTGAGCCCGCGCCCGCCGAATGGCCCACCCCGCGTGGCTTCGCGCGGACGTGGGCCGCTCTTGCCGCTTACCGTCACCCGGGGAGCAACTCCCGATCTTGTTGCCGGGCGCCAAGGAGGCGGCAATGGTGTCGCGAGAGTCGTGGGCTCGCCGGTCAGGGCGAGGGTGCCGTCGCGCCGTCGGGGCCTGGGCGCTCGCGGTGGGGTGCGTCGCGGCAAGCTGCGTGCCCGCGGCGGCCGTGGCGGGTCCGGAAGGGGACGCGGCCCGGCAGTGCGCCACGACTCCCTTCCCTCCGTCGGAACCCACACCTCCGCCGATCCTGTCGGGCAGCGACGTGTGGAGCTTCGTCTCCGAGCCCGGTCTTCACCCGATGCGGGTCAGTGTCACCGCGCACCGGCCGGGGACGGCTCCCGGCGGGATCTTCGTCGGCCCGTTCAGCGCGGATCAGATGGTCGGCCAGACCGGGGCGCTCATCAACGACAACTCCGGTGATCCGGTCTGGTTCCGTCCGCTGCCCTCCACGAATCTGCAGAACGCCGACTTCAGGGTGCAGACCTATTACGACGGCCGCGGGGGCCGGGGGCGGCCGGTGTTGACCTGGTGGCAGGGCACCCTCGCGCTTCCCCCGGCGTATACGAACCTGCCGGCCGGTGCGCCGGAACCGGGCGGGTGCTACTACATCTACGACACCCACTACCGCCTGCTCAGGACGGTCCTCGCCCATCACGGCTACTACCCGGACGAGCACGAATTCACCCTGACCCGCAGGGGCACCGCACTGTTCATCGCCTCCAAGCCGGTGCCCATGGATCTCACGCCCTATGGCGGTCCGGAGAACGGGGCCATCGAGAACAGCGAGATCCAGGAGGTCGACCTCGCCACCGGCAGACTCCTCTACTCGTGGAACGCACTGGACCACCTCGACCCCGCCGATTCCGAGGAGGCGGCCTCGACCGCGTCGTCGTCCGGCGGAGTGTGGGACGCCTTCCACATCAACTCGGTCGACGAGGGTCCCGACGGCCGGCTGCTGATCTCGGCCCGGAACATGTGGGCGGTCTACGACGTCGCCAAGAAGTCCGGGAAGGTCCGCTATCAGATCGGGGGCAAGAAGAGCGACTTCACCTTCGGCCCCGACGCCGACTTCTACTGGCAGCACGACGCCCGGTTCCGGCCGGGAAACCGGATCAGCATGTTCGACGACGGCTGCTGCGATCTGCCCGACGGCTCCCCCGAGCAGCGGTCGCACGGCCTGATCCTCAACCTGGACTTCCGCGGCCGGACGGCGACCGTGGACCGGGCCTACTACCACCAGCCGCCGCTGGAGTCACCGACCCAGGGGAACACCCAGGCCCTCGCCAACGGCAACGAGTTCATCGGGTGGGGCCAGAGCCCGTACTACTCGGAGTACGCGGGCGCGGGGAACACCGAGGGCAGCGCCGCACGGAACCTGCTGTACGACGCGAAGCTGCCCGGCTCCGACATCTCCTACCGGGCGTTCCGGAACGAGTGGATCGGCACGCCGTACTACCCGCCGAGCGCCGCGGCACGCACCGACGGCGGGCACGGCGTCGTCTACGCCTCCTGGAACGGCTCGACCGAGACCAGGGCCTGGCAGGTGCTGGCCGGGCCTGCCGCCGACCGGTTGTCGGTCGTCGCCGGACATGTTCCTCGAGCCGGGTTCGAGACCGCCGTCAGCACGAACAGCCCCGGGCCGTACTTCCAGGTGAAGGCGCTGAACGCGCAGGGCAAGGTCCTTCGCGCCTCCCGCGTCGTGACTCTCTCGGGCGGGTGAGATGAGCAGGGTGTGGCTGATCACCGGCGCCAGCAGCGGGTTCGGGCGCGCCATCGCCGACGCGGCGCTCGCCGCGGGCGACACCGTGGTCGGTGCCGCCCGCAGGACGGAGGCGCTGGACGAGCCGGCCGCCGCGCACCCCGGCCGGCTGGAGCCGCTGCGCCTGGATGTGACCGACATCGCCGCGATCGGACCGGCCGTGCGGGACCTGGTGTCCCGGCACGGCCGGATCGACGTCCTCGTGAACAACGCGGGCCGCACCCATGTCGGCGCCCTCGAGGAGACCACCGACGCCGAGCTCCGTGCCCTCTTCGACCTGCATGTCTTCGGCCCGGCCGCGCTGGTGCGGGCGGTCCTGCCGCACATACGCGAGCGGCGGTCGGGCGCGATCGTGCAGATGAGCAGCATGGGCGGGCAGATGTCCTTCGCCGGCTTCTCGGCGTACAGCGGGACGAAGTTCGCCCTGGAGGGCATGTCCGAGGCGCTCGCGGACGAGGTGCGGGAGTTCGGCATCAAGGTGCTGATCGTGGAGCCGGGCGTCTTCCGGACCTCGATCTTCGGCAGGGGCAGGGCCGGCGCCAGCGCCGACAGCGGTGTCTACGCCAAGGTGACCGAGGCCCGTCGCTTCATCGAGGGCGGCGACGACACCCGGCCCGGCGACCCCGCCAAGGCCGCGGCGCTGATCATCGCCGCGCTCGATGCGGACGAGACCCCCCTGCATCTGCCCCTGGGCGCCGACTCGGTGACCGCCGTGCTCGGTCAGCTCGACACGGTACGCAGCGACATCGCCGCCTGGGAGCAGCGCACCCGGGCCACCGCCTTCGACGACTGACCGTCAGATTCCCCGCACGGACGCCACGGTGAACGGCGACTCGGGCACCCCGGGTCCCATCGGCCCGCCCTTGTCGAACTGCGAGCGCACGACCAGCAGCCGTCCCCGGTCGCGGACCAGTGTGGTCGGGATCTGCAGCGCGGGGTCGGTGAACCGCCGCTCCAGACGGGCCGAGGAGCCGTCCGGAGACAGCCGCCACCTGGTGATCGTGTCGACGGCGTTGTGCGCGGCCCACAGCGTGCCGTGCGCCAGCTCCAGACCGTCGCCGTGCGTCAGATCGCCGCCGTGCAGGGCGACTTGGCGTACGGCCCCGGTGGCGACGTCCACCCGGTAGAGCCCGCCGCCGGTCATGTCGACGGCGAACAGCCGGCGCCCGGCCGGGTCGGCCACGATGCCGTTGAGAGTGAAGGCGTCCGGGGAACCCGGGTCCTTGACGTAGCTCAGGTCGTAGGCCGGGGTCAGCGTCCCGCGCGGGCCGCGGGCCAGGTCGGCGGGGCTGACGCGGTAGATCACCGCACGGGTGCTGTCGGTGAGGTAGACCGTGCCGTCCGCGGTGACGGCCAGGTCGTTGACGAAGCGGGGCGCGTCGCCGGGCACCTCGAAGCGGGCGATCAGGGACCGGTCGCGCAGGTCGTAGACGTCGACCCCGGCGGTCGAGTCGGTGACCCACAGCCGTCCGGCCCGGTCGGCCTTGAGTCCGTTGGCGGTGGCGCGGCCGTCGGCGCCCGCGGGCAGGAACACCTCTGCGGTGCGCTCACCGCGAGCGGCGCGGTAGACGGCGCCGGTCGTGTACGAGCCGACGTATATGTCCCCGGTGCGAGGGTCGAGGGCGATCCCCTCGGGGTAGACGCGGTCGCCGGGCAGCGCGAAGGCGGCCGAGACACGGGGCGTGGTGGCCGCGTGTGCCGTGGGGGCGGCCGCGGCGACGGCCAGGGCGGCGGCGGTGGTGGTGAGGAATGTGCGGCGGTGCATCGAACGGGACACAGCGGTGCCTCTCGGTTCGGCTTCTCATAGAACAACGAACATGAACGTAGATTAGAACCCTAATTATCGTCAATGCATTAACGTCCCGCAGAGGGTGAATCGATGCATGGGGCGACTAGCATGCGCAGATGACGTCCATGCCCGCCTCCGAGCGCCTCGGCTCCCACCTCAAGCGGGCCGAACAGGCCCTCGCCGCGACCAAGGCCGCGGTCCTGAAACCGGCGGGCCTGACCGTCGCTCAGTACTCGGCGCTGCTCCACCTCGCCGGCAATCCCGGCATCAGCGCGGCGGCCCTCGCCCGGCTGTGCGGGGTCACCCCGCCGACCATGAACACGGTCCTGAAGAACCTCCAGGACCGTGCGCTGATCGAACGCACGCCGCACGAGTGGCACAGGAACGTGCTGGAGACGAGGCTCACGGACGAGGGCCGCGCCGTCATGAACGACGCGGACGCACGGGCCGTACGGGTGGAGCGGGCGCTGGCCGCGGAGTTCACCGACGAGGAGCGGACGGCGCTGACCGCTCTCCTCGCCCGTTGTGTCAGCGTCCTGGAGCGGGAACGCCCCTGATGCCCGGGGTGTTGAACGGCGCCGGATCCGTGACCCAGCCGGCCGCGAGCACGAGACGCGTCTCCCGGTGCACGGCGAGGAAGCCGAAGGGCCGGTCGAACGCCACCCGGACGACGGTGGTCTCGTAGCGGTACCGGGGAGGGCCGCTGCCCGCCACGGGCATCACGGCCGTCACCGCGGCGGCGCGGAACCCGAGGGCACCGAACTGGGCGACCGCCGACTGCCGGGCCGCCCCGACGGCCAGCGGAGAGCCGCTGATCCCCGGGAAGTGCCCCTGCCGGGTGTCCCGCGCCGCCGTGAGCCCGAACAGGCGGTGCAGGGCCAGCAGATCGTGGTCCGCCCGCACCTCGTACGCCACCGTCCTGATGTCCAGTGTCGTCGGCTCCGGGGTGAGGGAGGGCTGCCGCTCGACGCGGAGGCCCGGTCCCGCGTCCCCGTACGGGAGTCGGCCGCCCCCGACGGCCGGCAGCGCGCGCTCCAGGATGCCGACGCCCGCCCTCAGCACCTGCCCGGGGGCCATCCGCTCCTCGCCGAGCAGCAGATGGACGTCGATGCCGTTGTCGCCGGGCACCTTCAGGGAGGTGACGAAGCCTTCGGGTGTGCTCGTCAGGCCGACCCGGTCGGGCCGCACACTCCTGCGGTAGAGCCCGAGCAGCGTGCGGCCCTGCCACGGCCCGGCGCCCGGTCGCAGCGGCAGTTCCCTGAACGGGTGCGGCCAGTCCGTGCGCAGGGCGAGCGCGCCGGCGAGCACCATCCTGGCGTCCTGCGACAGCTCGACCGGCATCCGCTCGATCAGCCCGCCCGTCCGCTTGGCCGCCCAGGCGTCCAGCGCCTCCTGGGAGGCGGCGAGGTCGTGCGTGAGCACGCCGTGCGTCTGTGCGGGCAGCCCCGCACGCCATTCCTCCCGCAGCTCCAGCGTGCGGTCCGTCCACAGGCCGAGCGCGGAGTCCAGGCCGGGCATGGCGTCCATCGCGGCCAGCAACTCCCTTGCGGCGTAGGCCGCCTGCTCCGCCGGCATCCCGAGCGCCGCCGCGAGCTCGGACCGCGCCGGACCCGCCGCGCCGTCGGCGAGAAAGGCCAGCAGCGGCCACACCCCGGCGGCCGAGAACACCGTGCCCTTGTCCGAGGCCCCCGCCCACCGTGCGGTCAGTCCGTTCACCGCCCGCACGGTCGCATCCGTGACCCGCATTCCACCCCCGTCGGCAGCGCGCTTACCATGCGCCCAGTCGTACGTCAGTTCAGCGTCGCCGCTGCCCGACCCAGGAGCACGGTACCCGTGTCCATACCCCCGCCTCCCGGCCCCCACCAGCCCGAAGGGCAGTACCCGTCGTATCCGCAGGAGCCTTACGCGCGGGACCCGTACGCGCAGGGCCCGTACGCCCAGGGCCCGTACGGCGGACTGCCGTACCAGCCCTGGTCCCAGGGCTACAGCCCCTTCAACCAGCCGGCGCCCGTCAACGGGCTCGCCATCGCCGCCCTCGTGCTCGGCATCCTCTGTTTCCTGCCGGGCGTGGGACTGGTCCTCGGGATCGTCGCGCTGGTCCAGATCAGGAAGCGGGGCGAGCGCGGCAAGGGGCTGGCCATCGGTGGCTCCGTGCTGTCCGGGATCGGGCTCGCGCTGTGGGTGCTGGCGCTCGCCACCGGCGGGGCCTTTGACTTCTGGGAGGGCTTCAAGGAGGGCGCGCGGGGCGGCGCGAGCCTGTCGCTGGCCAAGGGCGAGTGCTTCAACGCGCCCGGCGGCTCGCTGTCCGGCGAGACGGAGGACGTCGACAAGGTGTCCTGCGACCGCGAGCACGACGGCGAGGTGTTCGCCTCCTTCAAGCTGAAGGGCCGCTCCTACCCGGGCGACGGCCCGGTCACCAAGGCCGCCGACGAGCGCTGCTACGGACTCCAGGACAGCTACGCGATGGACGGCTGGGCGGTCCCCTCCGACGTCGACGTCTACTACCTCACGCCCACCCGGGACAGCTGGAGCCTGGGCGACCGCGAGGTCACCTGTGTGTTCGGCAACACCACCGAGGGCAAGCACCTGACCGGCTCGCTGCGCAACGACGAGACCGTCCTCGACCCGGACCAGGTCGCCTATCTGAAGGCGGCTCACGTGCTCAACGCCGCGATGGAGAGCGCACCCGAAGCGGAGTACGTCGAGGACGACCTGCCCGGGCACAGGGCGTGGGCGGGCCGGGTCGAGGTCGCACTCGCCGCGCAGGCCGGGATGCTGCGCGGTCACCAGTGGCCGGCGGGCGCGAAGAAGCCGGTCGCCACGTTGGTCGTGGAGCTCGACAAGTCCCGCGCCGAGTGGGCGAAGGCCGCCGTGGCCGACGACGCCGACTCCTTCTACGCGCACTACGACAAGGGCTTCAAGCTGCTCGACCGGAACAGGACGGTCACCGCCCGCAAGGCTCTGGGCCTGGCCACGACCCCGCCGTCCTACGAAGACGACAGCGGCGGCTCCGACAGCGGGGGAGACGGCACGGGCATGGAGGTGTGATCGCGGCTATAGCGGGGAGAAAGTGCCTGCGTAAAGCCCTCCCGGGCCACAAGTCATCACATCGAGTGATTCTCTGGCCTTTGCTTGCATGGCACAACCCACGGTTGCCACGCTGTTGCTGTCTGTACAATCTGATGGGAGCGGCCAGTGACTTTCGGTGAGCAGCCGGCGTATCTGCGTGTCGCGGGTGATCTCCGCAAGAAGATCGTCGACGGTTCGCTGCCGCCCCACACCCGGCTCCCCTCCCAGGCGAGGATCCGCGAGGAGTACGGCGTCTCGGACACGGTCGCCCTCGAGGCCCGCAAGGTGCTGATGGCCGAGGGGCTGGTCGAGGGCCGTTCCGGCTCGGGGACGTATGTGCGCGAGCGGCCCGTGCCCCGGCGGGTGGCCCGCTCGGGGTTCCGCCCGGCCGGCGGCGCCACGCCGTTCCGGCAGGAGCAGTCCGACGCCGCCGCGCGCGGCACCTGGGAGTCCAGCAGCGAGCAGACCGAGGCGAGCGGCGCCATCGCAGACCGGCTCGGCATCCGGCCCGGCGACCGCGTGATGTGCACCAAGTACCTCTTCCGCGACGGTGGAGAGCCGATGATGCTCTCCACCTCCTGGGAGCCCCTCGCCGTCACCGGGCGCACGCCCGTGATGCTGCCCGAGGAGGGCCCGCTCGGCGGCATGGGCGTCGTGGAGCGGATGCGGGCCATCGACGTCGTCGTCGACAACGTCACCGAGGAGGTCGGCGCCCGTCCTGGCCTCGCCGAGGAACTGCACATCCTGGGCGGCGTGCCCGGTCATGTCGTCCTCGTCATCCAGCGCACGTACTACGCCTCCGGCCGCCCGGTGGAGACGGCGGACGTGGTCATCCCCGCCGACCGCTACCGGGCCGCGTACCACCTACCGGTGAAGTAGCGCACACCCTCGGGGCAGTTGCCCCCGTCACCCCATCGATCCGCGGGCTGTGCCGGGCCGTTGGAATCCGGCCGTTTTCGCAGGTGACCCCCGCTGTCCCCGGTATGCCGCCGACCGGACGCACCGGGGCGCCCGGACGGCGCATTCGTCATCGTGCGCCCCCGGGGTTCTGGCTGGTTGCGTACCTCTTTGTGAAAAGCCGTGTTCGCTGCGTAAAGGTTAGGCGTACGCTCGGGCATATGCGGATTGCGGTTTCCTTAGAGCGCGGGTCCATGGGGAGCGGAGGGGTGGGGCGCCATGAGTGAAGGGACGGTCGCTCTTCCCTGGCTCGTGATACGGCAGGACGACAACGGCAATCGCTACCGCGTGGGCAGGTACGCGACGCGGGCCGAGGCGCAGAAGATCGCCGACAGCCTCGACGACCGCGGACACAAGCAGCTCTACTGGGTCGAGCGCATCGCCCACAACGGAGACGGCGGCACGCGCAACTGACCCCGTCCGCGCTCCCGTAGGCTCCCGGCCATGACGGAACGGATCGTGGTGGTGGGAGCCGCCCTGTTCGACGACGCCCGCCTGCTCGCCGCGCGCCGCAGCGCACCCCCCGAGCTGGCCGGCCGCTGGGAGCTGCCCGGCGGCAAGGTCGAACCCGGCGAGAGTCCCGAGGCCGCCCTGGTGCGCGAGCTGCGCGAGGAACTCGGCGTCGAGGCCGAGGCCGTCGAGCGCGTCCCGGGGGAGTGGCCCCTGAAACCCCCGTACGTGCTGCAGGTGTGGACCGCCCGCCTGCGCCCCGGCTCCGCCGACCCCAAGCCCCTCGAGGGCCACGACGAACTGCGCTGGCTCGCCCCCGGTGAGATCTGGGCCGTGGACTGGCTCGACCAGGACGTCGCCGCCGTCCGGCAGCTCGAGAACCGCCTGGAACCGGGAGCGGGCTGAGAATCCCTACGCCGTTCGTGCCACACTGCGCCCCTCCGGGCGGTACTGCCCCCTGGATATCGGGTATGTGCCCATTAACCCCACGAAACCGGACATGGGTGGGCTCGCTTGCCTGGGAAGTGATCGGGCGTGATCGACACCGAAGGCGACTGTGCCGAATGGACCTTCCCCGCGGATCCCGGTGCCGTGCGCACCGCCCGCACGGCGGTCCGGGCCCAGTTGCTCGGCTGGGGGCTGGAAGCCCTTGCGGACATGACGGCGCTGCTGGTCAGCGAGTTGGTGACAAACTCGCTCCGGCACGCCACCGGCCCCATCGGCGTACGCCTCGTGCGCCCCTGCGGCCTCGGAGACACCCTCCTGGTGGAGGTCTCGGACCCGCTGCCGGATCCGCCGCACGAACGGGTCGCCCATCTCGAGGACGAGAGCGGCCGTGGCATCCAACTGGTCGCCAGTTCCTCGCGCCGCTGGGGAACACGGCCCGGCGACAACGGCAAGACGGTCTGGTTCGAGCTCGCGGTTCCGGGATGAACCGCGCGCCGCAGGCGTGGTGAACCGCGCGGCGCAGGCGTGGTGAACCGCGAGCCGCGGACGTGGTGAACCGGGCGCCAGGGGGGGCGAACCGGGCGCCCCGGGGGTGGTGAACCGGGCGCCCGGGGTGTACAGCTTCCCCTTCCGCCGTCCATGGAACGGCACAGGCCGGTGACCATTGCCGGAGTCTGTGATTCGAGGGTGTGTTCCCTGGTTAGAAGACTGGGAGTGTTGTCGCGGTCCGGTCCGAAAACCGCTTGGACCGACCTGTGATCGTGAACACCGTGTCGTGCGGCGCCGTAGTGCTGGATACTGCGGGCAGCCGCCTCCGGTGACCGGTGCCGGACGCGGTGAGCTGGAGGGGACGGTTCGCGTGAGCGAGATACCAGCGAAGGCCACGGAGTCCGAGGACCCGTCGGACGGCGCAAGGGCGGGGGGCGTGGATTCTGCCGCGGCTCCCGGGGACGCCATGTGGCAGGTCAGTCCGCCCGGCTCCATGTACGACTACATCAAGGTCGCGTCCTTCTCCATCGGACCCGGCGGGCTCGTCGACCAGTGGAGCCTGCGAGCCGAGCAGCTCTTCGGCATCACCGCCGAGCGTGCCGTCGGCATGGACCCCATCGAGGCCTTCATCGACCCCGATCTGCGCGCGCGGGGCCAGCGCAAGATGGCCGAGATCCTCGACGGGCGGGAGTGGACCGGGGTGGTCCCTTTCCGGCTGCCCGACACGGTGGACGGCGAGCGCGGGGAGGAAGGCCTCGCCGAGGTCTATGTCATGCCGACCCGGACCGCCGAGGGCGACCGGGCCGCCGTGTGCATCGTGGTCGACGTCCGCACTCTGCGCAGCATCGAAACCGACCTCGCCGCCTCGCAGGCCATTTTCGGTCAATCTCCCTTTGGCTTCCTGCTGATCGACACCGACCTGCGGGTCCGCCGCGCCAACATGCGGTTCGCCTCGATCTTCGGCGGTACGCCGGACGACCACCGGGGCAAGGGAGTTCACGACTACCTGCCGCGGGGCGAGGCCGAGCGGGTCGCCGCCACCCTGCGCCGGGTCCTGGAGAGCGGGAACTCCATCACGGACATGCACGTCACGGGCTTCGTGCCCGGTTCCGAGGAGCGCCGGCACTGGTCCATCAACCTCTATCGCGTGCACAGCGGCAGCGGCCGGCCCATCGGCATCGCCTGGCTGGGCACCGACATCACGGCTCGTCGTGCGGCGGCCCGCGAGGCGGCGGCCGCACGGCGAAATCTCGCCCTTCTCAACGAGGCGGGCGCCCGCATAGGCAACTCGCTGGACCTGGAGACGACGGCCCGCGAACTCCTCGACGTCGTCGTGCCCGGCTTCTGCGACCTCGCCACCGTCGACCTCTATCAGGGTCTCCTGGCCGGCGACGAGACCCCGCCAGGCCTGGCCGACGGCAGCGCGGAACTGCGCCGGGTCGCCTTCGCCAGCGCGGTCTCGGACGCGCCGTTCGTCGGCGGCGGCTCACCGGTCGCGGTCGGCGCGGTCCACCACTTCCCCTTCAACTCGCCCTGCGCGGACGCCCTGCGCACCGCCCGCCCACAGAACGTCCCCGCCGAGGAGGGCGGGCTCGTCCAGTCCACGCTGGCCGTCCCGATGGTCGCCCACGACACGGTCGTGGGGCTCGCCCAGTTCTCCCGGACGAAGGGCAGCGAGCCGTTCGGCGACCGTGACCGGGACCTCGCCGTGGAACTGGCCGCGCGGGCCGCCGTCTGTATCGACAACGCCCGCCTGTACCGCCGCGAGCACGAACGCGCGCTGATACTGCAACGGTCCCTGCTGCCCCCGGGCGACCCCGAGGCGTCCGGCCTGGAGATCGCCTGCCGCTACCTGCCCGGCAATGCGGCGACCGAGGTCGGCGGCGACTGGTTCGACGTGATCGAACTCCCCGGTCATCGCACCGCGTTGGTGGTGGGCGACGTCATGGGCCGCGGACTGCGCGCGGCGGTGGCGATGGGCGAACTCCGCACGGCCGTCCGCACGCTGGCGCTGCTCGACCTGGAACCTGCAGAGGTCCTCTCGGCGTTGGACGAGATCGCCCGCGGCCTCGGCACCCCCGGCGGCGTCCAGCAGGCGACCCGCGCGGCCCGCCAGCCCCGGGACGCGGACCTCTCCGAGGTCTATCTGGCGACCTGCGTGTACGCGGTGTACGACTCGGTGACCAGACGCTGCACGTTCGCCAACGCGGGCCATCTGCCGCCGGTGCTCGTGGAGCCGGGCGAGGCGGCGCTGATGCTGGACGTGCCGCCGGGCATGCCGCTCGGCGTGGGCGGCGAGCCGTTCGAGGAAGTGGAGGTCGAACTCCCCGAGGGCGCGCTGCTCGCCCTCTACACCGACGGACTGGTCGAATCCCGGGACCACCCCCTCGACGAGGGCCTCCAGGCCTTCGTGGGCGCGCTCACGGACCCGACCAGCCCGCTGGAGGACGTCTGCGACCACGTCCTCAACACCCTCGACACCCACCACGGCGAGGACGACATCGCCCTGCTGATGGCCCGCGTCCAGGGGCTGCCGGCCGACTCGGTCGGCGACTGGGCACTGCCGCGCGAGCCGCGCAGCGTGGGCCGCGCCCGTGAGTACGCCCGCGGCCAGCTCGTCAGCTGGGATCTGGGGCCCCTGGTCGACACCACGGAGCTGCTGGTCAGCGAGCTGGTGACCAACGCGCTGCGGTACGGCGAGGGCGAGATCAGACTCAGGCTCCTGCTGGACCGCACCCTGGTCTGCGAGGTCTGGGACTCCGGCCTGGTCCAGCCCCGCCGCCGACGTGCCCGCGACACCGACGAGGGCGGCCGCGGCCTCCAGCTCGTCGGTCTGCTGAGCGCCGCCTGGGGGTCCCGGCGCACACCTCGTGGCAAGACGGTCTGGTTCGAACTCCCGCTGCCCGACGGCGAGAACACCCTGACGGACCCCGCGGAGGCGTTGCTGAGCCTGTTCTGAGGACGGGCGGCGGCCGGGGCCCGCGAAAGTCCCAACCGGCAGTCCCAACAGGCCCTACTCCCGCGGGAGCCTGCGCCGGTCACGCGTGTCCGGGCCGCCGAAGCTCGCCGGCGGCCCTCCGTCGGGTTCCTCGCCGAGCAGGATGCCGCCGAGGACCGCCCCGGCCAGCCCGCTCGCTCGGTCGGCGGCGCCGTCGTACGGGTTGCCGTGTGCCCGTACGTCCCGCTCCGCCAGCTCACGGGCCTCCCGGGCGAGGCCGTCGGCGACGGCGTACTCGCCGGCCTCCGCGGCGAGCAGCCGCTCCGCCTCCGCCAGGCGCGTGCGGGCCTCGGCGCCCACCGCGGCGCGGTGCGTGGCGATGAAGTCCCCCGCGGCGGACGTGGCACTGCGGGCGGCCAGCAGGCCGGCCACGGGCACGACACCGGCGCGTCCCACCCCGAGCAGTCCGACGGCCCGCGTGATCCGCCGCAGGGCGTCCAGCGGGTCGTACGGGCCGCGGATCAGCTCCTCCCGTACGGCGGCCAGGGCCGCGTCGGCGTGGGCCAGGCGGGCCCGGAGCTCACCCTCGGGAAGGAGCGGGGGCCGCCTGCGCGCCTCGGCGACCTCCGCCTCCCCGCCGGTCAGCACGGCCGGCACCAGCCCCGCCGCCTCCGCCAGCTCCGCGGCCAGCCGCTCCACTCCGGACACGAGGATCTCCGCCTGGGCCACGGCCCCCTCGGCCGCGCGCAGTTCACGGGCGGCGCGCTCGCCCTCCCCGGAATCGGCCAGCTGACGGGCCCGGTTGAGGTGGGTCGTGGCGAACACGAGGCGGTCCTTGGCCTGTTCGACGTACCCGGTGACGGGCGCGGCGGCCGAGGGCGCATATCGCTCGCCCAGCTCGGCCGGCACGGCACCGGCGCCCTTCGTCCGTCCGGCCAGTGCCCGGAACCGACCCTCCGCGACCCCCAGCGCCTCATCCATCCCCCCTTCCAGTGACCGCAGTTGATCGAACCCGGCCGCCTCCGTGTCCAGCCGCCGTCCGGCCTCCGCGCACCGCCCCACGATCCCGACCAGCGCCTGCCGCCGGGCGGTCTGGTCCTCCGGAACCCCCTGCTCGTACCGCCGCCGTATCGCGAACGCGGCCGCCAGCTCGGTCTCCGCCGCCCGCAGGGCCGCCGCGAAGGGCTCCACCGCATCCACCGCCTCCGGCCCGAACCGCGCCTCGGCAAAGCCCAGTTCCTCCCGGCTCGTGCGCACGCTGTCGTCCGCCGCGACCAGCGAGGCCCGTGCCTGCCGCTCGAAGTCGCGGGTCGACGGCTCGGGCGGGTGCGCGGACACCAGGCCGGGCGTCGTACGGCTGCGGGCCCGCCGGGTGCGGCGCAGGTACCCGTACGCCGCCAGCACCACCGCCGCGGCCACGACGACGAGCGGCAGGACCAGGTCGGCGGGAGAGGTGCCGCCCTGCTCCGCGGCGGCGGTCACCCCGGCCACGGGAACCGGCTCTTCGGCTCTGATCGTCATCCCCGGCAACACCAGCCACACGACCCCGACCACACACCCCAGCAGGGCGTGCGCCACCCGCACGGCTATGTGCGACTTGGCATGCCTGGGCCGGCCACGGATCGAGGATGACGTCACATTTCGGAGCGTATGGGCAGGTAAGCGCCTCCGCGACCGCTGTGGATGCGCGTGGGGGACGACGGACAGGGGGTACGGGATGGACACGGCACCGATACGGCCCGCGGAAGGCGAGGTGCCGACGGCGGAAGGCCAGGACGCCGGTACGGGGGCCGGTCCCCGCGTCCGGCGTCGGGGGTGGGTCACGTGGGCACGGCGAGCCGTGCTCGGGGTGGTCCTCGCCGTCCTCGTGCCCCTTCTCGCCGTCGAGACCGCCCTGCGCGTGAACTACGCCGGTGACCCGGCCGACGGCACGTACACCAGGAACAAGGACGCCATCTGGCTGGGCCACGCCTGGGTCGACGGGCGCAAGGGCGACGCCGACGTCGAGGCCCTCGCCCGCCGGCTGCGCGACACCGGCATCCGGGATCTGTACGTCCACTCGGGTCCCCTGGAGCACGACGGGACCCTTCCCGAGTCCGACCATCCGAAGGCCCGTTGGCTGATCGCCGCCGTGCACCGGGAGCTTCCCGGCGTACGCGTCCAGGCCTGGCTCGGCGACAAGCTGGCCAGTGAGTCCCCGGACGGCCTGCGCCTGGAGCGAGCCGGCACCCGCGCGGCCGTCGTCCGCTCCACCCGGCAGATCCTCGCCACCGGCTTCGAGGGCGCCCACTTCGACCTGGAGCCCCTCCACTCCGGCGACCGCGACTACCTGTCCCTCCTGGACGACCTGCGCCGCGTCACCCGCGACAACAACGCCCTGCTCTCGGTCGCCGCCCACCAGATCGACCCGCTGCCCGCCTTCCACTCCTTCTGGGGCACGACCACCGGCCACCCCAAGTGGTGGTCGCAGGCGTACTTCGGCCAGGTGGCCCGCCGCGTCGACCAGATCGCCGTCATGTCGTACGACACCATGCAGCCGCTGCAGAGCCTGTACGGCGGCTATGTCGCCGAGCAGACCAGTCTCGCCCTCGAGGTCACCCCGGCCTCCACCGACCTCCTTATGGGCCTGCCCTTCTACCACGAGAACCGCTTCGGCCACTGGGCGCACGCCGAGACGGTCCCGGCCGCCGTACGCGGCGTACGTCTGGGCCTGTCCCGTACGGACGCGGACCGCTCGCGCTTCGGCGTCGCCCTGTACGTGGACTTCGCGGCCACGGAGGCCGACTGGAGCGCCTACAAGGAAGACTGGGTGCGGTGACCCGCGCACGACAGCAACCGACCGTTACCGCACTCGCCCCGCTCGCCCGGGCCGCCGTAGGCCCGGACCGTACCCTCGTGGCCGTCACCCGGCTGCGCGGCGGCTCCAGGAAGGGTGCTTACCGTCTCGCCTTCGACGACGCCACGACGGTGGTCGCCTACGTCTGGTCCCCGGACGAGGACTACTGGGACCAGCCGGACGGCGACCCCCGCGACCCGTTCTCGCACGCCTCCGCCCTCGACCTGTTCACCGCGTCGCACGCCCGTCTGTCAGCCCTCGGCGTCCGTACTCCCCGCCTGCTGCACACCGACCCGGAGGCGGACGCGGCCGTCGTCGAGGACATCCGGGGCGGCAGCCTGGAGGAGGCGCTCCGGCGCGACCCGGAGGCGGCCCGCCCGGTCCTGGAGCGGCTGGCCGGGGCGCTGGCGGCCATGGGCGACTGCACGGCGGCCGGCTTCGGCAAGGTGAACCTCGTCGACAACGGCGGCTCCTCGCACGGCGGTTCCTGCGAGCGGCTCGTCACCGACCGCGCGCTGGGCGACATCGCCGAGGCCGCCGTACGCGACCCGCGGATCGCCGCCGCCCGCCAGGCGCTGGAGGACTCCGTGCGCTCCCTGGCCGCCGAGGTCCGCCCGCGCGCCCGTCACTGCCTGATCCACGGCGAACTCGGCCCGGACCACGTCCTGGTGGACGCCGGCGGGAACCCGGTGCTCATCGACATCGAGGGCCTGATGTACTTCGACGCCGAGTGGGAGCACGTGTTCCTGCGGCTCCGCTTCGGCCCCGCGTACGACGTCCTCCGCGCCCCCGGTCTCGACGAGGCCCGCCTGCGCCTT
Organism: Streptomyces herbicida; assembly: GCF_032656585.1. Taxonomy (NCBI): domain Bacteria; kingdom Bacillati; phylum Actinomycetota; class Actinomycetes; order Kitasatosporales; family Streptomycetaceae; genus Streptomyces; species Streptomyces herbicida. Next base: position 421,677 of record NZ_JAUYWJ010000001.1, read on the forward strand.
TACCGGCTGGCCATGCACCTGAACCTCGTCGCGGGCCCGCTGCGCCTGCTCGACGGGGACTTCCCCGATACGGAATCCATACGCGGTATCGCGGAGTACAACGTGGTCCAGGCGCTGGCTCTGGTGGCACCATGACCGTCATGCACATGTACTTGGTCGTCGCGGCAGCGCTGGTCGTGACGCTGATGGCGGTGTTCGGCATCGCAGGCATCACGACCGGCTGGGTGGTGCCGTTCGGTCGGCGCCGCATCCTGCGGCCGAAGCTGTGGGGGTACAGCCAGCTGCTCGGGGCGGTCGGGATGTCCCTGTGGATGTTCCTGGGCGTGTTCCCCGAGAAAATGGATGTGATCCCGCTCATCGGCTGGTTCATGTTCATGGGGAGCCTGGGCATTCAGGTACTGGCCCAGCGCCCCGGCCGTACACCGCGACTGCCCCCTACGAAGTCCGCCTCCTGATCTTCGACCCCAGCCACACCAGCGGGTCGTACTTCCGGTCGACGGCCCGTTCCTTCAAGGGGATCAGCGCATTGTCCGTGATCTTGATCCCCTCGGGACACACCTCCGTGCAGCACTTGGTGATGTTGCAGTAGCCGAGGCCGTGTTCGTCCTGGGCCGTGCTCTTGCGGTCCAGGCCGGTCTCGGCCGCCGCGTCCAGCGGGTGCATGTCCAGTTCGGCCACCCGCATCAGGAAGCGCGGCCCGGCGAACGCCTTCTTGTTCTCCTCGTGGTCGCGCACCACATGGCAGGTGTTCTGGCACAGGAAGCACTCGATGCACTTGCGGAACTCCTGTGACCGGTCCACGTCCTCCTGCATCATCCGGTACTCGCCCGGACCGACGCCGGCCGGCGGCACGAACGACGGAACCTCCCTGGCCTTCTCGTAGTTGAAGCCGACGTCCGTCACCAGGTCGCGGATCACCGGGAAGGCGCGCAGGGGAGCGACCGTGATCGTCTCCTCGCGGGTGAAGACCGACATGCGCGTCATGCACATCAGCCGCGGCCGCCCGTTGATCTCCGCGGAGCACGAACCGCACTTGCCCGCCTTGCAGTTCCAGCGCACGGCCAGGTCCGGCGCCTGGGTGGCCTGGAGGCGGTGGATGATGTCGAGCACCACCTCGCCGTCGTTGACCTCGACCTCGAAGTCCTCCAGGCCGCCGCCCTCGACGTCGCCCCGCCACACCTTGAAGCGGGCCTCGTAGCTGCTCACTCGTAGAGCTCCTCTTCGGCGAGGTACTTGACCAGCTCCTCCTTCTCGAAGAGGGCGAGCAGGTCCGGGCGGATGGGTTCGGTGGTCTCGCGGGTGAGCTCGATCTGGCCCTGGACCGGGTCGGTCGCGGCCAGGCCGCCGGTCGGGTCTGCGAGCCCGCACAGCAGGTTGATACGGCGCCACCTGCGGTCCATCGTCGGGTGGTCCTCGCGGGTGTGCCCGCCGCGCGACTCCGTGCGCTCCAGGGCGGCCCGCGCCACGCACTCGCTGACCAGCAGCATGTTGCGCAGATCGAGGGAGAGGTGCCAGCCCGGGTTGAACTGGCGGTGACCCTCGACACCGGCCCGGCGGGCCCGTACCCGCAGGTCCGCGAGTTTCTCCAGGGCCTGGGCCATCTCGCCCTCGCGGCGGATGATGCCGACGAGGTCGTTCATGGTCTGCTGGAGTTCCTGGTGGAGGGTGTACGGGTTCTCCGGCGGGCGGCCCCGTTCGGGCTCCTCGCCCGGTACCGGTCCCTCCGCCGAGAACGGGCGCAGCGCCTCCGCGGCCGCCGCGTCGACCTGGACGTCGTCCACCGGGGGCCGTCCGTCCGCGAGCCCCGCCACGTACTCGGCCGCGTGCCAGCCCGCCCGGCGCCCGAACACCAGCAGGTCGGACAGCGAGTTGCCGCCGAGCCGGTTGGAGCCGTGCATACCGCCCGCGACCTCGCCGGCCGCGAACAGACCGGGCACCCCGCGCGCCGCCGCCGTGTCGGACTCGACCGCGATGCCGCCCATCACGTAGTGGCAGGTCGGCCCGACCTCCATCGCCTCCGCCGTGATGTCGACGTCGGCCAGCTCCTTGAACTGGTGGTACATCGACGGCAGCCGGCGCCGGATGACCTCGGCGGGCATACGCGTCGACACGTCGAGGAAGACCCCGCCGTGCGGGGAGCCGCGGCCCGCCTTCACCTCGGAGTTGATGGCACGGGCCACCTCGTCGCGGGGGAGCAGCTCAGGGGGACGCCGGTTGTTGTCCGGGTCGTCGTACCAGCGGTCGCCCTCCTCCTCGGACTCCGCGTACTTCTCCTTGAAGACGTCCGGGATGTAGTCGAACATGAACCGCTTGCCCTCGGAGTTCCTGAGCACCCCGCCGTCGCCGCGCACGGACTCCGTGACGAGGATGCCCTTCACCGACGGGGGCCAGACCATGCCCGTCGGGTGGAACTGCACGAACTCCATGTTCAGCAGCGGCGCCCCGGCGAGCAGCGCGAGGGCGTGCCCGTCGCCCGTGTACTCCCACGAGTTCGACGTGACCTTGAAGGACTTGCCGATGCCGCCCGTCGCGATCACCACGGCGGGCGCTTCGAGGACGAAGAAACGGCCGGATTCCCGCTCGTACGCGAAGACCCCGGACACGCGCCCGGCGGCGGAGCCGCTGATGGATGCGTCGTCCTTGAGGACCCGGGTGACCGTGCACTCCTGGAAGACCTTCAGCCGCGACTCGTAGTCGCCCGTCTCGCGATGGTCCTCCTGCTGGAGGGAGACGATCTTCTGCTGGAGGGTGCGGATCAGCTCCAGGCCCGTGCGGTCGCCGACGTGCGCGAGGCGCGGGTACTCGTGGCCGCCGAAGTTGCGCTGGGAGATCTTCCCGTCCTTCGTGCGGTCGAACAGCGCGCCCCAGGTCTCCAGCTCCCACACCCGGTCCGGGGCCTCCTGCGCATGCAGCTCGGCCATCCGCCACTGGTTGAGGAACTTTCCGCCGCGCATGGTGTCGCGGAAGTGGACCTGCCAGTTGTCGTGCACGTTGACGTTGGCCATCGCCGCGGCGATGCCGCCCTCGGCCATCACTGTGTGCGCCTTGCCGAACAGCGACTTGCAGATCACCGCCGTACGGGCGCCCCGCTCCCGGGCCTCGATCGCGGCGCGCAGCCCGGCACCGCCGGCACCGACCACGACGACGTCCCACTCCTGCCGGTCGACCACGGACATCAGAAGGCCCCACCCAATCTAGAAGAAGCGCGGATCGTCGAAGACACCGGACGCGATCAGATAGACGTAGAAGTCGGCGAGCGCCACGCTCACCAGCGACGCCCAGGCCAGCAGCATGTGGCGGGCGTTCAGCCGCCCGACGAACTGCCACGCCTTGTAGCGCACGGGATGCTTCGAGAAGTGCTTGAGCTTCCCGCCGACGATGTGCCGACAGGAGTGGCAGGAGATGGTGTACGCCCAGATCAGGGCGATGTTGACCAGGAAGACCAGGGTGCCCAGGCCCATGTGGCCCCAGCGGTAGTGCTCGTCGCGGAAGGACAGCACCGTGTCGTAGGTGAGCACTCCGGCGACCAGGAGGGCGGCGTAGAAGAAGTACCGGTGGATGTTCTGCAGGATCAGCGGGAAGCGGGTCTCACCGGTGTACTTCTTGTGCGGCTCGGCCACCGCGCAGGCCGGCGGGGAGGCCCAGAAGCTGCGGTAGTAGGCCTTGCGGTAGTAGTAGCAGGTCAGGCGGAAGCCCAGCGGAAAGATCAGGATGATGATCGCCGGGGAGATCGCCCACCAGCTGCCGAACAGATCGGCGTTCGGGCCCGCGTGCATGGTCCGGCAGTTCTCCGCCAGGCACGGCGAGTAGAAGGGTGAGACGTACGGCGCCGCGTAGTAGCGCGCATTGGCGAAGGCTCGCCAGGTCGAGTAGACGACAAAGGCGAACAGACCGGCCGCGGTGACGGCCGGGGCCAGCCACCAGCGGTCGGTCCGCAGATGCGGGGCGGCGATCGCGGCGCGCGTATCGGTGTGTACGCCGCCGCTGTTCATATGGGGTTCCGTACCAGTGGCCAACTCATGACTCCGGTCGGGTTCGGGTTGTGGGAGTGCCTGCGGGCACGCCCTGGGCGGCCTGCGGGCAGCGCTCCTAGGGGGCGTGCCGGTCGCGGGCGCCGAGACCCTCGTCGTCCGAGTCCGTCCACAGGCTGATGTCGTACGGCGTGTCGGAGATGGTCACGAGATCGGGGCGACGCGGCTGGCCGAGGCCGGGGGCGGCCTCGCGCAGCAGTGCCACGCTCTCGCGCAGGTGATCGGCGTCGGCGCGGACGCGGCGCATCTCCAGTCCGCCGCTCCCGAGCTGTTGCTCCAGGCGTCCGACGGACCGGAACAGGTCGTCGAGACAACGCTGGACTGACGTCAGGTCGTCGTGCACGGACATGACGTGACCTCACTTCCCGCGGACCTCGTGGTCCTAGGTGGCAACGTTCATGCGCCTGCGAGTGTTGCGCGTCACACCTGCAGATGTGAAGGCATGTGCAGCGATTGGCGGATTGCGCGCCTCCACCGCACGCCCGCATGCGCGCTCTGTATGCGCCGGGAGCGCGTGTTGCGCCGCACGGGTGGGCTTACGAGCCCCCGCCGCCGTGTCGCCCCCGACAGGCGAACCCTTTCCTCTTCAGTGGGGTCCGTACATCTGATCAGCACCAAAATACCGCCAAATGTGAACAGACCACACCCGTGTCACCGGGCTCCCCGGAGGTAGCAGATGTCCCACGACGGCGTCGCACTGCGCGCGGTCATGCGCTCGGTCGCCTTCCTCACCGCCGGCGCGCTCGCGGTAACCCTCCTCGTCGGCTGCAGCTCCGGGGACGACGAGGCGGGCCGTCCGCTGGCCGGGCAGGACATCGCACCCGCCGCCCGGAACCTGGTCGCCGAGGGCGGCACCCTGCGCTGGGCGGTGGACGCCGTCCCGGAGACCCTGAACACCTTCCAGGCCGACGCCGACGGGGGCACCACCCGGGTCGCGCAGGCCGTCCTGCCCTCGATGTTCCGTACCGACCAGAACGGGCGCCCGGTCCGCAACCCGGACTATCTGGAGTCCGCCAAGGTCATCGAGACCGAGCCGCGCCAGGTCGTCCTGTACAAGCTCAACCAGCAGGCCGTCTGGAGCGACGGCCGGGAGATCGGCGCGGCCGACTTCGCCGCCCAGTGGCGCGCGCTGTCCGGCAAGGACGCCGCCTACTGGACCGCCCACAACGCCGGCTACGACCGCATCGCCAAGATCGAACGCGGCGCCAACGACCTGGAGGTCCGGGTCACCTTCAGCCGCCCCTACGCCGACTGGAAGTCACTGTTCTCCCCGCTGTACCCGAAGGACGTCATGGGTACCCCGGACGCCTTCAACGACGGGGCGCGCCGCAAGCTGCAGATCAGCGCCGGGCCGTTCAAGGTCGCCAAGGTCGACACCGCCAAGAAGGACGTCGTCCTCACCCGCAGTCCGCGCTGGTGGGGTCGCCCCACCAAGCTGTCCGAGATCGTGCTGCACGCCGTGCCCCGCGACAAGCGGGCCGCCGCGCTGGCCGACGGCACCGTGGACCTGGCCGAGATCGACCCCGCCGAGGTCGAGCGCATCACCATCGCCGGCCGCGACGGGGGCACCGGCACGCCCCTGCAGGGCGCCGGGCGCATCTCCGCCAAGAAGCTGCGCTCCTGGGCTCTCGCCCACGGCCTCGACCCCGAGCAGGTCAAGGGCAGCCGGGAGAAGGTGAGCGAAGCCATCACGACGTACCGCCGCGAGCAGGACCAGCTGCGTGGCGTCGAGGTGCGCAAGTCGCTGGAACCGGCCTACACCCAGCTCGCCCTCAACGGCTCCGGGGGACCCCTTGCCGACGAGCGGGTCCGCCGTGCCGTCGCCCGCTCCCTGGACCGCACGGCGCTCGCCAAGATCGTCCTGACGCCGCTCGGCCTGCCCGCCGTCCCCGTCGGCAGCCACCTGGCCCTCGCCGGGCAGACCGACTACGCCGACAGCAGCGGCGCCCTGGGCGGCCAGGACACCAAGGAGGCGCAGGCGCTGCTCGCCAAGGCCGGATGGGTGCTCGGCGGGCCGGTCAAGGAGCAGAAGAAGTCCGAGAAGGCGGCCGGACCGAAGGGCAACCCCGCCGACCAGTCCAACGGCGGCGACGACGGCGTGTACATCGTCGGCGAGGACGACAAGGACCCCAGGGACCACAAGAACAAACACCGCGAGCCGACCGGTGACGAAGGCGGCAGACACCTCGCACAGGACGGCAGGCAGTACACGGACCGGCATCTGCAGCAGGGCGGCGCACCCGGTGCGTACGCCCCCAAGGGCACCGCAGCCCCGGCCGGAGCCGCCGCCGGGACGCTGGCCAAGGACGGCAAGGCGCTCACCCTCCGCTTCGTGATCCCCTCGGGTCCCGGCTCGGACGGCCTGCGCTCGGTCGCCGACCGGATCACGCAGATGCTGGAGAAGGTCGGCATCCGCACGGAGATCACCAGGGTCTCGGACGAGAGCTACTTCAGGGACCACATCGCCTCGGGCCAGTACGACCTGGCCCTCTACTCCTGGCCGTCCTCCGCCTACCCCGCCACCGACGCCCGCCCCGTCTACGCCAAGCCGGTCCCGGCCGCCGACGGCTCCCTGAGCGTCGAGCAGAACTACACCCGCGTCGGCACCGACCAGATCGACCAGCTCTTCGACGAGGCCGCCGCCACCCTCGACGAGGACGAGGCCAAGGACCTGATCCGCAAGGCCGACTCCCGCATCTGGGCGGCGGCCGGCTCGCTGCCCCTCTATCAGCGTCCCCAGCTCATCGGAGCCAGGAAGGGCCTGGTCAACGCGGGTGCCTTCGGTTTCCAGACACCGATCTACGAGGACATGGGCTTCCTGAAGAAGGGTGCGAAGGCATCCCCGAGCCCGTCGGCGAAGTAGGCCCTGTGCGGCCCTGCGGAAGCCGCCTCCCGCTGGGCCACGTAACATGGGGTGAGGCCGTGGCATGTCAAGCCCGGCAGGGCCCGCGTCACACGGACGTACACAGAGGGCCTTCCTCACACTCCGGGAGTACGTCGCAATATGGCCACGCGCCACGACATCCGCAACGTCGCCATCGTCGCCCACGTCGACCACGGCAAGACGACCATCGTCGACGGCATGCTGAAGCAGGCCGGTGCCTTCGCCGCCCACCAGCTCGAGCAGGTCGACGACCGAGTCATGGACTCGAACGACCTGGAGCGTGAGAAGGGCATCACGATCCTCGCCAAGAACACGGCGGTGAAGTACCACCCCAAGGACGGCGGCGAGCCGATCACCATCAACATCATCGACACCCCCGGCCACGCCGACTTCGGCGGCGAGGTCGAGCGCGGTCTGTCGATGGTCGACGGTGTCGTGCTGCTCGTCGACGCCTCCGAGGGTCCGCTGCCGCAGACCCGCTTCGTGCTGCGCAAGGCCCTCCAGCAGCGGCTGCCCGTCATCCTGTGCATCAACAAGACGGACCGCCCGGACTCCCGCATCGACGAGGTCGTCAACGAGACCTACGACCTCTTCCTCGACCTGGACGCGGACGAGGAGCAGATCGAGTTCCCGATCGTGTACGCGTGCGGCCGTGACGGCATCGCCTCGCTGACCAAGCCGGACAACGGTACGGTGCCGGCCGACTCCACCAGCCTGGAGCCGTTCTTCTCCACGATCCTGGAGCACATCCCGGCCCCGACCTACGACGAGGAAGCGCCGCTCCAGGCCCACGTCACCAACCTGGACGCCGACAACTTCCTCGGCCGTATCGCGCTGCTCCGCGTCGAGCAGGGCGAGCTGCGCAAGGGCCAGACCGTGGCCTGGATCAAGCGCGACGGCTCGATCAGCAACGTGCGCATCAGCGAGCTGATGATGACCGAGGCCCTCACCCGCAAGCCCGCCGAGAAGGCCGGCCCGGGTGACATCTGCGCCGTCGCCGGTATCCCGGACATCATGATCGGCGAGACTCTCGCGGACCCCGAGAACCCGGTCCCGCTCCCGCTGATCACGGTCGACGAGCCCGCGATCTCCATGACCATCGGCACCAACACCTCCCCGCTGGTCGGCCGCGGCGGCACCGGCAAGGGCGCCGACGCGAAGGCGGCCGTCAAGGACCGCAAGGTCACCGCCCGCCAGGTCAAGGACCGCCTCGACCGCGAGCTGATCGGTAACGTCTCCCTCCGTGTCCTGGAGACCGAGCGTCCGGACGCCTGGGAGGTCCAGGGCCGTGGTGAGCTGGCGCTCGCCATCCTGGTCGAGACCATGCGCCGGGAGGGCTACGAGCTCACCGTCGGCAAGCCCCAGGTCGTCACCAAGGACGTCGACGGCAAGGTCTATGAGCCGGTCGAGCGCATGACGATCGACGTGCCCGAGGAGCACATGGGTGCGGTCACGCAGCTCATGGGCGTCCGCAAGGGCCGTATGGACAACATGTCCAACCACGGCTCCGGCTGGGTGCGCATGGAGTTCGTGGTCCCCTCCCGCGGTCTGATCGGCTTCCGTACCGAGTTCCTGACCCAGACCCGCGGCACGGGCATCGGCCACTCCATCCACGAGGGCTTCGAGCCCTGGTTCGGCGCCCTGCAGACCCGTAACAACGGCTCCCTGGTCGCCGACCGCGCCGGTGCCGTCACCGCCTTCGCGATGACGAACCTGCAGGAGCGCGGTGTGCTCTTCGTCGAGCCGGGCACCGAGGTGTACGAGGGCATGATCGTCGGCGAGAACTCCCGTTCCGACGACATGGACGTCAACATCACCAAGGAGAAGAAGCTCACCAACATGCGGTCCTCGACGGCCGACGTGGCCGAGTCGATCGTGCCGCCGCGGAAGCTGTCGCTGGAGCAGTCGCTGGAGTTCTGCCGCGACGACGAGTGCGTCGAGGTCACCCCGGAGGCGGTCCGCATCCGCAAGGTGAACCTGGACGCCCGCGAGCGCGCACGCGCCGCGAGCCGCGCCAAGCACGGCTGACGCACAACGGACCCTCAGCCCGGCCCGGGTGTCCCCATGATGGGGACACCCGGGCTTTTTGCAACCCGTTTTCTGGTGGCTGATGTCCGTATTGCGGAGATCGCTGCCCGATACCCATGTAACACGTCCGTTTCGCGCCCTTCTTCGGTCGAACAGTTTGTCCAGATTTTGGAAGGTCTACGCGTGAGCTGTGACTGAATTGAGATTTAAGAACGGTGGTCGGTGGTCGGCCCATGGCAGATAGTTAGCCGCGTAGCGCTCGGGTCAATGGGTCTCGCGCTGTGGGGACAGCGCCGACTCACGAGCACCAGGGGGTGTCTGACCCTCCGTCAGGGGTGTCGGAGGACGAGGACGGTTACCCCCTCCCGTTGGTGAACACGTGATGTCATGAGGAGGAACCCCCATGCGTGGTCATTCCGGCCGTTCGTCCGGCGACCAGGTCTGAGAATCCCGCGACCGCTCAGTGCGGCCGCTCAACTACGCGCGTCCCACTGCGGATTCGCGTGGCTCGGAGTACCTGGACGCCTCTCACACCCACACTTGTGAAACGGACGAACAGTGACAAGTCCTATCGACATTGAGGGCGGCGGGACAACGGTGGCCGTCGGTGGCGACCCGGGGCCGCAGGCGCAGCCCGAAGCCGCCAAACTCGAAGGCCGGTCCCCCGGCCAGCTGATGTGGATCCGCTTCAAGCGCGATCGTACGGGCGTGATCTCGGCCTACGTCGTGGGTTTCTTCTTCCTGGTCGGGCTGCTCGCGCCGCTGATCGCCAAGCTGTACGGCAAGGATCCGTACACGGTGTACGCGGACGAACGCCCCGAACTCTTCGACAGCGCGGGTGTGCCCGTGCAGCCCAACGGCGGCATCAGCAGCGAGTTCTGGTTCGGCCTCGAACCCGGCAACGGCTACGACGTCTTCACCAAGCTCATCTACGGCATCCGCACCTCGCTGATGATCTCGGTCGCCGTCACGATCGCGGTCGTGCTGACCGGCATCGTGCTGGGCGTCGCGGCCGGCTATCTCGGCGGCAGGACCGACTTCTTCATCGGCCGGGTCATCGACTTCCTGCTCGCCTTCCCGGCGCAGCTGTTCTTCATCGCCAGCATGCCCGTCGTGGTCTCACTGTTCGTCAGCCCGCGCGACGAGACACCGACGTACGTGCGCGTGGTCGCGCTCATCCTCGTCCAGTGGTTCCTCGGCTGGATGAGCCTGGCCCGTATTCTGCGTGGCACCTCACTCGCCCTGCGTGAACGGGAGTTCATCGAAGCGGCCAAGGTGAGCGGGGCCTCGCCCTGGCGGATCATCCGCAAGGAGATCCTGCCTAACGTCGTCACACCGCTCCTGGTGCAGTCGACGTATCTGCTGCCCAGCTTTGTGACCGCCGAGGCCGGTCTCTCCTTCCTGGGCGTGGGCATCGTCGAACCGACGCCCGATTGGGGGCAGATGTTCTCCAAGGCGTCCACCGAACTGGTGATGCAGAACGACATCACCTACATGTTCTTCCCCGGCATCTCGATGATCATCTTCATCGTCGCGTTCAACCTGCTCGGGGATTCGGTCAGGGACGCCTTCGACCCCAAGACCGCTCGCTGACCGGGCACTTGCACATCTTCTCCACGGCAGTTCTTCCGCACTGGTGGCAGACGGGGCACCGGTGACACACAAGATGGGTGGGAAACTGAGTGATGAGTAGGGGCGGACGCCACGTCTACGGCGCACTCTCCGTGCTCGCGGCCGGAGCTCTTGTGCTCACCGGTTGCAGCAAGGGCGGCAGCGACAGCGGTGGCAACGACAAGAAGGACCAGGAGAACGCCAAGCGCCAGCAGGCGTCGATCAAGTTCGGCGGCACGGCGGACTCCACCGGCCCGGCGGCCGACGTACCCGGCGCCAAGCCCGGCGGCACCATGGAAGTACTGCAGCGCGACAGCTACGCACACCTCGACCCGGGCCAGATCTATGTGTCCGACGAGGGCTCCCTGGCCACGCTGCTCCACAGAGGCCTCACCGGCTACAAAGCGACCAGCAACGACGGCTCGAAGCACGAGGTCGTCGGTGACCTCGCCACCGACTCCGGTACCACCACGGACGGCGGCAAGACCTGGAAGTACACGCTGAAGGACGGCATCAAGTTCCAGGACGGCTCCCCGATCACCTCCAAGGACATCCGGCACACCATCGAGCGGCTCTTCGCGCCGTTCATCAACCAGGGCCCGACCTACCTCCAGCAGTGGCTCGCCGACTCCCCGGGCGCCGCCTACCGCAAGCTCCTCAAGGACGGCCCGTACAAGGGCAAGCACCTGCCCAGCAGCGTCCTCGAGACGCCGGACGACAAGACGATCGTCTTCCACTTCAAGACGCCCCACCCCGACCTGCCGTACGCGCTGGCCATGGCGGGCTACGCGGCGGTCTCCGAGAAGGGCGACACCAAGGAGAAGTACGACAAGGCACCGGTGGTCACCGGCCCGTACAAGATCCAGTCCTTCAAGTCCGGCAAGTCCATGGTCCTGGTCAAGAACACCAACTGGGACCCGAAGACGGACCCGATCCGCCACCAGTACGTGGACCAGTTCAACATCACCTTCAACCAGCAGTTCGAGACCTCCACCAAGGCGCTCCTCGCCGACAGCGGTGCCGACCAGACCGGCCTCAGCTTCAACAACCAGGTGGACGCGGGCAACCTGTCCAACGTCCTCAAGGACCCGAAGATGAAGGCCCGCACGGTCTCCGGCTACCAGCCGTACGTGGGCCAGATGAACATCAACATGAGCCACCCGGCGCTGAAGGACAAGACGATCCGCGAGGCGATCGCCTACGCCCTGCCGATCACCCCCTTCGTCCGTGCCTACGGCGGCACCGACGCCATGGAGGTCGCCGGCGGCCTGATCTCCCCGACCGTCAGCGGCTACGACGCGGCCTTCGACCCGTGGGGCAAGAAGAAGAAGCCCGCCGGTGACCCGGACAAGGCCCGCGAGCTGCTGAAGAAGGCCGGCAAGCTCAACATGAAGCTGACCTTCGGCTACATCAACACCCCCGAGGGCCAGCAGTACTCCACCGCCATGGCCGCGGGCCTGAAGAAGGCCGGCTTCAACGTCCAGCGCCAGGAGATCCCGGCCGAGACGTACTACGACCAGGTCTCCAAGCTGAACAACAACTACGACATCTTCCACACCGCGTGGGGTGCCGACTGGCCGTCCGCCTCTACCGTGCTCCCGCCGCTGTACGACGGCCGCGTGATCGCCGACGGCGCGCAGAACTACTCGCAGGTCAACGACCCCAAGGTAAACAGCGAGATCGACCGCATCAACCAGATCACCGACCCGGTGAAGTCCGCGGCCGAGTGGGAGAAGCTCGACCAGTACCTCGTCAAGGACGTCGTCAACGTCGTTCCGACGGCGTACTACAAGCAGACCCAGATCGCCGGTTCCAAGGTCGGCGGCCTTGTCTACGACGACGTGATCGGCGGCATCGACCCGCGTCGCCTCTACATCAAGTAACCGTCCCCGCCCGGTACCCGGTGCATCACCTCAGTGAGGGGGAGCACCGGGTACCGTCCGGCCCGCCGACGTCAGAGAGCTGCCCCTGTCATGCTGCGCTTCCTCGTCCGCCGGATCCTCGGTGCCATCGTCATTCTCTTCCTGCTGAGCATCGTCACGTTCTTGCTGTTCTTCGGGATGCCGCGCGACCCGGCGCTGCTGATGTGCGGCAAGACCTGTAACCCGGCCAGCCTCGCGAACATCCATCATGTGCTCGGCCTCGACAAGTCGATACCCGAGCAGTACTGGATCTTCCTGCACAACCTGGTGATGGGCAGCAACCAGTTCGCCCAGGGCCCCTGCCCCGCGCCCTGCTTCGGGTACTCGTACCACACCAACGAACCGGTGTGGGCCACGCTGATGGACCGGCTGCCCACCACCGTCTCGCTCACTCTCGGCGCGGCGTTCTGCTTCCTGCTCGTCGGTCTCGGCAGCGGCCTGCTCGCCGCCTGGCGGCGCGGCACGCTCATCGACAAGGCGGCCACGGCCGGGGCGATGGTGCTCAGTTCGATGCAGATCTACTTCCTCGGCCCGCTCGCCCTGGCGATCCTCGTCTACCAGACCCACTGGTTCGACAAACCCGCCTACAACAACTTCACCGCCGACCCGATCACCTGGTTCACGGGCCTGATCATCCCCTGGGTGGTTCTCTCCACGATCTTCGCCGCGCAGTACACCCGTATGGCGCGCTCGTCGATGATCGAACAGCTCCAGGAGGAACACGTACGCACCGCCCGCGCCAAGGGCATGTCCCGGCGGTACGTCTTCTTCCGCTACGCCTGGCGCGGCTCGCTGATCCCCATCGTCACCATCTTCGGCATCGACCTGGGATCCCTGCTCGGCGGCGCCATCATCACCGAGTACACCTTCAGCCTGCCGGGTCTCGGCCAACTGGCGGTGCTGTCCGTCTTCTTCAGTGACCTGCCGCTGCTGCTCGGCGTGATGCTGTTCTCCGCGACCATGATCCTTCTCTTCAACATCATCGTCGACGCCTGCTACGCCTACATCGACCCGCGCGTGCGGCTGGCCTAGGCCGTTTAGGAGCACTTTCGTGACCACTCTGACCAAGGAGGCCGGCGCTCCCGTCCCGGCCGGTGCGGGTCCCCTGTTGTCCGTGCGGGACCTGCACGTCAGCTTCAAGACCGAGGACGGCATCGTACGGGCCGTGGACGGACTCTCCTTCGACCTGGAACGCGGCAAGACCCTGGGCATCGTGGGGGAGTCTGGCTCGGGGAAGTCGGTGACGAACCTGACCATCCTGGGCCTGCACAACCCCATGTTCACCACCGTCGAGGGCGAAATCCTGCTGGACGGGCAGGAGTTGACCACCGCGCGGGAGTCGGAGCTGGAGAAACTGCGCGGCAACAAGGTCGCCATGATCTTCCAGGACCCGCTGACCGCGCTGTCCCCGTACTACACGGTGGGCCGCCAGATCGCCGAGCCGTTCATGAAGCACAACGGTGCCTCCAAGCGGGCCGCCTGGGACCGCGCGGTCGAGATGCTCGGCAAGGTGGGCATCCCGAATCCGAAGGAGCGGGCGAAGGACTACCCGCACCAGTTCTCCGGCGGTATGCGCCAGCGCGCGATGATCGCCATGGCGCTGGTGTGCGACCCCGACCTGCTGATCGCCGACGAGCCGACCACGGCCCTGGACGTGACGGTCCAGGCCCAGATCCTCGACCTCCTCAAGGATCTCCAGCAGGAGTTCGGCTCCGGGATCGTCTTCATCACCCACGACCTCGGCGTGATCGCCGACATGGCCGACGACATCATGGTGATGTACGCGGGCAGCGCGGTGGAGCGCGGCACCGTCGACGAGGTGCTGCGCTCGCCCCAGCACCCGTACACCTGGGGTCTGCTGAACTCGATGCCGCGACTGGACTCCGACCTGGCGGCCCCGCTGTCGCCCATCCCGGGCACCCCGCCCTCGCTGCTCACCCCGCCGTCCGGCTGCCGCTTCCACCCGCGCTGCACCTTCCAGGACCGGGTGCAGGGCGCCGGACGCTGTGTCAACGAACGCCCGCTGCTGGCGCCCGACCGGGCCTCCGCCTGTCATCTGACGGGCGAGCAGAAGCGGACCATCTTCATCGACGAGATCAAGCCCGCTCTGGGCTAGGGCCAGGAGGACACGGCATGAAAGAGGACCTCGTCCTCCCCGCTCCGCGCGAGTCGGCCGGCGGCGTGGAGGGAGAAGCGCTCCTTGAAGTCTCCGGGCTGACCAAGCACTTCCCGGTCAAGGGCGGTTTTCCGATCCGGCGTACGGTCGGCCATGTCCAGGCCGTCGACGGCATCGATCTGACCGTGCGGGTCGGCGAGAGCTTCGGCCTGGTGGGCGAGTCGGGCTGCGGCAAGTCGACGACGGGCCGGCTGATCACCCGGCTCCTGGAGCCGACGAGCGGGAGGATCGCGTACCGGGGCAAGGACATCAGCCACGCCTCGCGGGCGCAGTTGGCGCCCATCCGCTCCGAGATACAGATGATCTTCCAGGACCCCTACTCCTCGCTGAACCCGCGCCAGACGGTCGGCAGGATCATCTCCAACCCGATGGAGGTCAACGGGATCGCGCCGGAGGGCGGCCGGGAGAAGCGCGTTCGTGAGCTCCTGGAGATCGTGGGCCTCAACCCCGAGCACTACAACCGCTTCCCGCACGAGTTCTCCGGCGGTCAGCGCCAGCGCATCGGCGTGGCCCGCGCGTTGGCACTCGAACCGAAGCTGATCGTGGCGGACGAGCCGGTCTCGGCGCTGGACGTCTCCATTCAGGCGCAGGTGGTGAACCTCCTCCAGGAGGTCCAGCAGGAACTGGGCATCGCGTTCCTGTTCATCGCCCATGACCTCGCGGTGGTCCGCCACTTCTCGCAGCGTGTGGCGGTGATGTACCTCGGCAAGATCATCGAAGTGGGCGACCGCGACTCCATCTACACCCGTCCCCGTCACCCCTACACCCACGCGCTGCTGTCCGCGGTGCCCGAGGTGAACCTCACCGAAAGCGACTCGGCCGGGCGCGAGCGCATCCGACTGGCCGGCGACGTCCCGTCCCCCATCTCCCCGCCGTCCGGCTGCCGCTTCCGCACCCGCTGCTGGAAGGCCCAGGACAAGTGCGCGGCCGAGGAGCCCCCGCTGGTCCAGATCTCCGGCAACCTGACCGGCCACCTGACGGCGTGCCACTTCCCGGAGGAGCCGACCATCGAGGCCCGGGACGAGGACATCGTGCTGGACCCGGCACTGGCGGCGTTGGAGGAGGGCGACAGCTGACAGGACCGCTGGGCCCTGTCGTCATATTCCCGCCTGCCCTGCGACGCCATGCACGCTCCCCCAAGCTCTTCGAGCAGGGGGGACCCCCACTCGCCGCACCGGGCGCAGCCCCCAGTACATCCAGTACGAGGGCCTGTGCCCGGCACGCCGAGAGCACGCTCCCCCGCGCTCTCGGCTTCGCCCGAGCAGGGGGACCCCCATGACGCCGCAGGGCCGGCCCTCCGGCCGGACGACGGGGATTCGACGACAGGACCTAAGCCATCCGCTCCGCCACGGTGATGATCTCCGGGCTCGCGGGGGTCACCGGCCCCCGTTCCCAGTCGCCGTACTGTTCGACGACCTCGAGTCCGGCCTCCGCGAGGAAGCCGGAGAGGGAGCCGGGGTCCAGGAAGCGGAGTGTGGCCCGGCTGACCCGGGGCCGGGCCCAGCCGTCGCCCTCGTAGGTCTCGGTGAACGTCACCCGGCCCGCGACGGGACCGCCCTGGACCTCGTGCCACACGCGTACGGCCGTGCCGTCGGCGCCCGTGACCTCACGCACCCGGTCCGGCGTCCACGTCTCCCAGGCGCGGACGGCCGGGTTGCGGATCTCGAAGACGAACCGCCCGCCGTCCGCCAGGGCCGACCGCACGGCGCGCAGACAGAGACGCAACTCCTCGTCGTGCAGCAGCACTTGGAAGGCATGCCCGGTCATCACGACCAGTTCGAACTCGCCGTCCCACAGCCGCGTCCGCAGATCCCCGAGCACCCATTCCACGGCAGGGGCGTTCCGTCGTGCCTGTACGAGCATGGCGGCGGCCGGATCGAGGCCCATCAGCCGGCCGGGGTGGCCGTCCTCGTGTGCCCGCCTGAGCAACTGCCCTGTGCCGCAGCCGACGTCGAGCACGGACTCCGCGGCCTTCACCAGGCCGAGATAGAAGTCGTCAGCCGGCCCCCAGGGGTTGAGGTTGTCGTACAGGGCGGCAAGCGAAAGATCGGCGAACGAATGATCGACCACCGCGGCAGTTTGTCATACGTGAGTGAACCGTACGGCGGGATCCGCCGTCTTCTTGTCAGGTTCCGAACTCGGGGCAACGCCCTGTCGGCCCAGGGGAGTTGGCGGTACAGCGAAGGCCCGCGCCTGGGGAGGCACGGGCCTTCGTCCCCTGGAACAGGACGTTCATGGGCTCGGGTCAATGGGCCGGTGAAAGTCCGTTCCGCAGGCGACGGCTGACGGAAAGGGGTGTGTCAGGCCGCCGTCTCGGGGTCCTTGGAGAGGCGCTGCGCGGGAATCATGTCCGCCGTCTCCGGGTAGTGGCAGGCGGTCAGGTGGCCGGGCTTGTTGCCGTCGACCTGGACCAGCGGCGGGGCCTCCGTGGCGCACTTCTCCGTCGCCTTCCAGCAGCGGGTGCGGAAGCGGCAGCCGGAGGGCGGGTTGATCGGGGAGGGCACGTCACCGACGAGGCGGATGCGCTCGCGCGGGGTCTCGTCCACCGTGGCCTCGGGCACGGCGGAGAGCAGGGCCCGCGTGTAGGGGTGGCGCGGGTTGCCGTACAGGTCTTCGCGGTCGGCGATCTCGACGATCTTACCGAGGTACATGACCGCGACGCGATGCGAGAAGTGCCGGACGATCGCCAGGTCGTGGGCGATGAAGACGAACGCGATGCCCAGTTCCTTCTGGACCTTCTGCAGCAGGTTCACGACCTGCGCCTGGATGGAGACGTCCAGGGCCGAGACCGGCTCGTCCGCGACGATCAGCTTCGGCTCGAGGGCGAGCGCGCGGGCCACGCCGATGCGCTGGCGCTGGCCGCCCGAGAACTCGTGCGGGAAGCGGTTGTAGTGCTCGGGGTTGAGGCCGACGATGTCCAGCAGCTCACGGACGCGGTTCTCGCGGCCGCCGGCCGGGTTGATGCCGTTGATCTCCATCGGGCCGGAGATGATCTTGCCGACCGTCTGGCGCGGGTTCAGCGAGGCGTAGGGGTCCTGGAAGATCATCTGGATCTCGGAACGCACTGGCGCGAGCTGCCTGCGGTTGGCGTGCGTGATGTCCTGGCCGCGGTAGACGACCTTGCCGCCGGTCGGCTCCAGAAGCCGGGTGATGAGCCGGCCCGTGGTCGACTTGCCGCAGCCCGACTCGCCGACCAGACCCAGGCTCTCACCCTCGGCGACCTGGAAGTCGAGGCCGTCCACTGCCTGCACCGCGCCGATGGTCCGCCGGATCGGGAAGCCGCCCTTGATCGGGAAGTGCTTGGTCAGCCCGGAGACGTCCAGGAGGGGGTTTGTGTTGCTCATGGTCGTGAAGTCCCGTCTCGTGTCCGTCACTTGTGCCGGGATCCGGCGAAGTCGGCGAAGAATTCCTGGCGCTGCTCCAGCGTGAGGTGGCAGGCCGAGCCCCGGCCCTCCACCACTTCGAGTACCGGCCGCTCGCTGGAGCACCGCCCGCCCGCGACCTTCTCGGCGAAAGAGCACCGCGGGTGGAAGCGGCAGCCGGACGGCGGGTTGAGCAGCGAGGGCGGCGAGCCCGGAATCGGCGACAGCGGCACGTCCACCGGCCCGTCGAGGCTCGGCATGGAGTTGAGCAGACCGAGGGTGTAGGGGTGCTGCGGGGTGCTCAGCACCTCCTTCTTCGTACCACGCTCCACGCAGCGGCCGCCGTACATCACGAGCACGTCGTCCGCGATGTCGGCGATGACGCCCAGGTCGTGGGTGATGAAGATGATCGCGGTGCCGAACTCCTGCTGGAGGTCCTTGAGCAGGTCCATGATCTGGGCCTGCACGGTGACGTCGAGGGCGGTGGTCGGCTCGTCCGCGATCAGCAGCTCGGGGTCGCACACCAGCGCCATCGCGATCATCGCGCGCTGGCGCATACCGCCGGAGAACTGGTGCGGGTAGTCGTCGACGCGTACGTCCGGCTGGGGGATGCCGACTCGCTTCAGCATCTCGATCGCCCGAGCCCGGGCCTCCTTCTTGGAGGCGCCGGTGTGCTTGCGGTAGGTCTCGCCGATCTGCGTGCCGATGGTGTGGTACGGCGACAGCGAGGCCAGCGCGTCCTGGAAGATCATGGACATCTTGTTGCCGCGCAGCCGCTCCAGCTGCCGCTCGGGAGCGGTGAGCAGTTCCTGGCCGTCGAGCAGGATCTCGCCGTCGATCGCAGTCCGGTCGCGGTCGTGCAGACCCAGGATCGTCAGGTTGGTGACGGACTTGCCGGAGCCCGACTCGCCCACGATGCCGAGCGTCTGGCCCTTGGCAAGGTCGAAGCTGAGCCCGTCGACGGCCTTGACGATGCCGTCCTCGGTGGAGAAGTGGACCTTCAGGTCCTTGATGGAGAGGAACGGCTGCTGTTCGGTGCTCGTCACGGTGACGCTCCTGGGGGGTGATGCGGGGGGTCGGGGTGGGCGGAGGTCAGGCGAGCCGGATCCGCGGGTCGATGAGGGCGTAGACGGCGTCCACGATGATGTTGAAGAAGACGATCGCCGCCGACGCCACCAGGGTCACGCCGAGCAGCATCGGAAGGTCGTTGGCGTCCACCGCGGTGAGCGAGAGCCGGCCGATGCCCTGGAGGCTGAAGACGTACTCGGTGATGATGGCACCGCCGATCAGCGTGCCCATGTCGATGCCGAAGATCGTGACGATCGGGCCCATCGCACCACGCCAGGCGAAGCGGAAGAACACGGAGCGCCGGGACAGTCCCTTGGCCCGTGCGGTGCGCACGTAGTCCTCGCTGAGCTGCTCCACCAGCTGGGAGCGCGTCATACGGGTGTAGTTGGCGGTGAAGATGATGGACAGCACCAGCCACGGCAGCAGCAGCCCCGAGGCCCACTTGACCGGGTTGTCCGTGAACGGCGTGTACGACGGCTGGTCGAGGATGCCGAGCTGCTGCACCAGGAAGAACATGGCGATGTAGCCGACGAAGTAGATCTGCAGCGAGGAGCCGATCAGCGAGAAAGAGCTGGCGAGCTTGTCGGCCGCCTTGCCCTGCTTGACGGCGGCGATCATGCCGGTGCCGACGCCGATGATCAGGAAGAAGAACGAGGCGCCCAGCGCGAGCGAGATGGTCAGCGGCATGCGGTCCAGGATGGTGCCGAGGACCGGCTCGCGGTTGGTGAAGGAGAAGCCCAGGCAGGGCGCGTTGCAGTTGCCGAGACCGCCGTAGTCGCGGCCCAGGAAGAGGCCCTCCAGCCAGTGCCAGTACTGCACCGGCAGCGGGTCGGCCATGCCGAGGTTCTGCCGGACCTGCGCGAGCAGTTCCGGGGTGCATACCTTGCCGCACGCCATACGGGCCGGGTCACGCGGGAGCGCGTAGTAGAGCATGAAGGTGACGGCGCTGATGATCAGCAGAATGACAAGTGCGCCGATGACACGGCGGACTAGAAAACGGAACATGGCGTGACTTTCCGGACGGGGCGCCGTCGCCGGGATGTGGGGAGTGGATCGGAGGGGGAACCGGGGCGGCGGCGGTGGCCGCCGCCCCGAAGCGGGATCAGGCCTTCGCGTAGACCTTGCCCAGAGCGATGCAGGTGTTGCCGGAGTCCCAGATCACGCCGCCGACCTTGGAGCCGTAGAAGTAGTTGCGGATCGGGTTGTAGTCCGGAACCACCGCGGCGATCTGCATGATCTGCTCGTCGATGTCGCCCCACATCTTCGCGGCCTTCTTCTGGTCCGTCTCGGCCGTGGCGGCGGCGATCGCCTTGTTGATGCCCGTGTCGTTCAGCTGCGGCCAGTTGACACCGCCGTCGGCGATCTGGCTGCCGTCGAAGCAGGGCTGGATGACCGCGTAACCGGCCGGCCAGTCCGGGCCCCAGCCCGCGGCGAACAGGTCGTACTTGTTGTCCAGCTGGCCGATCTGGCTGTAGAAGGACGTCTTGTCGACCTGCTTGACGACCGGCTTGAAACCGGCCTTGGTCAGCGCGCTCTTGATCGCGACGGCCTGCTTGACGGAGTTGTCCGACTGCTGCATCGCGATGACGACGGTCTGACCCTCCTTGCCGGCCTCCTTGAGCAGGGCCTTGGCCTTGTCCGGGTCACCCATCGGCTTGGTCTTCTTGCCGTAGAGGTCGAAGTCCTTGTGGCCCGGGGTGAGCGGGCTGATGATCGTGGTCGCGGTCGCCGAGGAGAGCGAGCCACCACGGATCTGCTTCAGCTGCTGCGACGGCCACGCGTAGTTGAGCGCCTGACGGACCTTGACGTCCTTGACGCGCGTGGTGTTGATCGCGAAGTAGTAACAGGTGGTGTCGACCTGGGTCAGGACGCGCTTCTTGAGCGCCGGGTTCGTCATCACCTTCTGGAGGCGCTCGGGGGCGACCTCGTTGAGCACCGACAGCGTGAACTGGTCGTTGCCCTGGTCGGCGATGTAACGGTCCGTGGACGCCAGGTTCTGGAAGCCGAACTGGAACTCGACCTTGTCCGGGTAGGCGTTGCGGATCGGGTCCGTCTCGGCGACCCAGTGCTCGTTGCGGACCAGCGACGCCGACTTGCCGATGTCGCGGTTCGCGATCTTGTACGGGGCGCAGGAGAACGGGCGCTTGTCGTACTTCTCCTTGGTGTCGTGCTTCTTCGGCACGATGGAGAAGCCGCGCATCGCGAGCATGAAGTTGAAGTCGGCGTGGGCCTCCTTCAGCTTGAACGTGATGGTGTTGCCGTCCACCTCGATGGACTTGAGGTGCTTGCCCTCGTAGGGGCCCTTGTACTTGTCGCCGCCGAGCAGCCAGCTCTGCGGGTAACGCGGACCCTGGGTGACGAACTTGGCGAAGAGGCGCTCGAAGGTCCAGCGGACGTCCTCGATGGTGACGGCGGCGCCGTCCTCCCACTTCACGTTGTCCTTGAGCGTGAAGGACCAGGTCTTGCCGCCGTCCTTCACCGTGCCCGCGTCAGTGGCGAGGTCGCCGACGAGGGTGGTGGTGCCCTTGGAGTCGATCTTGTAGCCGGTCAGACCGCGCAGGAACAGGACCGAGCAGGCGCCCTCGTACGAGGAGTAGACCTGAGCGGGGTCCAGGTGGTCCCAGTCGATCTGCTCCAGCGTGTAGATCGTGCCGCCCTTGACCGCCCCCGGGACCTCGGGAGCCGGACCGGTGGAGTCGGCCTTGGTGCCGACATCGATGGTGGCTGCCTTGGCCTTGTCGACCGACGGAGCCTTGCTGGCACCGCTGCCGCCCGCGTTGCCGCTGCTGCACGCGCTCAGCACGGTGGTCGCGCCGGCCGCCACACCAGTGGCTATGAGGAAGTTTCTGCGGGAAAAGGACATGGCTTACCTGCCTAGGGGTGGATGGAGTGAGAGAGGAGGTGCAACCAGCCGGACGACGATGACCGGACCGGAGTGGGACTCAGCGCTTGGACTTCGGGTCGAGCGCGTCGCGGACCGAGTCGCCGAGAAGGTTGAAGGCGAGGACGAAGAGGATCATCGAAACGCCCGGGAAGATCATGAAGGTGATGTCGTCCGAGTAGAACTGCGCGCCGCGCCCGATCATCACGCCCCAGTCCGGGGTCGGATCGATCATGCCGACGCCCAGGAACGCGAGGCCCGCCTCGGCCGTGACGTAGGCCGGGAGCAGGAGGGTCGACTGGATGAGGATCGGCGTCCACAGGTTGGGCAGCAGTTCCTTGAAGATGATGCGGCGCGGCGATGCGCCGGTCACCTTGGCCGCCTCGACGAACTCCCGTTCACGCAGGCCGAGCACCTGGCCGCGCAGCAGTCGCGCGATGGAGGCCCAGCCGAAGGCGGAGAGGACGAGGATCAGGCAGGTGGCCCGCAGCCAGGCCGGGACATCCTCGTCGAAGGGGACGAACATGCCGTAGACGACCGGCATGAAGGCGATGAAGAACAGCGTGGACGGGAACGACAGCAGAATGTCGATGACCCGGCCGATGAAGTAGTCGGTCTTGCCGCCCAGGTAGCCGGCAGTGGTGCCGATCACCACGCCCAGCAGAGTGGTCAGCAGCGTGGCGGCGGTGGCGATCAGCAGCGAGGTCCGGATGCCGTAGATCAGGAACGTGAAGACGTCCCGACCGAGCTGGGGCTCGATCCCGAACCAGAAGTCGCCGGAGATGCCGCCGTTGGGCTTGACCGGGTAGGCGAAGTCGTTGAGCAGCCCAGGGGTCTCCTGACCGTACTGCTCGTACGGGTTCTTGCCGTAGAGCTTGGCGATCAGTGGCGCACCGATCGCGACGACGAAGAAGAAGATCACCACATAGGCGGATATGACGCCCGTACGGTCACGCTTGAACCGATTCCAGGCAAGCCGTCCCGGCGAGCGGCTCTCGTTGCCCTTCGGGGCCGATGAAGTGGTCGACTTCTCGACGCTCTCGTCGGTCACCTCAAGCGGGGCAGCCGCAGATGGAGTTGGGGGGGTCATGGTGCTCCTGGCCCAAGGGAGGGTCTGATGACTCCGCAGGGCGCTCCCCTACGGGCTACGCCGGACTTTTTCAACGCAATTCATTCAAGGTCAATAAATTCTCGGTCGCCTTGGTTGTCTATTTACCTTCTTTACTCGCGCTTGACCATTCCGTAGCTACGCGGGTAGCGCGCTGTAATCGTTCTGTGCTTTAGTTCGGACTAATTGGACTATTCGGGCAACGAGTTCGATATGCGGACGCCTGTGTGTCGAAATGCGTACATCGGCGGGGCGCAATCCAACGTTTCGGCATCGTTACGCAGAGATCCATTGCATTCGTCGCCCAAGATCGACGCGACCCCCCGGCGGGGCCTGCGTGCATCCGGATGACCTGTCCCCTGAAAGGCCCCCTCTCGAGTGGCGCACACATGCGATATGCAGCATTTGCGCTGATATTGACCGGTAATGGATCAGCGCTCTCGGAGGAGGCACGCCATGCGTGGAGCCAGGCACGCCGGATGGGCCGTCGGTGCGACGGCGGTGGCGCTCGTCGCGACGGCGTGCGGGGGCGGAGCCTGGAGCAGCACGGGAGGCGCGGTCCTCAGTTCCTCCTGGGGCGACCCGCAGAACCCTCTTGAACCGGCCAACACCAACGAGGTGCAGGGCGGCAAGGTCCTCGACATGATCTTCCGCGGTCTGAAGCGGTACGACCCGAAGACCGGCCAGGCCCAGAACATGCTCGCCGAGAAGATCGACACCCCGGACTCGCAGAACTTCACCGTCACGATCAAGGACGGCTGGACCTTCAGCAACGGCGAGAAGATCACCGCCAAGTCCTTCGTGGACGCCTGGAACTACGGTGCGAGCCTGAAGAACAACCAGAAGAACGCCTACTTCTTCGGCTACATCCAGGGGTACGACAAGGTCCACCCGGCCAACGGCTCACAGAGCGCCGACACGCTCTCCGGTCTGAAGGTCGTGAACGACAGGACCTTCACCGTCAAGCTGAACCAGAAGTTCTCCGGCTTCCCGGACACCCTGGGCTACGTGGCCTTCGCGCCGCTGCCCCAGTCGTTCTTCTCCGACCACGCGGCCTGGCTGGAGAAGCCGGTCGGCAACGGGCCGTACATGATCGGCTCGTACACCAGGGGCTTCCAGATGGCCCTGACGAAGTGGGACGGCTACCCCGGCGCCGACAAGGCGCAGAACGACGGTGTGACGCTCAAGGTGTACACGGACAGCGACACCGCCTACACCGATCTGCTGGCCGGAAACCTCGACCTCGTCGACGACGTCCCCGCCTCGCAGCTGAGGAACGTCAAGAAGGATCTCGGCAACCGCTACATCAACACCCCGGCCGGCATCATCCAGACCCTCGCCTTCCCGTACTACGACAAGGACTGGGACAAGGCCGGCTCAGCGAAGGTCCGCACGGGCCTGTCCATGGCGATCAACCGGAAGCAGATCACCGACACGATCTTCCAGAAGACCCGCACCCCGGCGAGCGACTGGACCTCGCCGGTCCTCGGCACGGAGGGCGGTTTCAAGGAAGGGCTGTGCGGGAGCGCCTGCGAGTACGACCCGGCCCGGGCCAAGAAGCTGATCCAGGAGGGCGGCGGACTCCCGGGCGGACAGCTCAAGATCACCTACAACGCCGACACCGGCTCGCACAGGATGTGGGTGGACGCCGTGTGCAACTCGATCAACAACGCGCTCGGCAACGACAAGGCCTGCGTGGGCAACCCGATCGGCACCTTCGCGGACTTCAGGAACCAGATCGGCCGGCACAAGATGACCGGCCCCTTCCGGGCCGGCTGGCAGATGGACTACCCGCTGATCCAGAACTTCCTGCAGCCGCTCTACTACACCAACGCATCCTCCAACGACGGCAAGTGGTCCGACGCACAGTTCGACAAGCTCGTCGACCGGGCCAACGCCGAGACCGACACCGCCAAGGCGGTCTCCACCTTCCAGCAGGCCGAAGAGGTCGTCCGGGACAACATGGCCGCCATCCCGCTCTGGTACCAGAACGGCAGCGCGGGCTACTCGGAGCGGCTGTCCAACGTCGCGCTGAACCCGTTCAGCGTCCCCGTCTACAACGAGATCAAGGTCGGCTGAGCCGCCATGGGGCGCTATGTCGTCCGGCGTCTGCTCCAGATGGTCCCGGTGTTCGTCGGGGCGACGCTGCTGATCTTCCTGATGGTGAACGTGATGGGCGACCCGATCGCGGGGCTGTGCGGCGAGCGCGCCTGTGACCCGGCGACGGCCGCCCAGCTGAAGAAGGAGTTCGGCCTCGACAAGCCCCTGTGGCAGCAATACCTGACCTACATGGGGAACATCTTCACCGGCGACTTCGGCACGGCGTTCAACGGCCAGCCCGTCACCGAGCTGATGGCGACCGCGTTCCCCGTCACGATCCGGCTGACGATCGTGGCGATCCTCTTCGAGATCGTCATCGGCATCACGCTGGGCGTCGTCACCGGACTGCACCGCGGCCGCCCCGTCGACACGGGTGTGCTCCTCGGCACCCTGGTCGTGATCTCCGTGCCGACCTTCGTCACCGGCCTACTGCTCCAGCTGCTGCTCGGCGTGCAGTGGCACTGGATCCAGCCGTCGGTCTCCCAGGAGGCCGCCTTCGGCGAGCTGATCGTGCCGGGCCTCGTCCTGGCCGCCGTCTCGCTCGCCTACGTCACCCGCCTGACCCGAACCTCCATCGCGGAGAACAAGCGGTCCGACTACGTCCGCACCGCCGTCGCCAAGGGCCTGCCCCGGCGCCGGGTCGTCACCCGGCATCTGCTGCGCAACTCGCTCATCCCCGTCGTCACCTTCATCGGTGCCGACATCGGGGCGCTGATGGGCGGCGCGATCGTCACCGAGCGGATCTTCAACATCCACGGCGTCGGCTACCAGCTGTACCAGGGCATCCTGCGGCAGAACACCCAGACGGTCGTCGGCTTCGTGACCGTCCTCGTGCTGGTCTTCCTGGTGGTCAACCTGCTCGTGGACCTGCTGTACGCCGTACTCGACCCGAGGATCCGCTATGCCTGAGCAGTTGCACGAGCCCGAACGCGCCATCGCGGGGACCGGAGCCGGCAGCGGGATGGACCTGGCGGCGAGCGAGGCCGAGACGCTGGAGAGGACTCCGGCGGGACCGCTGGGCACGGGGCCGCGCGCCAAGCCGCGCAGCCTGTGGTCCGACGCCTGGCGGGACCTGCGCCGCAACCCCGTCTTCATCGTCTCCGGGCTCGTCATCCTCTTCCTCGTCGTCATCTCCCTGTGGCCCTCGCTGATCGCCTCCGGCAGCCCCCTGCAGTGCAACCTCGCCAAGTCCCAGGAGGGCTCCCAGCCGGGCGCTCCCTTCGGGTACGACGGCCAGGGCTGCAACGTCTACACACGGACCGTCTACGGGGCCCGTACGTCCGTCACGGTCGGCGTCTGCGCCTCGCTCGGGGTCGCGCTCCTCGGGTCCGCCCTGGGCGGCCTCGCGGGATTCTTCGGCGGGGCCTGGGACTCCCTCCTGTCCCGCACGACCGACATCTTCTTCGCGATCCCCGTCGTCCTCGGCGGTCTCGTCCTCCTCTCCGTGGTGACAAGCAATACGGTCTGGCCGGTCATCGGGTTCATGGTGCTGCTCGGCTGGCCGCAGATCTCCCGTATCGCCCGCGGCTCCGTCATCACCGTCAAGCAGAACGACTACGTCCAGGCGGCCCGCGCCCTGGGCGCCTCAAACTCCCGCATCCTGCTGCGCCACATCGCGCCCAACGCGGTCGCCCCGGTGATCGTCGTGGCGACCATCGCGCTCGGCACCTACATCTCGCTGGAGGCGACCCTGTCGTATCTCGGCGTCGGCCTGAAGCCGCCCAGCGTCTCCTGGGGCATCGACATCTCCGCCGCCTCCCCCTACATCCGCAACGCCCCGCACGCGCTGCTGTGGCCCTCCGGGGCCCTGGCGATCACGGTCCTGGCCTTCATCATGCTCGGCGACGCGGTGCGCGACGCCCTCGACCCGAAGCTGAGGTGAGCCGCCGTGCTGCTCGAAGTGCGTGATCTGCACGTGGAGTTCCGGACCAGGGACGGGGTCGCCAAGGCCGTGAACGGCGTCGGCTACGGCGTGGACGCGGGTGAGACCCTCGCGGTGCTCGGTGAGTCGGGGTCGGGCAAATCGGTCTCGGCGCAGGCGATCATGGGCATTCTCGACATGCCGCCCGGCCGGATCACGGGCGGCGAGATCCTCTTCCGGGGCCAGGACCTGTTGAAGATGAAGGAGGAGGAGAGAAGAAGGATCCGCGGCACCGCAATGGCGATGATCTTCCAGGACGCCCTGTCGGCGCTGAACCCCGTGCTCTCCGTGGGCGAGCAGCTCGGCGAGATGTTCGTCGTGCACCGGGGCATGTCACGGAAGGACGCGCGGGCCAGGGCGGTCGAGCTGATGGACCGGGTGCGCATCCCGGGCGCCGCCCAGCGGGTGCGCGACTATCCCCACCAGTTCTCGGGCGGTATGCGCCAGCGCATCATGATCGCCATGGCGCTGGCCCTGGAGCCGGCGCTGATCATCGCCGACGAGCCCACCACCGCCCTCGACGTCACCGTCCAGGCCCAGGTCATGGATCTGCTCGCGGAGTTGCGGCGCGAGTACGACATGGGGCTGATCCTGATCACGCACGATCTCGGCGTGGTCGCCGACGTCGCCGACCGCATCGCCGTCATGTACGCGGGACGGATCGTAGAGTCGGCCCCGGTCCACGACATCTACAAGGCGCCCGCGCACCCGTACACGCGCGGCCTTCTCGACTCCATTCCGCGCCTGGACCAGAAGGGCCGGGAGCTCTACGCCATCAAGGGCCTGCCGCCGAACCTGATGGACATCCCGCCGGGCTGCGCCTTCCACCCGCGGTGCCCGATGGCGCGGGACGTGTGCCGCACGGACGAGCCCCCGCTGTACGAGGTCTCGGAGGAGCGCGGCAGCGCCTGCCACTTCTGGCGGGAGTGCCTCCATGACTGAGCCGATCCTGGAGGTCAGCGGCCTCGTCAAGCACTACCCGCTCACCCGGGGCATCCTCTTCAGGAAGCAGATCGGCTCGGTGAAGGCCGTGGACGGCGTCGACTTCACGCTCGGCCGGGGCGAAACCCTGGGCCTCGTGGGCGAGTCGGGCTGCGGCAAGTCGACGGTCGCCCGGATGCTGTGCAATCTGGAGCAGCCGACGGCGGGCTCGATCAGATTCAAGGGCGAGGACATCACCAGGCTCTCGGGCAAGGCCCTGAAGGCCGTGCGGCGCCACATCCAGATGGTCTTCCAGGACCCCTACACCTCGCTCAACCCCCGTATGACGGTGGGCGACATCATCGGGGAGCCGTACGAGATCCACCCCGAGGCGGCCCCGAAGGGCGAACGCCGCCGCAGGGTCCAGGAGCTGCTGGACGTGGTCGGCCTCAACCCCGAGTACATCAACCGCTATCCGCACCAGTTCTCGGGCGGCCAGCGCCAGCGCATCGGCATCGCACGCGGGCTGGCGCTGCGCCCCGACGTGATCGTCGCCGACGAGCCGGTGTCGGCGCTTGACGTCTCGATCCAGGCGCAGGTCGTCAACCTGCTGGACCGGCTCCAGACGGAGTTCGAGCTCTCCTACGTCTTCATCGCCCACGACCTCTCGATCGTGCGGCACATCTCGGACCGGGTGGGGGTGATGTACCTGGGCCGCATCGTGGAGATCGGCAGGGACGCCGAGATCTACGACCACCCCACGCACCCCTACACCCAGGCCCTGCTCTCCGCGGTCCCGGTCCCGGACCCCGAGGCCCGCGAACACCGCGAGCGCATCATCCTCACGGGCGATGTCCCGTCCCCCACGAACATCCCCTCCGGCTGCCGCTTCCGCACCCGCTGCTGGAAGGCCCAGGAGCGCTGCGCACTGGAGGTCCCGGCACTCGCCGTCCCCGCC
The DNA here is from genome assembly GCF_032656585.1 of Streptomyces herbicida. Taxonomy (NCBI): domain Bacteria; kingdom Bacillati; phylum Actinomycetota; class Actinomycetes; order Kitasatosporales; family Streptomycetaceae; genus Streptomyces; species Streptomyces herbicida. The sequence goes on from NZ_JAUYWJ010000001.1 coordinate 450,648, forward strand.
GAGTTCCGCCGCACGACGGGCCCCGCGGCGCACGACTCGGCATGTCACTTCGCGGAGGAGAAGCAGGTGGTCCCCTTGGAGGAACACGGCAACGGGCCGGGATGACATGGTGCATCCCGGCCCGTTCACGGCACCCGCACGGCCGTACGCTGTTCAGCCTCGCGCGTCCGTATATCGGTACCGCTTCCGTGAAGTTGCCTGCGCGTTAACGCAGTTCACGGGTGTTTGCGCGGTTGTGCCAGCGAACGCTTGAGGAAGTCCACCTGGAGGAGGAGCAGATTCTCCGCGACCTGTTCCTGCGGGGTCATGTGCGTGACGCCGGACAGCGGCAGCACCTCGTGCGGGCGGCCGGCGGCCAGCAGGGCGGAGGACAGGCGCAGCGCGTGGGCCACCACCACGTTGTCGTCGGCCAGACCGTGCACGATCATCAGCGGGCGGTGCGGCTCGGCGGGGGCGGACAGGCCGTCGTCCGTGACCAGGGAGCTCTTCGCGTACGACGCCGGGTCCGTGGCCGGGTCGCCCAGATACCGCTCGGTGTAGTGGGTGTCGTACAGGCGCCAGTCGGTGACCGGAGCCCCCGCGATGCCCGCGTGGAAGACGTCCGGGCGGCGCAGCACGGCCAGGCCCGCCAGCCAGCCGCCGTAGGACCAGCCGCGGATCGCCACCCGGGACAGGTCCAGGGGATAGCGCTTCGCCAGGTCCTGGAGCGCCTCGATCTGGTCGTCCAGGGACACCGTGAAGTCACGGTGCACCGCCTTCTCCCAGGCGGGGGAGCGGCCGGGGGTGCCCCGGCCGTCGGCGACGACCACCGCGAAGCCCTGGTCGGCGAACCACTGCGAGGTCAGGTGCGCGTTGTGCGCGGCGACCACGCGCGGTCCGTGCGGACCGCCGTAGGGGTCCAGCAGAACCGGCAGGGGAGTGTCGGAGTGGTAGTCCTGCGGCATAAGCACGGCGCACGGGATTCGCCGTGCGCCCCCCTCGGTGAGCGTCACCCGCGGGGACATACCGGGATCTTCGGCGTACGACAGGACAGTCGCCGTCGGTTTTCCGTCACGCAGCACCTGGACACGGGCGCCCGGACGGTCCAGCGCGGCGGAGATCAGTACCGTCACGCCCCCGGCGCGCACCGCCGAGTGCACGCCGGGGTCCTGTGAGACGCGCTCCACGCCGAGTTCGTTCACCCGGTAGACGTGCACCTCGCCGATGCCGGGAGCCTCGGACTCCTCGCCGGCCGAGGCCGAGACCAGCACATCGTCGTCCGAGACGTCGAGCACCGCACGGATGTGCAACTGGGCTCCGGTCAGCGGGCGTTCGCCCACCGCGAGCACCCGCGCACCGCCCTCGTCGGCGATCCGCACGAGTTGTCCGGAGGGGCTCCAGCAGGGCACGCCAGGGAAAAGTTCCAGCCATGTTGGATCTTCTTCCGCATGCACCATCCGGGTCGCCCCCGACTCCGGGTCCACGGCCAGGAACAGCTGGCTGCGCTGGTCCCGCGCCTGTACCAGGACCAGCGGGGCACCCGCCTCTGACCAGTGCACATGCGCCAGATACGGATAGCGCGCCCGGTCCCAGGCAACCTCCGTGCGCGTCCCGTCGAGGCCGATCACGAACAGCCGTACGTCCGCGTTGGCGGTGCCCGCCGCCGGATACGCGACGTGTTGTGGCTCACGCTCCGGGTGGGCCGGATCCGCGATCCACCACCGCCCCACCAGCGCGTCGTCCGCGCGCGCCACGAGCAGCCGGTCCGACTCCGGGGCCCACCAGAAGCCCCGTGAACGCCCCATCTCTTCGGCCGCGATGAACTCGGCCAATCCATAGGTGACCCCGTCCGCGTCGGGCTCCGCCAGCGCCCGGTCCCCGTCGCCCTCCGCGCCCACCACTCGCAGGGCACCCCCGGCGACATACGCCACATGCCGTCCGTCGGGGGCGGGACGCGGGTCGATCACCGGCCCGGGGACCGTGAGTTCACGTGCCGTGCCGGCCCTCAGCTCCGCTGTGAAAAGCCGCCCTGACAAGGCGAAAGACGCCAATTCCAGGGCCGTGTCGGTGGCGTAGCCGACGATGCCGGCACCACCCTCGCGGCTGCGTTCGCGGCGCGCCCGCTCCTCGGGCGAGAGATGCTCCGAGGCGCCGCCCAGCAGCGCGCGCGGGTCGGCCGCCAGGCGCTCCCGGCCGTCCGTCACATCAAGAATCCACAGGGAGTTGGCCCGGTCCGTACCGGAGTGGGAACGCAGGAACGCGACACGGGAACCGTCGGGAGCCACGGTGAACGCACGCGGCGCGCCGAGCGTGAACCGCTGGGTGCGGGCGTGCCGTCGGGGGAAGGAGTCAGGCTCGGTCGTCATCCCCCGACCATATTGGCCATGCGCCCCCTTGTGCGGCCGTGCGCCGACCGATGCGCGAGTACGGATAGTTATGATCACTACCGCTGAGTGGGTATGACCCTGCTGGCTTCTGTATGGATTTGCTGTACCGATCTACAACCCCCATAGTCCGAACCCCCGCGTACCTGGGATCTTTGGAGGTGAGCCGCCGTGGCACTCTCGATTTCGGCGGTGGTGCTGCTGGCGATCATCGTCTTTCTGCTGATCAAGAAGTCAGGACTGAAGGGCGGCCACGCGGTCGTCTGCATCCTGCTCGGCTTCTACCTCGCCTCCTCGACCGTCGCTCCGACGATCAGCGAGCTGACGACGAACGTGGCGAGCATGATCGGCAGCATCAAGTTCTGACCCGGGGCGCCCGGCCCTGCGCGGCGCTGTCGGCGCCGCCTCGTAGGGTGGGGACATGACGGAACTGCCCGCCCGGCGTCTGCTGCTGGTGCACGCGCACCCGGACGACGAGTCGATCAACAACGGCGCGACCATGGCCAAGTACGCGGCCGGGGGAGCGCGGGTCACCCTGGTCACCTGCACCCTCGGGGAGCGGGGTGAGGTCATTCCGCCCGAGTTGGGGCATCTGTCCGGTGCCGCCCTGGGCGAGTACCGGCTGCGCGAGCTCCGGGGTGCCATGGGGGAGCTGGGCGTCGCCGACTTCCGGCTGCTCGGCGGCGCCGGACGGTACGCGGACTCCGGGATGATGGGGCTGCCCGACAACGACGACCCCGCCTGCTTCTGGCAGGCCGACCTCGACGAGGCCGCCGGGTACCTCGCGGAGGTGATCCTGGAGGTCCGCCCCCAGGTCCTGGTCACCTATGACGACAACGGCGGATACGGCCACCCCGACCACATCCAGGCCCACCGCGTCGCGATGAGAGCCGTGGAGCTGGCCGCCGACGCCGGCTGGCGCATCCCCAAGGTCTACTGGAACCGCGTCCCGCGCCGGGTCGCCGAGGACGCCTTCGCCCGCCTTCGGGACGATCTGCCCGGTCTCCCCTTCGCCAAGCCCGCCTCCGTCGACGACGTCCCGGGTGTGGTCGACGAGGAGCGCGTCACCACCGAGGTCGACGGCACCGCGTACGCCACCGCCAAGGCCGCCGCGATGCGCGCGCACGCCACCCAGATCGAGGTGGCCGAACCGTACTTCGCGCTCTCCAACGAACTGGCCCAGCCCGTCTTCGTCACGGAGTACTACGAGTTGGTGAGCGGAGAGCGCCCGCGGACCCGGGAGACCGACCTGTTCGCCGGGACCGGCGTCGAGGAGGCGTCATGAGCTCGGCAGGACGCGGCTCGATGCTCGCCCAGCCGCTGCAGCGCCCCTCCGCAGGGCGGATCGCCGCCCATGTGGGCCTGTTCGTGCTCGGAGCCCTGGTCGGCCTCGCCGGGGCGCTGGTGCAGGCCGGCTGGTTCCCCGGCGGGCTGCTGCTCGCCCTGGCGGGCGCGGCCGGGCTGTTCCTCGGCGGGGCGCGTGCCGCCGGCGGCCGCGCCGGGGCGGTCGCCCCCGCGGCCGGCTGGATCGTCACCGTCATCCTGCTCACCGCCGGCCGCCCCGAAGGGGACTTCCTGTTCGGTGCGGGGGGCGGCTCCTATCTGTTCCTGCTGGGCGGCATGGCCCTGGCTGTGATCTGCGCCACCCTTGGGGCGGGGCGGCAACCGGACGGCGATGCCGCCCGACTTGCCAAGTGACGTACCAATTCGCCATAGCGTGCGCGTGCGAGTCCGGTGTGGGTTTCCCCAGCGGTCACGGGATACGCGTCAGAAGTGGCCAGTATGGTGGTGCGCGCCGCCGAGCCGCCCGAGCAAGGTCGAAACGGGCGGTGGAGCCAACCGGGAGAACCTGCCTTGAGTCGTGAAACTGACAGTCCGTCCTCCGGGCCCAACGGGCGCGGCGGAGCCGCATACCCCTCGGGCACGCCGCCGTACGGGACCCCCAAGGTTTCCGGCGACGGTACGGGCGCGGACCGTTCGGCCGCGCAGCCGGAGGAGCGAAAGACCGAGACCACGCTGACGACGCGCATCCGGATCAACATCCCCGGATCGCGGCCCATTCCGCCGGTCGTCGTGCGCACGCCCGTCGCGGACACCGAGGCCCCCGACGACGACACCGGCGCGGCCGCCGAGGCGCAGCCGGCGCCCGCCCCGAAGTCCGCCGGCAGCGTCGAGCCTTCCGGTGAGCCCGCGGTGGCGGCCGAGGAGAAGACCAGTGACTGGTTCGCGCCCCGCAAGTCGGGCGCGGGCAAGGGCGGTCCGGCCGGCGGCGGCACGAACGGCGCCGGAATCCCCGGCGGTTCCGCGACCGGTGCGACCGCTTCGGGCACGGGCACGGCCGCCCCCGGCGGCGCGGGTGCGGCCAAGGGCGCGCGTCCGGGTGGCGCGGGCACCTCCGGTGCCGCGCGGCCGGGCGCCGGACGCCCCGGCGGTGTGGTCGGCTCCATGAGCGTGCCGGGCGGCTCCCGTCCCGGCGGTACGAACGGCGCGGGGCTCCCCGGCGCCACCGGCGGACCCGTGGCCCCCGGGCACGGCGGCGGCACCGGCTCCTTCGACGTGACCGAGGCGCTGGCCGCGGGCCCGCTGGGCAACGGCTCCCGTCCCGGCTCGGGCGGCGACGAGCCGCGCCGCGACGACCTGCCGTACTTCGCGGAGAGCGGCCCCGGCGGCCAGAACGGCTTCGGCGGTGCCAATGGCCAGGGCGTCGGCCCGGCCGGCCCTGACGGCTTCAGCGGTCCGAACGGCCTCGGCGTACCGCAGGGCCCCGCGGGCCCGACCGGCGGTCCGGTCACCGGTGACGGCCCGATGGTGCCGCCGGTCACCGGCGGACCCGGCGACCTCGGCATGGCGCCCGGCGAGTCCTTCACCGGCCCCGGCACCGTCGGCGGCCCCCGCCACCGGACCCCCGGCGCCGGTCCCGCCGCGAACCGTGGCCCCGGCGGCGGTCTGAGCGACGACACCGCGATCCTCACCCCGCAGAAGCCGGCCCCCGAACCGGGGATGCCCGGCTATGGCTCCCCGGCGGACAACGTCTCCGGACACACCGTGACCAGCGGCATCCCGGTCGTCCCGCCCACGGCGGCCTCGCCGTTCGGGCCGGGCGCCGCCACCGACGGGGCCGTGTCGCACACGCCCCCGAAGCTGCCCGAGCCGGTCTCGCCGAACGTCCCGCAGAGCAGGCCCAAGAAAAAGAAGGGCCGCAGCAAGCCGGCCCTGCTCGGCGGGCTCGTGGTCGTCGCCGGCATCGGTGTGTACGGCGCCGGACTGCTGATGAACCACTCCGACGTGCCCAAGGGCACCACCGTGCTCGGTGTGGACATCGGCGGCGGCACCCGCGACGACGCCGTCAAGAAGCTGGACGAGGCGTTCGGCGACCGGGTGAACAAGCCGCTGAAGCTGTCGGTGGGCGGCAAGACGGTCTCGCTCACGCCGGACAAGGCGGGGCTCCAGTTCGACACCACCGCCACCGTCAGCGCGGCCGCGACGAGCGACTACAACCCCGTCTCCGTGATCGGCTCCCTCTTCGGGCAGAAGCGGGTCGTGGAGCCGGTCATGCCGGTCGACGAGGAGAAGCTCCAGGTCGCCCTGAAGGACGCCGGTGGCGGCTCCGGCTCGGTCACCGAGGGCACGATCAAGTTCCAGTCCGGCAAGGCCGTCGCCGTCTACGGCAAGGCGGGCAAGGGCATCGACGCCGCCGGTTCGACGCAGGCGGTCGAGGAGGCCTACCGGTCGATGGTGGAAGCCGGCACGGCCACCCCGGTCACGGTGCCGACGACCACCCAGCAGCCGACGGTCTCCAACGCCGAGGTCGACCGCGAGATGAAGGCGTTCGCGGAGCCGGCGATGTCCGCCAAGGTCACCGTGCAGACGGACGCCGCGCACTCGGTCCCGATGAGCCCGCAGAACTCGCTGTGGAAGTTCCTCCGGGTGCAGGCGACACCCGACGGCAAGCTCACCGACTCCCCGGACCTGAATGCCCTGAAGCAGCTGTACGGTCAGGCGTTCGACGGGGTGCTCATCACCCGGGCCAACGGCAAGAAGACGGCCGTCACGCCCCAGGACGTGTACGGCGCCCTCCGCCAGGCACTGACGAGCAGGACCAACCGGATCGCGGTCATCGACACCACCCCGAACTAGTCCGGCCCGAAGAGGGGCGTCCGGTGTTCACCGGGCGCCCCTCCCGCATGTCACGGCGTCGGTATGACATCTGTCATCCGGCACTCAGGACCCCCGACACTGCCCGGCACCCGGCCCCCACGGCCACCATGGTCGCCATGACAACGACAGCGGTGACCACCGGCGCCCCGGTGGTCGGGTTCGACCAGGTGAGCAAGACCTACGGGAACGTGCGGGCGGTGGACGGGCTGTCGCTCACGCTGCACCCGGGGGAGACCGTCGCCCTCCTCGGTCCTAACGGCGCCGGCAAGTCCACCACCCTCGATCTGCTGCTCGGCCTCAAGCAGGCCGACGGCGGCACGGTGAGCGTCTTCGGCACGAGCCCGCGGGAGGCGATCGTCGCCGGGCGGGTCGGCGCCATGCTGCAGAGCGGCGGCCTGATGGACGAGGTCACGGTCACCGAACTGGTCAGGCTCGCCTGCGCTCTGCACCCGAGGCCGTACAAGGTCACCGATGTACTGGCCCGCGCCGGCATCTCCCAGATCGCCGACCGCAAGGTCAACAAGCTCTCCGGCGGCCAGGCCCAGCGCGTCCGCTTCGCCCTCGCCACCGCCGGCGACAGCGACCTGATCGTCCTGGACGAGCCGACCACCGGCATGGACGTCTCCGCCCGCCAGGCCTTCTGGGCCACCATGCGCGAACAGGCCGACCAGGGCCGTACGGTCCTCTTCGCCACCCACTACCTCGAAGAGGCCGACGCCATCGCGGACCGCGTCCTCGTCCTGCATCGCGGCCGGCTCCTCGCCGACGGCACCGCCGCCGAGATCAAGGCCAAGGCGGGTGCCCGCAGGGTCTCCTTCGACCTGGAGGGCGAGATCGACGAGTCGGCCCTGCGCGGGCTGCCCTTCCTGGCCTCGGTCAGCGTCTCCGGCCAGACCGTCCGCATCCAGTCCACCGACGCCGACGCCACGGTCCACGCCCTGTACGGCCTCGGTGTCTACCCCCGCAATCTCGAAGTCGCCGGGCTCGGCCTGGAGCAGGCGTTCGTCGCCATCACGGAGGCCGAGGAGGCCAAGCAGTCGTGAACTCACTCATCAAGCTGGAACTCGCCCGCGCCCTGCGCAACCGCAAGTTCCTGTTCTTCTCGGTGATCTACCCCTCCGCGCTGTTTCTGCTCATCGCGGGCAACGCCGACAGCAAGACCAAGATCGACGGCACCGGGCTCACCCTGCCGACGTACATGATGGTCTCCATGGCCTCCTTCGGCGCCCTGACCGCCGTCCTGATGGGCAACAGCGAGCGCATCGCCAAGGAGCGCGAGAGCGGCTGGGTACGGCAGCTGCGGCTGACCACCCTGCCGGGGCGCGGATACGTCCTCGCCAAGACCGCGAGCGCGGCCGTCGTCAGCCTTCCCTCCATCGTCATCGTCTTCGTCGTCGCCGCGGCCGTGAAGGACGTCCGGCTGGACGCCTGGCAGTGGCTCGCCCTCACCGGCGCCATCTGGGCCGGCAGCCTGGTCTTCGCCGCGCTCGGCGTCGCCATCGGCTACCTCGCCAGCGGGGACGCGGTCCGCCCGATCACGATGATCACCTACTTCGGCCTCTCGATGCTCGGCGGTCTGTGGATGCCCACCACGACCTTCCCGCAGTGGCTCCAGGACATCGCCAAGTGGCTGCCCACGCACGCGTACGCTGCCCTGGGGCGGTCGATCGAGCAGAGCCAGACCCCGCACGCCCAGGACATCGCCATCCTCGCCGTCTTCTTCGTCCTCTTCGCGGGAGGCGCGGCCTGGCTGTACCGGAAGGACACGCTGAAGGCGTGAGCGCCATGACGGAAGACCCGCTGACCGAGGAAGCCCGCCGGGAGCAGCTGATCCCCCTGGGACAGTCCCCCCGCAGCCGGCGCGACCTGTTCCTGCGCAAGATGCTGTGGATCGGCGTCTGGCTGGTCTTCCTCAGCGCCCCGGTCCACGACCTCGTCTCCGGGAAGCACACCACCACGGGCACCGTGGGCGGGTGGCTGGGCCTGGCGGTCTTCGTCGGGGTCTATCTGACCCTGGTCTTCCGGGACATGGGCAGCCCGGCCACCCCGGGGCGGGTCGGCGTCCTGATCGCCGTCCTCGGCGTCCTCGCGACCCTGCTGTCCTTCATGCTCGGCGCGCCCTGGCTCGCCCTGTACTGCTACGTCTCCGTCGCCTGCGGGGCGACCCTCCCCCTGCGGGCCGCCTGCTGGGCGATCCCGGGGACGGCGGGCGTGCTGCTGCTGGTCGGCCTGCACGTCGGCGAGCAGCACGCCCTGGACCTGCTGATCCTGGTGATCCTTATCGGGTTCGCCATGACCGGCGTCGTCCAACTCGTCCGTACCACCATCGAGTTGCGCAAGGCCCGCGCCACCGTCGCCCAACTGGCCGCCAACGAGGAGCGGCTGCGCCTGGCCCGGGACCTGCACGACCTGCTCGGCCACTCGCTCTCCCTCATCACGCTGAAGAGCGAACTGGCCGGGCGGATGCTCCCCGACCACCCCGACAAGGCGGCGCAGCAGGTCGCCGACATCGAACAGGTCAGCCGCCAGGCCCTGGTCGACGTGCGCGAGGCCGTCACCGGCTACCGGCGCCCCCGGCTGGCCGCCGAACTCGCCGGTGCCCAGGTCGCCCTGACCGCCGCCGGGGTCACCGCCGAGGTGCCCGCCGAGCCGGCCCTGAACGGCGTGCCCGAGGACGGCGAGTCCGCTCTCGCCTGGGCGCTGCGCGAGGCGGTCACCAACGTCGTACGGCACAGCGGCGCCGGACGCTGCACGGTGGAGCTCCTCAGACGCCAGACCCTGGACGGCCTCGTCCTCGAACTCTCCGTCGAGGACGACGGATCGGGAGGCTCGGGCAAGGGGCCCGGCAATGGCTTGACCGGTCTGACCGAGCGGCTGGAGAAGGTCGGCGGCACGCTCGAGGCGGGCCGGGTCAGGCATGGGTTCCGGCTGGTCGCCCGTGTGCCCACGGCCACCGGGGTGGACGTAGTATCCGGGGCATGAGCAGCACGATCAAGGTTCTCCTCGCCGAGGACCAGTCGATGGTCCGCGAGGCGCTGGCAGCCCTGCTCGGCCTCGAGGACGACATCGAGGTCGTCGCCCAGGTCTCGCGCGGCGACGAGGTGCTGGCGGCCGCCCGGCAGCACGGTGTGGACGTCGCCCTGCTCGACATCGAGATGCCCGGCTGCACGGGCATCGAGGCCGCGGCCCGGCTCCACAAGGAACTTCCCGCGGTCAAGCTGGTCGTGCTCACCACCTTCGGCCGCCCCGGCTATCTGCGCAGCGCCATGGAAGCGGGCGCCGACGCCTTCCTGGTCAAGGACGCCCCGGCCGCCCAACTCGCCGAGGCCGTCCGCAAGGTGCTGGCCGGCGAGCGGGTCATCGATCCCACGCTCGCCGCGGCCGCTCTGGCCGAGGGCGCCAACCCCCTCACCGACCGCGAACGCGAGGTCCTGCGCGCCGCGGCCGACGGCTCCACCAACGCCGAACTGGCGGCCGCCCTGCACCTGTCCCAGGGCACGGTCCGCAACTACCTCTCGACGGCGATCCAGAAGCTGGCTGTGCGGAACAGGGCGGAGGCGGTACGGACAGCGCGGGAGAAGGGCTGGCTGTAGCCCGCCGGGACAGGTCCTGGGGGGTGTCGTTTGGATCAGGCCGGCTATGACGGACGGTGCGGGTTCGCGGACCCGAGCGGGGTCATGGGGGCCCCTGCTCGAGCGCAGTCGAGAGCTTGGGGGAGTGCGTGCCAGACCCCGCGACGCCGGGATGATCCAAACGGCACCCCCTAGTTGAGCATGGACCGCGCCGTGTGCGCCTGACGCCGTACCCGCTGCGCGGTCGGTTCGTCCACCTCGGCCACCACCTCGGCGTACGCCTCCAGCTCCGCCGCCCCGGCGAGGAACTCGCCCCGCTGTACGAGGAGTTGCGCCCGCTCGTACCGCAACCGCGCCGGATGCGAAGGCAGCAGCAGGGACAGCTCCACCGCCCACAGCGCCACGTCCGACCGCTCCGGCCGGGCCGCGGCCCACGCCCGGATGTTGTTCAGGATCCGCAGGACGACCTCCAGCGGATCCGCGGGTACCAGCATGCCCGGATCCAGCGGAGCCCCCGTCGCCCCGACGACGAGCAGCTCGGCGTCCGTCCCCGTGAGCACCCGGCCCCCGTCGAAGGGATCGGCGAGCACCTGCTCCTCGGCCGCCCCGAACCCGACCACGAAGTGTCCCGGCAGCGCGACCCCGTACACCGGGGCGCCCGCCCGTCGCGCCACCTCCATCCACACCACCGACAGCAGGATCGGCAGCCCGCGCCGCCGCCGCAGCACCTCGTGCAGCAGCGAGGACTCCAGACGGTGGTAGTCCGCGGCCGAGCCGCGGAATTCGCAGCGGACGCCGAGCAGGTGGTGCAGCGCCGTCGCCCAGGCCAGGGGCCCGCCGGGCCGGAACGGCAGCTGTCCCGCCAGCCGGTCCAGCTCCATCTGCGCGGCGTCCATGCCCGCCTCGTCCAGCGAGCCGTCCGCCTCCGCGCCGAGCAGCAGACACAGCGCCGAGAGGTCGGGCCGCTCGGACCGGGCCTCCTCGGCGAACCGGTGCCGCAGCTCGGCCGACCGCTCCGGCGATGGGGGGTAAGGGGGACGCATAGCAGGCTCGTGCCCTTTCACGGTGATCCGTACCACCAACCGGCGGTGATCCGTATTACCGGCCGGCGCCGGAGGCACCCGGCTCGCGGTAGTGGTGATACGCGTGATGCGCCGCGAAGCCCATTTCGGCGTACAGCGCTCGAGCCGCCTCGTTGTTCTCCTCGACCTGCAGCCAGGCGGCCGAGGCACCCTCGGCCAGGGCCTGGCGGGCGAGCGCGGCCATCACGGCGCTGCCCAGGCCGCGTCTGCGCTGCTCAGGGGCCACTTCGACAGCCGCGAAGCCGGCCCACCGTCCGTCCACGACACACCGTCCGATCGCGGCCGGAGCACCCCCGCCCTCACCCGGGACGGTCGCGAACCACACCGACGGCCCACTGCCCAGCACCTTCAGGGCCACCTCGCTCACCCCCTTGCGCCGATACCGGGCCAGCCAAGTCTCGTCCGCCTGCCGGGACAGCACCACCTGGGCACCCTCTTCCCGGTCGGCCACCGGCGCCAGTGCGCCGATCCACAGTTCGGCGGTCACCTCGCGCACCCAGCCGCGCCGCTCCAGCTCCGCGCACAGCAGTTCCTGCGTGCCCTCGGCGCCGGTCGCGGTCTGGATGTACGCGGGCAGGCCGCGCTCGCCGTACCAGCGTCGTACGGCCTCCAGCGCCGCGTCGAGCGGAAGGCCGGGGTCGCCGAGCGGCAGCACGCTGTTGGCCCGCCGCGTGAAGCCCACCCGTCGCCCGGCCACCGCCCCCCACGGACGCTCCCCCAGAGCTGAACGCCTGGGGGGACCCCCATCGCGCGGAACCTCCTGCACTGCGGCCCGCAGCTCCCACTCGCCCAGCCGCTCGCTCTCCACCGGCCGCCAGGCCCGCGAGACGACATGCGCGAGCTCCTCGTAGGAGGCGGCGGGGCCCCGCCGACGCGCCGGGGCGGCCGGTACGACTTTGCCCGCGACCAGCGAGGATTCCAGAATCCGGACGGCCTCCCCGTTCTTGCGGGTGATCAGCAGCACACCCTTGTCCCATGATGTGAGAACACCCACCGTGTCGGTGAACTTCTCACCCCGTGTTCCAGGTTCGCTCAAGCGCCGTACGGAGACTCGTTTACCCACGTCAGCAGCGGTGATACGGACCTCGAGTCGCCCGGCGGCAGAGATTTCCACAGGTCGGTTCACCCCTCCTGTTCGGATCATGCCCAAGAACGGAGATACTAGGGGCGGGCATCGACGACGCCGCGCTCCCGCGCGCCAGGCGGCGGAGCCTACGGAGGCCCGCCAGCGCCCAATCGAGGAGGAACGACAGCGTGACCTACGTCATCGCGCAGCCTTGTGTCGACGTGAAGGACAAGGCGTGCATCGAAGAGTGCCCGGTCGACTGCATCTACGAGGGCCAGCGGTCCTTGTACATCCACCCGGACGAATGCGTCGACTGTGGTGCCTGTGAGCCGGTCTGCCCGGTCGAGGCGATCTTCTACGAGGACGACACTCCGGAGGAGTGGAAGGACTACTACAAGGCCAACGTCGAGTTCTTCGACGAGCTCGGCTCTCCCGGTGGCGCCAGCAAGCTGGGCCTGATCGAGCGCGACCACCCCCTCATCGCCGCGCTGCCGCCGCAGGCCGAGTAATCCGCAGGCGGCCGAGCAGCCCGCAGCGCGCCGCCTCGGTCCCGTACGGCCCGATCGCCTTGATCACCGCCGTACGGGACCGAGGCGTTTGCCGTACCGACGAAAGTGAGCCAGAACATCGTGTCCGCAGTCTCCGACCGTCTGCCCACCTTTCCCTGGGACAAGCTGGAGCCGTACAAGAAGACGGCCGCGGCCCACCCGGAGGGCATCGTCGACCTGTCCGTCGGCACCCCGGTCGACCCGGTCCCCGAGCTGATCCAGAAGGCCCTGATCGCCGCCGCCGACTCACCGGGCTACCCGACCGTCTGGGGCACGCCGGCACTGCGCGACGCGATCACGGGCTGGCTGGAGCGCCGCCTGGGCGCCCGGGAGGTCACCCACCGCCATGTCCTGCCGATCGTCGGCTCCAAGGAACTGGTGGCCTGGCTCCCCACCCAGCTGGGCCTCGGCCCCGGCGACCGGGTCGCGTACCCCCGTCTGGCCTACCCGACCTACGAGGTCGGCGCCCGCCTGGCCCGCGCCGAGTACGAGGTCTACGACGACCCGGCCGAGCTCGACCCCACGAACCTGAAGCTCCTCTGGCTGAACTCGCCGTCCAACCCCACGGGCCGGGTGCTGGGCAAGGACGAGCTCACCCGGATCGTCGCCTGGGCCCGCGAACACGGCGTCCTGCTGTTCTCCGACGAGTGCTACATCGAGCTGGGCTGGGAGGCCGACCCGGTCTCGGTCCTGCACCCGGACGTCAACGGCGGCTCTTACGAGGGCATCGTCTCGGTCCACTCGCTCTCCAAGCGGTCCAACCTGGCGGGCTACCGCGCGGCCTTCCTGGCCGGCGACCCGGCCGTCCTGGGCCCCCTCCTGGAGATCCGCAAGCACGGCGGAATGATGACCTCGGCGCCCACGCAGGCGGCGGTCGTCGCGGCCCTGTCCGACGACACCCACGTCCGCGAGCAGCGCGAACGCTACGCCGCCCGCCGCACGGCCCTGCGCGACGCCCTGCTGGCCCACGGCTTCCGCATCGAGCACAGCGAGGCCAGCCTGTACCTGTGGGCCACCCGGGACGAGTCCTGCTGGGACACGGTGGCCCGGCTGGCCGAGCGGGGCATCCTGGTCGCCCCCGGCGACTTCTACGGCACGGCGGGCGAGAAGTTCGTCCGCGTGGCCCTGACGGCGACGGACGAGCGCGTGGCGGCCGCGGTGGCGCGGCTGGCGAGCTAGCTCGGCCCGGAAAGCACGGCGCGAAGGGGCCCAGGGAAGTCTCCCTGGGCCCCTTCGCGCCGTCGACGCCGACGTGCCTAGCCGAGCGGCAGGCTGCTCACCGGCAGCGTGGACGTCGGCAGCCCGCCCTTGGTGAGGGAGTCCGTGGGCAGCCCGCCCTTGGTCGCGGTCCCGGCCGTGGCGCCGAGGACGTCCCCGGCGGATCCGGCCGCCCTTCCCGCGGCCTTCTGTGCGGCGGGCGCCACCTTCTTCACGGCCTTGCCGCCGGTCTTGCCCGCGGCCGGCACCGCCTGCTTGACCGCCTGGCCGCCCGCGTCGCCCGCGAGACCGGTGACGTGCTGCGTGGCACCGTCGGCCGTGTTGCCGACCTGCGACCCGTCCAGGGCGGTCAGGCCGCCGAGGTTCGGGGTGGCCGGCAGATCGGCGGCAGCGCTCGCGGAGCCGGCCGCACCGACCCCGGCGGCCGCTCCCGCTGCGACGAGCAGCGCGGCACGGGCGATCCGGCGGGTCAGGGGGAGGGACATGATGCTCCATTCGACGGGAGAGAACGTTGAAGTGTCCGACCGTGTCCGGCAGTTGATCTCCGGGCTCGGACGCAGTGACTACCGCTCGAAGCCCACGAAGGTTGCGGAGCCCAAAGGTAAAGAGTTGGCAACGCATCGCATTATCTGTTGTGGATAAAAACGGGCAAAAGTCACCCGCCGTACGGCTTCGCAGAATCCTTACGGCCCTTTGTTTCCAAGGGCCTTTGCGACCAGGAGAGTGACCGCACGAAAACCTGCGCACACCGCCGCGGCACCACCCGCCGGGTGACCCCCGCGAGTGAACCCCCGTACTACTGCCCGGTCACGATCCGAACGGACCCCGCCGACTTCTCCGCACCCGCGGTCCCCGTCGTACCGGCCGCGCGCCACTGGCTGTCCGTGCTCCCGGCGGACCACACCCGCCCCGCGTACGAGACCCGTGCGATGTGCAGCGCCGAGGAGTTGGCCACCGCCCAGTGGGCCAGCTGCCAGCCGCGCTCCCGCTCGGTCCGCCCGGTCCGGTCGGACTTCGAGCCGTCGGGCACCGGCACGGTCACGGTCCTGCCGTGCGCCTGGGTGGTCATGGTCGGGGACGGATCGGCCGGGGCCGCAGTGCTCACCTCGGCGCCGGCCACCTGGAGCGCGTCGCGCCCGAAGTCCCGTACCAGCGCGGCCCGTACGGCGTCCGGACCGGTCGCCGCCGCCTCGGCGGAGGTGCCCGTCGCGGGGCGTCCCTGGCAGGTCAGCGTGGCCGCCGACTGCCCGGTCAGGGCCGCGGCGAGCAGCTTGGCGTCCGGCTCGTGCTTGGCGTACGCCTCCGGGAAGCCGCTGCGCTGTACCCGCTGCGCGGCCACCGTGAGCGGGAGTTCCGTGTAGTCGGGCACCTTGGCCAGGTGCTCGTAGAAGATGCCCGCCGAGTAGGCCGGGTCCATGATCTGCTTCTCGGTGCCCCAGCCCTGCGAGGGCCGCTGCTGGAACAGGCCCAGCGAGTCCCGGTCGCCGTGCTCGATGTTGCGCAGCCCCGACTCCTGCAGCGAGGTCGCCAGCGCGATGGTCACGGCACGCTCGGGCATGCCGCGCCCGGTACCGACGGCGGCGATCGTCGCCGCGTTCACCGCCTGCTCGGGCGTGAACTCGTACGGGGTCTCGCCGCCTTCGGCCGAGATCACCTTGCAGCCCGGGGCTCCCGTGCCACCCGTGACGTACTGCACCACGAGATAGCCCGCGACGGCCAGCAGGACGACGAAGGCCGCGCCGAAGCGGAAGAGGCGGCCACGACGCTTGGGAGTAGTGGGGGACGGCTCTGGCACCCGTACAAGGTACTGGAGGCCTCCTGGGCCCGGGCGGCGGGTGGGGCGTCGGTGCGGTCCGGTCGGGCCGGGGGAGCGTTAGGGTCGTCACCATGGCCGACACGCTTGACCTCACGCTGGATGCCGCCGCGCTCACCGCGCAGCTGGTCGACTTCCCCTCGGAGAGCGGCACGGAGAAGCCCCTCGCCGACGCGATCGAGGCCGCCCTGCGTGCCCTGCCGCATCTGACCGTCGACCGGTACGGCAACAACGTCGTCGCCAGGACGCAGCTGGGCCGGGCGCAGCGGGTGATCCTGGCCGGCCACATCGACACGGTCCCGATCGCCGACAACGTCCCCTCGCGCCTCGACGCGGACGGCGTCCTGTGGGGCTGCGGCACCTGCGACATGAAGTCCGGCGTGGCCGTCCAGCTGCGCATCGCGGCCACCGTCCCCGCCCCGAACCGCGACCTGACCTTCGTCTTCTACGACAACGAGGAGGTCGCCGCCGACCTGAACGGCCTCAAGCACGTGGCCGAGGCGCACCCCGACTGGCTGGCGGGCGACTTCGCGGTGCTGCTGGAGCCCTCCGACGGCCAGGTCGAGGGCGGCTGCCAGGGCACCCTGCGGGTGCTGCTGAGGACGAAGGGCGAGCGGGCCCACTCGGCTCGCGGCTGGATGGGCTCCAACGCGATCCACGCGGCGGCCCCGATCCTGGCCCGTCTGGCGTCCTACGAACCGCGCTACCCGGTGATCGACGGCCTGGAGTACCGCGAGGGCCTGAACGCGGTGCGCGTCTCCGGCGGGGTGGCGGGCAACGTCATCCCCGACGAGTGCGTGGTGGCGGTCAACTTCCGCTATGCCCCGGACCGCTCCGAGGAGGAGGCGATCGCGCACGTGCACGAGGTCTTCGCGGACTGCGGCGTGGAGGAGTTCGTGGTGGACGACCACAGCGGCGGGGCGCTGCCCGGACTGTCCCACCCGGCCGCGGCGGCCTTCATCGAGGCGGTCGGGGGCACCCCGCAGCCGAAGTACGGCTGGACGGACGTCTCCCGTTTCTCCGCCCTGGGCATCCCGGCGGTCAACTACGGTCCCGGAAACCCTCACTTGGCGCACAAGAGGGACGAAAGGGTCGAAATCGCCAAGATCCTGGCGGGTGAAGAGCGCCTGCGAGCGTGGCTGACGAGCTGAGGCGTACGAAGGGCGTGGGCCCGGCGCTTCATTGCGGACATGCTCACGTCCCCCGTGCGTAACCCGGCTGGATCTACTCTGGCGTGGAAACACCTGCACGCGGAGGGAGCGCACATGGCTACTGGCAACCCCGAGGGCAAGAAGCAGCCACCGGAGGAGCAGCGCCTGGGGCCGGTCCTCCGGCGGCGGGGTCAGGTCACCGCGAGCACGACGGACCAGCGCCTGCTGGACGCGGGCGGCCCGTCCGACTGGGTCCACACGGACCCCTGGCGGGTCCTGCGGATCCAGTCGGAGTTCATCGAGGGCTTCGGCACCCTGGCCGAACTCCCGCCCGCGATCAGCGTGTTCGGCTCGGCGCGCACTCCGGTGGACTCGTCGGAGTACGACGCCGGTGTGCGGCTCGGCCGCGGGCTGGTGGAGGCCGGCTGGGCGGTGATCACCGGTGGCGGTCCCGGCGCGATGGAGGCGGCCAACAAGGGCGCCTGCGAGGCGGGCGGCACCTCGGTCGGCCTCGGCATCGAGCTGCCCTTCGAGCAGGGCCTCAACCCCTATGTCGACATCGGCCTCAACTTCCGGTACTTCTTCGTCCGGAAGATGATGTTCGTGAAGTACGCGCAGGGCTTCGTGGTGCTTCCCGGCGGCCTCGGCACCCTGGACGAACTCTTCGAGGCCCTCACCCTCGTGCAGACCCAGAAGGTCACGCGCTTCCCCATCGTCCTCTTCGGCAGCGAGTACTGGGGCGGACTGGTCACCTGGCTGAGAAGCACCGTGATCACCCAGGGCAAGGCCTCCGAGAAGGACCTGCTCCTCTTCCACGTCACGGACGACGTGGAGGAGGCGGTGGCACTGGTGTCGAAGGAGGCGGCGCGTTAGGTGCGGGCTCGAGGTGAAGTGTAATCTGGGTGTACAGTAGATTAATGTCTGCTACGTATCCCATCGCTGAGGCGAGGGGCAAGCTCGGCGAGCTTGCCCGCCGGGCTGCCCAGCATGAGCACATCACCTTGACAGACCGTGGCATCCCGACCGCCGTGCTCGTCTCTCCGGCGGAACTCGAAGACCTCGAGGATGCTCTGGCACTGGCCCGCCTCGAGCGTGACCGCGCTATGGGGCGCACCGAAGTCCCTGTCCCCCATGCCGAGGCTCGGCGGATACTCCTCGAAGCCGCGGGGAGGAGTACGGAGTGACCTGGGAGGTCCAGTGGGAGCCGGTGGCGCTCGACGAAGCCACCGGTTTCCTCAAGGACGACCCCCAGGGAGTGGACACCCTCCTTCAGGCGACCGACCAACTCGCCGAGGACCCCCGGCCTGAAGGTTCCAGGGCCTGGGGTACCCACCACCGCCGTCTCCACCGCGGCCCTTGGCGCATCCCGTACCGCGTCGACCCGGAGGCGCGGACCCTTCACATCGAACACATCGGGCGCGCGCTCGAGTGAGCGGCAGTGGGGCGTCAGCCCGGGCGGGGAGCGCCTACGCCAACCCCCTGCGCGCGACCGCCGGCGGGCGGTGGCCCGCGATCGACGCCACCATGTCCAGGACCTGCTTCGTCTCGGCCACCTCGTGCACCCGGTACACCTGAGCCCCGAGCCACGCGGACACCGCGGTCGTCGCCAGGGTCCCCAACACCCGCTCCTTCACGGGACGGTCCAACGTCTCCCCGACGAAGTCCTTGTTGGACAGCGACACCAGCACCGGCCACCCCGTGGCCACCATCTCGTCCAGCCGCCGGGTCGCCTCGAGACTGTGCCGCGTGTTCTTCCCGAAGTCGTGACCGGGATCGATCATCACCGACTCACGGGGCACGCCCAGCGCCACCGCACGTTCGGCCAGGCCCACGGTCACCCGGAGAATGTCGGCCACGACGTCGTCGTACGTCACCCGGTGCGGCCGGGTCCGCGGCTCCGCGCCGCCCGCATGCGTGCACACCAGCCCCACCCCGTACCGCGCCGCGACCTGAGCCAGCCCCGGATCGACCCCGCCCCAGGCGTCGTTCAGCAGGTCCGCCCCGGCCTCGCACACGGCCTCCCCGACCTCGGCCCGCCAGGTGTCCACACTGATGATCACGTCGGGGAACCGCCGCCGTACCTCGGCCACGAAGCCGACCGTCCGCCGCGCCTCCTCCTCGGCGGTCACCTCGTCCCCGGGCCCGGCTTTCACTCCGCCGATGTCGATGATCGCGGCTCCTTCGGCCACCGCCTGCTCCACGCGCGCGAGCGCCGGCTCGTCACGGAAGGTCGCCCCCTGGTCGTAGAAGGAGTCGGGGGTCCGGTTCACGATCGCCATGATCACCGGCTCGTGCGGCTCGAATTCCCGCCTGCCCAGCCTGAGCATCGCCTGTGACCTCTTCCAGTGAGTCCTGCTCGTGTCCCGCCCCGCGCCCGCCTGTGACCCTAACTGTCAGACTCGCATGGCACGATCGGAGCGAGAGACTTTCGAGACCGAGTACTACAGAGCGTGGGGACCCAGCGATGGTTATGTTCTTGTTCCTGGTCGTCGCGCTCGCCGTCGTGGTCGCCGCGGTGACACTCGCCGTGGTGGGCGGCGGCGAGGGCGCCACCGGCCCCCTGCCCGAGGTCGCGCCCGAGCGCCTCGAAGACTCGCTGCCCCCGGACCGCCCCGTCGGCCGCGCGGACGTGGAGAGCCTCCGCTTCCCGCTCGCCCCCCGCGGCTACCGCATGGCGGACGTGGACGACGCCCTCGGCCGCCTCGGCGCCGAACTCGCCGAGCGGGACGCCCGAATCGCCGACCTGGAGTCCGCGCTCGCCGGTGCCCAGGCCGCCGCGCACGTCCGGCTGGACAAGCCCGCGCAGGAGGACCAGCGGTGAGCGACGGCACCGCCGTGGCCGGCCCCGACGGCGCGCTGCGCTGCCCCTGGGCGCTGTCCACCGACGACTATGTGACGTACCACGACGAGGAGTGGGGCCGCCCCGTCCACGGCGACGACGCCCTCTACGAGCGCCTCAGTCTGGAGGCCTTCCAGTCGGGCCTGTCGTGGATCACGATCCTGCGCCGCCGCCCCGGCTTCCGGGCCGCCTTCGCCGACTTCAGGATCGAGAAGGTCGCGGTCTTCACGGACGACGACCGCGAACGCCTCCTGGTGGACCCCGGCATCATCCGCAATCGCGCCAAGGTCGACGCCACCCTCGCCAACGCGCGCGTGCTCGCGCAGTGGTCCCCGGGTGAGCTGGACAGCCTGATCTGGTCCCACGCCCCCGACCCGGCCGACCGCCCGGCTCCGAAGTCCCTCTCCGACATCCCCGCGGTCACCCCTGAGTCCACGGCCCTGTCCAAGGCCCTCAAGAAGCGGGGCCTGCGCTTCATAGGCCCGACGACGGCGTACGCGCTGATGCAGGCGTGCGGACTGGTCAACGACCACCTGGAAAGCTGCGCAAGCCGGAACAGCTCGTCCGGCGGTTGAGGGCGAGGCCGTTGCCGCTCAGGCGGAGGCGGGGGTCCGCGGACTGCGGCCCCCGGCACCCGCCCGTCTCGGCCGGCCGCCGTCCGTCACCGGCCCAGATACTTCGGCTTCTCCTTGTTCACGAACGCCTGCACCGCGATGGCGTGGTCCTCGGACCTGCCCGCACGGGTCTGCAGCTCGTCCTCCTTGTCCAGCGTCTCGTCCAGGGAGTGCGTGAGCCCGAAGGCGACCGACGCCTTGAGCGCCGCGTAGGCCACCGTCGGCCCGTCGGCCAGTTTCCGGGCGACCTCCTCGGCCTCGGTCCGCAGCTCGGCGGCCGGCACGAGCCGGTTGGCGATGCCGAGCTCGTACGCGTCCTGCGCGCTGATGTTGCGCGGGAAGAGCAGCAGGTCCGCGGCGCGCGCGGCGCCCACGACCCGCGGCAGCGTCCAGGAGATCCCGGAGTCGGCGGTCAGCGCCACCCCGGCGAACGACGTGTTGAAGGCCGCGGTGTCCGCCACCACCCGGTAGTCCGCCGCCAGCGCGAAGCCGAAGCCCGCCCCGGCCGCGACCCCGTTCACCGCCGCGACCACCGGCTTCGCGGCCCCCGCGAGGGCCCGCACGATCGGGTTGTAGTGCTCCTTCACCGTGGTCATCGTCTGCCCGGCCCCCGTCTCGCGGTCGGCCGCCAGCAGCCCGATGTGCTCCTTGAGGTCCTGGCCCACGCAGAACGCCCGGTCCCCGGCTGCGGTGAGCAGGATCGCCCGCACAGACCCGTCGCCCGCCGCCTCCTGTGCCGCGTCCCTCAGGGCGACCTTGGCCGCGATGTTCAGCGCGTTCATCGCCTCGGGGCGGTTCAGCGTGATCGTCGCGAGCCCGTCGGTCACCTCGTAGAGCACGGTGTCGGCCATGGCGCATCCCCTCTGCTGTGGCGGCTCTGACGTACCGCTCGGTACGCCGATGTCTGAAGGACAGCATGGCGGAGAACACCGTCCACCGGCCGGACCCGACGTGTGACCTGCGTCAAAGAAATCCGCCACGGTTTTCGTCGGCAGATGTCCGTGCGGTGGCGCAGTATCGCAGTCACATCGCCGAATTGAGTGGTTTTGCTCGCGCGCGTTGCCCAAGCGATGCCGACTGATGTTGGTCATCGGGTCCTGAGATGCGGGATAATGGCTTGGAAGCAATGTGTTCGATGCCGGTGTCGCGTGTCCCACACGGATGGCGCGTGCCCTCCAGGGCCGTCGGCAGACGATGAGCTGGTTTCAGGAAGGGGAACGAGCATGGCGGCCATGAAGCCGCGGACGGGCGATGGCCCGCTCGAGGTGACCAAGGAGGGGCGGGGCATCGTCATGCGCGTTCCGCTCGAAGGCGGCGGTCGGCTCGTCGTCGAGCTGACCCCTGACGAGGCCGAGGCGCTCGGCGACGCCCTCAAGAAGGTCGTCGTCTGACGCGCAAGCGACCACACCCTTTCAGCTGCCCCGGCGCCATAAGCGGTGCCGGGGCGGTTCCTTTCCCGGGCGTACGTCCCTCAACCGCACATACCGTCGGGCGCGCGGTCAGCGCTTGACGGCGCACAGCAGGCCGTCGCCCACCGGCAGCAGCGAGGGCACCAGTTCCTGGCTCTCCCGCACCGTCCGCAGCAGCTCGCGCAGCCGCAGCACCTCCGTGGGCTGCGGCCCCGAGTCCACCGTCCGGCCGTTGCCGAAGACGCCCTCGAAGACCACCACACCACCCGGCCGCAGCAGCCGCAACGATTCAGCGAGGTAGTCGAGGTACTCCAGGCGGTCGCCGTCGCAGAAGACGAGGTCGTAGCCGGCGTCCGCGAGCCGGGGCAGTACGTCCAGGGCGCGGCCCGGAATGAAGCGGGCCCGGTTGCTGGCGAAGCCGCAGGCGCGGAAGGCCTGCCGGGCGAACTGCTGGTGCTCCGGCTCGGGGTCCACGGTGGTCAGCACGCCGTCCGGCCGCATGCCGTGCAGCAGATGGATCCCCGACACCCCGCAGCCGGTGCCGATCTCCGCGACCGCCTTGGCGTCCACGGTGGCGGCGAGCAACCGCAGCGCGGCGCCCGTGCCGGGCGCCACCGAGCGCAGGCCCGCCTCCCGGGCCCGATCACGGGCCCAGCGAAGCGCGTCGTCCTCGGCGACAAAGGCGTCGGCGAACGCCCAGCTCGTCTGCCGGTTGCCGGTAATGACCCTCTCCTGTCCCCGTGGTTGCCTGGGCGTGACTGTATCCGTTGCCCCCGGGAACCCGCAGATGGGACCGGGCGTTTAAAGGGATGAGCGAGTGGTGGGGGGACCCGACGGGGGGTAAGGGATGGTTCAGGACGCCGAGCAAGTGCTGACGCAGCCGTATGAGCCGTATCAGCCCAGATCAAATTCTCGTAAAACCGCTTATCCGGAGCTAACGGGCGAGGTGGCTATGGTAGGGGCTCCACTGGACACCACCAGAGCCGACAGGGGAGGTGCGGCTGAGCCCGTGGATCGGGGAGGAGTGCTACGGCGCTTTCTCGGATCAGCAGGCAGGCCGAAATCCGTGAACGACACCGCTGCTGACCCCAGCCAAGCCGCTGGTTCCGCCGCCGGCCTTGCCCAGACCGCGACGTTCTCCACCGACGCGGACGCTCAGGCATGGACTCCGCCCACGTGGGAGGAGATCGTCAGCACGCACAGCGGCCGGGTCTACCGTCTGGCCTACCGCCTCACGGGCAACCAGCACGACGCCGAGGACCTCACCCAGGAGGTCTTCGTCCGTGTCTTCCGCTCCCTGTCGACCTACACGCCGGGCACCTTCGAGGGCTGGCTGCACCGCATCACCACGAACCTGTTCCTGGACATGGTCCGGCGCAAGCAGCGCATCCGCTTCGACTCCCTGGGCGAGGACGCGGCAGAGCGTCTGCCCAGCAAGGAGCCGACCCCGCAGCAGGTGTTCAACGACGCCCACTTCGACGCGGACGTCCAGCAGGCCCTCGACACCCTCGCGCCCGAGTTCCGCGCCGCGGTCGTCCTGTGCGACATCGAAGGACTGTCGTACGAGGAGATCGCCGCGACCCTCGGCGTGAAGCTGGGCACGGTCCGCTCCCGGATCCACCGCGGCCGCTCACAGCTGCGCAAGGCCCTCGCCCACCGCTCCCCGGAGGCCCGGGCCGCCGAGCGGCGCTCGTTCGTGGCCCGCGTGCCCGCACTGGGGGGAGGGGGCGCGCCCGCGTGAGTGGATCACGGCCCAAACCTGCCGAGGCACGCCTCGCAGAGCAGCACCTGGGAGACCGGCTCTCCGCCCTCGTGGACGGGGAACTCGGTCATGAGTCGCGCGACCGCGTCCTGGCCCACCTGGCCACTTGCGCCAAGTGCAAGGCGGAGGCGGACGCCCAGCGCCGGCTGAAGAACGTTTTCGCGGAGGCTGCCCCGCCGCCGCCGTCCGAGAGCTTCCTGGCCCGTCTCCAGGGACTCCCCGCGGGCGGCGACGATGACGACAGCGGGTCGCCGCTGGGCGGCACGGGCCTGTCCGGGCGCACCTCCGACACCGGGGTCTTCGGAGTGAGACGCCCCGACCGGTTCGAGTTCGGCTACGTCCCCGCCACCCACCCCGCACCCTCCGCCGCCGACCGCGGCTTCCGCATCCACCCCGTCGGCCGCCCCGACGCCGACCGGTCCGCCTCGCGCGGGCTGCGGTTCGCGTTCGTCGCGGCCGGGGCGGTGTCCCTGGCCGCGGTCGCGCTGGGCGGCGTGACCACGGGCATCCCGGGCGACACGGCGGCGGACGCCCGCGGTGGCTCCGGCAGCGGCAGCAATGTCACCCCGGCCCGCACCCAGGGCGGCGGACCCGCGTCGGCGCCCGACACCCAGCGCCGCCGTTCGGTCGGACCATTGCTCGCCCAGGGCACGCTGCTCGGGGAGACTCCCGTGGTACCGACCTCGATGTCCGCGCCTCTCGTGCCCGGGGTGCCGTCCCCCGCCGCCGGGCAGGGCCAGGACACCATGCACAAGCTGACCGCGCCCGTCGTGGCCGGCGCGGCCGCCATGTCCCCGTTGATACATCCACTCGGCACGACCCCGCCGGTCGCCCTGACCTCGTGGTCCTCGGCCCCCGAGGTCACCGGCCCCGGCATGCTCGCCGCACCCGTCCCCGACACCACCTCCGCTCCCACTCCCTCCTCCTCGTCCCGCACGGCCCCCTGACCGGCCTCTGCGCGCCGTCCCTCGAACCTGGTTGAATCCGGTGAGGGCCGTGCCCGCGGCGGAGTTTCCGGGCGCGGAGTCGACGTTCCGCGGCCAGCTGTGGGGAGAGCATGAACGAGGGGAAACCGACGAAGCCCGCCAAGGCGAAGTGGTGGAGTCGGCCTCGGCCGCAGGTTCCGGAGGCCGGGGACGCCACGGCCGCGGTTCCGGTGCCGGACGACAGCGAGGGCGACTTCGAACTGGCCCGCCCGGCGCCTCCCGCCGACGGCGACTTCGAGCTCGAGGCGCCCTCGTCTCGGGGTGCCGGGCCGGCCGTGCGGGACGCGGGTTCTCCCGGGCAGGGCGTAGTGGAGCGAGTCGACACACCGCCCGCGCTCGACGCCCAGCCCTCGGCCGAGCCCGCCTCGACTGCGCCCGAGCCCGGCACTCCCGCCGTACCGTCCGCCACCGACCGCCCCAGACCCCTGCACGACCCCGACCCGTACAGCACGCCGCCGTACGGCGAGCCGGGCCCCTGGGCACTCGCTCCGCCGGTCCAGCACCCGGCGACCGCACCGGTGCACGGCACGGAGATGCCCACGTCCGGCCCCGCGCCGGTGCCGCCGCACGCGGCACCGGTGCCTGCCCCGGCGGCCTCCGTGCCCCACGACGCGCCGCTCCCGTCCCCCGCGGCGCAGTCCGGCACCCCGCATCCGGACCCCTGGCACCGCTACGACCCCTGGTCCGCCCAGGCCTCCGCCCACGCCCCTCTCCAGCAGAACGGCGCCGCGGTCCCCACCGAGCAGCAGCGCCGCAAGCGGGCCAGGCGGGCCCTGGTCGGCGGGGCCCTGGTGCTCGCTCTCGTCTCCGGGGGCGTCGGCGGGGCCGTGGGGGCCTATCTGGAGCGCAACGGCGGTGTGGGGGGCATCCAGCTGCCTCAGTCGGGCGAGGTGCCGGCCGGGCGGGCGCCGGACAGCGTGGCCGGGATCGCCGCCCGTGCGCTGCCCAGCGTGGTCACTCTGCATGTGACCGGCACCAACGAGCAGGACACCGGCACGGGCTTCGTGCTCGACGCGCACGGCCACATCCTCACCAACAACCATGTCGTCGAGCCCGCCGCGTCGGGCGGCGAGATATCGGTGACCTTCAGCAGCGGGGACACCGCCAAGGCCAGGATCGTCGGCCGGGACACCGGCTACGACCTTGCCGTCGTGCAGGTGACCGGTGTGCACGGGCTCAAGCCCCTGCCGCTCGGCAACTCCGACAACGTCCGGGTCGGCGACCCCGTCGTCGCCATCGGCGCCCCCTTCGACCTCGCCAACACGGTCACCTCCGGCATCATCAGCGCCAAGGAGCGGCCCATCACGGCCGGCGGGGAGAACGAGGACGGGAGCGACGTGTCCTACGTCGACGCCCTGCAGACCGACGCGCCCATCAACCCCGGCAACTCGGGCGGACCCCTCCTCGACTCGCAGGCCCATGTCATCGGCATCAACTCCGCCATACGGTCCGCCGACAGCGGCTCGGACTCGGCAGACGGCCAGGCCGGCTCCATCGGCCTCGGCTTCGCCATCCCGGTCAACCAGGCCGGGCGGGTCGCCGAGGAACTGATCAACAAGGGGAAGGCGACCCACCCGGTCATCGGGATCACCCTCGACATGGGCTACACGGGCGACGGCGCCCGTATCGGCACCAAGGGCGCCAAGGGCTCAGCCGCGGTCACCACGGGCGGCCCCGGCGACCGGGCCGGACTCCGCTCGGGCGATGTCATCACCGAGGTGGATGGCCGGCCCGTCCACACCGGGGAGGAACTGATCGTGAAGACCCGGGCCCACCGCCCCGGCGACCGGCTGCGGCTGACCGTCGAGCGCGACGGCACGCACAGGTCGGTCTCGCTGGTGCTCGGATCGTCCGACCGCCACTGACAGAAACCTCACAGGTGAAGCCCGGCACATGGCCCCACAAGGCAAACAACGCCAAAAACCGGTGCGCTACACGCACTCGGACACCTCGGGACGGTACCGGTCGGACAGGTACGCCGGGTACCGTGGACCCGGCCCGGACCACGGAACACCAGTGACACAGACCGCCGAGGGCCGAGGACCGAGGACATCGCAAGGAGCTTCAGGTGTTCAATGACATAGGACCGCTCGAGCTGATCACGATCGTCGTGCTCGCCGTGCTCGTCTTCGGTCCGGACAAGCTCCCGAAGGTCATCCAGGACGTCATGCGTACGGTCCGGAAGATCCGAGAGTTCTCGGAGAGCGCCAAGCACGACATCCGCGCCGAGCTGGGCCCGGAGTTCAAGGACTTCGAGTTCGAGGACCTCAACCCCAAGACGTTCATCCGCAAGCAGCTGGACAACGACGAACTGGGGCTGAAGGAGATCCGCAACGGCTTCGACCTGAAGAAGGAGATGGCCGAGGTCACGGACGCGGTTCACAGCCGCGACACGGACTCCTCGTCCTCCTCGTCCTCGTCGTCCGCGTCCGGTGGCCGAATCGACATGACGAAGAAGCCCGAAGACCCCGCCAAGGACGAGCGCCCGCCCTTCGACGCGGACGCCACCTGACCGTCGTACGCCCGTGAACTGCGCGTCCCGGTGCGCCCCCGCGCCGGGACGTGACGCGTTTCATACCGCGCATGCGCCCCGTGCGGCGTGAACCGGCCGCGCGTACGACCCACGCGGCGGGCGGTTTCCCTGCTGCTCGTGGCGGTGTGGCTATGCTGCCGAGTTGTTGTGCGGACCGGACGAGTACGCCCGAAGGGGGGCGGGCCACCCCGGTCCGACGAGAGCGAGGAGGCGTCCGGGCACATGGAGACGACAAGTCGGGCAGTCGCGCAGGCTCCGGATGCGGAGGGTGGCCGGCAGGTCCCCTACGCCCGGCGTACGGTCGACGGCTACCTGCTGGCGCCCTTCCCGTGGTACGGCCTCGACGAGGCCTTCACGGGGCCGCGCTGGCTGATGCAGGTCGGTACGGCGGCCGACGGCGCCGTCGAGCACGGTTCGATCGGGCACGGGGACGAGCCCTCCGTGAAGAACGAGTACGCGGTCGGCTCCGCGACGGAGCCCCGGGAGAAGTTCGCCGTCGTGGTGACCGTCGCGGCGAACCCCTCCCGGCGCAGCGCGGACGGCACGGGCTTCCTGGAGGCCACCACGGTCTCTTCGGCGGCCTGGCTGGCCGGGGTGGGGCTCCTGTCCTTCACCTGGCCCGGCCAGATGGATCACAGCCTCCGTGACGACTGGCTGGAGCAGCAGACCGAGACGGCGTGGGTCCTCGCGGACGACCTCACCGGCCCGGACTGGTCGACCCTGTCCTTGCCGGTCGACGGCGTGCCGACTCCCTTCCACTACCGGGAGTCCGAATTCGGCTGGGTGCTCGCCGGGTCGACGCAGGAGGGGGTGCACGTGGGGGCGTACGGGAGAGGCATGAGCGCGTACGGCCTCGGCTTCGCCGTGATCAAGGACATCTCGGCGTACGCCTAGCCGACAGGGCCCAGCGAAAAGGGGCGCCGCAGCTTTGCGGCGCCCCTCGTCACAGGGCTGGAGAAGACCCTAGAACTTGTTCTTCGGGGTGATCCCCAGCGACAGCCCGGAAAGGCCGCGCTGGCGTCCGCCGAGCTTGCCCGCGATCGCCCGCAGTGCCGCGCCCGCCGCGGAGTCGGGGTCGGTCAGGACGACCGGCTTGCCCTCGTCGCCGCCCTCGCGCAGGCGGACGTCGATCGGGATGTTGCCGAGGACGGGGACGGTCGTGCCCGTGGTGCGGGACAGGCCGTCGGCCACCAGTTGGCCGCCGCCCGTGCCGAAGACGTCGACCATCTCGCCGCAGTGCGGGCAGGGCAGGCCGGACATGTTCTCGACCACACCGACGATCTTCTGGTGGGTCTGGACGGCGATGGAGCCGGCGCGCTCGGCGACCTCCGCGGCGGCCTGCTGCGGGGTCGTCACGACCAGGATCTCCGCGTTCGGGATCAGCTGGGCGACCGAGATGGCGATGTCGCCCGTGCCGGGCGGCAGGTCGAGCAGCAGCACGTCCAGGTCGCCCCAGTACACGTCGGCCAGGAACTGCTGGAGCGCGCGGTGGAGCATCGGACCGCGCCAGACGACCGGGGCGTTGCCCGGGGTGAACATGCCGATCGAGATGACCTTCACACCGTTCGCGGACGGCGGCATGATCATGTTCTCGACCTGGGTCGGACGGCCGTCCGCGCCCAGCATGCGCGGCACGCTGTGGCCGTAGATGTCGGCGTCGACCACGCCCACCTTCAGGCCGTCCGCGGCCATCGCCGCCGCCAGGTTCACCGTCACCGAGGACTTGCCGACGCCGCCCTTGCCGGAGGCGACCGCGTACACCCGGGTCAGGTTGCCCGGCTTGGCGAAGGGGACCTCGCGCTCGGCCTGGCCGCCGCGCAGGGCGCTGGCCAGCTCCTTGCGCTGCTCGTCGCTCATGACGTCCAGCGTGACGTCGACGCGGGTGACGCCCTCGACCCGGGAGACCGCGTCCGTCACGCGCTGCGTGATCGTCTCGCGCATCGGGCAGCCGGAGACCGTCAGGTACACGGTGACCGCGACCGCCCCGTCCGCTCCGATCTCCACCGACTTGACCATCCCCAGTTCGGTGATGGGGCGGTTGATCTCGGGGTCGTTCACCGTCGCCAGTGCCTCGCGCACCGCGTCTTCCGTAGCCATAAGGACGATGGTACGGCGATCCGAGGGGCGTCCGGGTAGTCCCTCAGCGGTCTTCTGCGTCACGCCCCGCCGACCGGTCTGTCCGTTCTGCCGGGAATACGGGGTGCCCGTCGTGGTGCCGCCGCTGCTCCAGGTCCTTGATGACGTCCTGCAGCTCGGAGCGGATCCAGTCGCGGGTCGCCACCTCGCCCAGGCCCATGCGCAGGGCGGCGATCTCCCGGGTGAGGTATTCGGTGTCCGCGATGGACCGCTCGTTCTGCTTGCGGTCCTGTTCGAGGTTGACGCGGTCGCGGTCGTCCTGCCGGTTCTGCGCGAGCAGGATCAGCGGGGCCGCGTAAGAGGCCTGGAGGGACAGCATCAGGGTCAGGAAGATGAAGGGGTAGTTGTCGAAGCGCAGGGCAGCAGGCGCGGTGATGTTCCACAGCACCCACAGCACGATGACGACCGTCATCCAGACGATGAAGCGTCCGGTGCCCAGGAAGCGCGCGATCTTCTCCGACAGCCGTCCGAAGGCCTCCGGGTCCCACTCGGGCATGATCCGGCGCCGCGGCGGCCGCGGCTGGTCGAGCCGGGGCGTGCGCGGCCGGGTGGCGGCGGTGGCGCCGACCGGGGTGCGCTCGCGGGCGGCGCTCTCGCGCTCAGGAACCATGCGCACTCGCCCCCTGGTCCGCTCCCGTTCCCTGGTCCGCTCCCGTTCCCTCTTCGGTCTCCTCGTCCAGGTGGAACTCCGTCTCGCGCCAGTCGTCGGGGAGCATGTGGTCCAGTACGTCGTCCACGGTCACCGCGCCGAGCAGTGACCCGGACTCGTCGACCACGGGCGCCGCCACCATGTCGTACGTGGCGAAGAACCCGGCGATGATCGGCAGGGTGGCCTCGGGGTCGAGCGTCTGCAGGTCGTCGTCGACCAGGGAGCTGACCAGGGTGTACGGCGGGTCGCGCAGCAGGCGCTGGAAGTGGACCGTGCCCAGGTACTTGCCGGTCGGTGTCTCGTCGGGCGGGCGGCAGACGTAGACCTGGGCGGCGAGGGCGGGGGACAGGTCCGGGTTGCGCACGCGGGCGAGTGCGTCGGCGACGGTCGCGTCCGGGCGCAGCACGATGGGCTCGGTGGTCATGAGGCCACCGGCGGTGTGTTCCTCGTACGACATCAGGCGCCGCATGTCGGCCGCGTCGGAGGGCTGCATCAGGCTCAGCAGCCGTTCCTTGTCGGCCTCCGGGAGCTCGGACAGCAGGTCGGCCGCGTCGTCCGGGTCCATGGCCTCGAGGACGTCCGCGGCGCGCTCCTCCTTCAGCTTGCCGAGGATCTCGATCTGGTCGTCCTCGGGGAGCTCCTCGAGGACATCGGCGAGGCGGTCGTCGTCGAGGGCGGCGGCGACCTCGGCGCGCCGCTTGGGGGAGAGGTGGTGCAGGACGTTGGCGAGGTCGGCGGGGCGCAGCTGCTCGAAGGTGGCGAGCAGGCTCTCGGCGCCCTGCCCGTGCTCCTCGAGGGAGAACCCGGTGACGGCGGACCACTCGACGGTGAGCGTCTCCCCCTTGGCGCGCCGGAAGGCGCTGCCCTTCTTCCCCTTGCGGACGAAGACCCGGTCGACCTCCCAGTCCCGGCGGGCCGGCAGCTGCTGCACGGACACGTCCAGGACGGTGACCTCCTCGTCGGTTTCGACGAGCTTGACGCGCCGGTCGAGCAGTTCTCCGAAGACGAGCCGCTCGGTGGGCCGGCGCTCGAAGCGGCGGACGTTGAGCACGCCGGTGGCGATGACCTCGCCGGACTCGATACTGGTCACCCGGGTCATGGGCAGGAAGATGCGGCGCCGGGTGGTCAGTTCCACGACCAGCCCGAGCAGCCGCGGGGGACGTCGTCCGACCCGGAGGATGACCACCAGGTCGCGCACGCGGCCCACCAGGTCTCCGTTCGGATCGAAGACGGGGACACCGGCGAGATGCGAGACGAAGATCCGGGGGGCGCCGGCTGCCATGACTGTGCTCCCTTTACGTACAGGAGTGCTGTGGATCGCGTTCCTTTCCCGAATTGCCCGCTCGGTGGGCTTCAGGCTAGCCCGTCCTGATCGGGCACGCCCTGGTGAGCGGTCCGGACGGACTGGCTCCGCCTGGCGGTGCGGCCCCGGGTACGCTGCGGTACGCCGCTCAGGACCCGTCAGAAAGGCAGCCCCACCTGTGACTGCGATTTCCCAGGGCCGTATCCGCCGCGCCGTGCTCGTGAGCGCGACGTGCGCACTGGTGATGACGGGAACGGCGGCGCTCGCGGCGTGCAACGAGGATCCGGACGCGGGCACCAACGGGGTGGGCAAGCTGTCCGCGGCGAAGATCCAGAGCAAGACCAAGGCGGCCGCGGATTCCGTGGACACGGTGCGGCTGTCCGGAACGGTCGTCACCCGCGGGCACACGTACCGGCTCGACATGCGCCTGAAGTCGCAGGGCGGCATCGGGTCGGTCACCTCGGAGGGGACGACCTTCCATGTCCTGCGGATCGGTTCGCAGCTGTATCTGAAGGCCGACGCGGACTTCTGGCGCCACGCGGACGACGCCGGCGGCAAGGGCGGGGACACGGCGGCCGCGGACAAGCTCGACGGCAAGTACGTGAAGGTGCCGCAGGGCGATCCCGCGTACAAGAAGTTCAGCGGCTTCACGGACAAGACCGTCCTCCTCGACGGCCTGCTGACCCTGCACGGCGCGCTGGCCACGGACGGGCACCGCGAACAGTCGGGCACCCGCACCATCCGCATCACCGGCGACAAGGGCTCCGGCGGCACGCTGGACGTCTCCCTGGAGGGCAAGCCGTACCCACTCCGCCTGGTCCGGGGCGGCGGCGCGGGGACACTCAGCTTCTCCGACTGGGGCAAGGACTTCGCTGTGACCCAACCCCCGAAGAACGAGACCGTCGACTACGGGAAGCAGCTTCCAACCTCGTAGGGCGGCAGGACCGGCACCGACCAAGTCGCACGACGACGGCGCTGCTTGAGCTTGCGCCGCTTTGTCAGGAGCTGCGGCTGGGGTCTGGGGTTCGCGTCGCTCATCAAGGCGGCGTGGAGGCCGAATGGGATCGGCGGGCGGCGCGCCGGACAGCACACCGGCATTCACGGGCCCGGGGGTTTGTCGGCGTCTTGGCCGCGGCGACGTTACTTCCGCTCGCGCCGCATTGTGACGAGCCGTGGGAGTGCGGCGGCGATCAGGCGGCGGGCGGTGGCCGGGGAGGGCGGGGGACCCGGGCCGGGCGGGCCTCGGGTAGCGGCGCCGCGGAGCCTGCGGGGTCCGGGGCGGGATGCCGTTGGGGAGCGCCGTTGTCGATCCCGCGGGCGCCGGGCGGTGCGTGCGGTGCTTGGGCCGAGGGGTGGTCGTCGCGTCGCCGCGGTGGCATTGCGAGCTCGCGTCGCTCACCGAGGCGGGCGCGGGAGGACGACGGGGACAGGTCGGCGGGCCAGGCAGCACACCGGCCTTCACACTCGGCGGTTGGCCGTCGCGTTGGTGCGGCGGTGCCAGTGCTTGCTTCGCTCTGCCGAGCCGCGAGCGGCCGGTAGGTACCGGTAGGTATCGGTCGCCGTCAGGCACAGCACCGGCGCTCACGGCCCGGCGGCGGAGTTACTTGCGCTTGCGTCGCTTTGTGAGGAGGCGGGGGAGTGCCGCGGGGATCGGGTGGCGGGTGGTGGCCGGGGACGACAGGGGGGCCTGGGCCAGGTTGGTGTCGGGGAGAGGGGTCGTGGAGCCCGTCGGGGTAAGGCGCAGCACCCGGCACTCGCGGGCCCAGCGGGCGGTCATCGCCTCGCCGTCCGGTGCGTTCAGGCGCTTGCCCTTGAGCTCGGCCACCGCGGCCTCCCACTCGGCGGAGCCGGACGGCAGCTCGGACACGGACGCCGTCCAGGAGACGAGCCGGCCGCCCTTGTCCTTGCTGCGCACGGTCACCTCGGCGGAGCCCCCGTCGGCCAGCCCGGGCAGCGGCTGCTCCCCGGGACCGTCACCGACCAGGCACACCGCACCCTCGTGCCACACGTGCCAGAGCGCACGGGCGGCCGGGGCGCCGGTGCCCTTGACCCAGATGAGGCCGGACTTCTTCGTGGCCTCCTCGACGAGGGCCTGGTCGAGCAGCTCGCTTGTCATGCGCTCAGCCTATCCGCGCGCCCCGCCGCCGCGGCCGCCCTCACAGCCAGCCGTTGCGCTTCAGCGTCCGGTGGATGCCCAGACACAGGACCACCGTGATGCCCATGATCACCGGGTAGCCGTACTTCCAGTGCAGCTCGGGCATGTACTTGAAGTTCATGCCGTACACCCCGCACACCATCGTCGGCACGGCGATGATCGCCGCCCAGGCCGTGATCTTGCGCATGTCCTCGTTCTGCGCGACCGAGGCCTGCGCGAGGTTGGCCTGGAGGATGGAGTTGAGAAGCTCGTCGAAGCCCAGCACCTGCTCCTGGACGCGGGCGAGGTGGTCGGCGACGTCCCGGAAGTACTTCTGGATGTCCGGGTCGACCAACCGCATCGGGCGCTCGCTCAGCAGCTGCATCGGCCGCAGGAGCGGCGAGACCGCGCGCTTGAACTCCAGCACCTCACGCTTGAGCTGGTAGATCCGCGCCGAGTCCACACCACGCGACACCCCGCC
Source organism: Streptomyces herbicida (assembly GCF_032656585.1). Classification (NCBI taxonomy): domain Bacteria; kingdom Bacillati; phylum Actinomycetota; class Actinomycetes; order Kitasatosporales; family Streptomycetaceae; genus Streptomyces; species Streptomyces herbicida. The sequence continues at coordinate 484,465 of NZ_JAUYWJ010000001.1, forward strand.
CTTGCGGCCGGGCGAGAAGACCTCGGTCTCCACCTCGTCGATGTCGTCCTGCACCGCGTCCGCGACCGCGATGTAGCCGTCGACGACGTGGTCGGCGATGGCGTGCAGCACGGCCGAGGGACCCTTGGCGAGCAACTCGGGGTCGTCCTCGAGGCGGTGGCGCAGCGCCCGCAGCGAGCCCTGCCCGCCGTGCCGGACGGTGATGAAGAAGTCCCGGCCGGTGAAGCACATGACCTCACCGGTCTCCACGACCTCGCTGTTGGCGGTCAGCCGGTCGTGCTCGACGTAGTGGATGGTCTTGAAGACGGTGAAGAGGGAGTCGTCATAGCGCTCCAGCTTCGGGCGCTGGTGCGCCTGCACCGCGTCCTCGACGGCCAGCGGGTGCAGCCCGAACTCGCTCGCGATACCGGCGAATTCCGCCTCGGTCGGCTCGTGCAGACCGATCCACACGAACCCGCCGTCACGGCGCACCAGCCGCATCGCCTCCTGCGGGGTCATCGGCTTGGCGCTCTCGATCCGGGCGCCGTCGCGGTAGACCGCGCAGTCGACGACGGCCGAGGGCGTCGAGGGGTCGCGAGTGGTGTCGTACGCGCCCGTGTCCATTCGCAGGCTGCTCTTGCGCAGCGAGGGACGGGAGGGACGGACCACGGCACGCAGGTCGCGGATCATCGACATGGCAGGCTCCTTCGCAACGAGCAGCGAGGCGCGCAAGGGCCGCTGCGGCGGGTGGAACTGCCCGGAATGGGGACGTCCGTGCTGCGTGATGTTTGGCACGTCCACAAAGCGGGGAGCACCGCTCCGTCGCGGTGGCGGGCTTCGCTGCTGATTCGGCTACTGATACAGGTCAGACAGATCAGGCAAAACGAAACGAAGTGCTCTTCCGTACGACGACTGGAACGCGCACGCATGCGAGAGGCGGCAGCCAGGCAGACGAGCCGAAGCAGCTAGTTCAACGGCAGGAAGAGCGGGTGGTACTGCACGGTCGACTTCGGTCCATCGCAGCCCCACCTCCTCCGGCCGGTCCCTCGTGAGGGAGTCTCGTCGGCGTCGGGACCCGATCGCGACGCTTCTGCGTGCTGTCCCGAACCACCGGCTCAGAGTATCAGCCGCCCATAGTGTCAAGGCGCGGCTTTGCCCGGTACTGACGAGTTCTATGCTCACCGCATGGTTGATGTTCTTCCTCTTGTCGAGGCGCGGTTGAGCACCACGTTCGGAGAACCGGACGCGCGCGCCGCGGTCACCTTTCTCGGTACGGACCGCCTCGAGGTGCTCCGTTTCCAGGAGGGCGACATCGTCCGCTACGCCACGCTCGGCATGTCCGCGCACCCCATGACGGATCCCACGGCAATGCTCGCCGACCCGGTCAAGGGACCCCGCGCCGAGCTGGTCCTGTCCGTCCGCGCCAGCCTCGCCGACACCGACAAGGTGCTCCGCCCGCTTGCCGTCCTCGGTGCGTCCCCGCAGGTGGAGGGCGTGGTCGTGGCTCCGGGTGCCTCCCTCGACGTGGGCGAACCCCTGTGGCCCGGAGCGCCGTTCACCTCGGTCCTGGTCGGTGAGCCGGGCGGGCTGGTCGAGGATCTGGAACTCGACGAGCCGATGGATCCCGTACGGTTCCTGCCGCTGCTCCCGATGACCCCGAACGAGGCCGCCTGGAAGCGCGTGCACGGCGCCCAGGCGCTGCAGGAGCGCTGGCTCGCGAGCGGAACGGATCTGCGGGATCCCGCCCGCCGATCCGTCCCGCTCGACTGACGCCGGACCTCGCGAGAGTGACCGATCTCACCAACGCAAGTCCGGAATCGGTCAGTTGGCAAAGTCCGTGACGCCGTCCTCGGTCGCGTGCGCGGTCGCCGGCTTCCCGGCCTCGTTCGTGAGGGCCTCGCGTCGTACGAGCACGACGAGCGCGCCCAGCACCGCGGCGACCGCCGCGACCACGAACGGGATGTGCGCGTCGGTCCACTCCTCGATCTTCGGCGCGAAACATGGCGCCGCGGCGGCCGCGAACCACCGCACGAAGTTGTGGCCCGCGCTCGCCACGGGGCGCGGCGCGTCCGACACGCCCAGGGCCAGTTCGGTGTAGACCGTGTTGTTCACGCCGATGCAGGCGCCGGACATGGATCGTGATCAGCGAGAAGACGGCGAGCAGCGCGCCCCGGGCGAAGAACACGGCCCCCGAGTGGTAGGGGGTCATGTTCAGCACGAACGGGGTGAAGGCCGGCACGGTGAAGAACGTGTAGTTGTAGAAGAACGCCGAGTCGGCCGGAGGCGAGTCCGCCGTGGCCCAGTGCCCTGATCGGATCCGGGACGGAGCTCTTGCGTGCGGGGACCGCTCGGGCTGCCGCAGGATGCCGCCCGCACCCGCGTCGAAGGCGTCCATGTTCTCTCCCATCCCGAGGGTCGCGACGAGGAGATGATTGCTATGCGCGCCCGGTAAATTAGCTCAACTAACTAATGAAAGATACATCTTGTTTCGTGTGGTGACCGGTTCCGTCCGGACGGGTGATCGTCCTTGACGTGGGGGAGCGGGGGTAGGACCGTGGGGCCCTATGAGGGGCGAACCCAGTTGCCCGAAGTGTGGTGGCCGGGTCAGGGCTCCCGGACTCTTCGCCGATTCGTGGCAGTGCGATGTGCACGGGACCGTGCATCCGGTGCAGCCCGTGATCCCGCCCAGCGTCGAGGCCCTCGGCGTGGTGGTGCACCGCACCCAGGTGCCGGTCTGGATGCCGTGGCCGCTGCCGGTGGGATGGCTGTTCACAGGCGTGGCCTGCGCGGGTGACGACCGCAGTGGCGGCCGGGCGACCGCGGTGGCCTGCTCGGGGCCCGGCCCGCTCGGCGGCATGGGCGAGATGATCCTGGTCGCCGAGGAGTTGGGGGTCGGTCTGGGTGCGCGCTACGCGGGCATCGACGGCCCGGACCCGGGGCCGTACATGAACGTCGAGAAGCCACCCCAGGCCAAGGTTCTGGCCGCCGGCCGTCCGACTCCGCTCTGGCATGTCACCGGCTCCCCGGACGACCGCGCCGTGTTCGCCGGCGAGGCGCGCGGGCTGTGGCTGTGGGCGGTGGTCTGGCCCGAGCAGACCGGTCTGCTGATGTACGACGAGCTGGTGCTGACCGATCTGCGGGATGCGGGCGCGGAGCTGGACCTGGTGCCGTGCGGTGCGCTGTCGCCGCGGCTGCTGCAACCCTGAGCGTTGCCTGTAGGGGGCGTATGGCGGGTGCGGGTGTGACAGGGCACCCTTGGACCCCGGCTATCCTTAGGTGTCCCCTTCCGTCCCGTCACCGCTTGGAGTGTCCGCGTCGTGCGCATCGATCTGCACTGCCACTCCACGGCCTCCGACGGCACGGACACCCCGGCCGAGCTCGTGCGCAAGGCCGCGGCGGCCGGTCTGGACGTCGTTGCGCTGACCGACCACGACACCACCCGCGGATACGCCGAGGCCCTCGCGGCGGTGCCGGCGGGGCTCACCCTCGTCACCGGCGCCGAACTCTCCTGCCGTGTCGACGGCGTCTCCATGCACATGCTGGCCTACCTCTTCGACCCCGAGGAGCCCGATCTGCTCGCCGAGCGCGAACTGGTCCGGGACGACCGGGTGCCGCGGGCCAAGGTCATGATCGCCAAGCTGAACGAGCTGGGCGTGCCGGTCACCTGGGAGCAGGTCTCACGGATCGCCGGCAACGGCTCCGTCGGGCGTCCGCATGTCGCCTCCGCGCTCGTCGAGCTCGGTGTCGTACCGACGGTGAGCGACGCGTTCACACCGCAGTGGCTGGCCGACGGCGGCCGGGCCTTCGTGGAGAAGCACGAGACCGACCCCTTCGAGGCGATCCGGCTCATCAAGGGTGCGGGCGGCGTCGCCGTCTTCGCGCACCCGGCCGCCGCCAAGCGCGGCCGCACGGTTCCCGAGCCCAGGATCGCGGAGCTGGCCGCGGCCGGTCTGGACGGCATCGAGGTCGACCACATGGACCACGACGCCGACGCCCGGACGCGTCTGCGCGGGCTCGCCGCCGACCTGGGGCTCCTGGTCACGGGGTCCTCGGACTACCACGGCAGTCGCAAGACCGTGGCGCTGGGCGAGTACACGACGGACCCCGAGGTGTACGGGGAGATCACGCGACGAGCCACCGGGGCGTTCCCGGTGCCGGGGACCGGCGGAGCCTGAGGCCCACCTCCTCACGCCCACCTTCACCCTCTTCACCGGCAAGGCTTGCTCACCCATGTTCGACGTCGCCGTCTTCGGTTCCCTCTTCCTCACCCTTTTTGTGATCATGGATCCCCCCGGGATCACCCCGATCTTCCTTGCGCTGACCGCCGGACGCCCCGGCAAGGTGCAGAAGCGGATGGCCTTCCAGGCCGTCTGCGTGGCCGGCGGTGTGATCACCGTCTTCGGGCTGCTCGGCCACCAGATCCTGAACTATCTGCATGTCTCCGTCCCGGCGCTGATGATCGCGGGCGGGCTGCTGCTTCTGCTCATCGCGCTGGACCTGCTCACCGGCAAGACGGACGAGCCCAAGCAGACCAAGGACGTCAACGTCGCGCTCGTACCGCTGGGCATGCCGCTGCTGGCCGGCCCGGGTGCGATCGTCTCCGTCATCCTGGCCGTGCAGAAGGCGGACAGCGTGGCCATGCAGATGTCGGTGTGGTCGGCGATCCTCGCGATACATGTCGTGCTGTGGCTGGTGATGCGCTACTCGCTGCTGATCATCCGGGTCATCAAGGACGGTGGCGTGGTCCTGGTGACGCGCCTCGCGGGCATGATGCTCTCCGCCATCGCCGTGCAGCAGATCATCAACGGGATGACACAGGTGATCAAGGGCGCGTGAGCCCCGGGCGCGCAGAGCCCGCATATGCGCAGAGCCCCCGTACGGCGTCGGTGCCGTACGGGGGCTCTGAAGCTTCAGCGGTGATCCGCGTCTGTTACGAGGCCGTGGTCTCGGCCGGTCGGATCCACAGGCGCTGGCCGATGGCGGCGGCCTGCTGGACGATCCGGTTGACGGAGGCGGCGTCCACAACGGTGCTGTCCACGGTCGTCCCGTCGACCTCGTCGAGTCGCATGATTTCGAAGCGCATGGCCTCTCCCTTCGTCTTGCTGTTCCGTCGTAGTCAACGGGCTGCGTGTTACAAACATTCCCTACGCTAATGAAATTTTTCGAACGGCTAATTACCAACTGGTAAGAGGGTGTCGCGAGACTGACCGGGACCGGTTGTGTTCGCAGCGTGACCGCCAGGACAATGGAGGCGATGAATGACGACCTCGCGGCCCTGCAGGCCCGCATCGACCGCACGAACGAGCTGCTGCAGCGCATGCTCGCCGAAGTGGCGAAGACGCCCTCGACCCATGCGATCTTCGTCGACGCGGGGTATCTGTACGCGGCCACGGGCCGACTGGTGGCCGGGACCGAGGACCGGCGCGCCTTCGACCTCGACGCCGAGGGCCTGATCGAGGCGCTCATCGACCGCGCCCGCACGATCTTCGCGGACAGCAGACTGCTGCGCGTCTACTGGTACGACGGCGCCCGGCGCCGCATCCACACGGCCGAGCAGCAGTCCATCGCCGAACTCCCGGACGTCAAGGTCCGCCTCGGCAACCTCAACGCCAACAACCAGCAGAAGGGCGTCGACTCGCTGATCCGCACCGATCTGGAGTCGCTCGCCCGCCACCGCGCCATCAGCGACGCGGCACTCATCGGCGGCGACGAGGACCTGGTGTCGGCGGTGGAGGCCGCGCAGGGTTACGGCGCGCGCGTCCATCTCTGGGGCATCGAGGCCCCGGAGGGCCGCAACCAGGCGGAGCCCCTGCTCTGGGAGGTCGACAGCCAGCGCACCTTCGACCTCGAGTTCTTCAAGCCGTACGTCTCCCGGCGCACCGCGCCCGCGTACGAGGCCACGGCCAACCGGCCGACCCGCGAGGACGTCCGCTTCGTCGGCGCCCAGATCGCCGCCAAGTGGCTGTCCGCCCGCGGCCGCGAGGCCCTCGTCGAGCTGCTGCCGGGCCACCCCTATCTACCCGGCTCCGTCGACCAGGACCTCCTCGTCGAGGCCGAGGGTCTGCTCCAGTACTCCCTGCGCGGCCAGGCGGACCTGCGCCGCGCGCTGCGGGACGGCTTCTGGGAGCACCTGCAGACGCAGTACTAGCCGTCCTGAACTAGCCGTCCTGACTAGCCCTCCTGTGCGACCCGGTCCCAGAAACCGGCGATCGCACGGGCGGTGGCGAGCGGCTGGTCGGTGTTGGGCGAGTGCTCCGCGCCCTCGACGACCGTCCGCCGGGCCCCGAGCCGTACTGCCATCTCGTCGAGGAGCGTCACCGGCCAGGTGTCGTCCAGCGCGCCCGACAGGACATGGAACGGCAGTGGTACGGCGGCGAGTTCGGCGACTCGGTCCGGCTCGGTGCACAACTGACGCCCCGTGGACAGGAGTTGGGCGGGCTTGTTGCCCAGCCAGCGGCGCCGCAGGTCCTCCCGGTCGTCGAGGCCGCCGTCGAGCTCGCCGGTCTCCGTCTCCTCCGGCGCCTCCATCGCCTGTATCGCGTCCCACACTTCGGCCATCGGCATCACGGCGAGGGCATCGCGCAGGAGCTTTACGCGCTGCTGCTGGGAGATGGAGATCTGCGCCGGCCCGGAGGCCATCAGGGTGAGCGACAGAAAGGGGGTGTGGTCGATGAGCACGGCGGCGCGCGAGATCTGCCCGCCGAGCGAGTGCCCCAGCAGATGCACGGGCGTGCCGAGCGCCTCCGCCTGGGCCAGCACGTCGCGTGCCAACTCTTCCTGCGCGTAGACCGATTCGTCGTGCTCCGGGCCGTCGGACTCGTACTGTCCGCGCCCGTCCACGGCGACGGTGCGGTACCCGCGCTCGGCCAGCGGCACATGCAGCGGGTTGAAGTCCTCCTTGCTTCCGGTGAAGCCGGGCAGCAGCAGCGCGACGCCCCTGGGCTCGACACCGGCGGCCACGGGAGCGTCGACGACGGCGAACTCACCTCGCGCGGTGCGCAGCAAGTACGCGCGGGCGCCGGTGGGCGGGACGAAGGTGGGAGGCCTGCTCATGAGCAGAGGCTATCGGGCGCCCGCCCGCCGCGGTGGGGCAGGGACGCCAACGGCCCGGTCCCACACGAGGTGGGCCGGGCCGTCAGGGTGTTTCTCGGGTAGCTGCCCGGTTGCCGGATCAGGCCTCCGGGGCCTCCACGGCCGCCGCGGCCTTGCGGGTCCGGCGCGCCCTGGGCTTCGCCTCGGCCGGGTCGCCGGTGGCTTCGGCGGTGGCGGCGGCCTTGCGGGTGCGGCGCGGCTTGGCCGCCGGCTCCTCGGTGGCCTGCGCCGGAATCCCGGCGCTCACCGCGGCGGCGGCCTTGCGGGTGCGGCGCACGGCTGCCTTGGCCTCCACACCGTCGACCACGTCCACGGCTGCCGTCGCCTTCCGGGTGCGGCGCGGCTTGGCCTCGGCCTCGACGGCCTCCGGCGCTTCCACGGCGGCCGTGGTGGCCTTGCGGGTGCGGCGGGGCTTGGCCTCGGTGCCTTCGGCCGTGTCCACGGCGGTTTCGGCGGTGGCGGCGGCCTTGCGGGTGCGGCGCGGCTTGGGCTCCGTCGCCTCGGCGGTCTCCACGGTCGCCTCGGGGGCGGCTGCGGTCTTCCGCGTGCGGCGGGGCTTGGCCTCGGTGCCTTCGGCCGTGTCCACGGCGGTTTCGGCGGTGGCGGCGGCCTTGCGGGTGCGGCGCGGCTTGGGCTCCGTCGCCTCGGCGGTCTCCACGGTCGCCTCGGGGGCGGCTGCGGTCTTCCGCGTGCGGCGGGGCTTCGCCTCGGTGGCCTCGGCCGTGTCGACCGCGGCCTCGGCCGCCTTGCGCGTACGACGGCGCGGCGCGGCCTCGACGGCCTCGGCGGCGGTCTCCGGCGCTTCCACAGCGGCCGTGGTGGCCTTGCGGGTGCGGCGGGGCTTGGCCTCGACGGCCTCGGCCGTGTCGACCGCGGCCTCGGCGGCGGCCGCCGGCTCCGCGGCCTTGCGGGTGCGGCGGCGCGGCTTCGTCTCCGGCGCCTCGGCGGGGGCCGTGACCACCGGCGCCTCGGGCTCGGTGGCGACCTCGGCCGTGCTCTCGGCCGGAGTCACCGTCTGCTCCGCCGACTTGCGGGTACGGCGGCGGCGCGGCTTCTCCGGGGTCTCGAGCGCGGCAGGCCCCTCCGCCGTGGTCACCGCGGCCTCGGCGGCCTCGGCCACCGGCGGCTGGGCGGCCTCGGCCACCGGCTGCTCCGCGAACGCCCCACCGCGGGTGCGGCGACGGCGGCGCGGGGTCCGGGTGGACGTCGGCTCCTCCGCCCCGACGGCCTCGGCGGCCGGCGACGCGGAGTCGACCGGCGTCGTACCGGCCGTGGAGTCCTGGGCCTCTCCGCCACGCGTACGGCGGCGACGACGCGGCGTACGCGCCGGACGCTCACGCTCGGCGGAACGGTCCTCGCCACGACCACCCCGGCCACCGCGACCGCGCGCACCGCGGCCACCGGTCTCGCCGAGGTCCTCCAACTCCTCCGCGTCCAGACCGGCGCGCGTACGCTCCGAGCGCGGCAGAACACCCTTGGTGCCCGCGGGGATGCCGAGGTCCTCGAAGAAGTGCGGGGAGGTGGAGTACGTCTCCACCGGGTCGTTGAAGCCCAGCTCCAGCGCCTTGTTGATCAGCTGCCAGCGCGGGATGTCGTCCCAGTCGACGAACGTGATCGCCGTACCCTTCGCACCCGCGCGGCCCGTACGGCCGACGCGGTGCAGATAGGTCTTCTCGTCCTCGGGGGACTGGTAGTTGATGACGTGCGTCACGCCCTCGACGTCGATGCCGCGCGCGGCGACGTCGGTGCAGACGAGGACGTCCACCTTGCCGTTGCGGAAGGCGCGCAGCGCCTGCTCGCGGGCGCCCTGGCCGAGGTCGCCGTGAACCGCGCCGGAGGCGAAGCCGCGGCGCTGGAGCTGCTCGGCGATGTCGGCCGCCGTGCGCTTGGTACGGCAGAAGATCATCGCCAGTGCGCGGCCGTCGGCCTGCAGTATGCGGGCGATCATCTCCGGCTTGTCCATGGAGTGCGCGCGGTAGACGAACTGCTTGATGTTCGCGACGGTCGCGCCCTCGTCGTCCGGCGCGGTGGCGCGGATGTGGGTGGGCTGCGACATGTACCGGCGCGCGAGGCCGATGACCGCGCCCGGCATGGTCGCCGAGAACAGCATGGTCTGACGCTTGGCCGGAAGCATGTTGATGATCTTCTCGACGTCGGGCAGGAAGCCCAGGTCGAGCATCTCGTCGGCCTCGTCGAGGACCAGGCACTTGACGTGGCTCAGGTTGAGCTTCTTCTGGCCCGCGAGGTCCAGGAGCCGGCCCGGGGTGCCGACGACCACGTCGACGCCCTTCTTCAGGGCCTCCACCTGGGGCTCGTAGGCCCGGCCGCCGTAGATCGCGGTGACGCGCACATTGCGCACCTTGCCCGCGGTCAGCAGGTCGTTGGTGACCTGCGTGCACAGCTCGCGCGTGGGGACGACGACGAGCGCCTGCGGGGCGTCGGTGAGGGATTCGGGGGCGGCGCGTCCGGCCTCCACGTCGGCGGGGACGGTCACGCGCTCGAGGAGCGGGAGGCCGAAGCCCAGCGTCTTGCCGGTGCCGGTCTTGGCCTGGCCGATGACGTCCGTGCCCGAGAGGGCGACGGGGAGCGTCATCTCCTGGATGGGGAAGGGGGTGATGATGCCGACGGCTTCCAGGGCCTCGGCGGTCTCGGGAAGGATCCCGAGTTCTCGGAACGTCGTAGTCAGGGTGCTGCCTCTTCTGTGAGTCGCGGCGCGAGGCGAGCGCGGGGGTCTTTGACGGACCGTGCCGGGGACGTCGGCTGCCTTACGGGCAAACCACTCGGGCAAGCCGTATGGCACGGGACCACTGTCGACGCTCTAGCGCTCGTACCGCTGAGGGTGTCCCTCCGGTTGTCGTACGCACAGTGCCGTACGGCCAGGAGGGCTGTCTGGTCGGAGCCGATCGGGCCACCGACCGGGCATCCTCATACGTGCGGCCTGTCGAGGTACGACGTACCAGCAGGCGCATTACCACCATACCCCGGAATCGCGCACACGCGATGGCCGAATTGGTCACGTAGTCGTCGTCACAGTGGTTGACCAGGGGCTTCCGAGTGGCGACGGGCGGGCTATTGTGCGCTTCATGACGAGCTCTGACAAGCCTGACAACGCCCCCGAGGGGGCCTCGCCCGAGGCCACCGGAGTCGCCGCCCAGGACTGGGCGAAGGCCTCCACCGACCCGCAGTACCGCGCCGCGGTCGTGGACCTGCTCGGCGCACTCGCCTACGGGGAGCTGGCGGCGTTCGAGCGGCTCGCGGAGGACGCCAAGCTGGCGCCCACGCTGGCCGACAAGGCGGAGCTGGCCAAGATGGCCTCGGCCGAGTTCCACCACTTCGAGCAGCTGCGGGACCGGCTCACCGAGATCGGCGAGGAACCCACTCGCGCCATGGAGCCCTTCGTCGCCGCCCTCGACGGCTTCCACAGGCAGACCGCGCCCTCGGACTGGCTGGAGGGCCTGGTCAAGGCGTATGTGGGCGACTCGATCGCCAGCGACTTCTACCGGGAGGTCGCGGCCCGCCTCGACTCCGACTCGCGCGAGCTCGTTCTGGCCGTCCTGGACGACACGGGACACGCCGGCTTCGCCGTCGAGAAGGTGCGCGCCGCGATCGACGCGGACCCGCGCGTGGGCGGCCGTCTCGCTCTGTGGGCGCGGCGTCTCATGGGTGAGGCGCTCTCGCAGTCCCAGCGGGTCGTCGCCGACCGGGACGCGCTGTCCACGATGCTCGTCGGCGGCGTCGCGGACGGCTTCGACCTCGCCGAGGTCGGCAGGATGTTCTCCCGTATCACCGAGGCGCACACCAAGCGGATGGCGGCGCTGGGGCTGGCGGCGTAGCCGCTTCACCCGAAGAGGCGGTAGCCGCTTCACCGGAAGAGGCAGGGGCGTCGGTGGACCGTCGGGCCGCGGGCCGGCCGTGGCCGGGCACGCGGTTCCCGCGCCCCGGGCGGGGTGCTGGCGCAGCGGCGCGGGTCAGGTCCTACGCCGGGGCTGATCGTCGGCGGAGTCTCCCGGCCGGGCGCAGCAGCAGCGACAGCGAGGCCGCGGAGACGACCGCCGCGCCGAGAAGGCTCAGCAGGACCGTGCCGGGGCCCAGCGCGCTGTGGGTGACGAAGTCACCGAAGAGGGCTCCGGCCACGCCCGTGCAGAACACCAGGGGACGGGCGGGCAGCCGGTGGGACAGACGGCGGACCGCCGCCCACGCGAGGACCGCGCCGAGCAGGGCTGAGCCGAGAGCTTCCAGGATCATTACGGGTCCCTCCCACACGGCCGGCCTGCGCTTCACAGTCGTAGCCCGTCATACCCGTGACCTGCGGAATGCAATCCTCCCCTGTGGGTGACTTGTGCTCCGCATGTGGGGCTCTTCCGCGCAGGAGTCGACACGGAAAGGGGCCCGACGGCGTACAGCCGTCGGGCCCCTTTCCGTCAGCTGTGACTACAGCGCGCTGAAGCCCACCTTGCGGACCGTCGGCTCGCCGAGCTCGACGTACGCCAGCCGGTCCGCCGGCACCAGCACCTTGCGGCCGCGCTCGTCCTCGAGGCTGAGCAGCTGCGTCTTGCCGGCCAGGGCCTCGGACACCACGCGCTCGATTTCCTCCGCACTCTGACCGCTCTCCAGAACGATCTCGCGGGGCGCGTGCTGCACGCCGATCTTGACCTCCACGGCTATGTCCCTCCGACGGTCAGTGAAGTGCGCGGACTTCCGCGCCGTACCCAGCACACATTAGCCCGGTGAGGGGACCTACACGCTGCGCGCAAGAACGCCAGGAGCGAACAGCGGCCGGGAACAATCCCGGCCGGCGGGCCCTCGCCCCTCGACGGCTCTGTTCGGTCGGTGGTCGTGTCCGGCCCGGTCAGCGGTTCTGTCCGGCCCGGTCAGCGGTTCTGTCCGGCCCGGTCAGTGGTTCTGTTCGGTCCCGTGCAGCGGGAAGCCGGCGATGCCCCGCCAGGCCAGCGAGGCCAGCAGCTGCACCGCCTGGTCCCGCGGGACACTGCGGTCGCTGTGCAGCCAGGAGCGCGCGACCACCTGGGCGAGGCCGCCGAGGCCGGAGGCCAGCAGCATCGACTCGGCGCGCGACAGGCCGGTGTCCTCCGCGATGACGTCGCAGATCGCTTCGGCGCACTCGTTGGTCACCTTGTCGACGCGCTCGCGTACCGCGGGCTCGTTCGTCAGGTCCGACTCGAAGACCAGGCGGAACGCGCCGCCGTCGTCCTCGACGTAGGCGAAGTAGGCGTCCATCGTCGCCCGAACGCGCTGCTTGTTGTCGGTCGTCGACTCCAGCGCGCCCCGGACAGCCTGGATCAGGGCGTCGCAGTGCTGGTCCAGCAGGGCCAGGTAGAGGTCGAGCTTGCCGGGGAAGTGCTGGTAGAGCACCGGCTTGCTGACGCCGGCGCGCTCGGCGATGTCGTCCATCGCGGCAGAGTGGTAGCCCTGTGCCACGAAGACTTCCTGGGCGGCGCCCAGCAGCTGGTTGCGTCGGGCACGGCGCGGAAGGCGAGTGCCCCGCGGGCGTGCCGCCTCTGTCTGCTCGATGGCTGTCACGCCGCCGCCTCCCAAAGTCGTCCACATGCGGTGTGCGCCGCGCGGCCATCGTACTTTTCGGTAACCGTGGTGTGCGCGGTGCGAGCGCAGAATTTCACGTACCGGACGGCGGCGAAAGCCCGTCGAAGGGCATCAAACGGGGCAGGTCACTCCCCGTGTCCTTTCCGGTGTCAACGGTAGTCGTCCTCGTCGAGGGACACGACACGCCTCTGTTCGAGGAGATCGGCCTCGTTCGCGACGGCCGGGTCGACGTTCTCCAGAGGGTCGTCCCGGTCCGGTGCGATGTCCGCGTGCTGTTCCGCGGCGTCGTTCTCGGGCGCCTCGACGTCGATCTCCGCGGCCTCGTCGTCGGCGAGTTCCTCGAAGACATCCGGATCGGTGGGGTCAAGGGCCATGGCGGGCTCCCTTCCGTGGAATGTTGTCCCTGGGATAAATCAGGGGCGACAAGCGGGTGCCCTCTGTAAGAGCGTAGGAGACACCCGATTCGGACGCTATGCGATTCGGGCCTGTTCTGTGACCGCGAACACACGATCCACTGCGTGATCGTCTCGTAACATTGCCGCATGTCTTCGACCGAGCTGCCGTTCGTGCCGGCCACCAGCGTGCTCCCGAAGGTGGCGCGCGTCAGGGTCGCGGAGGGCGAGCGACTCGGTTCTGTGACGCTTCCCGGTGTCACACTGTCCATTCGGTCGAGACCACCCGCGCGCGAGGGACTGCCGCCCGCGCTGTACGTCCACGGGCTCGGCGGTTCCTCGCAGAACTGGTCGTCGCTCATGGAGCGGCTGGACGGTGTCGTCGCCGGCGAGGCGGTCGACCTGCCGGGCTTCGGCGACTCCCCGCCGCCCGACGACGGCGACTACTCCATTACGGGACACGCGCGCGCGGTGATCCGCTATCTCGACGCCACCGGGCGCGGCCCGGTCCACCTCTTCGGGAACTCGCTCGGCGGCGCCGTCACCACCCGCATCTCCGCCGTGCGTCCCGATCTCGTACGGACGCTCACGCTCGTCTCGCCCGCGCTGCCCGAGCTGCGGGTGCAGCGGACCGCGCTGCCGACGGGGCTGTTGGGGGTGCCCGGAGTAGCCGCGCTGTTCACCCGGCTCACCAGGGAGTGGACGGCCGAGCAGCGGGTCCGCGGAGTCCTGGCGCTGTGCTACGGCGACCCCGGACGGGTGACGCCCGAGGCGTTCGGACACGCCGTGGACGAACTGGAGCGGCGGCTGCAACTGCCCTACTTCTGGGACGCGATGGCGCGCTCCGCGCGCGGGCTGGTCAACGCGTACACGCTGGGCGGGCAGCACGGGCTGTGGCGCCAGGCCGAGCGCGTCCTGGCCCCGACCCTCCTGATCTACGGCGGCCGCGACCAGCTCGTCGGCTACCGCATGGCCCAGCGGGCGGCCCGAGCCTTCCGCGACTCCCGCCTGCTCTCCCTGCCCGACGCCGGGCACGTCGCGATGATGGAGTACCCGGAGACGGTGGCCGCCGCGTTCCGTGGACTCCTCGCGGACCTGGGGGAGCCGGTGCCGGCCGCGGCCGACGGCGGATCCGGCGCAGTCGACGCGAGCGCGGGGAGCTGAGGGCCGACGTGGGACGCCACAGCCGTCGCGGGTCCTCCGCCAAGAGCGATGCCGCGGACATAGGGGGAAGGCGGGGCGCACGAGGCTCCGCCGGGGACGAGGGACGGCCGGGTGCGCCCGGTCCGGGGACCGGTCAAGTACCGCTGCCTGGGCAACGGCAGGCACCGGCGGGCGGGGGGAGCGGTTTCGCCGACGGTACGCCCGCTCGTGGGGTGCCGAGTTTTGCCGAGGGGACGCCGGCGCGTGGGGTGCCGCGTCTGCCTGATGGGACTTCGGCGCGTGGGGTGCCGCGTCTGCCCGACGGGACTCCCGCGCGCGGGGGGCCGCGTTTCCCGGACGGTACGCCCGCCCATGGCACCCCCCGCCTCCCCGACGGCGCCCCCCGATCGCGCGGCGGGCATCCCGAGCAGCGTGAGGCCGGTGGCGGGTGGGGTGAGTTGAGGGGGCGCGGCGGCGCGCCCGGAGCCGCTGCGGCGGGGCCCGGTGTGGCGGCGCCCGGCGTGGCCATACCGCGGCAGCGGCAGGCGGTGCCGGGCGTACCGCGGCAGGACTACCTCGACGCCTTCGACGCGGACGACGACGTCTTCACACCCCGGCCCGGAGCCGGTATCGGCGCCCAGCGCACCGAGTCGCCCACCCTCACCCCCGGCACGGCCCCGACAGCCCCCGAGCCCGACGCGGACGACGACGCGCCCCCGGCGGCCCCGTCCGGGGAGACGAAGAGCACCAAGGGCCGGGCGTTCACCGGCATCGCGGCCGCCGCCGTCACCACCGTGCTCGCGGTGATCGTGGCCGGCCAGGTCGCCGAGAGCCGCGACGACGCCGACGTGCGGTCGCAGTCGGCCACCGACCAGGCCCGCGCCGACCAGGACTCCACCTCGCGCGGCCACGGCCGGACCACCCCGTCCGCGGCGCCGAGTGTGGCGACGCTGACGTACGAGCAGAAGATGGGGGAGAAGTACCCGCTCAGTGCCACGCTCAAGGCCTCGGGGAAGTTCGAGGCCGTACCCGGCGTCGCCAAGGCGCCCGGCAAGGGGCAGAAGTACACCTACCGTGTGGACGTGGAGCAGGGGCTCGGCCTGGACGCCGAACTCTTCGCCCAGGCCGTGCAGAAGACGCTCAACGACAACCGCAGCTGGGCCCACGGCGGCACCCGAACCTTCGAGCGCATCTACTCCGGCAAGCCGGACTTCGTGATCACACTGGCCAGCCCCGGCACCACCGCGCAGTGGTGCGCCAAGTCCGGTCTCGACACGACGGAGGACAACGTGTCGTGCGACTCCGCCTCCACCGAGCGCGTGATGATCAACGCATACCGGTGGGCGCAGGGCAGCAAGACGTACGGGGACGAAATCCACGCCTACCGGCAGATGCTCATCAATCACGAGGTCGGCCACCGGCTGGGCTACGGCCATGTGAGCTGCGACAAGAACGGCGAGTTGGCCCCGGTCATGCAGCAGCAGACCAAGTTCCTGGACCACGACGGAATCCACTGCCTGCCCAACCCCTGGCCCTACCCCAAGAGTTGAGCAGGAGTCTCGCGCGCCGTGGTGTGACGTTCCGCGTTCGAACCACCTCTTAGCGCCAGCGAACGTCACTCGCACGGGAAAGTTACTCCCGTTCACCCCTTTTGGTGGCGCGATGGACAACCGTCCGTCGCGCCACCGTCATGTCCGCATACGTTCGTCCCGCTGCGAGCCGCCGGCGCAACGGCGGCTCCTCACACGGGAGATCGGGGGTGCGTTCGTGCGCATCGGACTGCTTACGGAGGGTGGCTATCCGTATCTGAGCGGTGATGCCAGGCTCTGGTGCGACCGGCTCGTGCGCGGGCTCGGGCAGCATGAGTTCGACATCTACGCGCTCAGCCGTAGCCGGCAACAGGAGGACGAGGGCTGGATCCCGCTTCCTCCGCAGGTCAGCCGGGTCCGCACGGCCCCGCTGTGGACCGCCGAGGACGACGGGGTGGTGCACGGGCGGCGCGCACGCCGGCGCTTTGCCGACTGCTACGGAGAGCTCGTCGCAGCGGTTTGCGCCGGGTCGGATGATCAGGCGGACCGTTTCGCCACTGCGTTGTACGGGCTTGCGGAACTGGCGCGTGACGAGGGCGGACTGGTCGGCGCGCTCCGCTCCGAAACCGCCCTGCGCGCGCTGGAACACGCCTGCCGCACACCCGGCGCACCGCGCACGGCGCGCGAGGCCCGCGTCCCGGACCTGCTCGCTGTCGCCGCGCACCTCGAGCGCAGCCTGCGCCCCCTGTCCCTCGACTGGTTCGAGGACGACGGCCTCGGCTCGGTCGACCTGTGCCATGCGACCGCCGGCGGCGCGGCGGCGCTGCCCGGACTGCTCGCCGGTCACTTCTCCGGCGTACCGCTGCTGGTGACCGAGTACGGCGTGCGCCTGCGCTCGCACTACCTCGCCTCTGCCGAGGCCGCTCCCGCCGTGCGCGCGCTGCTCGCCTCCTTCCACGGCAGGCTCGCCGCCGAGGTCTACACCCGGGCCGCGATCCTCACGCCGGGCAACGCGCACGCCCGCCGCTGGCAGGAACACTGCGGCGCGGACCGCACCAGGATCCGCACGGTCTACCCGGGCATGGAGGCGTCCCGCTTCGCGGAGGTGGGCGAGTCGGCCGACCACGCCGACCCGGGCACGCTGGTGTGGGTCGGCCGGGTTGAACCCGCCAAGGACCTGGTGTCCCTGCTGCACGCCTTCGCCGAGGTCCGCAAGGAGGAGCCCAAGGCACGGCTGCGCGTCGTCGGCGCGGCGGCGGGCGCCGAGGGCGAGGCGTACCTGGGCCACTGCCGGGCGCTCGCCGCGCAACTCTTCCCGGACGAGGCAGAGGGCGTGCATGCCGTCGGCGACAACCCGGTCTCCTTCGAGGAGATCGGCGAGCCCGACGCCCCGACCCTCGCCGACGTCTACGCCTCCGGCGCCGTGACCGTCCTCTCCAGCGTCGTCGAGGGCTTCCCGATCAGCCTGGTCGAGGCCATGTTCTGCGGCCGCGCGACGGTGTCCACGGACGTCGGCGCCGTGGTCGAGGTCATCGGCGGCACGGGACTCGTCGTGCCGCCGCGCAATCCGCGGGCGCTCGCCGAGGCGTGCGTGGCTCTGCTGCGCGATCCCGGGCGCCGTGGGCGCCTCGGCGCCGCCGCCCGTGCCCGGGCGCTCGAACTGTTCACCGTCGAGCAGAACATCACGGCATTTCACGGCATTTACCTGGAGATCCTCTCGCACTGCCCCGTCCGCCGGGTCGTCCTCGGTGAGGCCGGCGAACCCCTCCCGTTCGCCGTCCCGGCCGAGGCCCATCTCCCCGGGCGCTGGACCGGTTCCGCGTCCCACGTCCTGGCGCGCGGCGGTCCCGCCTGGGCCTCCGGCCCACCGGTGCGAGCCACCTCCCTGACGGCCACGGAGGGAGCCCGATGAGCGACCTGGGTGAACTGGACCGCCCCGGAACCCCGAGCAGCCCCCGCGCGTGGGACACGCGCTCGGAGGGGTGGCTCGCGGGGGAGGAGCCGGAGCCCGCTCCCGGAGACGGGCGTACACAGGACTCCTCGCGTCGGGCCGAACCGCCGGTGACGGCGGGCGGCAGAACCGGGGCGGGCACCAGCAGGAGCCGTGGACCCGCCCTCCGCCGGGGCGCCGCGGACCCCGTGAAGGCACTGATGCACCGTCACCGCGAGCTGTGCGAACGCGCGGTGGACCCGCTGGAGATCGCGGCGGGGCTGGAGGCGCACGGCGTCACCGACCGCACCGCCGCACGCTTCCGCCACCGCGACGTCTTCTCGCTCGCCGAGGAGATGTACGCGCGCGTGCCCCGCGACGACGACCCGCTCCCGCCCCCCGACCCCGCTGCCGCGCCCCGCGCGCGCGTCGACTGGGCCCTGCTCGCCCTGCTGCCCGGAGCGCTGAGCGCGGCGGTCGTGACCGCCCTGCACCTCACCCACGGCCGAACGCGCCTCGTGGCGGCCGCCGTGGGCGTCCTCGCCGTGACCCTCGGCGTGCGCGCGGCACTCCGCCGCGGCCCGCTCGCCACGCCACCCGACGGCCACATGTGGCGCACACCGGCACGCACGCGCGCGTCCGCCCACTGGCTCCTCGCCTACGCCCTCCTCGGCGACGGCCTGCTCCACGCCGTCCTGCACGGCGGTCCCGACGGGCCGCCCACCGGCGCTCCCGACGGCCCCTGGCCCCTGGCCACCGCACCGGTCCTGGCCCTCACCCTGGCCTGCGCCCCGGCGGCCTGGACCGCCCACCTCTTCGCCGCCCGAGTCCACCGAAGGCTCACGGCCAGCCGCGGCCTGGAGGAGTTCACCGCCGCCGCACAGCCGCTGCTGCTTGGCACGGTCGCCCTGTTCCTGAGCGCCCTCACGGGCCTGGCAGCCCTGTCCGGCACGGCCCTGCACGAGTCCATCGCTCTCCCGCAGGTCCTCACCCTGGGCGCCCTCCTCCTGCTCGCCCGCCTCCTCACCGTCCACCACCACGCGCACGCCCCGGCCCACGCCCTCACCGCCGCGGCCGCGGTCGAGGCGGCGGCCCTGGCCCTGGTCCTCGGCGGCCGGCTCCCCGGCTGCGCCTTCCTGGCGACCCCCCTCGAGACCCTCGTGGACACCTGGGGCGAGGGCAGCGTCCCCGCGCTCGCCTGCGGAACTGCCGCCCTGGCCCTGTTGCTCCACGCGGCCCGCACACTCACCCGCGCCTCGGCACACACGCCGACGGGAGAGCAGCGATGAGCGGTACGCCACAGCTGCCTTCGCGGCGGAGCCGCCCACCAGAACCCGGACCTTTTCCAGCCGCAGGCGCCCTGCTCAGCCGCCGGAGGCAACCGCACCATCCCTTCGAAGGAGAACACCAGATGACCACCTCCCGACCCGGAGCGCCCGGAGCCACCGGAGCAGCCGGAACGCACACCCCGGGAGCCGCACGATGAGGGTCCTGCTGATCGGAGCCAACGGCTACCTGGGCCGCTTCGTCGCCGACCGCCTGCTCGCCGACCCGGCCGTCCAGCTCACCGCGCTCGGCCGCGGCGACGACGCCGACGTCCGCTTCGACCTCGCGTCCGGCAGCCCCGGCGCACTCACCCGCTTCCTCGACGCGGTGCACCCCGGCGTCGTCGTCAACTGCGCCGGAGCCACCCGCGGCGGCGCCCGCGAACTCACCCGGCACAACACCGTCGCCGTCGCCACCGTCTGCGAGGCCCTGCGCCGCAGCGGCTGCGGCGCCCGGCTGGTGCAGATCGGCTGCAGCGCCGAGTACGGCCCCAGCCAGCCCGGCTCCTCCACGGCCGAGGACGCCGTCCCCCGCCCCGGCGGCCCGTACGGCGTCAGCAAACTCGCCGCCACCGAACTCGTGCTGGGCTCGGGTCTGGACGCCGTGGTCCTCCGCGTGTTCTCGCCCGCAGGACCCGGCACACCGGCCGGCTCCCCGCTCGGCCGCCTCGCCGAGGCGATGCGCCGCGCCATGCAGTCCGGCGACGGCGAGCTCAAGCTCGGCGGCCTGGGCGTCCAGCGCGACTTCGTCGACGTCCGCGACGTGGCCCGCGCCGTGCACGCGGCCTCGCTCTCCGCCGCGCAGGGCGTCATCAACATCGGTTCGGGCCGCGCCGTCCGCCTGCGTGATGCCGCCGCCGTTCTCGCCCGCGTCGCCGGATACGGCGGCGCCCTGCACGAACTCGACGGACCGCCCGGACCCCTGAGGGCCGCCATCGGCCACCCCCGCGCCGACTCCGACCACGCCCCAGTCGCATACCCGTACCCCGACGGCTGCGGCAGCTGGCAGCAGGCCGACGTGCGCACGGCACGCGACCGGCTCGGCTGGCGGCCCCGTATCAACCTCGAAGAGTCCCTCGCCGACATCTGGATGGAGGCGGCATGCCGCATCTGACCAGCACCAAACCTGGCACCGCGGGCACCGTCGTCCGCACCGGCTTCGGCATCCCCGGCTTTGCGCATCCCCTGGTCGCCCCGATGGAGTGGGGCGAACTCACCCGCCCGGGCACGCCCCTGCACTGGGTCGTCCTCAACGTGTCGGGCGGCGGTCCCGGCACGCGCCCCGATCCGCACTGCCTGGAAGCGGCCGGCCGGCTGCGCAACGCGGGCGTCCGTGTCCTCGGTCACCTGGACACAATCTACGGCGCCCGCGCCTACGCCGACCTGCTCTCGGACGCGCACCGCTACCTCGACTGGTACCGGGTCGACGGCTTCCTCCTCGACCGCTGCCCCGGCGAGCGCGCCGCGCTTCCCGAGGTCCGCCGCACCATCAACGGGCTTCGCGCCATCCGCGCCGACACCCACGTCGTCCTCGGCCACGGCACCCACCCCCACCCGGGCTACGCCGAGAACGCCGACCAGTTGGTGACCTTCTCCGGCTCCTGGGCCGACTACCGCTGGTCGCAGGTGGCCGAGTGGACCGGAGACCATCCGCCCGACCGCTTCTGCCACTTCGTGCACGGCGTGCCCCGCGGCCACCTCGACGAGGCGCTGCGCATCGCCCGCTGGCAGGGCGCGGCGACGATCTACTTCACCGACCGCACCGATCGCGGCGGTCGGGCCGACCCCTGGGAGACCATGCCCGGCTACTGGGACGAAATCGTCTCGCGGATCGGAACAGGTGTCTCGGAATGAAGAAGGCCATGGCAGTGTTACAGGGAGAACAACTGTAGTGATTGACCGACCAACGGAGTCCCCGTGTCGTTGCCACCCCTGGTCGAGCCAGCCTCTGAGCTCACCGTAGACGAGGTCCGCAGGTACTCCCGCCACCTGATCATCCCCGATGTCGGGATGGACGGGCAGAAGCGGCTGAAGAACGCCAAGGTGCTCTGTGTGGGCGCGGGCGGCCTGGGCTCGCCGGCGCTGATGTACCTGGCCGCGGCGGGCGTCGGCACGCTCGGCATCGTGGAGTTCGACGAGGTCGACGAGTCGAACCTGCAGCGCCAGATCATCCACAGCCAGTCCGACATCGGCCGTTCCAAGGCCGAGTCCGCCCGTGACAGTGTCAAGGGCATCAACCCGTACGTGAACGTGATCCTTCACGAGGAGCGGCTCGAGGCCGACAACGTGATGGACATCTTCAGCCAGTACGACCTGATCGTCGACGGCACGGACAACTTCGCGACCCGCTACCTGGTCAACGACGCCTGCGTGCTGCTCAACAAGCCGTACGTGTGGGGCTCCATCTACCGCTTCGACGGCCAGGCCTCCGTCTTCTGGTCCGAGCACGGCCCCTGCTACCGCTGCCTCTACCCGGAGCCCCCGCCGCCCGGCATGGTCCCCTCCTGCGCCGAGGGCGGCGTCCTGGGCGTGCTGTGCGCGTCGATCGGCTCCATCCAGGTCACCGAGGCGATCAAGGTCCTCACCGGCACGGGTGAGCCGCTGGTCGGCCGGCTGATGATCTACGACGCCCTGGAGATGCAGTACCGCCAGGTCAAGGTCCGCAAGGACCCGAACTGCGCGGTCTGCGGCGAGAACCCGACCGTCACCGAGCTCATCGACTACGAGGCCTTCTGCGGCGTCGTGTCCGAGGAGGCCCAGGAGGCGGCCGCCGGTTCGACGATCACTCCGAAGCAGCTCAAGGAGTGGATCGACGACGGCGAGAACATCGAGATCATCGACGTCCGTGAGATCAACGAGTACGAGATCGTCTCGATCCCCGGCGCCAGACTGATCCCGAAGAACGAGTTCCTCATGGGCACTGCCCTGGAGACCCTCCCGCAGGACAAGAAGATCGTCTTGCACTGCAAGACGGGTGTCCGCAGCGCCGAGGTCCTCGCCGTGCTGAAGTCCGCGGGCTTCGCGGACGCCGTGCACGTCGGCGGCGGCGTGATCGGCTGGGTCAACCAGATCGAGCCCCACAAGCCGGTCTACTGATCACGGACCTCGCCGACCAGCGAGGCTGAAGAAGCCCACGGCTCTGAGCTGCTCGGATGCCGTGGGCTTCTGTCGTTGTCGGTCGACGTTGGGCGCCTTCGCACGGCCCAGAGACGGCCCAGACCCCGCGCAGCCGCCGTCACACGGCTCGACCTTTGAGTCTGGAACGCGGCTAGCGGTTCCCTGCTACCAGCCTCCGCCGAACAAGGGTTGCAATGTGGCCGCTACACCTGACGTGACGGCGAGTATGCCGCCCAGGCTGGCCAGGGTGGTGGTCGCGTTCTGGAACAGCTCCTGTCGGAGCCGTGCCCACCGAGCCCTCCAGAAGATCATCTTGAGCTTCTGCCACTTGTGTTGGCGGAGGTGACAGCCCATGAGCGCGCCGTGGCTGTTGTTACGGCACGAGCCACCGCGTCCCTCGGCTCCGCACCAGACGGGCACGTTGAAGAAGAAGTAGAAGGCGCTGATCCCAGACAGGACAAGGAGCACGACCGGCCCGAAGTCGAAAGTCAGCCAGCCCGTGATGAGCACGGCAAAGACCACCCAACCCCAGTACTTTCCGAATCCCCTCATGCGCGCCGATGATCCAGTCGTGCTTGGACCGGGGGAGCGGCGCGGCGGGGGCGCACGGAAGCATCACCTCGGTGCGGCCAGCAGGGTTCGCGTCAGTGCTGTTACGCAGTTGGACACTCACCCAAGGTTGGCGGCCAGGAAGTCCCCGCAGGGTGGTTCGCCGCTAGGGACAGAGAGGGCCCAGCGCCCCAAGTACGAGGCGCACGTACCGAAAGGGAGGGCGCCAGTGTTACCGGGGGTGTGCGTGGGCTCCGTTCGGTGTGCTTTCGCCGGTGGCAGCCCCTTCGGCACTCGGTGTCAACATCTGTAATTACCCTGCAGCGTCACTGGTTCGGATATAGCATCACACTTCGAGCTCGATGAGGGGTGCCGCTTGATTTTGCGCGAGTTTTTGTATGTAGACACCGACAAGGTGCGGGCGATGCTGGCTCAGCTCGACGGTGGCGTTGCAGAAGAAGAGCGAGAAACGAGTACGCACGAGAAGAGGTCCACGGTCGGACCGCGAAGCTTCGCCCAGCATCTCCAAGTGGCCGGCAGTGAGAGGTACACTCAAAAATCCCTTGGTGATGCCCTATTTCCTATGCTGGAAGAAGCGTTGGAGTCTGAGAGTCTGCTCAAGGATGTTTCGGAAGAGGTGTCTGATTCATCCCAGTGGGCATCGGGGGCTATCAAAAAAGTCGCCCCACCTGGTTCGCTCGTTCGCATTACCGCCATGGGATCTCTCTTCGACACTCGATATGCAGCCACTGTCTTCTCGGCCTTCGCTTCTGTCGCGCTAGGCCTTCAAGGCATGGGTGTGGACTTGGGTCCTGCCGCGGTCAAGGCGCCCCCGGGCAAGGGGAAAAGCAGGGGTGGGCAGCAAGGGACTAAGCAGCCGAGGCCTGGTCAAGCGCAGTCCGAACGTCAACTAGAGGACTCGATCCCCGACTTTAAGGGAATCGGGGGGATTGATGGAGATTCACTCCGTGCGATTATCCGCATGGCAAGAGGAATCTTTGCTCCAGGTCTGCATGTCAACCTTTCGCCTGTCGAATCGGGAGGAGTGCTGATCGGTTCCCGTTTGCAGGAAGGGCGACAGTATCTGGATTCGGAAGCAGATATTCTCTTTGCGCGGTATGGGACAGAGCCGCAGGAGTGGACGCTAGTGGGCAGCGTGGGAAGCTATGGTCCTGAAGATACAACTGTGCCAGACTTTGATTTCTTCAATTCCGACGGGACCGTGAATAGGATTAGATTTGCGGGCAGCGTCAATGGCCTAATGAAAAACTTGGGAGGAATGGGGTTTATCGATCTTCCTCAGCATCCCGGTTTTTCTGTGATTCCGCTCGCTGTCTATCGAACAATTCCGCGCGTTGCCAACCTTGTTGCGGTGCGTGACTAGATAGGTGGCGAAGCCTCGATGGGTGGCCAGCCCCACGAGCGATCTTGAAAACCGTCGTGGCAGCGATGTCACTGTGGGTTCAAATCCCACCGCCTCCGCTCTGAGAGCAGTGCGAACAGCCCCTGACCTGGTTAGTTAGGTCGGGGCCGTTCTCGTGTCTCGCTCTCGTGAGTGCCCGTTGTCCTCCGTGGTTTCCCGCTGGACCGGGCACGCGAAGGGCACGGGCCCGTCGACCACCGCTTTAGGGGCGAGGTGGGGCGAGTTGAGGCCTGACCTGCGGGATACTGACTTCGGCACCTACTGGCTGCCGCCCCGTCGGCGACCGCGGTTCCCTGTGAGTCCCCGCCCCATCTGGCGCGGTTGTGGCACGGGGAAGAACGGCAGAACCGGTGTGAAGGTTCGAGCGGTTGGTGGCTGGGCCGGTTAGAGCAGCAGTGCCCAAACGCTCAACAAGCAGCCCCCCACGGCGATGCCTGTGTGAAGAGCCACCCACAGCATGAATAGACGCACTCTGAATAGCCGAGGGAACTTCGCTTGTTGATCGCGTTGGACCTCGGCCCACGCTGCACCTATAGAAACAGCGGGGTGCAGAGCGTCAAGCTTTTTCCGGAGGCTAACGGCCTGTGCATTGTGTAGAGCATTCCGCTCCCGGTACTTCATGCATGCTAATGCCCCGTACGACCCGAGCAACGTCATGGGAACCGTGACGACCAGGACTGAGGGTCGCAGACCTTGTTGTGCGATGAACCCCAGCCCGGCCGCTGCTACCAGAATCACGATGTTGGTCAGGACCGCGCGTTGGTTCTCCACCTGCCGCGCCTGGTCACACTGCGACTTCCAGAACTCAATAAGGACGTCACTGTCATCAGCCATGGCCCCCCCGATGCCCGTCTCCGCTTTGGTCCCCCTGGTAGCTGTAGCCAGGAGGTGGAAGTGTCAGGTCAGCTTCCGGAATCGACAGGCTCTCTCGCATCAGGAGGAGCATCTTAAGTTCAGCATCGTCGAACTTCTGCTGCCGTTCATAGAAGCTAGGGTCGTCGGGAGCATCGTGTACACCGTACTGACCCCACGACCAGGCGGCGCTGTAGGCAGCGGAAGCAGCAGCGGCTACGGCCCGATCGGCGTAGAACTGCAACTGTGCGAGCTTGGCGAAAGCATCAGACTGCCAGCCCTCTTTTAGCTCAGGCCCTTCTGTGAAGCCGTAGCAATGGTTGTAAGCGGTCCTGGCCAGAGCTTTTACCGCTTCATAGAACTCCACGTACGCCTGTCTGCGGTGCTCGAACGTACGGGCCTCGTCCTCACGAGCCCAGCTTTCGCGCTCACGCTGTCGCTCACGCTCCCAGGCGACTCTTTCGCGACGGTCTGACCAGCGCTGCGTGATCAAAGCACCAACGGTCCCTGCGACCAGCGTCGCTACGACACCGACACCAGCGACTACTAGCGGTACCCATAGGGGAGTTGAGGTCACTCCTCAATGGTCGCAGTCGTGACCTGGCCAAGTGCAGCATTCCCCGACAGTGACAGATCCTCCATGCCTCAACCCACTACTCACCCCAGCTCCCATCCCGTCTGCCGTCGACCCACACACCGTGGAGCGGGCGTGGTTCATGGCGTCCAGGTGGAGCGCGCCACTGTACGAACGACCTGGACGCCATGGGCCACGTCTGCTCGGCTCTGCCTGGGTCGACGGCAGGCGGGATGGGAGCTCCCCGCGCACGCCACCACTCGGCCGGCACACGCGAACGGCGCCCCCGCCATCTCGGAGCCTGAGAGCCCCCGCCGGAGGCATGTCTTTGGCCCGCGGGTGATTTCCTTGCTTCTGCCCGCTGCACGTAGCGCGCCGCCGGGCGCGGCCAGCCGGGGCGCAGACAGGAGGCAGGCCGCGCCGCAGAGGCGGCGCGCGCCCGCGCCGTGCGCGGGCCTTGATGAAGTAGGGAAAGTTCTATCCCGATCGCGCTCTTGTGGCCGGACGCTCCCGCTGTTGGCATGGCGGCATCGATGCTGCCGAGTCTCAGGGGGGACCATGGTCGAGCTGACAGTCACGCGCTGGAAGAGGCACGGTCACGACCGTCTGTACGCCAACCTTCCGGACGGCACAGCTGCCGGGTGGGCTGACTGCAAGACGGGTCAGATCACTGTTCTGCTCAGGCAGTACCAGGATGCCGTGATCGTCACGTTGCAGCGGCACTTACCCTGCCTGGGCCAGGCGCCGGCACCCGGGCCCAAGCCATCGCACCGGATCCCCGTCCTGCCGCCGCTGAGTCCAGACGACGACCTCGCCGCGAACCCTCCTGGCAAGGCCTTACAGAAGCGGCTCGCGACAGAGACTTCGGGGCTCGCGGCTCGGCTCATGGCCCGGCTCCTGCGACGCCCCGCCCCTGGGGACTCATGGCGCAAGGGCCTGGCTGGAGAGCGACGTGTGGGCGCCGAACTCGATCGACTCCGACGCCAAGGGTGGCGTGTGCTGCACTCCATACCGCTGCCCCGAGATGTGGACCTCGACCACCTGCTGATCGGGCCAGGTGGGGTGTTCAGCATCAACACGAAGCATCACCCGAAGAAGGCGGTCTGGGTCGGTGACGATGCCGTCAAGGTCAATCACGGGCCTGCGGAACCCTACGCCCGCAAGAGCCGGGCAGAGGCCCAGCGCGTACAACGAGTGCTTGAGCGCTACTGCGGCATTGCTGTGCCGGTGGAGCCGGTCTTGGTCTTCGTCGGCGTTACCGACCTGAAGGTGGTGGCCACGCAGCTGACGGTGAGGGTGTATCGCGAGCGGGAGGTTTCGGCCCTGGCTCCGCTCACCGGCAGGCTGTCCGTCGACCAGGTCGAGGAGATCTACAGCGTGGCCCGACACCGACAGGCATGGCTCGCAGCATGAGCCTTTAGGCGCTGAGGAGCCTTCGGCCGTCGTGGCTCCGTACGTGGGGGCCGGTGCCGTCCAACGCGTCCAGCAGGCGAATCGCGAAGACCTCGGACATGCACTCGCTGACCTCTTCGGGCGTGAGCCAGGAAACGGCCGTCGACTCGCTCGATGTGCGCTCGGTGCCGCCGGAGGGCTTGCAGCGAAAGACCAGAGCGACGATGCCGCGCGTCGTGTTCTTGTAGACCCCGGTGAGCTCGTCTACCTCGACGTGGATGCCCGTCTCCTCCAGGACTTCGCGGGCGACGCCCGCTTCTGGAGTCTCCTCAAGTTCGAGTACGCCGCCGGGGAGCTCCCAAGTGCCATTGTCGGCGCGGCGGATCGCCAGGAGGCGGCCGTCTTCGCGCACCACCACTCCAGCCACAGATACGGAGTGCAGCGGCATCGATGACCTTGCTTCCTGTGATGTACTCATGTACAGGAGCATAGGAGGCAGAGAAGGACTATGGGAACCGCAGTAGGAGGAGAGCGGTCCGTACCTCGGTACGTGCAGATCGCCGACGAGATCGTGCAGCAGATCCGGGCAGGCATCCTCAAGCCTGGTGAGATGGTGCCGAGTGAGTCAGAGCTCGTCGATCGCTACGGCGTCTCCGGCGGCACGATCCGAAAGGCCATGGTCGAGGTGCGCGCGAGCGGCCTGGTCGAGACCCGGCACGGCAAGGGCTCGATCGTGAAGGATCGGCCGCCGGTACGGCACCGCTCCTCCGATCGCTTCCGGCGCTCGCACCGGCAGGGCGGCAAGGCCGCGTACCTCGCCGAGTCCGCACAGTCCGGCGCTACGGCCAAGGTGAGCGTCCTCTACATCGGGCCGACAGAGGCCCCGGAGGATGCCGCCCAGCGATTGGGCGTCCCCGCCGGCACTCAGGTGCTCGCCCGGCGTCGGCTCTACTTCCGTAACGGCACGCCCGTGGAGACCGCGACGTCGTACCTCCCGTGGGACGTCGTGAAGGAGATCCCGGAGTTGTTTGCCGAGAACCCCGGCGGTGGTGGCATCTACGCCCGACTCGAAGACCACGGGCACGAGTTCGCCGAGTTCGTCGAGACCCTGCAGGCGCGTCCGGCCTCCAAGGCGGAGGCGTCCGAACTGGCGCTCAGCCCCGGTGCACCAGTGGTTCATCTGATCCGTGAGGCCCGTACGACCGAGGGTCTCGTGGTCGAGGTCTGCGACACGCTCATGGCCGCTGACCAGTTCGTTTTCGAGTACCGGATCCCCGCCGCCGACTGACGCGCGCTCAACTTCACGCAGCCCGTCGCGAGTTCGTCTTCGCGGCGGGTTGACTCATGTATAGGAGTCAGGCACTCTTCTTCATGTCACTCATATACATGAGTGACGGAGTCCAACCTCTATAGAGGAGTGATCTGCTGTGCGTCAGATTCCCGTCGACACCTCCACCCGCGACCGTGATGGTCGCCAAGACCCCGCAGCCCAAGGTCAAGGATCGCCGTACGGGCGAGATCGCCACCGACGCCGAGACCGGCGCGACGATGATGACCGTGGACGTGATGTTCGCGGCGAACGACGCGGTCGAGATCCTGTCCATCACCGTCCCGGAGCCGGGCATCTCCGGTGAGCTGGCCATGGGTACGCCGGTCGCGCTCACGGGCCTGATCGCCCGACCGTGGGAGAACGACTTCAACGGGCAGAAGCGGCACGGCATCGCCTTCCGCGCGGTCGCGGTCACCTCGCTCGCCGCCGCTGCCGCGAAGCCGAAGGCGGCCTGATCGTGACCGCGTTCACGGTCACGCTGGTGCTGGTCGTCGCCGCTGCGGGTCTCCTGCGGTGGCGGCGCCCCGCCTGGTACTGGATGACCTTCGGGGTCACCTTCGCCGCGCTGCGGGTCCTGGTCCGCTACGCCTCGGTCATGGACGCCTGCGGGCTGACGGTCCCGCCGTCCCGCTGGCGCCTGGCCTTGGCCCGGGCCGCCAACCGGCCCGTCCCCGAGTCCCGTCCGCCGCGGATCCTGCGGCTGCGCCCGACTCGGACCGGCCTGGTCCTGCGGCTCAAGCTCCGCCCCGGTCAGGACGCCTTCGACATCGCCGCCGCCTCGGACCGGCTGCGGCACTCGTTCGCGATGTACGGCGTCACCTCGCGTGAGCTGCGCTCCGGCGTGGTGGAGCTGCGGATGACCGGCTACGACGTGCTCAAGCGGGTGCAGATGCCCACCCAGACCGACACCATCCGCCCGATGCGGATCCCGGTCGCGCTGCGCGAGGACGGCGGCGTGCACTACCGCGACTACCGTGCCGTCCCGCACGCGCTCACCCTGGGCGCCACCGAGTCCGGCAAGTCCGTCTACCAGCGCAACCTGGTCGCCGGGCTCGCCCCGCACGACGTCGCCCTGGTCGGCATCGACTGCAAGCAGGGAGTTGAACTCTTCCCGCTGGCCCGCCGGTTCTCCGCGCTGGCCGACAACCCCGACACCGCGCTGGAACTGCTCGAAGCGCTCGTCACGCACATGGAGGAGGTCTATCAGCTCATCCGCGCCGAGCAGCGCATCAGCGTGATCGTGCCCGATGCGGAGATCGCCGCCGACATCTGGGACCTGCCCGAACGCCTGCGTCCGGTCCCGGTCGTGGTCCTGGTCGACGAGGTCGCCGAACTCGCCCTCTACGCCACCAAGGATGAGGAGAAACGCCGGGACCGGATCATCACTGCCCTCGTGCGGCTCGCCCAGCTCGGCCGCGCGGCCGGGATCTACCTCGAAATCTGCGGGCAGCGCTTCGGCTCCGAACTCGGCAAGGGCATCACCATGCTCCGCGCCCAACTCACTGGCCGCACTGCGCACCGGGTCAACGACGAATCCAGCGCCAATATGGCCTTCGGGGACATCTCCCCGGACGCCGTCCTCGCCGCCATCCAGATCCCGACCGACACGCCCGGCGTCGCCGTGACCGGTGATTCCTCCGGCGGCTGGGCCCGGATCCGTGCCCCGCACACTTCGCTGCGCGCGGCCGTGAACATCTGCAACCGGCACGCCGACCGCACCCCGGACCTGCCTGCCCTCGCGGCCTTCCGCCCGGCTGTCGCTCCGGTGCCGTCCGCCCGGGTGTCGCTATCCAAGACGGCCCCCGCCACGGTCTGACCCTCTCCCGCTTCTCCGGTCGGCGTGACCGCCTTCACGCCAGGTCCCTACCCCCGCCATGCCTCACGAAGGGAGGAAGCCCCGCTATGTGCCCCGATTGCGAGGACTTCGCCCGCACCGTCCGGATGCTCGGCCAGCTCGCCCTGTACGGCGACCCGGCCGGAGCCGACTCCGACTTCATCGAGATCGTCGGTACGTCCCTGGCGGCCTCGCTGCCCGCGCCGCCGCCGGGGACGTTCCCGCCCGGCTACGACCCCAACGGCGGCCCGCCCTACCCCGGCGGCGAGTCCTGATGGCCCGCCCCGCCCTGCGCGTCGACGCGGTCCTGGTCCAGGCCGTCATCGCCGGAGCCCTGTCCTTCGCCCACCTGCACGACCTTGCCGCAGCTGCCGGACAGGACGGATGGAAGGCATGGGCCTACCCGGTCAGTGTCGACCTGCTCCTGGTCGCCGCCTGGCGACGGCTGCGCTCGGACGGTCCGTCCCGGCTGGCCTGGTGCTGGTTCCTGATCGCCCTGGTCGCCTCGCTCGGCGCGAACATCGCCACCGCCGGATTCCTGAACCTGGCCGACCCGCCCGCCCTGCTCCGCCTCGGCATCGCTGGATGGCCCGCCCTCGCCTTCCTCGGCGGCACGCTCCTGGCCCACTCGGCCGGGGACCAGGTCCCGGTTCCGCCGGCACCCGCAGCCCCGGCCCCCGAACCGGCTCCAGAACGCGAGGCCGTCACGACGGACGACGACACCCCCGCTCTGCCGGTCGCCACTGCGGCATCTGCCCCGGCTCCGGCCGTGCCCGTCCCGGCCGCCCTGGTCGACCACGCTCGCAAGGTTGCCGAGGCACATCAGGCCCGCACCGGATCGCCGATCGACACCGACACCCTGCGCGCCCGGCTCGGTGTACCGCCGCAGCTCGCCGAAGCCATCGCCGCCCAACTCGCCTGACCAGAACGGAGGAGACAGAGATGACCTATGACCCCGCCAACCTGACGGTCGCCGACTACCTCGACGGAGCACGGGAGATGGCCGCCGCCGGACGCCCCTACCTCGCCTACCTGCTCGCCGAGGAAGCCGCACACCGCGTCGATGACCCGGCCATCGCCCTCAGCATCCGCGCTCAGTTCCCCGACCCCACCGCACACAAGGACTGATCAGACATGCCTGCCCGCGACCACTTCCACTCCGTGATGAGCATCGGCCCGGTGCAGATCGGCACCCACCGCGACCGCCACGGCCAGACCAAGCACGCCGCCGTATGCACCGCCGACCGCTGCGGCTGGTCCGCCGACTACTCCAGCCAGTCCGCGGCGCAGCTCGCCGCACGTACCCACCGCTGCCGCGTCCGCTAGGAGACCGCCCGCCATGCAGGTCCCGCTCTGGTTCGCCCTGCTCGTCGTCGGCTGGCTCGGCGTCAAGCTCATCCGCCCGCCCTGGTGGCTCGTCGCTGTGCTCCTCCTGGGCGGCTACCTCCTCGCCGACAGCCTCCTCGCCCCCGTGATCGACCCCGCCGTCAAGTAGCCACGGAAGGAAGACCGACCATGCTCCGGCCCAAGATCCCGACCATGCCCGTCCCCACGGGCATCGTCCTCCCGCCCGCACCCGTCACCGAGCAGACGGCCACGATCCACCAGCCTGCCGCCACCGCCCCGGCCGCGCCCTCCCGCCCCACCATCCAGCTCACGCCCGGCAGCGTGCTCGCCCTCGTCGGCGGCGGT
The DNA here is from genome assembly GCF_032656585.1 of Streptomyces herbicida. NCBI lineage: Bacteria > Bacillati > Actinomycetota > Actinomycetes > Kitasatosporales > Streptomycetaceae > Streptomyces > Streptomyces herbicida. The sequence continues at coordinate 516,177 of NZ_JAUYWJ010000001.1, forward strand.
ACGGCCGTGGTCCTGGTCGTCGGCGCCGTCCTGGTCTCCATGCTCCTCGCGGTCGCCATCACCGGTGCATCCGTCGCCGTCTGCGCCCTGGTGATCCGCTCCCTGATCACCGCCGAAGCCAAACGCCGCTGACCGGGCTCCCGGGGCGACGCACAAGCCGCCAAGCACGCCGCCGCCTCCCAGACCGATCAGCCCGAGCCAACCGCCATCGTCAAGGAGAGAAGCCATGGATCTGCAGATAGCCGCAGGCATCGTGCCGTTACTCGGCTGGGCCGTGCACGGCGGCATCCTCACCCGCCGCCTCGCCAGCGCCCGCCGCGACCCGCTCACCGGCCTCCATACCCGCGCCGGATGGACTGCCCGTGCCGAATACCTCATCCGCCGGCACCCGACCACCGCCGTGCTTCTGATCGACCTCGACCACTTCAAGACCCTCAACGACACCCACGGCCACGCCGCCGGAGACGCCGCCCTCATCGCCACCGCTGACCGGCTGCACGCCTGGTGCGGACGCAATGGCACTGCCGGACGCCTGGGCGGTGACGAATTCGTCGCTGCCATCCGGCACCTGACCGCCTCCGACCTCGACGCGCTCACGTCCGCACTCCATCAGCCGCTGCACTACGACGGGGTGTCCCTGCCGCTCGCTGCCTCGGTCGGAATCTGCCCCATCGCCGAACTGCCGGTGCCGCTCCTGACAGAGGCACTCGCTGCCGCTGATGCGGCCATGTACGCGGCCAAGGGCCGCGGCCGCCGGGGCACGCACATCTCTCTCTGACCGGCCGCCGGGTGGCGCACAAGCCGCCAAGCACGCCGCCACCCGGGGCCGTTCCTTCCAACCGCAATCGAAAGGAACCACCATCATGGCCCGCCACACTCCGCCCCCGCCGAGGATCTGCCCGGCCTGCGACGGCTTCGCCTCCGCCGCCGTCACCCTCGGCGGCCGAGACCGTCACGGCCACCTGCGTACCATCACCGCGCACTGCCCGGCCTGCCACGGCACCGGCACCACTCGCCCCCGCCGCATCCGGGAGGGCGCCCGTGCCTGACACGCTGCTCGACCCGACCACCCTCCGCGATCTGCTCAGGGTGGCTTCGGCCCCCGACTACAACCGCTGGGAAGACCAGATCCGCCGCACCGGCGGCTGCGCCGACCCCATCCACCTGCGCGGTTGGATCCTCCACAAGGACAAGACCACCGGCGAGACCCTGCACCACTACAGCACCGAGAACGAGCCCGGCGGACGCCTCCGCCTCGCCTGCGGCAACCGCCGCGCCTCCCGCTGCCCCGCCTGCGCCTGGACGTACGCGGGCGACACCTACCACCTCATCCGCGCAGGCCTGGCCGGAGACGAGAGCCGCGACATCCCCACCACCGTCCGCGACCACCCCCGCGTCTTCGCCACCCTCACCGCCCCCTCCTTCGGCCCGGTCCACAATCGCCCCGACCTCGGCGTCTGCCGCTGCGGCACCCGCCACGCCGCCGACGACTCGGCGGTCGGTACAGCGCTCGATCCGGTGTCGTACGACTACGCGGGCGCCGTCCTCTTCAACAACCATGCGGGCGACCTGTGGATGCGATTCACCACCCGACTGCGCCGCGAGATCGCCGCCCGCGCTGGACTCACTCGCCGCGAACTGCCCAACCACGTTCGCGTCTCGTACGGCAAGGTCGCCGAGTTCCAGAAACGTGGTGCCCTTCACTTCCATGCCGTGATCCGCCTCGACGGTCCCGAGGGACCCGACACCCCACCGCCCGCCTGGGCCTCGGTCGATCTCCTCGCCGACGCCATCCGCGCCGCCGTCGGACACTCGTACACCTCGGTCTCGGTCCCGGCCGCCGACGGCCAGCCCACTCGCACCTTCCGCTGGGGCAAGCAACTCGACGTCCGGCCCGTGAAGGCCTTCGGAGACCGCTCAGACATCACCGAGCAAAAGGTGGCCTCCTACGTCGCCAAGTACGCCACCAAAGCAGCCGAGAACACCGGAACCCTCGACCGCCGCATCGGCGAACTCTCCGAACTCGACCGCTACCAGGTCCCGGACCACACCCGTCGCCTGATCGAAGCGTGCAAGACCCTCGATCCGCTGTACCCAGACCGCCGCCTCTGGGCCTGGGCCCACATGCTCGGCTTCCGCGGCCACTTCTCCTCCAAGTCCCGCCGCTACTCGACCACCCTCGGCGAACTCCGCCAGGCCCGCGCTGACTACCGCGCCGCCCAGGAGCACGCCGCCCTCGGCCTGGAGGGCCACGAGCCGGACACCGTACTGGTCCTCGCCGACTGGCAGTACGCCGGTCACGGCCACACCCCCGGCGAATCCGCGCTCGCCGCCACGATCGCCCGTGACCTCCAGCTCAACCGTGAAACCGCCCGCGAAGCCCTACGCGACGAGCCCATCCAGGAAAGGGAGTGGTGACGTGCCCTCTGAGCTGCCGAACCGCTTCCTTACGCCTGACGACCTGGTGGAGATGTTCGAGCTGCCCAGTGTCGAGACGGTCTACCAGTGGCGCCGCAAGCGCACGGGTCCCCGCGGCTTCCGAGTCGGCCGGCACCTTCGCTTCGATCCGAACGACGTGCGGGCCTGGGTCGACTCCCGGATCGGGGAGGCTGCCTGATGGCTGGACACATCCAGGACCGTTGGTTCCGCAGCGAGGTCGGCCCGGACGGCAAGACCCGTAGGGCCAAGACCGACCGCCACGGCAGCGGCATGCGCTACCGCGCTCGCTATATCGGTCCCGACGGTACGGAGAAAAGCAAGTCCTTCCCGGACCGACAGAAGAGGCTCGCTGAACAGTGGCTCGTTCAGATCGAGGCGGACATGTCGCGCGGACAGTACATCGATCCGCGTGCCGGTCGCCTGACTGTGAGGCAGCACGCTGAGCGGTGGCTCGCGTCGCTCACGATGGACCCTGGCACCTTTGTCGGCACAGAGATGCGCATTCGGCGGCACGTTCTGCCGTACCTAGGCAGTCGCACGCTCGGTGCGCTCCGTCCTACGCATATCCGTGAGTGGCTGCGGAAGCTGGAGGATGCGGGAGTGGCGCCCGCCTATCAGCGGGTCATCTTCGCGAACCTCGGCACCATGCTGACGGCGGCTGTCGACGACCGGCTCATAACGGACAACCCTTGCCGCTCGTCATCGGTACGGGCACCCAAGGCGGACGTGAGGCGAATCGTTCCTTGGTCGCGTGAGCGCGTTCTCGCGGTGCGTTCGGCGCTGCCGGAGCAGTACCGGCCCATGGTGGACGTGGCTGGCGGATGCGGCCTCCGTCAGGGCGAGGTGTTCGGGCTCGCCGTTGAAGACGTGGACTTCGTCGAGGGCCTGGTCCACGTCGTCCGCCAGGTGAAGCTCATCCACCACCGCCCGGTGTTCGCCCTGCCCAAGGGAGGCAAGACGCGTACGGTCCCTCTGCCTGAGAGCGTCGCCCGGTCCCTGGAGGAGCACATAACCCGGCATCCGCCCGTGGCCGTGACCCTGCCGTGGCGGACGGTCGACGGCTCGCCGGTCACGGCGTCCGTGTTCTTCCGCAGCGACAAGGGCGGTGAGGTGATCCGCAACGACTTCAACCGAGCAGCCTGGCGGCCCGCCCTGGATGCGGCTGGGGTACCGCGCGGGCGGGAGAACGGGATGCATGCGCTCAGGCACTTCTACGCGTCGGTCCTGCTGGACGCGGGGGAGAGCGTCAAGGCCGTGTCCGAGTACCTGGGGCACCACGATCCCGGCTTCACCCTCCGCACGTACACCCATCTCATGCCGAGCAGCGAGAAGCGCACACGCGAGGCAGTGAATCGGGCCTTCGGTGACGGCCCCAGCACCGATGACGGCCCCACGACGGCCCAAGAGGGGTGAGAGGGGGGAGAAACCGCAGGCCAATGCCTATGTGGACCTAATTGCCGGTCTATTAGACACACGCCTTCCCCGGTCCCGGAGGGGCTCGGCACCACCAGTGCCGGGCCCCTTTCCGCTGCCCGGGGCCCTGAGCCCGGCGTGGGCGCTACGAGCAGACCTTGCCGTCCTTGGGTACCGCCCCGTCGAGCAGATACGCGTTCACCGTCGAGTCGACGCAGTCGCTCCCGTTGCCGTACGCCCCGTGTCCCTCGCCCTTCCAGGTGAGTTCCACGCCGATGCCCTTGCCCAGCTCGTCCGCCATTCTGCGGGCGCCCTCGTACGGCGTCGCCGGGTCCCCGGTGTTGCCGACCAGCAGGATCGGCGCCGCACCCGGCGCACTGACCTCCGGGGTGTCGTACTGCCCTGCCACCGGCCAGTCGTGGCACCAGCCGGCCGTGTCCCAGCCCAGGAAGTCCCCGAACACCGGCGAGATCTTCTCGAACTCCGGCAGCAGCTTCTTCGTCTCCGTCAGCGTGGGCCGCTGCTTGTCGTCCAGGCACGATATGACCCGTTGTGCGTGGGCCGTTGTGCCGTAGTGCCCCGAGGAGTCGCGCTCGTTGTAGTTGTCGGCGAGCGACAGCAGCTTCGAGCCGTCACCCTGCTCGGCGGCCTTCAGGGCGCTGGTGAGCGTCGGCCAGCTGGCCTCGCTGTACAGCGGCAGGACGATTCCGGTGACCGCGAGCGTCTGTGTCAGCTTGCGCCCGGACGACGTCGGGAGCGGTTTGGCGTCGATCCCGTCCAGCAGGTTCACGATCTTCTGCGAGCCCTGCTTCGGGTCCTGGCCCGTGGACTTGAGGTAGTCGTCCAAAGCCCGCTGGAACCCCCTCGCCTGGTTCTCGGCGTGGCCCACCGAGTCGGCGCTCGGGTCGACCACCGCGTCCAGGATCAGCCGCCCCACGTTCTTGGGGAACAAGTGGGCGTACACACCGCCCAGTTCGGTGCCGTAGGAGATGCCGAAGTAGTGCATCTTCGCGTCGCCGAGGACCTGGCGCATCAAATCCATGTCGCGGGCCGTGTCGGTCGTCGACACATGCGCCATCAGCTTCCCGGCGGCCTTCTCGCAGCCCTTGCCGAAGTCGGTGGAGTCCCGGAAGTAGGCCTGCTCCTCGGCCGACGTGTCCGGGGTGGCGTCCACCGTCTCGGCGGACTGGATCTCCCGGTCGCCGCGGCAGCGGATGCCCTCGCTCGCCCCGACCCCGCGCGGGTCCCAGCTCACCAGGTCGTACCGCTGGCGCAGCTTGGAGACCGTGGCGGCGTAGTACGGCATCATGGACACGCCCGAGCCGCCCGGGCCGCCGAAGTTGAACAGCAGCGAGCCGATGTGGTCGCCCCCGGTGGCCTTGGCACGGATCAGCGCCAGACCGATCGTCTCGCCGTCCGGCTTCGCCCAGTCCAGCGGCACCTTCAGCGTGGCGCACTGCCAGTCGGCGCTCGGCGCCGGGGAGTCTCCCGTGGCCTTGCAGCCACCCCAGGTGAGCTTCTGTGCCGTGAGTGAGGCGGGCAGGGCGGCCGACGTGGCGGTCGGCGACGCCGACGGTGTATCGGACCGGCCCTTGCCCTCGTTCCCGCCTCCGCCGGACGATCCGCTGCTGCATCCGGCCAGCAGCACCGCTGCCGCGACCGTGGCGGTCCATCGTGCGAAACGCGACATGCACACCCCCCTCACGAGCTCCCCGCACGGAGCCGCGGGGAGCAGTCAGGCCATAGTAGGCGGATCAAGCCGAGCCCGTGCCAGCCTGTGGATAACCCTCTGACCTGCGACTTCTATCAGTAATCCCGATGCGTCAGGAGCAGACCGTCCCGGTCGGCGGCACCTTCCCATCCAGCAGATAGCCGTTCACCGCGTCCTGCACGCACTTGTTCTTGCTGTCGTACGCGCCGTGCCCCTGCCCCTTGTACGTCAGCTCCACGCCGACGCCCTTTCCCAGCGCGTCCACCATCTTCCGCGCGCCCTCGTACGGGGTCGCCGGGTCGCCGGTGTTGCCCACGACGAGGATCGGCGCCGCCCCGGGCGCACTCACGTCGGGATGGTCGGCGGCACCCGGCACCGCCCAGTCGGTGCAGCTGAGCATGCCCCAGGCCAGGAAGTCCCCGAACAGCGGGGAGGCGGAGCGGAACTGCGGCAGCCTCTGCTCCACGAAGTCGGCGGTGTACCGCGGCTTGTCATCGGCACAGTTGATGGCGGTGTTCGCCGCGGTGATGTTGCTGTACTCGCCGTTCTCGCTGCGGCCGTTCATCGAGTCGGACAGCAGCATGAGGATCTTGCCGTCGCCGTCGTAGGCCTGCTCGAGGCCCTCCGTGAGGTACTCCCAGAAGTCCTTGGAGTACAGGGACTGCGCGATGCCGTTGGTCGCGGCGGTCTGGGTCAGCTGGCGCGGGAAGATGCCCGGGATCGGCTTCTTGTCGAGGTCGCTGAGCAGCTTGGCGATGCGATCCTTGACGTCCTGCGGGGTGTCGCCGATCGGGCACTCGGTGGTTTTCGATGTGCAGTCCTCGGCGAAGTTGTCGAGCGCGAGCTGGAAGCCCTGGGCCTGCCCGAGCGAGCTCTGTTCGGGGTTCTGCGTGGGGTCGACGACCCCGTCGAAGACGGCCCGGCCCACGTTCTTGGGGAACAAGTGGGCGTAGACGCCGCCGAGTTCGGTGCCGTACGAGATGCCGAAGTAGTGCATCTTTTCGTCGCCGAGGACCTGACGCATGAGGTCCATGTCGCGGGCGGCGTCCGTGGTGCGCACGTGCGGCAGGACGCTCTTGGAGTTCTTCTCGCAGGCTCCGTTGAACTGCTTGGTGCGGTCCAGGAGCTGGGCGCGCTCGGCCGCGTCGTCGGGCGTCGCGTCCTGCTGGAAGTACTCGTCGAGCTGTGCGTCGCTCTTGCACTCGACCGGGTCGCTGCGGCCGACCCCGCGCGGGTCGAAGCTCACCAGGTCGTAGCGGGTGCGCAGCTTGGCGTAGTCCTCACCGAAGGCGGGCAACGTGGTGACGCCGGAGCCGCCGGGGCCGCCGAAGTTGAAGATCAGCGACCCGATCCGCTTGCTCGGGTCGCCGCTCGCCTTCGCCCGGATCAGCGCGAGGCCGATGGTCGCGCCCTTGGGGTTGTTCCAGTCGAGGGGCGCCTTCATGGTGGCGCACTGCCAGGTGCCGCCGTTCGGCAGCGGCGACGGGGGGCTGCCGCCGCCCTCCGCCGGGGACGGCGCCGGGCAGTCCTTCCAGTCCAGTTTCTGCGCGGTCAGGTCCCCGTTGCCGGAGCCGCTGCTACAGCCCGCCACCAGGGAGGACAGCAGTACGGCGACGGTCATGGCGGCGCGGATCCGGAAGGGCTTCGGCATGATCCCATCCTGGGGCGGCGCACGGTGGGGCGCTCGGGGCGCGGGCCGTACGAGGTACTCCCGCCAGCGTACGGCTACAAGGCGCCCTTGCGCGTCAGGTGGTTGAAGGCCAGCCAGCCCGGCAGCACCGGCAGCCACAGCGTCAGGAGCCGGAACAGCAGGACGGCCGGTGCGGCGACCTCCTTGGGCAGGCCGACGGCGATGAGGCCGACCGTCAGGGTCGCCTCCACGGCGCCCACGCCGCCCGGGGTCGGCGCCGCGGACCCGAGCGCGTTTCCGGCGAGGAAGACGACGGCGACGCTGGCGATGCTGAGCGAGGTGGAGTTGTCGCCGAAGGCCCGGATCGACGCGTCCAGGCACATCACGAAGCAGGCGGTGAGCAGGAGCATGCCGCCGATTCCGGTCACCAGCTTCTGCGGCCGCTGCAGCACGTCCAGCATGCGCGGCACCACACCCGCGAACAGCGACCTCACGCGCGTGACGACGAATTTCCGCAGGAACGGCACCGAGGTCACCACGAGCACGAGCACCGCCACCGTGAGCAGGCCGGCGATGACCGTCCGGGACGGCGACAGCGACGGGGTCTTCTCGGTGCCGGTCAGATAGCCGAAGGACAGCAGCATCAGGATGTGGCAGCCGAGGCCGAACAGCTGCGAGGCGCCGACGCTCGCCACCGCGAGGCCGGGCCGTACTCCCGCGCGCTGGAGGAAACGCGTGTTCAGAGCAACACCGCCGACCGCGGCCGGTGCCACGATCTTCACGAACGACCCGGCGACCTGCGCCGCCACGGTCCGCACGAACGGCACCCGCTCGGGCACGAACCCCAGCAGCGCCATGGCCGCCGCGACATAGCTGAGCGCCGAGAACAGCACCGCCGCGATCACCCAGCCCCACTGGGCCTGGGCGAAGAGGGTGCCGAACTCGATGTGCGTGAGCTGGGTCAGCAGGTAGTACGCGCCGATGGCGCCCGCGATGAAGCTGATCAGCGTGCGTGGCCGCACCCGCTCCAGGCGGGCCGGCTCCACGGGCGCCTGCGGCCTGATCAGCAGCACCTCGTGCCGGATCTGCGTCAGCAGATCCTCTTCGCGGGCCTCCTCCAGAGCCTCGTCGATGGCCCGTTTTTCGGCACGCTGTTCCGCGCGCACCGTCTTCTTGTCGGGCTTCTCGAGTACGGGTCCGCTGTCGTCCGAGCCCTCCTCCAGACGGGCCTGCTTGTCCTGCCGTGATGCCTCGAGGACCGCCTCGCGCTCCCGCTGCGCCCGCTCACGGGCCAGTTTTCGCAGCGTCGCGCGCGTGGAGCGGGTCAGGGCGATCGGCTGGAGCATCGGCAGGCAGTCGGCGACGGCGTCCGGGCCGAGGACGCGGACCGCGGAGGCCACGGCCCGCTCGGCGCCGACCCGCAGGCCGAGCGTGGTGACCAGCTGGGCAACGTCCATGCGCAGCAGTAGATCGCCGGCCGCGATCTCGCCACCGCGCAGATCGGTGAGGATCACCCTGCCGGAACGATCCACCACGATCGCGTCACCCGCCAGCCTGCGGTGCGCGATGCGCCGCGACTGCAGTGCCTGCACCTGGTGCCAGGTGTTGCGCAGCAGTTCGTCGGTGATCTCCTCGTCCGCCAGCGTGTCCAGCGTGCGCCCGCCGGTGTGCTCGTAGATGAGCATCACGGCGTCGGGGCCCAGCTCGGAGGTCGCGATGAGCTTGGGTGCGTTGGCGCCGGCCGCGATGGCCGCGTATGCGAGCAGCGCCTCCTGCTCCAGTGCCTGGCGCAGCGACTGCAGGCTGCTGCGGGTGGCGAAGCCACGCAGGGTCAGATTGCGCCAAGCGCGGTAGAAGAAGCCCTGCGCCTGCTGCTCCCGGTCGACCACCGTGACGTCGAGCGGCGGGCCGTCCTCCAGGGTGACGAAGTAGCGTCGGCCTCGGTCGCCGTTCTCCGTGTCCGCGGCCTCCTCGCGGGCCGCCGAGACGGGGTGGAACCCGACGTGCCGCAGGCCGGCCATCAGGGTCTGTCCCGTGGGGCGGACGTTGGGGGAGCCGACCGCGTACAGCGTCCCGTAGGCCACGGTCCAGCCGATCAGCACCGTCAGGATGATCGAGAACGGCGTCGTGTAACCGGTGACCAGCATCGAGAACGCGTCGAGCATCAGCACGATCCACAGCACGGCACGCCAGCGGGGCCGTCGGGACATGCCGACGGCTGTCATGTACGCGATGACGGGTGCCAGGTATCCGTGCACCGGGTCGGTCAGGGCGTGGATGTCACCGGGGGAGGGCTGGGTGAGCGCCTCCTGGATCGAGTCGGGGGCGGCCCTGGCCACCCATAGGTCGGTGGCGAGGGTCACTCCGTGTGCGAGGACCGCGGCGAGCACGCCGTCTGCGATGCGCAGCCCGTCCCGTTTGATCAGCCGCTCGATCGCGAACGCGACCGGCACCAGGAGGATCGCGATGCTCGACGCCAGCCCCGCGATCTTGATCAGCAGATCGGGCGCCTGGCCGGTGCCCTTGTTGATGTCCTGCTCGAGTCCCGAGGTCGTTCCGTGTGCGAACGCGGCGATCGCGAGCAGGACGACGACGGCGAGCACGCCCACCAGGAGCCGCATCAGGTCGGACGGGCGGTGCACGCGCGCGGGGAGCAGCGGTTCGTCGCCCTCGACCTCGTCGACGTGAGCGTCGTCCGGACCATCGGCCCGGTTCTGCGGATCCTTCGTGCGTGCGGCCTCTTCAGGGCTCTTTTCGTGCACGTCGGCGGCGTCCGGACGTGAAGGGACGGCAGAGCCGCCCTCCGCGCCTTCGGCGTGCACGCCCTGCTGCTTCATCGTCTCTTCTTGGTCTCGTATCACCAGTCACCGCCCGCACGATGGTGGCATGCCCCACCGGCACACGGGGGCATCAGGGTGCAAATGCGGGGGCGCACAGTCTGCCGGAAGCCCCGCTCCAGGGCGAGAGATGCGTCCGGTGCCGAGTGCGTCACGTTGTCGGTGGGGTGGGGCAGGATGGGGCGAATGAGCGAGGAGAACCTTCCCGAGGGCGCCCGGGCGGGAGGCACGGAAGCGCTGCCGGAGTACGCCGAGCGGGTTCTCGACGTCGCCGAGCAGATCCCGCCCGGTCGTGTCATGACGTACGGGGACGTCGCCGAGTGGCTGGAGGCGGGTGGTCCGCGCCAGGTCGGCCGTGTGATGGCCCTCTACGGGGGAGCCGTGCCGTGGTGGCGCGTCGTGCGCGCCGACGGGGTGCTGCTTCCGGGCCACGAGCTGCGGGCCCTCGACCACTATCGCGCGGAGGGCACCCCGCTGAAGGAGGCGAGCAGGGCCGCCGAGGGCCACCTGCCGCGGCTCGACATGCGACGTGCGCGGTGGGACGGCGACGAGGGCGCGGAGGGTCACACCTGACAGCTTCCGCCATCGGACCCCTGTGAGGGGAACCTGTGGCCCGTACGGGGGACACGAGGGACGTCCGTGGCATGCCGTACGTTCGTGAGGCGTGGGACGCGCGTGTCGCAAGAGCCGGGAGGGAAGAAGCGGAAGCCCCGCTTCCGTCCCGTTCGGCGGCGTAGCGTCGACGGAACGCGCCCCCCTCACCCCGCGGCCTCCCGCTCTGCACGCGCGGCGGCCCGACAACCAGTACGACCACCAGGACCGGCGAACCACGTGAGCTCCTCTTTCTCCACCAGACGCCTGCCGCACCCCCAGGTGCGGCAGGGGAACCGTGGCGCTTACCGACTGGTGCGTACCCCGCCGACCGAACAGGATCCCCCTCGACTTGACGCCGCCCAGCGCGCGGTGGTTGACCACCGGTCCGGTCCGTTGCTCGTTCTCGCAGGTCCCGGCACCGGCAAGACCACCACGCTCGTGGAGTCCGTGGCCGCGCGGATCGCCCGCGGCGGGGACCCCGCACGGATCCTCGTGCTGACGTTCAGCCGCAAGGCGGCCGTCGAACTCCGCGACCGCATGGCCCTGCGCATGGGGGCGGCCCGGGCGCCCCGGGCGACCACGTTCCACTCGTACTGCTATGCCCTGGTCCGCGCCCACCAGGACAGCGACCTGTTCGTGGAGCCGCTGCGGCTGCTCTCCGGCCCCGAGCAGGACGTCACCGTCCGCGAGCTGCTCGCGGGCGAGCCCGACCTGGAGCGGCTCGGCCTCACGCACGTGCGCTGGCCGGACGAGCTGCGTGCCTGCCTGACCACCCGCGGCTTCGCCGACGAGGTCCGCGCGGTGCTCGCCCGCAGCCGGGAACTGGGCCTGGGCCCCGACGCCCTGGACGCCTTCGCCCGCCGGATCGGGCGTCCCGACTGGCGGGCCGCCGCCGCCTTCCTCGCCGAGTACCTCGACGTGCTCGACATGCAGGGCGTGCTCGACTACGCGGAACTCGTCCACCGCGCGGTGCTGCTGGGCCGCCGCCCCGAGGCCGCGGCCCGGCTCGCCGCGCAGTACGACGCCGTGTACGTCGACGAGTACCAGGACACCGACCCGGCTCAGGTGCGCCTGCTGCACGCCCTGGCCGGCGGCGGCCGCACCCTGGTCGCCTTCGGTGACCCCGACCAGTCGATCTACGCGTTCCGGGGCGCGGACGTGAACGGCATCCTCGACTTCCCGGCGGCCTTCCCGCGCGCGGACGGCCTTCCGGCTCCGGTCGAGGTCCTGCGGACCTCTCGCCGCTCCGGCGCCGCCCTGCTGGCCGCCACCCGTCTGGTGACCCAGCGCATGCCGCTGACCCGCCTGCCCGCCGACAAGGTGCGCGCCCATCGTGAGCTCGTCCCGGCCCGGGACGGCGGCCGAGTCGAGGTGTACACGTATCCCACGGCCGGTACGGAGCTGGACAACGTCGCCGACATCCTCCGCAGGGCGCACCTGGAGGACGGCGTTCCCTGGGGCGAGATGGCCGTCCTGGTGCGTGCCGGATCCCGCACCATCCCGACGGTCCGCCGCGCCCTCACGGCCGCAGGCGTCCCCCTGGACATCGACGGTGACGACCTGCCCCTGCGCCACGAGCCGGCGGTGGCACCGCTGCTCACGGCGCTCCGGGCGGTGGCGACGGCGGAGGCGGCACGGGGCGTACGGGGCAACGCCGAGGCATCCGCGCCAAGGGGCGACGCCGAGGCGCCCGCAGAGACCGCAGAGACCGTGGAGACCGTGGAGACCGTGGAGACCGACGGGCAGTCCGCCGAACGATCCGCCGAGGACCCGGCTCCGGACACCTCCTGGCTCACCACCGAGACCGCCCTGACCCTGCTCACCTCCCCCCTCGCCGGCATGGACGCGGCCGACCTGCGCCGTCTCGGCCGGGCCCTGCGTGAGGAGGAGCGCGCGGCAGGCAACCCGCTGCCGCCGCCCTCGGACGAACTGCTCGCCCAGGCCCTCGCCGAGCCCGAGCGCCTGGTCGCGCACGACCCCGTGTACGCCCGCGGCGCCCAGCGGCTCGGCGCGCTGCTCAGGAAGGCAAGGGAGTGCCTCGCGGGCGGCGGTACGGCCGAGGAGGCGCTGTGGGAGCTGTGGCAGGGCACTCCATGGCCCGCCCGTCTGGAACGGGCCGCGCGGCGTGGTGGCGCGGCCGGCCGCAACGCCGACCGTGACCTGGATGCCGTGTGCGCCCTGTTCGCGACAGCCGCGCGCGCGGAGGAGCGCACCGGCGGCCGGGGCGCCCTGAACTTCCTGGAGGAGATCGAGGCCGAGGACATCGCCGCCGACACGCTCACCCGGCGTGCCGTACGGCCCGACGCCGTCCGTCTGATGACCGCGCACCGCTCCAAGGGCCTGGAGTGGCGCCTGGTCGTGGTCGCCGGCGTCCAGGAGGGCCTCTGGCCGGACCTGCGCCGCCGCGGCTCCCTCCTTGAGGCCGACCGCATCGGCCGCGACGGACTCGCCGAACCGCTCACCCCCGGCGCCCTGCTCGCCGAGGAGCGCCGCCTCTTCTACGTCGCCGCCACGCGCGCGCGTGAACGCCTCGTCGTCACCGCGGTGAAGGCGCCCGCGGACGACGGCGACCAGCCCTCCCGTTTCCTCACGGAACTCGGCGTCGAGCCGCGGGACGTCACCGGCCGTCCCCGCCGTCCGCTGGCCGTGGCCGCGCTCGTCGCCGAGCTGCGTGCCACGACCGTCGACCCGCGCGCCTCCGCCCCCCTCCGCGAGGCCGCCGCCCGCCGCTTGGCCAGGCTTGCGGCGCTCGCCGACGAGGACGGCCGCCCACTGGTCCCCTCGGCGCATCCCTACCGCTGGTGGGGGATGTTCGAGCCGACCGAGAGCAAGGTGCCGCTGCGCAACCGCGATCAGCCCGTGGTCCTGTCCGGCAGCGCCCTGGACCAGCTCGCCAACACCTGCGCCCTCCAGTGGTTCCTGGGGCGCGAGGTGAAGGCCGACGCGCCCGCCACCGCTGCCCAGGGCTTCGGCAACGTCGTGCACGTCCTCGCCGACGAGGTCGCCTCCGGACGCACCCCCGCCGACCTCGCCGTCCTCATGGAGCGCCTGGAGTCGGTGTGGAACGCGCTCGCCTTCGACGCGCCCTGGAAGTCGGCGCAGGAGATGGAGCACGCGCGCGTGGCGCTCGAACGCTTCCTGAAGTGGCATGTGCTGGACCGCACCGGGCGCACACCCGTGGCGAGCGAGCACGACTTCGACGTCACGCTCGAAGCGGGCGACTACGAAGTGCGCATCCGCGGCCAGATGGACCGCGTGGAGAGGGACAGCGAGGGACGCGCGTACGTCGTGGACTTCAAGACCGGCAAGCAGCCGGTCAGCGCGGCGGAGGTGGCCCGCCATCCGCAGCTGGCCGTCTACCAGTTGGCCGTCGGCGCGGGAGCCGTGGACGACGCCTTCGACGGCGTACGCCCCGAAGCGGGCGGCGCCGAACTCGTGCAGCTGCGCCAGGGCGCGGCCAAGCGCGACGGCGGCGAAACCCTGCCCAAGGTGCAGGCTCAGGAGCCGCAGGAGGGGGAGTGGGTCGGCGACCTATTGGCCACCGCCGCCGGAAAGGTCCTCGACGAGCGGTTCACGCCGAGCACCGGCCAGCACTGCACCCACTGTGCGTTCCGGGCGTCGTGCAGCGCGCGGCCGGAGGGGCGGCACGTGGTCGAGTAGCGGGTGACACGCGGTCGGTCAGTCGGCGTGACGTGTTCGGGCAGCGGGCGTGACGCATCGCACCACCCGCGCCGACCTGCGTCTCTCCTCGTCCCGTCGGCCGATCGGGCATCCGCTGTCAGTGCCCGCCGCTAGCCTCTCCGACATGCCCGCCCGAATCACCGACCCCGAGCAGCTCAAGGAGCTCCTCGGCATCCCGTTCACCCCGGAGCAGACGGCCTGCATCATCGCGCCGCCCGCCCCGCAGGTGATCGTGGCCGGCGCCGGATCGGGCAAGACCACGGTGATGGCGGCACGGGTGGTGTGGCTGGTCGGCACCGGACAGGTCGCCCCGGAACAGGTCCTCGGTCTGACCTTCACCAACAAGGCCGCCGGTGAACTCGCCGAACGCGTCCGCAAGGCACTGGTCAAGGCCGGTGTCACCGACCCCGACGTGATCGACCCGGACAACCCGCCCGGCGAACCGGTGATCTCCACGTACCACGCCTTCGCGGGCCGCCTCCTGACCGACCACGGCCTGCGCATCGGACTGGAGCCCACGTCCCGGCTGCTGGCCGACGCCACCCGCTACCAGCTCGCCGCACGCGTACTGCGCGACGCCCCCGGCCCCTACCCGGCGCTGACCCGCTCCTTCGCCGACCTGGTCAGCGACCTGCTCGCCCTCGACTCCGAACTCGCCGAACACCTGGTACGCCCCGAGGACCTGCGCGCCTGGGACGCCGACCTGCTGGGCAGCCTGGAGGGCGCCAGGCTCACCAACTCCGACCTGCGCAAGGTCCCCGAGACGGCCGCCGCCCGCCGTGAACTCGTCGAACTCGTCGTGCGCTACCGAGCCTCCAAGCGCGAGCGTGACCTGCTCGACTTCGGCGACCAGATCGCCCTCTCGGCAGCCCTCGCCCGGATCCCCGAGGTGGGCCGCGTGCTGCGCGACGAGTTCCGCGTGGTGCTCCTCGACGAGTACCAGGACACCTCGGTGGCCCAACGCGTCCTGCTGGCCGGTCTCTTCGGCGAGGGCACGGGCCACCCGGTGACCGCCGTGGGCGACCCCTGCCAGGCGATCTACGGCTGGCGCGGCGCCTCCGTGGCCAACCTCGACGACTTCCCCGAGCACTTCGCCGACGGCGAGGGCCGACCCGCCACCCGTCAGGCACTCAGCGAGAACCGCCGCAGCGGCGGCCTCCTCCTCGACCTCGCCAACGGCCTCGCCGAGCCGCTGCGCGCCATGCACGCGGGCGTGGAGGCCCTCCGCCCGGCCCCCGGCGCGGAACGCGACGGCATGGTCCGCTGCGCCCTGCTGCCCACCCACGCCGAGGAGATCGGCTGGATCGCCGACTCCATCGCCCACCTCGTACACACCGGCAAGGCGCCCGGCGAGATCGCCGTCCTGTGCCGCACGGCCACCGACTTCGCCGAGATCCAGGGCGCGCTCGTCGCCCGCGACATCCCCGTCGAGGTC
This sequence comes from Streptomyces herbicida, assembly GCF_032656585.1. Classification (NCBI taxonomy): domain Bacteria; kingdom Bacillati; phylum Actinomycetota; class Actinomycetes; order Kitasatosporales; family Streptomycetaceae; genus Streptomyces; species Streptomyces herbicida. Next base: position 531,917 of record NZ_JAUYWJ010000001.1, read on the forward strand.
GTCGGTCTCTCCGGGCTGCTGCACCTGCCCGAGGTCGCCGACCTCGTCGCCGTCTGCGAGGTCCTCCAGGACCCCGGCGCCAATGCCTCCCTGGTCCGTCTGCTGACCGGCCCGCGCTGGCGCATCGGCCCCCGCGACCTCGCCCTCCTCGGGCGGCGCGCCCGGCTTCTCGTGGCCCACGCGCGCGTGGGCGCGGACGACGACCCGGACCGCCGGCTCGCCGAGGCCGTCGAGGGGGTCGACCCGTCCGAGGTGATATCGCTCGCGGACGCCCTCGACACGTTCCTGGAGACACCCCTCAACGGCGCCGACGCCGAGGGGGACGACGACGGGCTGCCGTTCTCCCCGGACGCACGGGTGCGCTTCGCCCGCCTGGCCACAGAACTGCGCGAACTGCGCCGCTCGCTGGCCGACCCGCTGATGGACGTCCTGCACCGCGTCCTCGCCGTCACCGGCCTGGAGGTGGAGCTGGCGGCGTCACCGCACGCGCTCGCCGCCCGCCGCCGCGAGACCCTGTCGAACTTCCTGGACATCGCCGCGTCCTTCGCCGCGAACGACGGCGAGGCCACCCTCCTGGCCTTCCTCGGCTTCCTGCGCACCGCCGCCCAGTACGAGAAGGGCCTCGACAACGCCCTTCCCGGCGGGGAGAACACTGTCAAGGTGCTCACCGCGCACAAGTCCAAGGGCCTCGAGTGGGAGGTCGTCGCCGTGCCCGGCCTCGTCACCGGCACGTTCCCCAGCACACAGGGCCGCGAGAAGTGGACCTCCCAGGCCAAGGTGCTGCCGCACGCGCTGCGCGGCGATGCTGACACGCTGCCCGACATCGAGGCCTGGAACTCCCGGGGGATGAAGGCCTTCCACGAGGCGATGAAGGAACACCAGCACACCGAGGAGCTCCGCCTCGGCTACGTCACCTTCACCCGCCCCCGTTCCCTTCTCCTCGGCTCCGGCCACTGGTGGGGACCCACCCAGAAGAAGCCCCGCGGACCCTCCGACTTCCTGCTGGCCCTGCACGACCACTGCGCCGCCGGGTACGGCGAGATCGAGGCCTGGGCGGACGAGCCCGCGGAGGACGAGGAGAACCCGGCCCTGCACCGGGCGACCGCCGACCAGGTCTGGCCGCTGCCCCTGGACGCCGCCGCGCTGGCCCGCCGCCGCGCCGCCGCCGAGACCGTACTCGCCCACCTGGAAGACCTCGCCACCCACCAGGACAGCCACCCGGCGGCCACCCACGACCCCGACACCTACGACGACCCGGACTGGCCCCTGCCACCGGACGACGAGGCGCCCTACGAGGACCCGTTCTTCGAGGACGACCCCGAGGACTGGGAGTCCTGGAGCACGGACGGCCCCGCCGTCCCGCACCAGGCCGGCCCGAGCGAGCGGCCGGCCGTTCGCCTGCCCGAGCCGGAGCCCGAGCAGAAGCCCGAGCCCGAGCCCGAGCCGGAGCCGGAGCCGCGGCGGGAGACGGACCCGGAGCGCACGCCCTTCACTCCCGAAGAAGCCCGCGCCATCGCCTCCTGGGACCGCGACCTCGACGCGCTCACCGGAGAGCTCCTGCGCGCCCGCCGGAGCGTCACGGACGTCGTCCTGCCGGCCACGCTGACCGCGACCCAGCTGCTGCGCCTGGCCGAGGACCCGGACGGTCTCGCGCAGGAACTCGCGCGCCCCATGCCGCGCCCTCCGCAACCGGCCGCGCGTCGAGGCACCCGATTCCACGCCTGGGTGGAGGCCCGGTTCGAAGAACTGACGCTGCCCATGCTGGAGCCCGAGGACCTGCCCGGCAGCGAGGCCGAGATCACCGACGAACGCGATCTCGAAGCGCTCAAGGACGCTTTCGAACGCACCGAGTACGCCCACCGCACACCCCACCGCGTCGAGGCCCCCTTCCAGCTCGCCCTCGCGGGCCGCGTCGTACGGGGCCGTATCGACGCCGTCTACAAGAACGGCGACGGGGACGACGCGACGTACGAGATCGTCGACTGGAAGACCAGCCGCGGCCGCGCTGCCGACCCGCTGCAGCTCGCGGTCTACCGGCTCGCCTGGGCCGAGCAGCAGGGCGTGCCGCCGGAATCGGTCACGGCCACTTTCGTGTACGTCCGCAGCGGAGAGGTCGTACGGCCGGACGGCCTGCCGGACCGGGCCGCCCTCGAGCGGCTGCTCCTGGGGGAGCCGGAGTGGCACTCGGGCGGACCCCCAGTGTGACGAACCGCCCGATCAGAATGTCCGCACGGGCCGATAGGCTCGTGGACATGAGCCAGACCCCGGACAGCGCCGTCCGTACGTACATCGAGCAGCACCGCGCCGCCTTCCTCGACGACCTCGCCGCATGGCTGCGCATCCCCTCCGTGTCGGCCCAGCCCGACCACGCTCCCGATGTCCGGCGCAGCGCCGACTGGCTCGCCGCCAAGTTCAAGGAGACCGGCTTCCCGGTCGCCGAGGTCTGGGAGACGCCGGGCGCCCCGGCCGTCTTCGCCGAGTGGCCCGCAGAAGACCCCGAGGCCCCCACGGTCCTCGTCTACGGCCACCACGACGTGCAGCCCGCCGCCCGCGAGGACGGCTGGGACAGCGAGCCCTTCGAGCCCGTCGTCCGCGGGAACCGTCTCTACGCGCGCGGGGCGGCCGACGACAAGGGCCAGGTGTTCTTCCACACACTCGGCGTCCGCGCCCACCTCGCCGCAACCGGCCGTACCGCCCCGGCCGTCAACCTGAAACTCCTGATCGAGGGCGAGGAGGAATCCGGCTCCCCGCACTTCCGGTCCCTCGTCGAGGAGCGCGCCGGCCGGCTGTCCGCCGACGCCGTGATCGTCTCCGACACCGGCATGTGGTCCGAGGACACCCCGACGGTGTGCACCGGCATGCGCGGCCTCGCCGAGTGCGAGATCCGGCTCCACGGCCCCGAGCAGGACATCCACTCGGGCTCCTTCGGCGGTGCCGTGCCCAACCCGGCGACCGCGGCCGCCCGCCTCGTCGCGGCCCTGCACGACGAGCACGCACGCGTGGCGGTCCCCGGTTTCTACGACGGCATCGTCGAGCTCACCGACCGCGAGCGCGAACTCTTCGCCGAGCTGCCCTTCGACGAGCGGCAGTGGCTGCGCACCGCCAAGTCCCACGCCACCCACGGCGAGGCCGGACACACCACCCTGGAACGCATCTGGGCACGCCCCACCGCCGAGGTCAACGGAATCGGCGGCGGCTACCAGGGCCCCGGCAGCAAGACGATCATCCCGTCCTCGGCCATGGTGAAGCTCTCCTTCCGGCTGGTCGCCGGCCAGGACCCCGACCACATCGAGAAGGCCGTCCGCGCCTGGGCCGCCGAGCAGGTGCCCGCCGGAATCCGCCTCGAGATCACCTTCGGGTCGGCCACGCGCCCGTGCCTGACCCCGCTCGACCACCCCGCCCTGCAGTCGGTGGCCCGTGCCATGGGCCGCGCCTTCGAGGGGCCGGTCCGCTTCACCCGCGAGGGCGGCTCCGGACCTGCCGCGGACCTGCAGGAGGTCCTCGGCACGCCCGTCCTGTTCCTGGGCATCTCCGTCCCCTCCGACGGCTGGCACGCCCCGAACGAGAAGGTCGAGCTCGACCTCCTCCTCAAGGGCGTCGAGACCTCCGCGTATCTCTGGGGCGATCTCGCGGAGAGCTGGCGCCATGCGCCCTGACCGACCCGCCCCGAACGGAGCGGTACCGCGCGCGGGGCACACTGGAGGGAGCGCCCCGCCCGTCCTGCCCGCACCCGGCCCGGTCCCCTCCTGCCCTTCGTCCTGCTGAACCGCCCGCCGAAACAAACCGTTCCACTGGGGGAGTTGCAAGCACCCGTGACCACCTGGACCGACCACACCGCCGACCGACCCGTCTCGCTCACCGCCCCGAGCGGCATCGACCGCGCCGCCCACCACCGGCTCGACGAGGCCTGGCTCGCGGCGGCATGGAGCCACCCCACGACCCGCTGTTTCGTGGTCTCCGGCGGCCAGGTCCTCATCGACGAGACGGCGGACGGCCGGACCGAACTCGTGATGACCCCCTCCTTCGAGGCTCCGCTCACCGAGGCGCACCGCTACTTCCTGGGCACCGACGAGGACGGCATCAGCTACTTCGCGCTCCAGAAGGACGCCCTGCCCGGCCGCATCGACCAGTCCGCCCGCCCGGCGGGTCTGCGCGAGGCCGGTCTGCTGCTGTCGCCGCGGGACGCGGGCCTCATGGTGCACGCGGTCGGCCTGGAGAACTGGCAGCGCACCCACCGCTTCTGCTCCCGCTGCGGCGAGCGCACCGTCATCGCCGCGGCCGGCCACATCCGCCGCTGCCCGGCCTGCGGCGCCGAGCACTATCCGCGCACCGACCCCGCCGTGATCATGGCTGTGACCGACGAGGACGACCGCATTCTGCTGGGTCGGCAGGTCCACTGGCCCGAGGGTCGCTTCTCGACGCTCGCCGGCTTCGTCGAGCCCGGCGAGTCCATCGAGCAGGCGGTGCGCCGAGAGGTCTTCGAGGAAGCCGGCATCACCGTCGGCCAGGTCGAGTACGTCGCCAGCCAGCCCTGGCCGTTCCCGTCCAGCCTCATGCTCGGCTTCCTGGCCCGCGCCACCTCGACCGACGTGAATGTCGACGGCGACGAGATCCACGAGGCCCGCTGGTTCTCCCGCGAGGAATTGCACACCGCGTTCGAGTCGGGCGAGGTGCTGCCCCCGTACGGCATCTCGATCGCGGCCCGCCTGATCGAGCTCTGGTACGGCAAGCCGCTGCCGACGCGGAGCTCCATCTGACGAGATCCACGAAGAAGGCGGCTCCTGAGACATCTCAGGAGCCGCCTTCTCAGTACAGCGTCAGCCGTGCAACGGTCACACGCCGATCTTCTGCTTCACCTGCGCGAGCGAGGGATTCGTCAGCGTCGAGCCGTCGGCGAAGCGCACCGTGGGGACCGTCTGGTTTCCGCCATTGGCCTTCTCCACGAACGCCGCGGACTCCGGGTCCTGCTCGATGTTGATCTCGGTGTACGCGATGCCCTCGCGGTCCAGCTGGCTCTTCAGCCGGCGGCAGTAGCCGCACCACGTGGTGCTGTACATCGTCACAGTGCCCTGCATCTCGCTCGCGCTCCTCTGGCAGCTCGGGGAAGGTCGTCCAGCACAGGAACGTACGCGACCGGGCCGCCATTCCCGCCAGGGGTATGCGGGGACGTGACGCCTGCCGCATTCGTACGACTGCAGGGACTTCCCTGTGGACAACCGGCACAGCCGTCTCCGGCGACCTGGCAGCATGGCCATGTGACAGCAGCAACGCACTCCTCCCTCTTCCCGCCGGTACCGGACACGGCCGACGCGGTGCTCGAAGGGCTCGACCCCGAGCAGCGCGAGGTGGCCACCGCCCTGCACGGACCGGTGTGCGTGCTGGCCGGCGCCGGCACGGGCAAGACACGGGCGATCACCCACCGCATTGCCTACGGAGTGCGCGCCGGTGTCCTCCAGCCCTCCAGCGTGCTCGCCGTCACCTTCACCAACCGCGCCGCGGGCGAGATGCGCGGCCGCCTGCGCCAGCTCGGCGCCCAGGGCGTCCAGGCCCGCACGTTCCACTCCGCCGCGCTGCGCCAGCTGCAGTACTTCTGGCCGAAAGCGATCGGTGGCTCCATGCCCCGGCTCGTCGACCGCAAGATCCAGCTCGTCGCGGACGCGGCCGCCGCCTGCCGGATCCGCCTCGACCGCGGCGAGCTGCGAGACGTCACCGCCGAGATCGAATGGTCCAAGGTCACCCAGACCGTCCCCGCCGACTATCCGCTCGCCGCCGTGAAGGCCGGTCGCGAGGCCCCGCGCGACCCGGCCGAGATCGCCCAGCTCTATTCGGTCTACGAGGACCTCAAGCGTGACCGCGCCGTCATCGACTTCGAGGACGTCCTGCTGCTGACCGTCGCCGTCCTGCAGGACCGGCACGACATCGCCGACCAAGTCCGCTCCCAGTACCAGCACTTCGTGGTCGACGAGTACCAGGACGTCAGCCCCCTCCAGCAGCGACTGCTCGAGCTCTGGCTCGGCGACCGGGACAGCCTGTGCGTCGTCGGTGACGCCAGCCAGACGATCTACTCGTTCACGGGAGCAACCCCCGACCACCTCATCGACTTCCGCACCCGCCACCCCGGCGCCACCGTCGTCAAGCTCGTCCGCGACTACCGCTCCACCCCCCAGGTGGTCCACCTCGCCAACGGCCTGCTCGCCCAGGCCCGCGGCCGAGCCGCCGACCACCGTCTCGAACTGGTCTCCCAGCGAGCCCCGGGCCCCGATCCCGTCTTCAGCGAATACACGGACGAGCCCGCCGAGGCCGAAGGCGCCGCCCGCCGGATCCGGGAACTCATCGACGCCGGCGTGCCGGCCGCCGAGATCGCCATTCTGTTCCGCACGAACTCCCAGTCCGAGACCTACGAGCAGGCCCTCGCCGACGCCGGAGTCTCCTACCAGCTGCGCGGCGCCGAGCGGTTCTTCGACCGCCCCGAGGTGCGCAAGGCCGGCGTGGCACTGCGCGGCGCGGCCCGTTTCGGCGGCAACGACTCCCTCCTGGACGACGCCGTGACCCTGCCCTCCCAGGTGCGCGCCGTCCTGTCGGGCGAGGGCTGGACCACCGAGCCGCCGGCCGGCTCCGGGGCCGTCCGGGAACGCTGGGAGTCACTGGCCGCCCTGGTCAACCTCGCCCACGACTTCGTGGCCGCCCGACCCGACGCCACCCTGAGCGACTTCGTCGCCGAGCTCGACGAGCGCGCGGGCGCCCAACACGCCCCCACCGTCCAGGGCGTCACCCTGGCCTCACTGCACTCCGCCAAGGGCCTGGAGTGGGACGTGGTCTTCCTGGTCGGCATCGCCGAGGGCATGATGCCGATCACCTACGCAAAGACCGACGAGCAGATCGAGGAGGAACGCCGACTGCTCTATGTCGGCGTGACCCGCGCCAGAGAACGGCTCAATGTCTCCTGGGCCCTGGCTCGAGCGCCCGGCGGACGTCCGAGCCGCCGCCCCAGCCGTTTCCTCGACGGACTGCGCCCCGGCTCCACCGCCACCATGGGCCGCTCGGCCGCCGGAACGTCGGGAGGCGTCGAACGCGGCTCCACGAGTGGCACCGTGGCGGCTCCCCGTCGTACCCAGCGCACCCCCGCTCGCTGCCGAGTCTGCGGCCGGACGCTCACGGACGCGGGCGAGATGAAACTGATGCGCTGCGAGGACTGCCCCTCCGACATGGACGAGGGGATCTACGAGCGGCTGCGCGAGTGGCGCGCGGACCAGGCCCGGCGCAGCGGGCAGCCCGCCTTCTGCGTCTTCACCGACAAGACGCTGATGGCCATCGCTGAGGCTGTCCCCGAAGACGACGGCGAACTGGCCCGCATCCCCGGTGTCGGCGTGCGTAAACTCAACCGCTACGGAGCCGAAGTTCTGGCCATCTGCGCGGGCCGGGAAGTCGTGGGAGGCGACGAGCGCGACTGATACGAACTCGTCGAAAAAATAGTTTGCGCATGCCCCAGCAATCCCCATAGGTTCTAGGCACGGAAACCGCGGCCTTCTCGGAGGCCCTGATTCCGTGTTGTACTTGCATATCCGAACGGACTGGCTCACCCCAGTCCCAGAGACGCCGAGAGGAGGCGAGTCCAGTGATCAGCATCAACACCAGCTCTGTCAGCACGGTCAAAATGACCGATCGCTCGGCCGTCTCCCTGTGCATGCTCGGCGCCTCGAACCCGGGCACCGGTCTGTCCGGCATTCGTGCCGCGCGTCCGGCGTCCTCCTCCGTTTCTCTCGCGGGTCTTCCCGTCCGTGAGCGCAGCGAGCGACCGATCAAGGCACTGGAAGCAGTAGTGGCACAGGCCAAGGCCTATGCCTTTACGGCGGCCGGTGCCGGATTCCGGAAGCAGACGAAGCAGCACCACCTGATGTGGGCCTTCCGTGGGCCAGAACCCTGGAGTGATCCAGCCTGATCGCCGATCAGGCCGGCGCCTTCAGGGCCGCGGAACCCCATCCGGGATCCGCGGCCCTTCTGTTTTCCCCGAACGGGGACGACGGAGCGAAGGAGCCTCGGGACAAGAAAAGAACCCGGTACCAGCCGCCACCCGGTCCAACCGGACCGGAACGACCAGACGAGGAAGACGAACCGTGCAACTCGAAGCGCACGCCCCGTCCGTACCGCCTTCCGAAACGATCCCCCCGCCCGGCCTCACGGAGGACCCCACCTTGACCCCGCTCACTGCGCTCACCGCGCTCGACGACGCCATCGAGAACCTCGGCGTACCCGTCCCCTGCCGCTCCTACGACCCGGAGGTCTTCTTCGCCGAGTCGCCGGCCGACGTCGAGTACGCCAAGTCCCTCTGCCGCACCTGCCCGCTGATCGAGGCCTGCCTCGCCGGCGCCAAGGAGCGTCGTGAGCCCTGGGGCGTCTGGGGTGGCGAGCTGTTCGTCCAGGGCGTCGTCGTCGCCCGGAAGCGGCCGCGTGGTCGCCCGCGCAAGAACCCGGTCACGGCATGAACACCGCAGGAACGATCGACCGCCCCCTCACGCACGACCCCAAGAAGCAGGCCCCGATGAAGCCGTCCACCAGCGAGCCCGCAGGCTCCGCAACCACAGACTTCACCACCACCGGCGCGACCGACTCGCGTCAGAACAGGACCCGAGAGATGCAACTCATCCCAGAAGCCCTGGCTCGTGCGCATATGCACGACCGGCTGCACGAGGCCGAGCGGGAACGCCGGGCCCTGCGCCTGGCGTCCGCTCGCCGGATGCAGCGCCGGGCCGAGCGCGCCTCGATGCGCGCCCGCCGTGCGCTCGCCATGGCCGTCATGCAGTAACCCACCACACCTGAAGCGGTGGCCTCCCGGGAACGGGAGGCGATAGCTCCCCGCGGGGGCCGGTCCGTCCGAACGGACCGGCCCCCGCGGTGCGTTTACGCGCACATTGTCCGGTCACGGCGTTATCGTCACCAGGTGACGAGTCGTCCCGGAGACAGTGACCACGGCGGCTCCCCCGCGGAGCCCCCTTTCCTGGTGTGCGCCCGCTGCGGCGCCCGGGCCGAGGCCCCGCAGCCCACCTGGACCTTCTCCGTGGAGAACGGCGTGCGTCAGTACTTCTGCGACGCCTGTGCCCGGGAGAACCTCAGAGCGATCGAGGGCCGGCTGGACTCGGCCTGGTGGTGACGGCTTTCAGGCGCCCGCCGCCGAGTCGTCCGCCTCCCCCGGCACGAAGCCCGGCAGCCACTCCTCCAGTTCCTGGCGCAGCCGGACCGTCGCGCCCAGCTGGCACAGGACGCCGATGGTGCTCAGGGTCACCCGATGTATCAGGAGGTACGCGGGAGGCAGGTTGAGTTGTTTGCCCAGTTGGTAGGCGGGAGAGCGGGGGTCCGCGACGCGGGCCGCCTGGCTGCGCATCCAGGTGCGGGTGAAAGTGAACTCGTCCACCAAGGCCGGCTCGATGATCGGCAGTAGGTAGTCGAGGACCGCGTCCGGGTCCAGCTCTATGGACGACTTGACGAACCCCTCGGCGCACAGCAGCTCGTAGACCGCCTCGGCCTCGCCGATCAGGGTCATGCGCAGGGAGTCGCCGATCGGCGTCGGCAGGCCTCCGGGGAGGCGGTCGACGGTGCCGAAGTCGAGGACGCCCAGGCGCCAGTCGTCCTCGCCGTCCGGGCCGCCGGGAAGCAGGCGGAAGTTGCCCGGGTGCGGATCGGCGTGCAGCAGACCGGTGCGCGCCGGGCCCGAGAAGAGGAAGCGGGCCAGGAGCTGGCCGGCGCGGTTGCGTTGTTCCGTCGTGCCGCCCGCGATCACCTCCGAGAGCGGGATCCCGTCGATCCACTCCGTGACCAGGATCTGGTCGCACTGGTGGACCACCGCGGGGACCAGGACGTCGGGGTCGTCCTGGAACTCGTCCGCGTGCACCTGCTGGGCCTGGGCCTCCAGGCCGTAGTCGAGCTCCTCCGAGACACGGTCCCGGAGCTCGGCGATCAGCGGCTTGATATCCATGCCCGGGATGAGCGGCCCCAACAGCCGGGCGAAACGGCTCAGTTGGGTCAGGTCGGAGAGGAGGGCCTCGCCGGCTCCGGGGTACTGCACCTTGACCGCCACCTCGCGGCCGTCGTGCCACACTCCCCGGTGCACCTGTCCGATCGAGGCTGCCGCGGACGGCTTGTCCTCGAACTCCAGGAACAGATCCCGCCAGTCCGCGCCCAGCCGCTCCTCGAGCGCGAGGTGCACCGTGCGGGTGGGCATCGGCGGGGCCGCGTCCTGGAGTTTGGTCAGAGCGGCGCGGTAGGGGCCCGCGACCTCCTCGGGCAGCGCAGACTCGAAGACGGACAGAGCCTGTCCGAACTTCATCGCACCGCCCTTCAGCTCGCCGAGCACTTTGAACAACTGCTCCGCCGTGCGCTGTTGCAGCTCGCGGCCGACGATCTCCGCGGACTCGCCCACGATCCGCTTGCCCAGGCCCCAGGTCGCCCGGCCGGCGAAGCCGAGCGGGAGCGCGGCGAGCTTGGCGGTCCGGGTGACCGCCTTCCGGGGAAGATCAGACATGCGCCCTCCAAGTCCCAGCCGGCCGAACCGCGTCTGCCTTGCGTGGCTGCTCCGCCGACGGCCGTTGCCTCGCCATTGTCTCGTGCTCTTCCCCATTCGTTGAGGTGTGTTCCCCCATACCTCTCTCCGCGGCTCCGCACGGGCATGCGGGATGCGGCCAGACCGGTCGCGCATGCCAGTGGAGACCCGGCAGGGAGACCTCCCATCGGGCGCCCGTGCTCGACGGCGACTCACCGTCCAGGAAGGCGAGCGCGTGGGCGGCGGCGAGTCCGGCGACGGTCGTCGCCAGCGTCAGATCGCACGCACCCACCCGGCGTGCCCTGCCGGAGCGCCACTGCGCGACCAGGCGGGGCCAGGCCGGATCCCGGTCCGTGCGGTCCTGCTGCAGACAGCCGGCGCAGCCGGTCCCGCCCGGCAGGACGAAGGGCCCGACGACACCGGTTCCCTCCACGACACCCGCGTAGAGATGGGGGGTTCCGGCACTCATCAGCGCCTCGGCGGAGGACGGGTCGGGTGTGTGGACGGACACGTCGTCCCTGGGGGCGAGGATCACCAGGGAGAAGCCGGGGTCCTCGGCGCCGGACGGTGCAGGGCGGCTTCGGCGGGGTGCGCGGTCCGGCGCCGCTCTGCGGACCGCCTGGCGCGCCGCCTCGTTCCTGCGCTCGCCGACCGACTCCGGTGGCAGTCCGCCCGGTGCCACGTCCCACGGCTCGACGTGGCCGATGTCACGCACCTCCACCCCACCGACCCCCGCCCCGGACAGCAGCGCGGCCAGCACACAGCCGACCCGGCCCGCACCCCTCACCTGCACGCGCAGGGAGCGGCGGGCCGCCATGCGGCCGATCGCGCCGCCCGGTTCGGACGTCATGAGAGACAGCGACGCCAGATCGGGGCGCAGCCGGTCGAGAACGTCCGTCTTCTCCCGCAGCGCATCGGCCCCAGGGCCGCCGCCCCGGGCGTCGTCGAGCAGGCCCGAGCGCGACAGCCGCTCCACGAGGGCGTCGACATGGCCGTCCGGCAGCTCCATGCGGTGTCCCTCTTCGCGCAGGAGCGGAAGCCCGCGTGTGCCGTTGAGCAGGTCCAGGAAGCTGCCCGTCGCCGTGTCCATCGGACCGAGAGTCATCGCGTGCGCCGGAGTCATCCCGAACTGCACGGTATTGAGGTCGCGCCAGCCGCGCCTGAGCGCGGGCTTCACCATCGGATGCATGGCAGATCCCCCGTTGCGTCAGAAAAATCCCGGAACATCCCTGTTCGCCGGGGAACCGGTCGCGTTCCGCCGACAAGTGCCAGCATGCCCGGTGGCGCGGGGCGGCGCCGAAAGTTGTCCACAGGCGGTGGGTTTTCGTCGTACAAATCAAACGCATGTGGGGGATCGGCATCGAACCGTCCCGGAGCCGGGACTTCACGCGCATGCAGCGGGTAACGTCGGGGCGTGCCCGCCGACCCCCTGCACCGCGCCGGAAAGCCACAGCGCAGCACGACGAGCCTGCCGCCGAGCGGCTCGGGGGCGAGCGCGATCGAGGTTCGCAGGAGTGCCCGGCGACGCCGGACGGTCTCCGCGTACCGCGAGGGCGATCGCACCGTCGTGCTGATCCCCGCCCGGATGTCCGAGGCGGAGGAGCAACGCTGGGTGACCGTCATGCTCGACAAACTCGCTGCCCAGGAGAGCAAGCGGGTGCTGGGCGACGCCGAACTGGCCGAGCGGGCCCAGCGGCTGTCGGACCAGTACTTCGACGGCCGGGCCCGGCCCACCTCTGTGCGCTGGGTCACAAATCAGAACACGCGCTGGGGGTCGTGCACCCCGGCCGAGGGCAGCATTCGCCTCTCGCACCGGTTGCAGGGCATGCCGGAGTACGTGGTCGACTACGTGCTGTGCCATGAGCTCGCGCATCTGCTGGTGCCCGGGCATGGGCCACGCTTCTGGCGGCTGTTGGAGGCGTACCCGCGGACCGAGCGGGCCCGCGGCTATCTCGAAGGTGTGGTTGCGGCGGGGCGTTTGCCTCATTTGCCCGATGTGCGCGGTGAGTGACCTGCCCGGCGGGCGGGGCGTCCTACGCCGCTGAGCGCGGTTGTGTACCGGGTCTGTACCGACGTCGTCCGGTGTCCGGTTTTGCCGTTAGCCTGGCGCGACGCACTCACATTCGGGATGGGGGACGGTCGTTACGTATGGCCAGGGAATTCCAACGCGGCCACAAGGCCAGGATCAGTGACCTCACCGCGGGCACGGATCTGTACGTAGGCGTGCAGATTTCCGCCCCCGGACTGACCTTCGACATCAGCTGCTTCGGCCTCGACGCCGACGAACGTCTCTCGGACGACCGGTACTTCGTCTTCTTCAACCAGCCGAAGTCCCCCGAGGAGTCCATCCAGCTGCTGGGTACCCAGGCGGGCGACACGGAGTCCTTCCGGATCACGCTGGACAGGATCCCGCCGCAGATCCAGAAGCTGTCGTTCACGGCGACCATCGACGGCGCCGGGCAGATGTCGCAGATCAACCCCGGATATGTCCGCATCGTCGCCGGCGGTGAGGAGGTGGCCCGGTACTCCTTCAGCGGCTCGGAGTTCTCCACCGAGCGGGCCGTGATGCTGGGCGACTTCTATCTGAAGGACGTGTGGCGGTTCGCCGCCGTCGGCCAGGGCTTCGACGGCGGTCTCGAGGCGCTGCTGAAGAACTTCGGCGGCGAGGTCCTCGAAGAGGAGGCACCCGCGGCCCCGCAGCAGCCGCAGACCGGCGCCGCTCCGGGCTTCGCCGCGCCCGCCCAGGCAGCGGCCCCTCCCGCGTTCGGTGCCCCGACCGCCCAGGCTCCCGCGCCCGCTCCGACCCCTCCTCCCGCACCGGCACCGGCCCCCGCTCCACAGGGATTCACACCGCCGCCGGGAACCACGCCGCCCGTGCCCAACGTGCACGCCGCGCCGACCCTCATCGCCCCCCTGGCCCCGCCCGCCGGCGGCACGGTGCCTCCTCCGGCCCCGGCGCCCGCCCCCTACGGCCAGCCCCAGCCGGCGTACGGACAGCCGCCCGCTCCGAACGCCCCCATGCCCCCCGGCTACGGCCAGCCCCCGGCGCCGCAGGCCCCTGCGCCGCCCCCCGGCTACGGCCAGCCGACCCCGCCCCCGGGCTACGGTCAGCAGCCGCCGTTCGGGCAGGTCCCCGGCCAGCAGCCCGCCCCCTACGGAGTGCCGCAGGGCGCTCCCCAGGGCGGCGCCGGTGTGACCGCCGCGCTCCAGCAGTTCAAGGAGACGCCCACCGGGCAGCGCTGGACGCAGCAGAACAAGAAGCTGATCCGGGTCGACCTCGGCATCGGCGGCCAGCCCGTACTCGCCCGCCAGGGCAGCATGGTGCTCTACCAGGGCAAGGTCGACTTCAGCTACAAGGGCGCCGGCTTCGCCGGCCGGATCGTGGGCAACGCGACCGGCCAGGAGATGCAGCTGATGCGCTGTACCGGCCAGGGCCAGGTGTTCCTCGCCGAGAACTCCACCCACCTGCACCCCGTCGAGCTCCAGGGCGACGCGATCTGCGTCTCCGCGGAGAATGTCCTCGCCTTCGACGAGAGCCTCCAGTACGAGGTCCGCCGCGTCGAGGGCCACGGCATCCCCGGGGGCGCGCTGTTCACGATGCAGTTCCAGGGGACCGGCACGATCGTCGTGAAGACGCACGGCACGCCCGTCGTCCTGCCGGTGACGCCCACCACGTTCGCCGACTGCAACGCGGTGGTCGCGTGGTCCGCCGCCTCCCAGGTGATCGTCTCCAGCCAGGTCCGGATGCGCCGCAACGCCTATCCGGGCGACACCGGAGAGAGCGTCAACCTCCAGTTCCGGGGAGCACCCGGCAACTTCATCGTCGTCCAGCCGTACGAGGTCTGAGGGAGCCCGTCATGAACCAGCCACCACTTGCGGGCTACGCCCCCGCACCTGTCACCGCCCGCATGGAGAACCACGGCAACCACATGCTGAAGGTCGCCATGCAGACCGGGAACGACCTCCTCGCGCGCGTGGGGTCGATGGTCGCCTACGAGGGCTTCGTCCAGTACGAGCCCAACCCGCCGGCCGTGCGCCAGATCGCACGCGACTGGATCACCGGCGAGGGCGCCCCCCTGATGAAGTGCTCCGGCGACGGCCTGCTCTACCTCGCCGACTACGGGGCGAACGTCGTCGTGATCAACCTCAACGGCGACGGCATCTCCGTCAACGCCACCAATCTGCTCGCCTTCGACGCCCACCTCACCTGGGGCGTGGAGCGGGTCAAGGGGCTGGCGAAGTTCGCCGGACAGGGTCTGTGGAACACGAAGATCTCCGGTCAGGGCTGGGTGGCCCTGACCTCGCGCGGCAAGCCGATCGTCGTCGACTGCGGTGGCGGTGAGGACGAGACGTACGTCGACCCCGACGCGCTCGTCGCCTGGTCCCCGAACCTCAAGGTGAAGGGCAAGCGCAGCTTCAAGGCGCAGTCGCTGATCGGCCGGGGCAGCGGTGAGGCCTTCCAGATGGCCTTCTCCGGCCAGGGGATCGTCGTCGTCCAGCCCAGCGAGGACAGCACCGACCGCCTCCGGATCCGGGGCTGAGGGGGATCAGAGACACCATGCAGAGCCCGCTTTTCGCCTTCAACGACTCACAGGCCCAGGAGCGCTACAGCCTGCAGAACAAGCAGATGCTGCGCGTCGTCCTGGAGGGACACGACGACATCCTCGCCCGCAAGGGCACCATGGTCGCCTACCAGGGCCTCGTCGAGTTCGATGCCGAGTACCAGAGCAACAACCAGGCACGCGCGCGTGCCTACACCGGCGAGGGCCTCAACCTGATGCGCTGCCACGGGCAGGGCACGGTCTACCTCGCCAACCTCGCCCAGCACATCCACGTGGTGGACGTGGAGCAGGACGGGCTGACCGTCGACAGCAGCTATGTCCTGGCCATGGACTCCTCGCTGCACCACGAGGTCATCGCCGTCGACAGCCTGTACGGCATCTCCGGCTCCGGGAAGTACCAGCTCAACATCACCGGTCGCGGCAAGGTCGCCCTGATGACCTCCGGTGCGCCGCTGATGATGCAGGTCACGCCCGACAAGTACGTCAACTGCGACGCCGACGCGATCGTCGCCTGGTCCACCGGGCTGCGTGTGCAGATGCAGGCCCAGACGCACTCCTCCGGTGTGTGGCGGCGGCGCGGCAACACCGGCGAGGGCTGGGAGCTGAGCTTCATGGGCAGCGGCTTCGCGCTCGTCCAGCCCAGCGAGCTGCTGCCGCCGCAGAACGCGGTGATCGGCCAGGGCCTCGCCGCGCAGTTCGGCATGGGGCAGCACGGGGCGCGAGCGCAGAACCAGGGCAACGTCTGGAGCTGAGCGTCCAGTAAGCCAACGTAAGGGGCGGCCGCCCAAGCGGTCGCCCCTTACATGTGGCTCAAGCACCGAGCCTGGCGCGCGTCGCCTCCAGCAGCCGTACGACCGAGTCGTCGGCGACCTCCGCCACCTCGTCGTAGCCGAACCAGCGCACGTCCAGCGACTCGTCGCTGACGGCGTGCTCGGCGTCGCGCGGGGCGAGGACCGCGTACTGGACGTCGAAGTGCCAGTGGCACGGTGCGGGGATCGGATGCCGGTCCAGGCGGACCGGACCGCCCGGAAGCAGCGTCAGACCCCGGATGCCGGACTCCTCGGTCGCCTCACGCAGCGCCGCCGCCTCCAGTGTGGCGTCGCCCGGCTCGCAGTGGCCGCCCATCTGCAGCCACATGCGCAGCTTCCGGTGCAGCGTGAGCAGCACACGGCCGTGCTCCGGGTCGATCACCAGGGCGCTCGCCGTGATGTGGCCCGCATGGCAGGCCTTCCACATGCCGTCCGGATGTGCCGCCAAGTGGTCCAGGTAGGACTGGCACAGCTCTTCCTGGCCCTCGAAGCCCTTCAGCACGAGGACCGCGTTGTCGTGCAGGCTCACTCGGCGTCGTCGCCCTTGTCGTCCTCGGTGTCCTTCTTCAGGTTCGGCTTTTCGCCGGAGCCGCCCGCCGCCTCACCGAGGATCTTGTCCAGCTCGGAGAAGTCGAGCTGCTCGCGGTGTACGAAGCCGTCCGGGTCGTCCAGGTCGGTGGCCGTCGGCAGCATGTCCGGGTGGGCCCACAGGGCGTCCCGGCCGTCGACCCCGCGGGCGTCGGTGAGCGAGGCCCACAGGCGGGAGGCGTCGCGCAGCCGGCGCGGGCGCAGCTCCAGGCCGATCAGCGTGGCGAACGTCTGCTCGGCCGGGCCGCCCGTGGCGCGGCGGCGGCGCAGCGTCTCGCGCAGGGCGTCGGCGGACGACAGACGCGGCTTCGCGGCCGCGTGGACCACCGCGTCGACCCAGCCCTCGACGAGCGCCAGAGCCGTCTCCAGACGGGCCAGAGCGGCCTTCTGCTCGGGCGTGTCCTCCGGCTGGAACATGCCCTGCTGGAGCGCGTCCTGCAGCTGCTCCGGGTTCTGCGGGTCGAACTGGCCGACGACGTCCTCCAGCTTGGCCGTGTCGACCTTGATCCCGCGCGCGTACCCGTCGACCGCGCCGAACAGATGCGAGCGCAGCCACGGCACATGCGCGAACAGGCGCTGGTGGGCGGCCTCGCGCAGGGCGAGGTAGAGCCGCACCTCGTCCTTCGCCACGCCCAGGTCCTTGCCGAGCGCCTCGATGTTCACCGGCAGCAGGGCGGCCCTGCCCGCCGGGCCGAGCGGCAGCCCGATGTCGGTCGAGCCGACGACCTCGCCCGCGAGCACGCCCACGGCCTGCCCGATCTGCGTGCCGAACATGGCACCGCCCATCGAGCGCATCATGCCGATCAGCGGGCCGGCCATGGCCTGCATCTCCTCCGGCAGGACGTCGCCCATCGCCGCGCCGACGCGCTCCGCGACCGGGTCGACGAGCTCCTTCCACGCGGGCAGGGTCGCCTCGACCCACTCCGCGCGCGACCACGCGACCGCGGAGCCGGCACCGGACGGCAGGGACGTCGCGTCGTCCAGCCACAGGTCGGCCAGGCGGACGGCCTCCTCGACCGCGGTGCGCTCGGCCGGGCCGATGCTCGGGTCCTTGACGCCGTCCTGCGTGCCCTGGGAGACCGTCTGGCGGGCGATCTGCTTGGCCATGTCCCAGTTCACCGGGCCGCCCTCGTAGGAGAGCATCTGGCCCAGCTGCTGGAACGCGGCGCCCAGGTCGGTGGGGTTCAGTGAACCGAACATGGCAGCGAGCGGATTGTCCGCACCCGGGCCGCCGAAGCCGCCGGCTCCGGGCAGCCCGAAACCGAACGGGTTGTCCGGTCCCTGCCCACCACCGCTCTGCTGGTCCTTCTTCTTGCCCTCGTCGCCGTCTTCCGGCTCCTCCGGCGGAAGGCCGAATCCGAATGGGGTGTCACTCACGGGGTTCCTCGGCTGGTAAGGCCGCCGGTTCTCTCCGGCGGCGCGGCTGCCCGACAACACCACCCAGCGTAGACACCCGGGCCCGTTCGGGCCTCGGTGCTTCGCCGACTCTTGGCCTGCGGCAGGATGGATGCCACCTGGTACGTACGCGTCACTCGCGCCCGTACTGAAGACAACCGCTGGAGACGCCCGGTGAGTTCCCCAGATCCGCAGGTTCGCGGAGCGCGAAACCATTCCACCCCTCCCGCGGTGCGCGGGCCCGTTGTCGCGGTCACCGGTGCCGCGACCGGGGTCGGCGCGCTGCTGACCGAGCGGCTCGCCGCGTCCGACGCGATCAAGCAGGTCGTCGCCATCGACGAGCGGCGCGGGGAGTGCGCGGGGGCGCAGTGGCACATTCTCGACGTGCGGGATCCGGCCATCGCGGACAAGCTGCGGGGCGCGGACGTGGTGGTTCACCTGGCGCTCGACCTCGACCTGGGGAGTGACGCTGCCGCCCGGACGGCCTACAACGTTCGGGGGACGCAGACCGTGCTGACCGCCGCGGCGGCGGCAGGGGTGCACCGTGTGGTGCTGTGCACGTCGTCGATGGTCTACGGGGCGCTGCCGGACAACGAGCTGCCGCTGTCGGAGGACGCGGAGCTGCGGGCGACGGCCGAGGCCACCGGTGTGGGGGACCTGCTGGAGATCGAGCGGCTCGCGCGGCGCGCTCCGCGGGCGCATCCGGGGCTCAACGTCACCGTGGTGCGGCCCGCGGTGCTGGTCGGGGGCACCGACACCGCGCTGACCAGGTACTTCGAGTCGCCTCGGCTGCTTGTCGTAGCCGGGTCGCGGCCCGCTTGGCAGTTCTGCCACGTCGAGGACCTGTGCAGTGCTCTGGAGTACGCGGTTCTGGAGAAGGTCGACGGTGAGCTGGCCGTCGGCTGCGACGGGTGGCTGGAGCAGGAGGAGGTCGAGGAGCTCACCGGGATCCGGCGGATGGAGCTGCCGTCGGCCGTCGCGCTGGGTGCGGCGGCACGGTTGCACCGGATCGGGCTCACTCCGTCCCCGGCCGGAGACCTGGCTTACACGATGTACCCCTGGGTGGTGAGCGGGAGCCGGCTGCACGACGCCGGGTGGCGGCCGCGGTGGACCAACGAGGAGGTGCTCGCGGAGCTGCTGGAGGAGGTGTCCGGGCGGCACACGGTCGCCGGGCGGCGGCTCGGACGCAAGGACGCCACGGCCGCGGGTGCGGCGGGGGCGACGGTGGCTCTGCTGGGCGCTGCCGCTGTGGTCCGGCGGGCTCGGAAGGCTCGGCGGCGGCTGTGAGCCAAGGGGCTCTGTCCCCTCGGCCGAGCCAGGGGGCTCCCGTCCCCCGCTCCCTGGACCGGCGGGAAGCCGGCCGAGAAGGACCCGCGGGAATCCGGCCGAGAAGCGGCTCTGTAGGACACTCCAAATCGCCCCACGCGCGTGCCTGATGAAAGCCGCATTCCGTGTCGTCGGAGGCATGCGGCACGATGGAGGCATGGCACCCACGAACGATCACCCCGGCGAGCAGGCGGCTCACGAGCCCATCAAGCTGATCGCCATCCGCGAGACCGCGCTCTCCGTGGACGAGGTTTTCCGGGCCGTCGGGGACGACGCGGCGGGCGGCATCGCGCTCTTCGTGGGGACCGTGCGCAATCACGACGGCGGGGCCGACGTGGACGAGCTCGGGTACTCGTGCCACCCCAGTGCCGAGGCCGAGATGCGGAAGATCGCCGAGAAGGTGGTCGCGGAGTTCCCGGTGCGGGCGCTGGCCGCCGTCCACCGTGTGGGGGACCTCGGGGTCGGGGATCTCGCCGTCGTCGTCGCGGTCGCGTGTCCGCACCGGGGCGAGGCCTTCGAGGCCTGCCGGAAGCTGATCGACGACCTCAAGCACGAAGTGCCCATCTGGAAGCACCAGAAGTTCTCCGACGGGACCGAGGAGTGGGTCGGGGCCTGCTGAATTCACCCCGCTGTTCTCCGGTTGCGTAACCACACCCCCGGCGTGAGCGTTGTCAGTGCGGATGGTTAATCTGCTGATCAGTCAGTCGCGGACGCTCATAGGGGTCGGGAGGTCGGCATGGCGGCGCTCGCCTGGTTGCTTATTCCGCTTGTCGCTGCGATAGGCGCCGGTCTGTGGGGAAGTTGGGCCAACCGGACCCGGAAGGCCCGCAGCGACGGCCCGGAACTCGACGGGTACGCCCGGTTCCGCGAGGCCATGGAGAGGTCCCACTCCAGTACCTGAGGCATGTGACGGGGGTGCCCTGACGGTGTGCTGACAGACGCGTCCCGTACTGTCGAGACATGCCACGCCGCACCGCGACGATGCTCGCCTCCACCCTGATGCTGATCGCGCTCCTGTGCGCGGGAGTGCTCATCCCCGTGCCGTACTCGGAGATGTCCCCCGGGCCGACCGTGAACACCCTCGGGGACCATGACGGCGAGCCGGTGCTGCAGGTCTCCGGGCACAAGACCTACGCCACCTCCGGGCATCTCAACATGACCACCGTGCGGGTCACCAGCGCCGACTACAAGATGAACCTCGTCGAGGCCGTCTACGGCTGGCTGGCACATGACAACAAGGTGGTGCCGCACGACACGCTCTACCCGGACGGCAAGACGGAGGAGCAGTCCACCCAGGAGAACGCCGAGGAATTCAGCCAGTCCCAGGAGAGCGCCAAGGTCGCCGCCCTGAAGGAGCTCGGCATCCCCGTGAAGTCCTGGGTGATCGTCTCGACGGTGGTCAAGAACTCCCCGGCCGAGGGCAAGCTGCACGCCGGTGACGTGATCAAGGCCGTCGACGGCACGGCGATCAAGCAGCCGTCCGAGGTCGCGAAGCTGGTGACCAAGCACACGCCCGGCCAGGACGTCGTCTTCACCGTCGTCCCGGCCAAGGAGCAGGCCGCCGCCGAGAAGGCGAACAAGCCGGCGACCAGGACCCAGGACGTCACGATCACCACCACGACGTCCAGCGACAATGGCGCCAAGCGCGCCATCGTCGGGATCTCCGCCGGGACGGACCACACCTTTCCGTTCACCATCGACATCAAGCTCGCCGACGTCGGCGGGCCCAGCGCCGGGCTGATGTTCTCGCTCGGCATCTACGACAAGCTCACCCCGGGCAGCCTCACCGGCGGCAAGTTCGTCGCCGGCACCGGCACCATCGACGACGAGGGCACCGTCGGGCCGATCGGAGGCATCGAGATGAAGACCGTCGGCGCGCGCAGCAAGGGCGCCCAGTACTTCCTCACGCCCGCCGAGAACTGCGCGGCCGCCGCGAAGGACACCCCGAGCGGTCTCACCCTCGTCAAGGTGAAGACCATCAACGATGCCCTCGGCGCCCTCAAGGACATCCGCAGCGGCGACACCGCGGCCCTGCCGAAGTGCACCACCAAGGGCTGACCGCCGGCACCCGCACACGGCTGGGGGCGCTCCTCGTCACGAGGGGCGCCCCCAGTGCCGTACCGGAGGAGGACTTCAGTCCTCGAACGTCGCCTTCAGAGCCTCAGCCAGACCGGGCACCAGGTCGGGGCCGGTGAGAACCTCCGTCGGGGTGTCCTTCTCGCGCAGCCGCACCGCGGATTCGCGGGTGCCGTCGCGCAGGACGGCGACCGTCATCCGGACCTCCTGGCGCTCGGGATGGCTCGCCACCCACTTGGCCAGCTTCGCCTCGCTCATGCCCTGCGGGACTTGGGCCTCGGCGGACGGGGGAAGCATCAGGCGCTCGACCGTGAGCGCGCAGCCGGCCACCGCGTCGGGCCAGGCGATGGTGCCGAGGAACTCGTCGAGCGCCTTGCCCGTTGGAATCTCGTCCTGCTCGATCGGGGTGAGACCGGTGGTCCCGGACTCGTCCTGCAGGCCCAGCTGGGCCGCGAGGACAGGTTCCTGGGCCCGTAGCCGTGCGGTGTCTACGAGGGCGAAGAGGCGAGCGGGCTGGTCCCAGCCGAGGCCGGAGGCGTACTCGTCGATCTCGAGTACGGCCCGGGTGAGCGGGCTCGCTGCCATGGGAGTGTTGGACATGGTCACAATCCTGCCTCGTTCCCGGCCGGAATCGGGAACCGAGTAAACGGTGAGTAAGTTGCATAGATGTGGGCCCACGATCACGGGGGGCCACGGACGGTCCACGAACACGAGGGCCTGACGGATCAACAGCGAACTTCGAGGTGCGCACCTTGGCTTTCCAGATGCCGGACCGCGGCGGGGGCCCGACGGGGCCGCGGATCAGAGTGGGCCGCCCGTCCCGGCGCGCCCGCAGCCTGCTCATGACACTGGGCGTCCTTGCCGTCCTCGGCATGGCGTTCACCATGTTCGCGGGCTTCTGGACGGACTGGCTGTGGTACCGCTCGGTGCACTACTCGTCGGTGTTCACCACCACGCTGTGGACCAAGATCGGGCTCTTCTCCGTCTTCGGCCTGCTGATGGCGGCCGCGGTCGGCTTCAACATCTGGCTCGCGCACCGGCTGCGGCCCCCGCTGAGCGCCATGTCCACCGAGCAGCAGAGCCTCGACCGCTACCGGATGGGCATCGCGCCGTACAAGACGTGGCTGCTGCTCGGCATCACCGCGCTGGTGGGCCTGATCGCAGGCGCCTCCGCGGCGGGTCAGTGGCGGACCTGGCTGATGTGGGTCAACGGCGTGCCCTTCCACCAGAAGGACCCGCAGTTCCACCTCGACGTCTCCTTCTACGCCTTCGATCTTCCCTGGTACCGCTTCCTGCTGGGCTTCGGCTTCGCCACCGCGATCCTGTCCCTGATCGCCGCCGCGCTGACCCACTACCTGTACGGCGGGCTGCGTGTCACCAGCCCGGGCGCCCGTGCCACGGCCGCGGCCACTGGGCATCTGTCGGTGCTCCTCGGCATCTTCGTCGCCCTGAAGGCGGTCGCCTACTGGCTCGACCGGTACGGACTCGCCGTCAAGTCCAGTGACTTCAAGGCGACCGGAAACTGGACGGGCCTGAGGTACGTCGACGCGAACGCCTATCTCCCGGCCAAGACGATCCTGTTCTTCATCGCCGTCATCTGCGCGCTGCTGTTCTTCGCCACCCTGTGGCGGCGCACCTGGCAGCTGCCCGTCATCGGCTTCGGCCTGATGGTGCTCTCGGCGATCCTCATCGGCGGCCTGTACCCGGCCATCGTCCAGAAGTTCCAGGTCCAGCCCAACGAGCAGGCCAAGGAAGCCCCGTACGTCCAGAAGAACCTCAAGGCGACCCGTGAGGCGTACGGCATCGACGACGCCCAGGTCACCGAGTACGAGGGCAAGAGCAAGACCACGGACAAGACGAGGCTGCGCGACGACGTCGACGACGCCGCGAGCATCCGGATCATGGACCCGAACATCGTCTCGCCGACGTTCCAGCAGCTCCAGCAGATGCGGAACTACTACGGGTTCCCGACCAACCTCGACGTCGACCGGTACCCCACCAACGACGGCAAGGACCAGGACACCGTCATCGGTCTGCGCGAGCTGAACCTCGACGGCATTCCGAAGAACAACTGGATCAACGACCACTTCCGCTACACCCACGGTTACGGCGTGGTCGCCGCCAAGGGCACCGAGGCCGACTCCGAGGGCCGCCCGGTCTTCACCGAGTCCGACCTGCCGTCCCAGGGCGACCTGCCGACGTACCAGCAGCGGATCTACTACGGCGAGAAGACCAACACGTACTCGATCGTCGGCGGTCCCCAGAAGGAGATCGACTACTCCGACGACAACGGCGAGAAGACCACCAGCTACAAGGCGAAGAGCGGGGTCAACCTCTCCAACCCGATCAACCGGGCCGCGTACGCGGTGGCTTTCAACGAGCCGCAGATCCTCTACTCCGGCGCGATCGGCGAGGGCTCGCGGATCCTTTACAACCGCACGCCCAAGGAGCGCGTCGAGGCGGTCGCCCCCTGGCTGACCATCGACGGCGACGCCTACCCGGCGGTCGTGGACGGTCACATCCAGTGGATCGTGGACGCGTACACGACGACGAACGGCTATCCGTACGCCTCCCGTACGACCCTGGGCGATACGACGGCCGACTCGCTGACCGCCACCAACAACTCCCGTGCGGTGGTGGCCCAGCAGAACCAGGTCAACTACATCCGCAACTCGGTGAAGGCGACGGTCGACGCGTACACCGGCGAGGTCAAGCTCTACCAGTGGGACACCAAGGACCCGGTGCTGAAGACCTGGATGAAGGCCTTCCCCGGCACGGTGAAGCCGAAGACGGCCATCTCCGAGTCGCTGCTGGCCCATCTGCGGTACCCGCAGGACCTGTTCAAGGTCCAGCGCGAGCTGCTCACCCGCTACCACGTGACGGACGCGCAGACGTTCCTGACCGGCAGCGAGGTGTGGCAGGTGCCGGACGACCCGACCAACAAGTCGGGCAACGCGGTGCCGCCGTACTACCTGAGCATGAAGATGCCAGGGCAGACGTCGCAGGCGTTCTCACTGTCCACGACGTTCACCCCGAACGGGCGTGACAACCTCAGCGCCTTCATGTCGATCGACGCCGAGGCCGGCACGCCCGACTACGGCAAGATCAGAATCCTGAAACTGCCGACGAGCACAACGGTCAACGGGCCCAAACAGGTTCAGAGCCAGTTCAACTCCGAACAGGACATCGCCTCGGCCATCAGCCTGCTGAGCCGCGGGCATTCGAGCGTGGAGTACGGCAACCTGCTGGCGGTGCCGCTCGACGGCGGACTGCTCTACGTGGAGCCCGTCTATGTGCGCGGCGGCGGACTCAAGTACCCGCTGCTGCGGAAGGTACTGGTGAGCTACGGCACCAGCTACGCCTTCGAGGACACACTCGACCAGGCCCTCAACAAGGTCTTCGGAGTGAGGGGTTCGACCAGTACGCCACCGGACACCGGCACCGGCAACCCGCCGCCGTCCGGCAATCCGACGGTCCAACAGGCTTTGAGCGACGCCCAGAAGGCCTTCGACGCGGGGCAGGAAGCCCTGAAGAAGGGGGACTGGGAGGCGTACGGCAAGGCGCAGAAGGATCTGCAGGACGCGCTGCAGCGAGCCGAGGACGCCCAGTCCAAGGCCGACAAGACCGGCGGCGGCAACAACGCCGGGAAGACGGGCAGCAGTCCGACTCCGGGCGGTAGTCCGAGTCCGAGCGGCAGTCCGAGCCCGAGCGGCAGCCCGAGCAGCGGCTGATCAATTCTTCATCCCGTGCCGTGATACGGTTGCCTCACAACGGCGCGGGGTGGAGCAGCTCGGTAGCTCGCTGGGCTCATAACCCAGAGGTCGCAGGTTCAAATCCTGTCCCCGCTACTGAAGTCGAAGGCCCGGATCCTTTCAGGATCCGGGCCTTCGTGGTGTGCGAACGCATGTGCCGGTCGGCGGTGTCGCCGTGCCGCCGTGGGGACTTGGCCCGCGTGTGTTTGACTTGTCTCTCTGTGGGCATGTCGACAAAACGCTGAAGTGACCTCCCGGGCTGCGGTATACCGGGTGTACCGAGGTTGCAGGTGGTGCGACGATGGACGTTATGGGGGACAAGGCAACTCTGTTGGAGACCGGGCGTTTTGCGCAGACTTCTGACCATGCGCAGCCTTCTGACGTGGTGGAGCCTTCCGACTTGGTGCAGTCTTCCGGCCGTGACGAGGCCGGCGAGGCTGCCGAGGAGGCACGTCAGCGGCTTGCCGTGGAGGCCGGTGACGTCGAGGCGATGAGCGTCCTCGGGGCCATGCTGCTGCGCCGTGGAGATCTCGACGGAGCCGAGCCCCTTCTGCGTGCCGCCACCGCCGCCGGCGACCGCGCCGCCGCCAACAACCTCGGTGTCCTTCTGCATCAGCGCGGCTATGCCGAGGAGGCCGCAGGATGGTGGCGGATCGCCGCCGTCGCCGGTTCCGCGGCCGCCGCGCACGCGCTGGGCCGCCACCACCGCGAGCGCGGGGACGAGCCCGCCGCCGAGTACTGGCTGCGGCAGTCCGCCGAGCAGGGGCACGCGCTGGGTGCGTACGCGCTGGCCGACCTGCTGGAGCACCGTGGGGCCGCGGGGGCCGAGCAGTGGATGCGGGCCGCGGCCGAGCGGGGGCATCGTGAGGCGGCGTACCGGGTGGCTCGCGCGCTTGATCGCAGGGCCGGGTCGGAAGGGGACGGCGGGGCTGACAACGGTGTCGCGTCCGCCCTCCTGGAAGAGGCCGAGCAGTGGTACCGGCAGGCTGCCGCGCGCGGGCACCGGCGGGCCGCGCTGCAGCTCGGGGCGATCCTGGAGAAGCGGGGCGAACTCAAGGAGGCCGGGCGCTGGTATCTGACCTCCGCCAAGGACGGGGAGGCGCGGGCCGCCTGTGCGCTCGGGTTCCTGCTGCGCGACGCGGGCGACACCGAGAGTGCCGCCGTGTGGTGGCTGCGGGCCGCGCAGGACGGTGACGGCAACGCGGCGAACGCGCTGGGCGCGCTGCACGCCGAGCGCGGGGAGACGCAGACCGCCGAGCGGTGGTACCGAGCGGCCATGGACGCCGGGGACGACAACGGGGCGTACAACCTCGGGCTGCTCTGCGCCGAGCAGGGGCGGACCGGGCAGGCCGAGCAGTGGTACCGGCGAGCCGCGTACGCCGGGCACCGGGAGGCGGCGAACGCGCTCGCGATCCTGCTGCTGCAGGGGGGCGACACGACCGGCGCCGAGCCGTGGTTCTCCAAGGCGGCCGAGGCGGGGAGCGTGGACGCCGCGTTCAACCTGGGGATCCTGTACGCCGGGCGGGGCACCGAGGAGGACGCCGTGGTCGCGCTGCGGTGGTACGAGCGTGCGGCTGCCGCCGGGCACACGGAGGCGGCCTTGCAGGTCGGGATGGCGCGACTGCGGGACGGGGACGAGCGGGAGGCCGAGCGGCATCTGCGGTGTGCCGCGGGCGGGGGGAGCGCGGAGGCCGCGTACCGGCTGGCGACCGTGCTGGACGCGCGGCGGCCGGCGGCGTCCGCGCATGAGCTCGGGGAGTCGGTGCACGAGAAGGCCGAGTGCGAGGAGTGGTACGAGCGGGCGGCTTCTCAGGGGCATCGGCGGGCGCAGGTGCGGGTCGGGATGCTGGCCGCGGCGCGCGGAGACGTCGTGGAGGCGGCGCGGTGGTACCGGTCGGCTGCTGAGGCCGGCTCCCGGAACGGGGCGTTCAATCTCGGGCTGCTGCTGGCGCGGGAGGGAAGCGAGCCGGAGGCGGCGGTGTGGTGGACGCGGGCCGCTGACGCGGGGCACGGGCGGGCGGCACTTCGGCTTGCCCTCGTCTACGCGCGTCGGGGGGAGCTGGCGGAGGGGCAGCGGTGGGCCGACCGGGCGGTGTCGCTGGGGCCGGAGGAGGTCACCGAGCGGGCGGCGCGGTTGCGGGATGCGTTGCGGGAGGAGTTGTCGGCGTGACGCTGCGCTGAGCTTGGGCGACATCTTTGCCCACCCGCCCACCCGGCTCGGTTGGTCGGCGTGTTGCCGTCCTGCCGGGGCCCCGCCCGGGACCCCGGCGGGGCTGGGTCCCCTGTGCCCCTGTGTGTCCGGCTCGGTTGGCCGGCGTGTTGCCGTCCTGCCGGGGCTCCGCCCCGGGACCCTGGCGGGGGCTGCGTCCCCCGCACCCCCCCCGCGCCCGGCTCAGTGGGCTGAGGGCACCGATCCCCTGGGGTTCCGCCCCAGGCCCCCGGCCCGCTGGGCTCCGCCCCTGCCCCCCGGACAAGCAATTTGCCTCCCTCCGCGTCCTTGACGTAGTGTTGCGTTCACCGACGCGGGGTGGAGCAGCTCGGTAGCTCGCTGGGCTCATAACCCAGAGGTCGCAGGTTCAAATCCTGTCCCCGCTACTGAAGGCCGAAGGGCCCGGATCATTCGATCCGGGCCCTTCGGCGTTTGTGGTGCCGCCTGGTTGGCATTGCGCGCAGTGAGCAGCACTGAGCCCCGGCAATCATGGTGCCGGGGCTCAGGGCGTGGGCGTCAGGCCGATGCGCAGTTCGGGCAGGTGCCGCGGTACGTCACCTCGACGTCCGAGACCGTGAAGCCGAAGCGCTCCGAGTCGGGGAGGTCGGTGAGCGGGTTGCCGGTCGGGTGGACGTCGCGGATCGCGCCGCACTGGGCGCAGACCAGGTGGTGGTGCGGCCTGTGCGCGTTCGGGTCGTACCGCTTGGCGCGCTTGTCCGTGGAGACCTCGAGCACCTCACCGAGGGTGACCAGCTCACCCAGGGTGTTGTAGACGGTCGCACGGGAGATCTCGGGCAGCTTGGCCACGGCCCGGGCATGCACCTCGTCGGCCGTCAGGTGGACGTGTTCGCCGTCGAGAACCTCGGCCACGACGCGCCGCTGTGCGGTCATCCGCCATCCGCGTCCGCGCAGCCGTTCCAGAAGGTCGCTCATGAGGACCAGCCTAACAGCAGGGGGACCCAAGTCCCGAACAGGTGTGAGTTTGGAGGCCTGCTTGACTTAGACATTGTCTATTATAAGATCGAGCCTGGCTTTAGCCAAGGGACAGAACGGCAAGGAATGGCGCAGGAGGCGTACGTGACGCAGGGACCGCTTACGACGGAGGCCGGTGCTCCGGTCGCCGACAACCAGAACAGCGAGACCGCGGGCGTCGGCGGCCCCGTCCTCGTCCAGGACCAGCTGTTTCTGGAGAAGCTGGCCCACTTCAATCGCGAGCGCATCCCGGAGCGGGTGGTGCATGCCCGGGGCGCGGGTGCGTACGGCACCTTCACGGTGACCGCCGACGTCACGCCGTACACACGCGCCGCGTTCCTCTCCGAGGTCGGCAAGCAGACCGAGGTCTTCCTGAGGTTCTCGACCGTGGCCGGCAATCTGGGTGCCGCGGACGCGGTGCGTGATCCGCGCGGTTTCGCGGTCAAGTTCTATACGGAAGAGGGCAACTACGACCTCGTCGGCAACAACACCCCGGTGTTCTTCATCAAGGACGCCGTCAAGTTCCCGGACTTCATCCACACCCAGAAGCGCGACCCGTACACGGGCTCGCAGGAGGCCGACAACGTGTGGGACTTCTGGGGGCTTTCCCCCGAGTCCACGCACCAGGTGACCTGGCTGTTCGGCGACCGCGGCATCCCGGCGTCGTACCGCCACATGAACGGCTACGGCTCGCACACCTTCCAGTGGAACAACGAGGCCGGCGAGGTCTTCTGGGTCAAGTACCACTTCAAGACCGACCAGGGGATCAAGAACCTCACCCAGGCCGAGGCCAACCGGATCGCCGGTGAGGACCCGGACTCGCACCAGCGCGATCTGCGCCGGGCCGTCGAGCGGGGCGACTTCCCGGCCTGGACCGTGCAGGTGCAGATCATGCCGGCGGCGGACGCGGCGACGTACCGCTTCAACCCCTTCGACCTCACCAAGGTGTGGCCGCACGCGGACTACCCGCCGATCGAGATCGGCAAGCTGGAGCTCAACCGCAACCCGGAGAACATCTTCGCCGAGGTCGAGCAGAGCATCTTCTCGCCCGCGCACTTCGTACCGGGCATCGGTCCCTCGCCCGACAAGATGCTCCAGGGCCGCCTCTTCGCCTACGGCGACGCCCACCGCTACCGCGTCGGCATCAACGCCGACCACCTGCCGGTGAACCGCCCGCACGCTACCGAGGCGCGCACCAACGCCCGTGACGGCTTCCTGTACGACGGCCGCCACGGCGGTGCGAAGAACTACGAGCCCAACAGCTTCGGCGGGCCGTTCCAGACGGACCGTCCGCTGTGGCAGTCCACCCCGGTGGTCGGCGCGACCGGCAACCATGCCGCCCCCGTGCACGCCGAGGACGACGACTTCGTCCAGGCGGGCAACCTCTACCGTCTGATGTCCGAGGACGAGAAGGGCCGGCTGATCGAGAACCTGGCGGGCTTCATCGCCAAGGTCTCGCGTGACGACATCGCCGAGCGGGCGATCGGCAACTTCCGCCGGGCGGACGGTGACTTCGGCAAGCGGCTGGAAGCCGCGGTCCAGGCCCTGCGCGGCTGACACAGCAGTACCGCGTCGCTTGCCGTGGCGGCGGGCCGGATCCCCGGGAGGTCGGGGTCCGGCCCGTTTCGCGTGTTCAGAGTGCCGGTGCGGGCTCCCGCGCGGGTGCCCAGCAGCGGATGATGTCGCGGACGGAGACGATTCCGGCGGGCTCGCCGTGGTCGAGGACGATGAGGTGCCGGAAGCCGCCGTGCGCCATGGCGCGGGCCGCCTCCTCCAGGGTCCAGCTGGGGGTGGCGAACACGACGTTGTTGGTGGTGTGGGCGTGGGTGCGCTCCGTGTCCGGGTTCTGGCCCAGGCCGACGGAGTTGAGGATGTCGCGCTCGGTGAGGATGCCGATGCCGCCGGCGTCGGGGTCGAGCACGATGGCGGCGCCCACCCGGCGGGCGGACATCAGGGCGGCGGCTTGTCGGAGGGTGTGTGCCGGGCCGATGGTGAGGACCACCGTGCTCATGGCGTCGCGAACGAGCATGGTCTGGAGCCACCTCCTACGAATCACTGACATAGTTCAGGGATTCACAAGTTCACAAGTGAGGGTGTCTTCAGAGTGGCAGGTAAAGCGGAGGTCAACAAGAGGGCGCGCGCAGCCAGTTGAGGGCGTGCGTGATCACCTCGTGCTGCTCAGTAGCGCTGGTAATGAACACCCCCTCGGTGGGGTGCGGCATCGCGCCGCACCCCGCCGAAGAGCTGCGGGGTCGCTGTCCCTGCCTGTCGTCGTTGGTCGTCGCCGATTGCCGTCGGACGGCCCACAGACGGCCCGGCCGAGCGGAACTCCTGGCCGTCATCTCCTAGACGGCGAGCAGAGCGGCGAGAAGCAAAGCCGCTATCGCAGAGAAGACCCGCGGCTTCCTCCAGCCAGGCCCTGAAGCCTGGCGGGTGAGTTCCCAAGCGCACACGAGGCCGCCACCAAGGCCAAGCGTGCTCCTCAGCAGGAAAACGGCGGTCTGCATGGGGGGCCTCCGGGTGCGTTCGAAACCGACGTGAAGGCTACCCCGGGGCCCCGGCGGCGGTTCCGCGGGTGACCGGCCAGTTCGAGCAGAGATACCGGGCTGTCCTGGCGGTACTGGCGGGTGCGACGGTGACGGAAGTCGCCGCGTCGCTTGGTGTGTCCCGGCAGACGGTCAGCGGCTGGAAGGGCTCTGCCAGTCTCTGACGTGCTGCTTCCTGTTGGCTGGAAGGAACTTGAAGACACGTATCGCTTGAACTGAGCCGTTCCATCCGACGCGGTTCGGCGTGGACCGTTGGGCTGCTCTGAGGCAGTCACAGACTCTTGTCTTGCTGCCCGTCAGGGTGGCCTGACGGGCAGCACGGCCTCAGACGTGTAGTGATCGTCAAAGTTCAGAGCGATTCAGACGCCCTGGGCGACTCCTCCTGCGCGGGTGCACCGCGGCCGATCGTCATGGACCAGCGCACGGCTGAGGGCGCCTCGACGGACACGACGCCACTACGGTCCACCCCGCCAATGGCCACTTGGTTGTACGTGGTGCTGACCTCTCCGGCGAGGCACTCCAGGGGGAATGAGACGTGCACGGACCGCACCGCGACCTTGATCTTCCCCGCGCCTTGGCAACGCACCGCGACGATCAGCGCGTCCCCTTTCTTGCCCTTGCGGAATTCGATACTCGCGTTCCCGTTAGTCACGCTCTGGCGGCCGGCGAGCGTCTCGTCGTCGTCCAGCTCCGGCGGCTTCTGTACTGGGGGCTGTGTGGTGCTCGGGCTGGCCGTTACCGTTGCCGAACCCGGCTCAGATGAACGCGTGGGCTGCGAAGGCCCCTTGGTGTCGGAATGATCCGAAGTGCAAGCGGCGACGGGAGAGAGCATTGCGGCACAGGCGATGCTCAGTCCTACAAGGGTTCGGCGGGACACGTCAGTCCTCCCAGATGGCCCAGCCGACACGATGCGGCGTGTAGATGGTCACGTTCTTCTTGCTGCCCTTGCCGCAGTTGACGTATGTGTACTGGCTGTACCCGTAGCTCTTCAGGCGGTAGACGCCGTAGCGGGCGTAAGTGGTCTTGTGCGCGGGCGTGTCCACGCTGATGGTGTTGCCGATCTTGGCGGTGAGGGACGCGGAGACGTTCACGCCGAACTTGCCCTCGATCTCGACGGCGGCCGCGTCGCCGCTCACCTTGAGTTCGCCGCTGAAGGCGATACCCACAGTGCCGGATACTTCGGAAACGAACGTGGACTTGGCCGTGCGCGACGTGCCGTTGTGATTGGCCTGTTCGGCTCCCACGCCCTTGTGGTAGTCCTTGTTCTTGCTGGTGGGGTAGTAGTACCAGCCCTGCTCGCAACCACGACTGTCCGGCATGTTGTTCGCGTGGTCGGCGGCGTCGGAGGGTGCAGGGGCAGCGGTGCCGGGGGCGCCTTCGGTGAGATCCGACTCTTCCGGCTCGGCGGGGGGGGGGGGGGTCGTAGCGACGGTGTCGGTCGGGGCAAGTGCCGAGTCGTCTGCAAGCGCCGGTCCCCCGTCGGCGAGGACGGCTGTGACGATGGCCGGAACGAGTAGAGCTCGGCGGCATCTTTAGTCATCACGTCCAAGACGAGACGAACCCCATGCTCGATGCCGTAGTCCATGGCGGCCTGCATGAGGCGTTCACCGATGGCGTGCTTCCTAGCTCCTTGAGGGAGTCGTTCACGTCGTTCGGCAGGTCAAGCTCATCGCCGGTCGGCAGGTGTTCGCGCTGCCCAAGGGCGGCAAGACGCGCACCGTCCCGTTGCCTGAGCGTGTGGCGCGGTCGCTTGAAGGCCACATCGCGCAGCACCCGCCTACGGCTGTGACTCTCCCGTGGCGATCGGTCGACGGCTCGCCGGCCACTGCTTGCCTGCTCTTCGCCAACATCGAGGGGCGCGCGGTCAACCGCGTCGTCTTCAACCGCGTGGCGTGGCGGCCGGCCCTCGACGCCGTGGGCATCCCGCGCGCCCGGGAGAACGGGATGCACGCCCTGAGGCACTTCTACGCGTCCGTGCTCCTGGACGCGGGGGAGAACATCAAGGCTCTGTCGGAGTACCTCTGGCACCACGACCCTGGCTTCACGCTGCGGACGTACACCCACCTGATGCCCAGCAGCGAGAAGCGGACCCGTGAGGCGGTGAACCGGGCCTTCGAGGGCGGCCCGGACACCGATGACGGCCCCACGACGACCCAGGGGGACTGACGAGGGTGGAAACTCTCAGGTCAAGCCGCGTGCTGCGTCAGTAGCGCTGGTTGAGATACCCCAGCAACTCGTCGTGGAGCAGACCGTTCGACGCGGCTGCGTTGCCGCTGTGCGGGCCGGGGCGGGCGTCGAGGCCGGTGAAGGTGCCGCCGGCCTCCGTGACGACGATCGCGGTGGCGGCCATGTCCCACAGGGACAGCTCGGGTTCGGCGCAGATGTCCACCGAACCCTCGGCGACCATCATGTAGGGCCAGAAGTCGCCGTACGCGCGCGTGCGCCAGACCTCGCGGGTGAGGTCGAGGAAGCCGTTCAGCCGGCCCTGCTCCTCCCAGCCGCTCAGCGAGGAGTACGCGAACGAGGCGTCCGAGAGCTTGGAGACGCCAGAGACGTGGATACGGCTCGCCGAGGACAGGCTGCGGCCGGTGAAGGCGCCGTGGCCCTTCGCGGCCCACCAGCGGCGGCCGAGGGCGGGGGCGGAGACGACGCCGACGACGGGCTGGAAACCGCCCTCGCCCGCCTCCGTCAGGGAGATCAGGGTGGCCCAGACGGGGACGCCGCGTACATAGTTCTTGGTGCCGTCGATCGGGTCGATCACCCAGCGGCGGGGGCCTGTGCCCTCGATGCCGTACTCCTCGCCCAGGATCGCGTCCCGGGGGCGGGCGCGCTGGAGCTGTCCGCGGATGAGTTCCTCGGCGGCCTTGTCCGCTTCGCTCACCGGGGTCATGTCCGGCTTGGTCTCGACCTTGAGGTCGAGTGACTTGAAGCGGTCCATGGTGGCGGCGTCGGCCGCGTCCGCGAGGACGTGGGCGAGGCGGAGGTCGTCGAGGTAGTCCGGCATGGGACGAACGGTATCCGCCGGGTCGCCGCACGGCTACAGGGGACCGTTCCGCAAGACATCCCGAACGTGTCCGGGACTGTTGTGCAAGGACATCCCGACCGCGGCCAGGGGCGCCCCGCGTGCAGTGGCCGAAGGGCGCCCCTGGGTGCCTTCGTGAACCCTTGACAGTGCCTTCGTGCGCGTCAAATCTGGGCGCAGAGCTGCTCGCCCCAGGGAGGCGATGATGCCTGCAGCGCGGGAATCCCTACTGGACGCCGCGTACACGGCGCTTGCGCGTCGGCCGTGGTCCACCGTGCGGATGGTGGACGTGGCCGCGGCGGCCGGGGTGTCCCGGCAGACGCTGTACAACGAGTTCGGGAGCAAGGAGGGGCTGGCCAGGGCGCTGGTCCGCAGGGAGGCCGACGGGTATCTCGCGGGGGTGGAACGCGCCCTCGCGAGTTACTCCGAACCCCGGGACCGGCTGACCGCCACCGCCGAGTGGACCGCCTCGGCCGCCCGGGAGAACGCCCTTGTGCGCGCCATGCTCACCGGTTGCTGGAGCGAGCGTCTGCCCACGCCGACCCTTTCCGCCGTGCCTTCCTCCTCGGCCGTACCGGCACAGCGCCGGGCGGACGGCCCGCTGCCGTCGCCCGGGGACTTCGTGCAGATCGTGCGGGACCGGGCGGTGGCGGTGCTCGCCGGACCCGGTGGTGCGCGGGCCGACGGCGGTGAGCTCGCCCGGTCCTGTG
This sequence comes from Streptomyces herbicida, assembly GCF_032656585.1. NCBI lineage: Bacteria > Bacillati > Actinomycetota > Actinomycetes > Kitasatosporales > Streptomycetaceae > Streptomyces > Streptomyces herbicida. Next base: position 566,418 of record NZ_JAUYWJ010000001.1, read on the forward strand.
AACTCGTCGTACGCCTCGCCCTGTCCTTCGTGGCCGCGCCGCCGGGGGAGGGCGGGATCGCCGAGCTGGTGCGGGGGGCTCTGCACCGGCAGTTGGTGTGACCGTTCCCCGCCGTCCCCCGAACCTGCCTCGGCGGCAAGGGCGTTCGGGAGCGAGCGGTACGACCGGTACGCCGTCTAGCTAGGGCCTGTCCGGCGGATCATGCCGCAGACGCGGGGTCTGGCACGCCCTCCCCCAAGCTCTGCGAGCAGGGGGGACCCCAGGCGTTGTCGTCGGTTGCCGACTCCCCCAAGTTCTCGACTTCGCTCGAGCAGGGGGGACCCCCATCGCGTCGACGCCCTCCTCCGCCTTGCAGCTGGACGCTCCCCCAAGCTCTCGGCTGCGCTCGAGCAGGGGGCACCCCCATGACCCCGCTCACCAGCGCTAACGAGGCGCCGTTGCTTTTCTGCGACCTGATCCGCCGGACAGGCCCTAGTGGGCCGACCCCGACAGCTGCAGGCCGATCACGCCGAGGATGACGAGGCTGATCGAGACGATCTTCAGTGTCGACACCAGGTCGCCGAGGAAGACCATGCCGTAGATCGCGGTGCCCGCCGCGCCGATGCCGGTCCACACCGCGTAGGCGGGGCCCACGTCCAGCTTCTTCAGGGAGAGGGTGAGCAGGCCGAAGCTGCCGAGGGCGAAGACGCAGAACGCGATCGTGGGCCACAGGCGGGTGAAGCCGTGGGAGAGCTTGAGGCAGACGGCGAAACCGGTCTCCAGCATTCCGGCCACGATGACCAGCAGCCACGCCATGTGCTGTCCTCTCGTATGTCCGGCTCGGTGCGATTATGCACTTACCGGACTCGCGTAAAGGCAAACAACGCGGTGGTCAGTCGCCCTCCTTGCGCTCCCGCGTCGCCAGCAGCCGGCGCAGCGAATAGAGCCGCGCCGGGTCCGCGTGGCCCTCGGCCACCCACTCGTCCAGCGCGCAGTCCGGCTCGTCGTGACTGCATGCGCGCGGGCAGCCCTCGGTGCCCGGCTCCAGGTCCGGGAAGGCGTGGATGACCCGGGACGGGTCGATGTGCGCAAGGCCGAAGGAGCGCAAGCCCGGGGTGTCGACGACCCAGCCCTCCGAGCCGGTGAGCGGCAGCGCGAGCGCTGAGGTCGTGGTGTGGCGACCACGGCCCGTCACCGCGTTCACCCGGCCCGTCGTACGGCGGCGGTCCTCCGGGACGAGTGCGTTGACCAGAGTCGTCTTGCCCACGCCCGAGTGGCCCACGAACGCCGTGATCTTGCCGTCGAGGTGCTCGCGGACTCGGTCGGCCGCGTCGCCGTTCTCCAGCTCCTCACGGCTGGTGACGACGTAGGGGATGTCCAGGTCGCCGTAGAGCTCCAGCAGCTTGTCCGGCGGGGCCAGGTCCGACTTGGTCATCACCAGGAGGGGGTCGAGGCCGCCGTCGTAGGCCGCGACCAGACAGCGGTCGATCAGGCGGGGGCGCGGCTCCGGGTCGGCCAGGGCCGTGACGATGGCCAGCTGGTCGGCGTTGGCGACGACCACGCGCTCGTACGGATCGTCGTCGTCGGCGGTCCGGCGCAGGACCGAGGAGCGCTCCTGGATGCGGACGATACGGGCGAGGGTGTCCTTCTTCCCGGACAGATCGCCGACGAGGGCCACCCGGTCGCCGACCACCGCCGCCTTGCGGCCCAGTTCACGGGCCTTCATCGCCATGATCGCCGTGTCGTCGACGAGGCAGGTCAGACGGCCCCGGTCCACGGTGAGGACCATGCCCTCGGCCGCGTCCTCGTGTTTCGGGCGGATGTTCGTGCGAGGCCGGTTGCCCTTGCGGTTCGGGCGGCTGCGGATGTCGTCCTCGTCGGTGTGCTTGCCGTAGCGGCGCATGGCGGTGAGTCCCCTACGCCCTGTCGCTCCCGAGCATCCCGGTCCACATCTCGGGGAAGTCCGGCAGCGTCTTCGCCGTGGTCGCCACGTTCTCGATCTGTACGCCCTCGACCGCCAGGCCGATGATCGCGCCGGCGGTGGCCATGCGGTGGTCCTCGTAGGTGTGGAAGACGCCGTGGTGCAGCCGGCGCGGGCGGATGTGCAGGCCGTCGGCCGTCTCGGTGACATCGCCGCCGAGCTCGTTGATCTCCTTGGTGAGCGCGGCCAGCCGGTCCGTCTCGTGCAGGCGCAGATGGGCCACGCCCCGCAGGGTGGAGGGGGAGTCCGCGAGGGCGGCGACCGCCGCGATGCCCGGGGTCAGCTCGCCCACGTCGCTCAGGTCGACATCGATGCCGTGAATGGCACCCGAACCGGTGAACTCCAGCCCGTACTCGGTCAGTTCGCAGGAACCGCCCATCTCGGTGAAGATCTCGCGCAGCCGGTCACCCGGCTGGGTCGTCCGGGACGGCCAGTCCGGGACGAGCACCTTGCCGCCGGTGACCAGGGCCGCCGCCAGGAACGGCTGGGCGTTGGACAGATCCGGCTCGATGGTCAGGTCGCGGCCGAGCAGGGCACCCGGGGTGACCCGCCACACGTTCGGCTCGCCGCCCGACTCCGGGGTGTCCACCTGGGCACCGACCGCGCGCAGCATGTCCACGGTCATCCGGATGTGCGGCATGGAGGGCAGCGAGGCACCGATGTGGCGGACCTCGACGCCGAGGTTGAAGCGCGGCCCGGACAGCAGCAGCGCGGACACGAACTGTGACGAGGAGGAGGCGTCGATCGACACCGGGCCGCCGTCCAGCGCACCCCCGCCGTGCACGGTCAGCGGCAGCGCTCCCCGGCCGTCGTCGTCGATCCGGGCGCCGAGCACGCGCAGCGCGTCGATCACGCCGTTCAGGGGGCGCTCGTACGACCGGGGGTCGCCGTCGAAGCGGACGGGCCCGTCGGCCAGCGCGGCGACCGGCGGCAGGAAGCGCATGACCGTGCCGGCGTTGCCGACGTCGACCGTGGCCGGGCCGTGCAGGCCGGTGGGGAGGACGCGCCAGGCCTCGCCGGAGCCGTCGGGGCCCACGCCTTCTTCGATGCCGACGCCCATGGCGCGCAGGGCACCGGCCATCAGCAGCGTGTCGCGCGATCGCAGGGGGCGGCGCAGCCAGCCGGGCTCGGAGGCGAGGGCGGCGAGCACCAGGGCGCGGTTGGTGACGGACTTGGACCCGGGCACGTGGACCGTCGCGTCGACGGCTCCGCTCGCGTGCGGGGCGGGCCAGAGGGCGGTGTGCGCGGGGTTCGGGGCCATAGGGCCACTTTATAAGGAGGCTGTGGTTCGGGTGCGGCGACGCCGGGGCCGGTGGCGCCCGCGCGGCGGCGCAGTGAACCGACCCGGCGCCGCGCTTCTGCGCTGTTCGGGGCGCCTTCTCAGCCCTCCAGCAGCCAGCTGCCCCCGCCGATCAGCGAGGACAGCGACACCGCGTGGAACAGGAACAGCCACAGCCCCGCGGGGACGTGCGTCAGGCGGGACAGCTGGTCCGCGTCCGAGTCGCCCGCCCCACCGCGTGAACGCTTGGCCTGGAGTTCGAAGGCCGGGCGCACGCCGCCGAACAGCAGAAACCACACCACCGCGTACGCGAACGCCGCCTGCACCTGGGGGCCGGCCAGCCAGGACACCAGCAGGAAGGCGGCGCCCGTGACGATCACGGTCAGCGCCCCGTAGGCGTTCCGGATCATGACCAGCATGGCGACGAGCAGGACGGTCGCCGCCCAGAGCAGCATCGTGATGTGCCCGGCGGCGAGCAGCGCGGCGCCGCCCAGGCCCAGCAGCGGGGGAGCCGTGTAGCCGGCCGCCGCGGTGAGGATCATGCCCGGACCGGTCGGCTTGCCCCGGCTCACGGTGAGGCCGCTGGTGTCGGAGTGCAGGCGTATGCCCGTCAGCTGCCGGCCGGTGAGCAGCGCCACCAGGCCGTGGCCGCCCTCGTGGGCGATGGTGATGGCGTTGCGGGAGACGCGCCACATGGTGTGCGGTACGACCGCGGCGAGCGCGGCGACCAGGGTGGCGATCACCACCCACAGATCGGGGTCGGGCTGGGTGCCGAAGAGACGGTCCCAGAGGTCGGGCAGCGCGGTGGCGGCGGTGCTGTCCATGTGTGCTGTAGCTCCCTCTGGTCGGGTCGAAAGGGGTCGGCGCGTAGCGCCGTCGTCGGGGGTGGTGGTCGGGCGACGGGTGGGCCTGGCAGTGTGGCACGTATGTGCGGACGGTATGCATCCAGTCGTAGGCCCGAGGATCTCGCAGGAATCTTTGAGATCGAGAAGTGGGAGCCCGAAGAGACCTTGGAGCCGGATTACAACGTGGCTCCGACCAAAGAGGTCTACGCCGTCCTCGACCGCCCTGTGAAGGACGCCGAAGACCCGCGGCCGGTTCGCCAGTTGCGCAGGCTGAAGTGGGGACTGGTGCCGTCCTGGGCCAAGACCCCCGAGGGCGGCGCCCGGATGATCAACGCGCGTGCGGAGACCGTGCACGAGAAGCCCGCGTACCGTCGCGCCTTCACGGCCCGGCGCTGCATCATCCCCGCCGACGGCTACTACGAGTGGGTCACCGGCCGGCAGGAGCGGGACCTGGAGGTCGAGGGGAAGAAGAAGCGCCCGCGCAAGCAGCCGTACTTCGTGCTGCCCGCCGACGGCTCGGTCTTCGCGATGGCCGGGCTGTACGAGTTCTGGCGCGACCGGACCCTCCCCGAGGACCACCCCCAGGCCTGGTGGGTCACCTGTTCCGTGATCACCACGGAGGCGGAGACGACCCCCCTGGCCGTCGCCCCGGCCGAGGGACCGTTCTCGCTCGCCGAGATCCACCCCCGGATGCCGCTGATGCTCACCGCGGACCGCTGGGACACCTGGCTGGACCCCTCGCGCACGGACCCCGAGGACCTGCGCTCCCTGCTGGAGCCGCCCCCGGCCGGACTGATGCGCGCGTACCCGGTTTCCACGGCCGTCAGCAATGTCCGCAACAACGGCCCGGAGCTGCTGAAGGAGCTGGAGGGGCCGGAAGCGGGCACACTCTTCTAGCGTGATCGAGATTGTCGAGACCGAAGCCGGGACCGCCCGCATCACCTGGCACCGGGCGAAGAAGGCGCGGCTGGTGCTGGCCGCGAGTCATGGGGCGGGCGGTGGCATCGAGGCCCGGGACCTGCAGGCGCTCGCCCGGGTGCTCCCGGAGCACGGCGTGACCGTGGCCCTCGTCGAGCAGCCCTGGCGGGTCGCGGGCAAGAAGCTGGCTCCGGCGCCGAAGACCCTGGACACCGGCTGGCGCGGCATCTGGCCCGCGCTGGCCGGGATGGAGCTGCCGGTGATCTCCGGCGGCCGGAGCGCGGGCGCCCGGGTGGCCTGCCGCACCGCCACGGAGCTGGGCGCGCACGCCGTGCTCGCGCTGAGCTTCCCGCTGCACCCGCCGGGCAGGCCCGAGAAGTCCCGCGCCGACGAATTGCTCGGCGCCGGGGTGCCCACCCTCGTCGTACAGGGCGGGAACGATCCCTTCGGCAGGCCGGACGAGTTTCCCGAGGGGGCGTACGAGCTGATCGAGGTGGCGTACGGCGATCATGGCTTCGCGGTCCCCAAGCGCGCGGAGATCACACAGGAGCGGGCCCTGGAGATCATCACCGACGGTGTCGTCCAGTGGGTCGCGTCACTCGGGTAACCCGCGGGAATGCCGGGGCCGGGACAACTGTTGTGGCGGACAGAAGTGCTGAACCACCAGCACCGACCTGTACGAGAGGAAGTCCGCCGCATGGGTTCGACCATCTGCCCTCCCGTCGCCCACCACCACCCTGTGGACGGGCTTCGCCCGGCAGAGTCTGATTCGAGCCGCCCTGAGCTGGACTGGACGGTGCTGCACGCGGCCAAGACCGCACCTATTCGAGCGGCGGCAGGCACGGGTGGTGTTCTATCCTCCGAAACGAGTGGGACCGGTTTCGGTCCCGCCCGGGATCTTGAGGAGGTGGGTCCGGTCACTGGGACCGACGCAGGGACCGACAACGGCCAGGCGGAGCTGCCCGAGGGCCAGGGCATGAGCGCGGAGTCGACCGCGGAGCGCAGCGCGCGCTTCGAGCGGGACGCGCTCGAATTCCTCGACCAGATGTACTCCGCCGCGCTGCGCATGACGCGCAATCCGGCCGATGCCGAGGACCTGGTGCAGGAGACGTACGCCAAGGCGTACGCGTCCTTCCACCAGTTCCGCGAGGGCACCAACCTCAAGGCGTGGCTGTACCGGATCCTCACCAACACCTTCATCAACTCGTACCGCAAGAAGCAGCGCGAGCCCCAGCGCAGCGCGGCCGAGGAGATCGAGGACTGGCAGCTCGCCCGTGCCGAGTCGCACATGTCGACCGGTCTGCGCTCCGCCGAGTCGCAGGCGCTCGACCACCTGCCCGACTCGGACGTCAAGGAAGCACTGCAGGCGATCCCCGAGGAATTCCGCATCGCCGTCTATCTCGCGGACGTAGAGGGCTTTGCGTACAAGGAGATCGCGGACATCATGGGGACACCCATCGGTACGGTGATGTCCCGGCTGCACCGGGGCCGCCGTCAACTGCGCGGCATGCTGGAGGACTACGCGCGCGAGCGCGGACTGGTCCCGGCGGGCGCCGGAGAGTCGAACGAAGCGAAAGGCTCGGGCTCATGAGCTGCGGAGAGCCGCACGAGACGGACTGCAGTGAGGTCCTCGATCATCTCTATGAGTTCCTCGACAGTGAGATGCCGGACGTCGATCGCGACAAGTTCCAGCAGCACTTCAAGGAGTGCTCGCCGTGCCTGGAGAAGTACGGCCTCGAGCAGGCCGTGAAGAAGCTGGTCAAGCGGTGCTGCGGGCATGACGACGTGCCCAGCGACCTGCGCGCCAAGGTCATGGGTCGGATCGACCTGATCCGTTCCGGCCAGGCCGTGCCGGAGCACGACGTGACCGCCGCGCCGGCCACGCCCCAGGAGTCCTGACCCCGCGCCCGGACACCGTGTCCTGATCTTGGGGACATCACCCGAATGTGCTAATCCGCGGGTCATCGGCCCGCGGACCCCCTGGCCCCCGTCCTAGGCTCCGAAGCCTGGGCAGGCACGGTCGGGGGAGGGGTGTCATGGAGGTGGTTCCGGCACGGGCACGCGTGTACGTGGCCTGTGTCGCCCTTCTCGCTCTGTTCTGTGTGCTGTCGCTGCCCGGAACCCACTCACCCTGGTGGGTGATCGCGCTGCTCGCCGCGCTGTACGCGGCCTGTGAGCACGTCGCGCGGCGCCGGTTCGCGGGCACCTTCCACCCCGTCCTGCTCGCCGGGGCCTTTCTGCTGCCCCCGCCCGCCGCCGCGCTCGTACCGCTGCCGGCCGCCCTGCTCTCCCACGGCGGACAGCCGTCCACCCCGCTCCGGCGCATCTGGCGGGGCGCCCAGTCGGCGCTGGCGGTGTGGGGCGCCTCCCGGGTGCACTGGGCGCTGGGCGGGCGGGACGCGGTCGTGGCTTCGCACTTCCCCTATGTACTCGTGCCCGCCGGGGCGGCCGTGCTGGTCTTCTGCCTGGTGCTGGCCGCGCTCGACGGCGGGATCCTCGCCCTCGTCGAGCGGGTGCCGGCCCGGCGGGCCTGGCGGGGGCTGCTGTCGCGCTCGCTCGCGCCGATCGCGGCGCACGGGCTGGCCGGACTGATGATGGCCGTGCTGTGGCGCAGCCCGTACGGTCCCGTCGCCGCGCTGCTCGTGCTGCTGCCGATGTGCGTGTCCTGGTGGGTGTTCGCCCAGTACCACCGGGAGCGGGCCGCCCACCAGGCCACCATCCGCGCGCTGGTGCAGGCGGTCGACATCAAGGACGGGTACACCCGGGGCCACAGTGAGCGGGTCGGACAGGCCTCCGTGATGATCGCCCGTGAACTGGGCATGGACGACGAGCGCGTCGAGGTGCTGCGCTTCGCCGGGATCCTGCACGACGTGGGGAAGCTGGGCGTCCCGACCCGGCTGCTCCGCAAGGACGGGCCGCTCACCCCCGAGGAGCGGCGGGTCATCGAACTGCATCCCGAGTACGGGCACGAGGTGGTGCGGGGCATCTCCTTCCTCGGCGAGGCACGCGCGGCGATCCTGCACCACCACGAGCGGCTCGACGGGAGCGGCTATCCGTACGGGCTGGCCGGCGGGCAGATCCCGGAGTGTGCGCGGGTGGTCGCCGTCGCCGACGCCTTCGACGCCATGACGTCCACGCGGTCCTACCGCAGGGCCCGGCCGGTCGCGACGGCACTGGAGGAGCTGGAGCGGTGCGCGGGGGCCCAGTTCGACCCCAAGATGGTCGCCGCGCTGGCGCGGGCGCTGGCCCGGCACGGCTGGCATCCCGCCGTCACCGCCGACGAGACACAGCACGCGGCGTCCCCGCCCGAACCCGTCCCGAGCCGGCCCGGAGCCCGGCGATGACGCCGCTCCGCCTGATATCCGGTTCCGCCGGAGTCCTCGCCCTCGTCTCCCTGGCCGTCACCCTATGGACCGGCATCGGCGACCGGGGAGTCGCCCTCTGCTTCGGTCTCCTCATAGCCGTCGGCGAGCTCTCGCTCCCCCAGGCTCTCGGCTCCGGCCGAGCGGCGGGGACCGCCGTGACCGGCGCGCGCGTGCGGGAGGCCGCGCCCGTCGGTGCCGCCGGAGCGCTGTCCTACGCCCTGCTCGGCGAGGTCGCCGGCCGCCCCGCCCAGCACGGCGCCGCGCAGGTCGTCACGGTCGTCCTGGCAGCTTCCCTGCTCGGCAGCGTGCCGCACATCTGGCAAGGTCGCAGCCCCACCCTCGACCATCTGGCCCGCCGCGTCCTGACCGTCGGCTTCGCCGCCGTCTGCTTCCAACGCCTCTACAACCAGGGCGTGTTCGGCTCCTGGGGCGGACCGGCCTACGCCCTGCTGGTGCTCGCCCTCCTCGTGCTCACCGCCCTGTGCGACGCGCTCCTGGCGGCCGCACAGGCGCATTCCCGCACACGGTGGCCGTTCGGCCCGCTGCTCAGGGACGAGCTGCGGGGGCTGCTCGGGATCGGGTCCGCCGTGTGCGCCACGGGCGCGGTGATGGCGCTGGCGGTCGCCGTCGCCGGACTGTGGGCACTGCCCGTGTTCTGCCTGCCGCTGCTGCTCACCCAGCTTTCCCTGCGCCGGTACGCGGCCGTTCGGGCCACCTACCGGCAGACCATCGCCTCCCTCGCCCGGGCCACCGAGGTCGCCGGGTACACCCCGGCCGGGCACGCCTGGCGCGTCGCCGCGCTCAGCGGGGCCGTCGGCCGGGACCTGGGGCTGTCCGGGACCGAGCTGACCGTGCTGGAGTACGCTGCCCTGATGCACGACATCGGCCAGCTCAGCCTGGTCGACCCGGTGCCGGCCGGGGCCACCGCCGGGCTGCCCCCGGAGGAGCAGCGGCGCATAGCGCTCCTCGGCGGGGCCGTCGTACGGCAGACCGGGGTGGACGCGGCCGTTGCCGTGGTCGTGGAGCGGCAGGCCGACCCCTACCGGGAGCAGCCGGTGGCCGCGCGGATCGTACGGGCCGTCAACGCCTACGAGGAGATGGCCCGGGAGGCGGGGCCCGGCGGACCGCTCAAGGCCCTGGAGGAGCTGCGGCTGGGTACGGCCGGGGACTATGCGCCCGAGGTGGTGGAGTCGCTTGCCCGGGTGCTCTCCCGGGACTGTCTGACCCTTCCTCTTCCTGGGTAACCCATGGGTAATGAGCGCCCTTCCTGCCGTACGTGGTTGGATGCGAGGGAGAGGGTGTCCGGGGGCACAAGCCAGCCCACTTTGCGGAACTGGAACTGGCAGGCGGGAATTGTGAGGATCTTCGGCAAGGGACGGCACCGGCCCTCCGCCTCTTGGCGGCAGGCCACAGATCGCGCGTTCACGCTGATCGGCGACGGCCGGTACGAGGACGCGGGCGAGCTGCTGACGCGCGCCGCCGACCTGGAGCCCTGGCTGTCGGAGTCCTGGTTCAACCTCGCCCTGCTGCACAAGTTCCGGCACGACTGGGAGCAGGCCCGGGCCGCCGGCCTCAGGGCCGTGGCGCTGCTCGACCGGGAGACCGGGGCACCCGACTGGTGGAACGTCGGCATCGCCGCCACCGCCCTGCAGGACTGGCCGCTGGCCCGGCGGGCCTGGCAGGCCTACGGGCTGCGGGTGCCGGGCGGAGCCGCCGTCTCCGGGGAGCCGCTCGGCATGGAGCTGGGCAGCGCGGCCGTACGGCTGTCGCCCGAGGGCGAGGCCGAGGTCGTGTGGGGACGCAGGCTCGATCCGGCGCGGGTCGAGGTGCTGTCCATTCCGCTTCCCTCGTCCGGGCGACGCTGGGGCGAGGTCGTACTGCACGACGGGGTGCCCCACGGTGAGCGGACCACGGCCACCGGGCACGCGTTCCCGGTCTTCGACGAGATCGAGCTGTGGGCCCCGTCGCCCGTCCCCACCTGGGTGGTCCTGCTGGAGGCCGCGACCGAGGCCGACCGGGACGCGCTGGAGCAGCTGGCCGCCGACGCGGGCTTCGCCGCGGAGGACTGGTCGTCGTCCGTGCGGCTGCTGTGCCGAATGTGCTCGGAGTCGCGCATGCCGTCCGACGAGGGCGACGGCATCCATCTCGACCCGCACGACCACAGCGAACCCGGTCACCCGGGCCCGCTGGGCCACCGCACCGACGGGCAGCTGTGGGTGCCGGAGCGGGAGTGCGGGGTGGCTGCGCCGGCTTCGCTGGTGAGGGGGTTGCTGGACGGGTGGGTTGCGGACAGCCCGGACTCCAGGGACTGGCGGGATCTCGAAGAGGTTTGCTAGGGGGCGTCGCCGACCGCGGGTTCGTTGTGGCTGGTCGCTCCCCAAGTTCTCGGCTTCGCTCGAACAGGGGGGACCCCCATCGCGGCGGAGCCGCCTATCGACGCTGCCCGCGCCCCTTCGGGGGCGCGGCCCCCGTACCCTGTATCAGCAAGTTCACCCCCCTGTTTTTGAGGAAGGCATCGTCGGTCATGGCGCAGCAGGACACCGATCAGCAGCACGCGGGCGTGCTCCCCGTGGACGACGAGGGCTTCGTCATCGACACCGAGGACACGGAGGAGCGCGAGAACGCCTGGCGTGAGCGTGGCACCTCGCGGCCGATCACGGTTGTCGGGAACCCGGTGCTGCACAAGGAGTGCAAGGACGTCACCGAGTTCGGCGAGGAGCTCGACCGGCTGGTCGCGGACATGTTCGCCAGCCAGCGCACCGCCGAGGGCGTGGGCCTGGCCGCCAACCAGATCGGCGTCGACCTGAAGGTCTTCGTCTACGACTGCCAGGACGACGAGGGCGTCCGGCACGTCGGCGTGGTGTGCAACCCGAAGCTGGTCGACCTGCCCGCCGACAAGCGCCGCCTGGACGACAGCAACGAGGGCTGCCTGTCCGTGCCGACCGCCTACGCGCCGCTCGCCCGCCCGGACTACGCCGAGGTGACCGGGCAGGACGAGAAGGGCAACCCGATCAAGGTCCGCGGCACCGGCTACTTCGCGCGGTGTTTGCAGCACGAGACCGACCACCTGTACGGCTACCTCTACATCGACCGCCTCTCCAAGCGCGAGCGCAAGGACGCGCTGCGGCAGATGGCCGAGAACGAGCCGCGCTACCCCGTCGTCGCCAACGACTGAGGCCCGCGACCACCTCTGTGACGCCTGGTCAGGAACTTTCCTGACCGGGCGTCGTTCGTTTGTGCCCGGCTTCGCACCGTCTGTGCGTCGCACATTCGATCCTTTGTGCGCATCTAGCAATCCGCAATCAGTCACACAAGGGGGGATTCTCGGCACCGTGGGGTAGTGAGTGAAGCAAATCCGTTCCCAGAGCGGTCAGTTGTAGGGCTGAATGGGAAGTGCGGGGATACGCGACGGCGCACGCCCGGCACGGCGAGAGGGGCGTGTGCTCCTGGCGGCTGAGAGGGGTTTGTTCGTGCATGCTTTCCCACACAGCACCACATGGATGCCGACGGCGGTCGCGGTCCCGCCGACGCTGGCTCTGCCATTGATCGAGTCGGCGTTTCCCCGGCAACTCCATCCGTATTGGCCGCGACTACAGGAGAAGACCCGCCTCTGGCTCCTGGAAAAACGGCTCATGCCGGCGGACAAGGTGAAGGAATATGCCGACGGCCTTTGCTACACCGACCTCATGGCGGGCTACTACATAGGCGCCCCCGACGACGTACTGCAGGCCATCGCCGACTACAGCGCGTGGTTCTTCGTCTGGGACGACCGCCACGACCGCGACATCGTCCACGGCCGGACCGCCGACTGGCGGCGGCTCAGGTTACGCCTGCACGCGGCCCTCGACTCTCCCAGGCACCACGAGTCCCATCCGGACCCTGTGGTGGCGGGATTCGCGGACAGCGTGCGGCGGTTGTACTCGTTCCTGCCCCGGACCTGGAACGCCCGGTTCGCCCGGCACTTCCACGCGGTGATCGAAGCGTACGACCGGGAGTTCCGCAACCGCATCAGGGGACACGTTCCCGGGGTGGAGGAATACCTCGCCCTGCGGCGTCTGACCTTCGCACACTGGATATGGACGGACCTGCTGGAGCCGAGCGCCGGCTGTGAACTCCCGGACGCCGTGCGGAAACACCCGGCATATCGCCGCCCGGCACTGCTGAGCCAGGAATTCGCCGCCTGGTACAACGACCTCTGCTCACTCCCGAAGGAAATCGCGGGAGACGAGGTCCACAATCTCGGAATCAGTCTCATCACCCATCAGGGACTGACTCTGGAAGACGCAGTCGTGGAACTCCGGCGGCGCGTCGAGAGATGTATGGCGGAATTCCTCGAGGCGGAAAGGATCGCCCTGCGGTTCGCCGACCGGCTCGACGACGGCACCGTGCCGGGAAAGGAACTCGGCGCCGCCGTCCGGTCCTGCCTCTGCAATATGCGGAACTGGTTCAGTTCCGTCTACTGGTTCCACCACGAGTCCGGCCGGTACATGGTCGACAGCTGGGACGACCGGTCCACGCCCCCGTACGTCAACAACGAAGCGGCAGGTGAGAAATGACCGTAGAGTCGGTGAAGCCCGCGGCACCCGAGGTGCCCGAGCTGAGTGAGCCGCCCTTCGCCGGGGGTGGTGTCCCGGTCCTCGGCCACGGCTGGAGGCTGGTCCGTGACCCGCTGGCCTTCATGTCCCGGCTGCGCGACCACGGTGACGTCGTACGGCTGAGGCTCGGCCCGAAGACGGTGTACGCCGTCACCACCCCCTCGCTCACCGGCGCCCTGGCGCTGAGTCCCGACTACAAGATCGACGGGCCGCTGTGGGAGTCCCTCGAAGGCCTGCTCGGCAAGGAGGGCGTGGCCACCGCGAACGGCCCCCGGCACCGGCGCCAACGGCGCACCATCCAGCCCGCGTTCAGGCTCGACGCCATACCCGCGTACGGGCCGGTCATGGAGGAGGAGGCGCATGGGCTGACCGAGCGCTGGCGGCCCGGCGAGACCGTCGACTGCACCTCCGAGTCCTTCCGGGTCGCCGTGCGGATCGCGGCCCGCTGTCTGCTGCGCGGCGAGTACATGGACGAGCGCGCCGAGCGGCTGTGCGTCGCGCTCGCGACCGTCTTCCGCGGTATGTACCGCCGGATGGTCGTCCCGCTCGGACCGCTCTACCGGCTGCCGCTGCCGGCCAACCGGAAATTCAACCGGGCCCTGGCCGATTTGCATCTGCTCGTCGACGAGATCGTCGCCGAGCGCCGGACGTCTGGTCAAAAGCCGGACGATTTGCTGACGGCATTGCTGGCGGCGAAGGACGAGAATGGCGAGCCCATCGGGGAACAGGAGATCCACGACCAGGTCGTCGCGATACTCACCCCCGGAAGCGAAACGGTCGCCTCCACGATCATGTGGCTGCTCCAGGTGCTCGCCGAACATCCGGAACATGCCGAGAAGGTACGTACCGAGGTCGAATCCGTGACCGGCGGCCGACCCGTCGGATTCGAGGACGTACGGAAGCTCACGCACACCAACAATGTCGTCGTCGAGGCGATGCGTTTGCGTCCCGCCGTATGGATATTGACGCGGCGCGCGGTGACCGACACCGCGCTCGGCGGCTATCGCATTCCGGCCGGGGCGGACATCGTCTACAGTCCGTTCGCCATCCAGCGCGACGGCCGGTCCTACGCGCACAACCTCGACTTCGATCCCGACCGCTGGTTGCCGGAACGCGCCAAGGACGTACCGAAATATGCCATGAGCCCGTTCAGCGTGGGCAACCGCAAGTGCCCCAGCGACCACTTCTCCATGGCCCAGCTGACCCTGATCACGGCGGCGCTGTCGGCGAGGTACCGCTTCGAACAGGTCGACGGGTCGAACGACGCGACCCGCGTGGGCATCACGCTCCGTCCGAACCGGCTGCTGCTGAAGCCCGTGCCATGGTGAGACGCCCGTGCCGGTGCGCGCTCAGGCGGCCTGCGGGCCCCGGAACGCGCGCCGGTAGGCGTTCGGGGTGGTCCCCAGGGCCCGCACGAACTGGTGGCGCAGCGCCGCCGCGGTGCCGAACCCGGTCCGCGCGGCGACGGCGTCCACCGTCTCGTCCGTGCCCTCCAGCAACTCCTGTGCCCGCAGTACGCGTTGGCGCAGGATCCAGCGGTAGGGCGTGGTGCCCGTCTCCTGCTGGAAGCGGCGCGCGAAGGTGCGCGGTGCCATGAGGGCGCGGGCGGCCAGCTGCTCGACGGTCACCTCCTCGTCGAGGTGCTGCTCCATCCACACCAGTACCTCGCCCACCGTGTCGCACGAGTCCCGGGGCAGCGGACGTTCGATGTACTGCGCCTGTCCGCCGTCCCGGTGCGGCGGCACCACCATCCGCCGGGCGATCTTGTTGGCGACCTCCGGCCCCTGTTCCTTGCGCACGATGTGCAGACAGGCGTCGATCCCGGCCGCGGTGCCGGCGGAGGTGATCACCGGGTCCTCGTCGACGTACAGGACGTCCGGTTCGACGCGGGTGCGCGGGAAGCGCCGGGCGAGCGCGTCCGCGTGCCGCCAGTGCGCGGCACAGCGCCGCCCGTCCAGCAGCCCGGCGGCGCCCAGCACGAAGACGCCGGAGCACACGCTGAGCACGCGGGCGCCCCGGTCCACGGCCCGGCGCAGGGCGGCGAGCAGCTCGGGCGGATAGTCACGCCCGACGTTCGCGTCCGAGGCCGGTACGGCGATCAGATCGGCCTCCTCCAGCCGGTCGAGGCCGTACGGCGTGGAGACGGTGAGTCCGCCGACATGGGTACCCAGCGCCGGACCCTCCGCCGAGACCACGGCGAAGTCGTACACCGGCAGCCCCTCGTCGCTGCGGTCGAGGCCGAACACCTCGCAGACGACGCCGAGCTCGAAGGGATGCACACCGTCGAGCAGGACGGTGGCCACGTTCCTCAGCATGCGTCCAGTGTGCCTCGGAAGTGGCAGTAATTCGAGGGTGTGCGGCAGTCCTGCCACTGTTTGTAAGGAGCATTCGGCGCGACAGTGGTGACATGACTACAGCGCAGACAGAAGCCCTGATCGGAATGACCGTCGCCCTCGGGATCCTGGTCCTCCTGGCCCTCCCCTCACTGATCGGCATCGTGCGCGACCGGCGCATCGACCGACAGCTCAGGGAGGCCCAGGAGGTCGGGAAGGCAGGACGGGATCAGAAGTCCTCGTCCAGGTCGACGGTGCCCTCCACCGCCACCTGGTACGCCGACGGACGCCGCTCGAAGAAGTTGGTCAGCTCCTGAACCCCCTGAAGCTCCATGAAGGAGAAGGGGTTCTCGGAGCCGTACACCGGAGCGAAGCCGAGGCGGCTCAGCCGCTGGTCGGCGACGCACTCCAGGTACTGCCGCATCGACTCGGTGTTCATGCCCGGGAGGCCGTCACCGCACAGGTCGCGCGCGAACTGCAGCTCGGCCGTGACGGCCTCCCCCAGCATGTCGGTGACCTGCTGCTGAAGCCGGTCGTCGAAGAGGTCCGGCTCCTCCTTGCGGACGGTGTCCACCACCTCGAAGGCGAAGGACATGTGCATGGTCTCGTCGCGGAACACCCAGTTGGTGCCGGTGGCCAGACCGTGCAGCAGACCCCGGCTGCGGAGCCAGTAGACGTAGGCGAAGGCGCCGTAGAAGAACAGGCCCTCGATGCACGCGGCGAAGCAGATGAGGTTGAGCAGGAAGCGCCGGCGGTCGGCCTTCGTCTCCAGGCGCTCCAGCTTCTCCACCGAGTCCATCCACTTGAAGCAGAACTCGGCCTTCTCGCGGATGGACGGGATGTTCTCCACGGCCGCGAAGGCGGCGGCACGGTCCTCCGGGTCGGGGAGGTAGGTGTCCAGCAGCGTCAGATAGAACTGGACGTGCACCGCCTCCTCGAAGAGCTGCCGGCTCAGATAGAGCCGCGCCTCGGGGGAGTTGATGTGCTTGTAGAGGGTCAGCACCAGGTTGTTGGCCACGATCGAGTCGCCCGTCGCGAAGAACGCGACCAGACGCCCGATCAGATGCTGCTCACCCGGGGTCAGCTTCGCGAGGTCGGCGACGTCCGAGTGGAGGTCGACCTCCTCCACGGTCCAGGTGTTCTTGATGGCGTCCCGGTAGCGCTCGTAGAAGTCCGGGTAGCGCATCGGGCGCAGAGTCAGCTCGAAGCCCGGGTCGAGCAGGTTGGTGTTACGGCTGGACATTACTGGCAGGCCTCGCAGGACTCGGGGTTCTCAAGGGAGCAGGCGACGGCATCGGGGTCGGCGGCCTGCTGCACGGGGATGGGGGTCTGGGTCTGCGCCCGGGCGGCGCGGGCGATGCGGGTCGCCGGGCGGGAGCGCAGGTAGTACGTCGTCTTCAGGCCCTGCTTCCAGGCGTACGCGTACATCGAGGAGAGCTTGCCGATCGTCGGCGTCTCCAGGAACAGGTTCAGGGACTGCGACTGGTCCAGGAACGGGGTGCGAGCCGCGGCCATGTCGATCAGGCCGCGCTGCGGGATCTCCCACGCCGTGCGGTACAGCGCCCGCACGTCGGCCGGGATCCACGCGAAGTCCTGCACCGAGCCGTTGGAGTCGCGCAGCGCCTCACGGGTGCGCGCGTCCCAGACGCCCAGCTCCTTGAGGTCCCGCACCAGGTAGGAGTTGACCTGCAGGAACTCGCCGGACAGTGTCTCGCGCTTGAACAGGTTGGAGACCTGCGGCTCGATGCACTCGTACACGCCCGCGATGGAGGCGATGGTGGCGGTCGGGGCGATCGCCAGCAGCAGCGAGTTGCGCATGCCGACCGCGGCGATCCGCTCGCGCAGGGCCGCCCAGCGCTCGGGCCAGGTCAGCTCGGCGTCGTAGTGGTCGGGGTGCAGGACACCCCGGGCGGTCCGGGTCTTCTCCCAGGCCGGCAGCGCGCCGTTGCGCTCGGCGAGGTCGGCGGAGGCCTCGTACGCGGCGAGCATGATGCGCTCGGCGATGCGGGTGGACAGGGCGCGCGCACCGGCCGAGTCGAACGGCAGCCGCAGCTTGAAGAAGACGTCCTGCAGACCCATCGCGCCGAGGCCGACGGGACGCCACTTGGCGTTGGACCGGCCGGCCTGCTCGGTCGGGTAGAAGTTGATGTCGACGACACGGTCGAGGAAGGTGACGGCCGTGCGGACGGTCTCGTCCAGCCGCTGCCAGTCGATGTCCCCGTTGCTCACGAAGGCGCCGAGGTTGACCGAGCCCAGGTTGCAGACCGCCGTCTCGCCGTCGTCCGTGACCTCCAGGATCTCCGTGCAGAGGTTGGAGGAGTGGACGACGTGGCCCGGCTCGGCCGTCTGGTTGGCGGTGCGGTTGGCGGCGTCCTTGAAGGTCATCCAGCCGTTGCCGGTCTGCGCCAGGGTGCGCATCATGCGGCCGTAGAGGTCACGGGCGGGGACGGTCTTCTTCGCGAGCCCGTCCGCCTCCGCCTTGTGGTACGCGGCGTCGAACTCCGCGCCCCACAGGTCGACCAGCTCCGGCACGTCCGACGGGGAGAACAGCGACCACTGCTCGTCGGCGTTGACCCGGCGCATGAACTCGTCCGGGATCCAGTGCGCGAGGTTGAGGTTGTGCGTACGGCGGGCGTCCTCACCGGTGTTGTCGCGCAGCTCCAGGAACTCCTCGATGTCGGAGTGCCAGGTCTCCAGGTAGACCGCGGCCGCGCCCTTGCGCCGGCCGCCCTGGTTCACGGCGGCGACGGAGGCGTCGAGGGTCTTCAGGAACGGGACGATGCCGTTGGAGTGCCCGTTGGTGCCGCGGATCAGCGAACCGCGGCTGCGGATGCGGGAGTACGACAGCCCGATGCCGCCGGCGTGCTTCGAGAGGCGTGCCACCTGGTGGTAGCGGTCGTAGATGGAGTCCAGCTCGTCCAGCGGGGAGTCGAGGAGGTAGCAGGACGACATCTGGGGGTGCCGCGTGCCGGAGTTGAAGAGCGTGGGGGAGGAGGGCAGGTAGTCGAGCCGGCTCATGAGCCCGTAGAGCGCGGCGACTTCGTCGACGGAGCGGGAGGTGTCGTCCTCGGCCAGACCCGCGGCGACCCGCAGCATGAAGTGCTGGGGCGTCTCGACGACCTTGCGGGTGATGGGGTGGCGCAGCAGGTAGCGGCTGTGCAGGGTGCGCAGGCCGAAGTAGCCGAAGCGGTCGTCGCCGGCCGCGTCCACCAGCGCGTCGAGCCGCTCGGCGTGCAGCCGCACGAACGCGGCGGTGCGGTCGGCGATCAGCCCCTCGCGGTGCCCCACGGCGACGGACCCGGTGAAGGACGTCACGCCCTGCGAGGCGGCCTCGGCGCGGATGGAGAGGGTCAGCAGCCGGGCGGCCAGCCGGGAGTAGGCCGGGTCCTCGGAGATGAGGCCGGCGGCCGCCTCCGTGGCCAGCTCGCGCAGCTCCGTCTCGTCCGCCCGGGCGGAGCGGCCGCGCAGCGCTGCGGCGGCGACCCGGCCGGGGTCGGCGTCGGGCAGATCGGCGGTCAGCTCGGTCAGGGTCCGCAGCAGCGCGGTACCGGGACCGTCGGTCTCCAGGCCTGTCGCTGACGCCGGTTCGGCTGGCGCGATGGTCACGTGGGGCTCTCCCTGGCTCGGCACGGGGGCCTGACGCGGGGCAGGGGGCAGCACACGAGCGCACGCGGCGTCGCGTCCACCGGCCCACTCCACGAGGCCCGGACGTCGGGGCACCCGGACCGGGTGGCCAGGGCGCACTGTCGGCAGGTCCTCGGACTGACGCGAGCGCGCTTCGCCCGTGGGCGGATACGCGCAAGTACACCGTTGCGGGACAGTTCCGGATTCGCACCGGATTCCCCTGCGGCGACAGCGAGCATGAGCATACATCTAGTGCCGGGCTGCCGTGTCACCCCCAGATGTTGTGTCGTGGCGGTATCAGAGCGTCAACTCGTAGGTGACGAGAGTGATGTCGTCGAGGTGGGGGAGGGGATTCCAGTCCCGCTCGGGTGTGCGGACGAAGCCCATGCGTTCGTAGATGCGATGGGCGGCCTGCATGGAGTGCTGGGTGGACAGCACGATCCGTTCGCAGCCCGGCGTGGCCCGTGCGCGATCGACGCAGGCGCGCACCAGGGCTTCCCCGACGCCGCGGCAGCGCGCCGCGTGGGCGACCGCGAGCATCCGTATCTCGGCCTCTCCGGCACGGGCGATGTCGGCCATGGGCCCGCCTGCCGGCACGAAGGTGACGCCGCCGAGCACTTCGCCGTCCGCCACGGCGGCCAGCACCTCCGCGGCGGCCGCGCGCTTGGCCACGTCCCTGAGCTCGCGGAGGTACCCGTCGCTTTCCCCGAAGTCGAGGAGGCCGTCCTGGAGATAGGCCTGGGCGGTGATCTCGCCCAGGGTGCCGTACTCGTCCGGAGCCGTCCGCCTGATCTCGATGTCCATGGGACCGAGTGTGCAGGACGGGTACGACAAAGGGCCGCCGGAATTTCTCCGACGGCCCGTCCTCGTCCGCGTCCTCAGTGGCCGGCGCCCGCGGTCGCCGGCGGCAGTTCCACCTCGACGCCCGGGTCGCCGGCGTCCGCCGTGTAGTCCTCCGGGCTGGTCTCGTCGACGCCCTCCGGGGCCTTCAGCGCCTTCAGGGCGAAGGTCAGCACCACCGTGACGGCCACATTGAGCACGAAGGCGGTGAGGCCGATGTAGCCGATTTCCCCGATGCCCGGGATCTCCTTGGCCGAGCCGCCGAAGTGCTGCTGCGTCGGCGAGGCGACGCCGTACGCGGCGACGGTGCCGTACACCATGCCGACCGCCCAGCCCGCGAGCAGCGCCCAGCGGTGGAACCAGCGGGTGAACAGGCCGCCGACCAGGGCCGGGAAGGTCTGCAGGATCCATATGCCGCCGAGCAGCTGGAAATTGATGGCGACCGTCTTGTCCATCGTCAGGACGAAGACCAGCGCGCCCACCTTCACCAGCAGGGAGACCAGCTTGGAGACCTTGGTCTCCTGCGCGGCCGTGGCGTCCGGCTTGATGAAGTCCTTGTAGATGTTGCGGGTGAACAGGTTCGCGGCCGCGATGGACATGATGGCCGCGGGGACGAGGGCGCCGATGCCGATCGCCGCGAAGGCCACGCCCGCGAACCAGTCCGGGAACATGTTCTCGAACAGCTGCGGGATGGCCAGCTGGCCGTTCTGCACCTTGACGCCCGCCGCGATCGCCATGAAGCCCAGCAGGGCAAGCAGGCCGAGCATGAGGGAGTACAGCGGCAGGATCGTGGTGTTGCGGCGGATCACCTCACGGCTCTTCGAGGAGAGCGTCGCGGTGATCGAGTGCGGGTACATGAAGAGCGCGAGCGCGGAGCCCAGTGCCAGCGTGGCGTACGTCCACTGGCCGGCCTCGGGTGGGGTGAGGGCGCCGCGCGGCTTGCCGGTCGCCGGGTTGACCTGGCTGTACGCCTCGCCCGCCTTCGTGAAGATCTCGTCGAAGCCGCCCAGCTTGATCGGGATGTAGATGATCGCCACCGCGATGACGATGTAGATCAGCGTGTCTTTCACGAACGCGATCAGGGCGGGCGCCCGCAGGCCCGAGGAGTAGGTGTACGCGGCCAGCACACCGAAGGCGATCAGCAGCGGCAGGTCCTTCACGAACCAGTTGGTGCTCTCGCCGCCGCCGACGCCCATCACGTCGAGGACGGCCTGGATGCCGACCAGTTGGAGCGCGATGTACGGCATCGTCGCCAGGATTCCGGTGACCGCCACCGCCAGTGACAGACCCTTCGAGCCGAAGCGGCCGCGCACGAAGTCCGAGGTCGTCACATAGCCGTGCCGGTGGGACACCGACCACAGGCGCGGGAGGAACGTGAAGATCAGCGGGTAGACGAGGATGGTGTACGGCACGGCGAAGAAGCCGGCCGCGCCCGCCGCGTAGATCGCCGCCGGTACGGCGACGAAGGTGTACGCCGTGTACAGGTCGCCGCCGAGCAGGAACCAGGTGATCCAGGTGCCGAAGGAGCGTCCGCCCAGGCCCCATTCGTCGAGGCTGTGCTCGTTCTCGGCCTTGCGCCAGCGCGCGGCCAGGAAGCCCATGACCGTGACGGCCAGGAAGAAGAGGACGAAGACGCCGAGCGCGACACCGTTCACGCCGTCCTTCACTTCGACGCACCCCCGCTCCGCCGGGCCGCCGCGCGGGCGCGCTGGTCACGCTGCCACAGCTGGTACGCGGTCATCGTGAGCGCGGTGGAGATGACCACCCACAGCATCTGGTACCAGTAGAAGAACGGGATCCCGATGAACGCGGGGTCCGTCTTGGCATAGGAGCCGACCCACAGCATCGCCACGAAGGGCGCGATCAGACACAGGGCGATGACGACGCGCAAGGGCGTCACCACCGCCGCTCCGGTCACATCCGAGGCATCCGACATCTTGCGACTCCGTCCCCTCGCTGAGCACCACTGATCACCATCGATCACATGTGTAATGCGCAGGCAATCTAGGCGACGCCGTCACACAAGTGGAAGACCTCATCCTCATATCGGCATGTCGATTCTGTGCAGAAGCCGCCTCAGCCGCAGCGGATTTCCTGCCGGGGGTCCGACTCCTGACGGTCCGTACGCATCCGTTCGAACGCACTCCGGGACGGCACCTCCGCCTCCGGGTGGTGCGCCTCCCTCAGGGTGGAGAGCGCCGGGCGGCGCACATGAACGCTGAGCAGGAGCAGTGGGTGCGCTACACCGCCCGCGCTGCCTCAAGTGGCTCGAATATGAGGTCGTTCGAGCCCTGTGGCCATCACTCCGCGGGCCGCTTGAGGCGGGCCACGAACTTGTAGCGGTCGCCGCGGTAGACCGACCGCACCCATTCCACCGGCCTGCCCTCCCGGTCCAGGGAGTGGCGGGAGAGCATCAGCATCGGGAGGCCCACGTCGGTGCCGAGCAGGCCCGCCTCGCGCGGGGTGGCCAGGGAGGTCTCGATGGTCTCCTCGGCCTCCGCGAGGTGCACGTCGTAGACCTCGGCGAGCGCGGTGTAGAGGGATGTGTACTTGACGAGCGATCTGCGCAGCGCCGGGAAGCGCTTCGCCGAGAGGTGGGTCGTCTCGATGGCCATCGGCTCGCCGTTGGCCATGCGCAGCCGTTCGATGCGCAGCACCCGCCCGCCGGCCGTGATGTCGAGCAGCTCGGCGAGCCGGTCGTCCGCGGTGATGTAGCCGATGTCCAGCAGCTGCGAGGTCGGCTCCAGCCCCTGGGCGCGCATGTCCTCCGTGTAGGAGGTGAGTTGCAGCGCCTGGGAGACCTTCGGCTTGGCGACGAAGGTGCCCTTGCCCTGGATGCGCTCCAGCCGGCCCTCGACGACCAGCTCCTGGAGGGCCTGGCGGACAGTGGTGCGCGAGGTGTCGAATTCGGCCGCGAGCGTGCGCTCCGGCGGGACCGGCGTGCCCGGCGGCAGCGTCTCCGTCATGTCGAGCAGGTGCTTCTTCAAGCGGTAGTACTTGGGCACACGCGCGGTACGGACGGTCGCCCCAGCCTCGTTCTCCGCACTGCTGACGTCGGTGCTCATGCTCTGCCTTCCCGGCTCCGTATGCCGAAGCGACCGACATTCCATCGGTCCCGGCTCACATCGTGGCACGGCTTCGTGTGACAGGGGTCCACCCGCACGCTCCGTGATCTCCCTGTATACCTTTGCGCCCCCCGTTGGTCTAGTCCATCGGGAGTTCCGGTCTCAGTGGTCCACCGGAAGTGGTCCGTCCGATCTGTCGCTTGCGGAATGAAAGGTCCCTGCATATCTCGGTCCCATCACGGACGCCCGGAGCCTGCTTGAACACCCTTGACAGGCCTATTGGTCTGGGCCAAGCTCCGGGTACTGGTCTACACCATTGGTCCAGGTCCCGGCCCCATGGGCGGTACGAAGTGTGGCGTCTCCGGCATGATCCGCCGAGCAGGCCCGGCTCGCCGCGGGGAGGCAGGGGGGTTTGTGGCATCCCTGAGGAGGGTGGCGTGAAGCGCAAGCTGATAGCCGCGATCGGTATCGCGGGCATGGTCGTCTCCATCGCGGCGTGTGGCAGTGACAAGAAGGACGACGGCAAGGCACAGGGGTCGGACGCCAAGGAGCTGACCGTCTGGCTCACCGTGGACGCCCAGAACAACTGGCCCAACCTGGTCAAGGCGGCCGACGCCGCCGTGCAGAAGAAGCACCCCGGCATCAAGATCAAGCACGAGTACTACGGCTGGCCGGACAAGAACACCAAGCTGGACGCCGTCCTCGCCACCGACAAGGCCCCCGACGTCGTCGAGATGGGCAACACCGAGATGCTGGGCTACATGGTCAAGGGCGCCTTCGCACCCGTCGACCCCGCGCAGTTCGGCAACTCCTCCGCCTGGCTGGACGGCCTCAAGGCCTCCGTGACGTACGACGGCAAGACCTACGGCGTGCCGTACTACGCCGGCGGCCGGGTCGGCACCTGGCGCAAGGACATCGCCGCCGCCTCCGGCATCAAGGCGCCCCCGAAGACCTACACCGAGCTGACCTCCGACCTGGACAAGATTCAGAAGAAGCAGGGCGCCAAGTTCAACGCCTGGTACCAGCCCACCCGTGACTGGTACGCGGCCATGTCCTTCGTCTACGACGCCGGCGGCTCCATCGCCGTCGAGTCCGGCGGCCAGTGGAAGGCGAACCTCTCCTCGCCCGAATCCCTCAAGGGCCTCAACGAGTTCAAGACCATCCTCGACAAGTACATGCACGGCGACAAGACCAAGGACGAGTCCGACCGCTACATCGTCTACGGCCAGGGCAAGTCGGACCTGATCTTCGGTGCCGCGTGGGAGGGCGCGACCGCGGCCGACCCGAAGAACGACAAGACCGGCAAGCTCAAGGACGACCTCGAGAACTTCGTGATGCCCGGCCCGTCCGGCAAGAACCTGCCGGTCTTCCTGGGCGGCTCCGACCTCGCCGTCCCGGTGAAGTCCAAGGCCCAGGGCGTCGCCGCCGAGTGGATCAACGCCTTCACCGGTCCCGAGGGCCAGAAGGGTCTGATGGCCAAGGGCAACCTGCCCAACAACAAGACGGACCTCGCCACCCTGAAGAACGACCCGGCGACCGTCGTCCCGGCCACCGCAGCCGAGTCCAACTGGTTCGTCCCGATGGCCCCCGGCTGGGGCCAGGTCGAGAAGGCCCAGGTCCTGCAGACCATGCTGCAGAACATCGGCACCGGCAAGAAGTCGGTCGAGGCCGCCGCGAAGGACGCGGACGCTGCGATCGACAAGGTCATCAACACCAAGTGACCTGGGGCCTGTCTTCCGGATCGGGCCGGCTCCGGCCGACCGAGCTCTCAGGCCGAGCCGAGCGGGGTCTGGTGCGTGCCAGGGCCCGCGACCCCGGCAAGATCCGGAACGCAGGCCCCGGGCGCGGGGCCCTGTCCGCCGACAGGGCCCTGCTTCTCGTACGACCCGAGGGACCGCTGAGGAGCGCGCGATGAGTGCCGCAGACACGACCACCCCCGCCAAGGTACCGCCGCCGCGGCAGGCGCCGCCACCGGACGTCCCGCAACGGCCACGCGGAAAGCGGACGACGGGCGGGGCGGCCACCCCCTGGCTGCTGCTCGCGCCGTGTCTGCTGATCCTCGCCCTGGTGATGGGGTATCCGCTGGTCCGGCTGGTCACCCTGTCCTTCCAGGAGTTCGGGCAGTCCCAGCTGTGGGGCTTCAAACCGGCCGAGTCGGTCGGGTTCGCCAACTTCTCCAAGGTGCTGGGCGACGGCGAGTTCTGGCAGGTCGTCGTGCGCACGGTGGTGTTCGCGGTCGGCTCGGTCGTCTTCACCATGGTCCTCGGCATGCTGGTCGCCCTGCTGCTCCAGCGGGTCTCCGGCTGGGTGAAGACCCTGGTCAACATCGCGCTGGTGGCCAGCTGGGGCATGCCCGTCATCGTCGCCACCACGGTCTTCAAGTGGCTCTTCGACGCCGACTACGGCGTCCTCAACGCCGTGCTGAGCAAGCTCCCGGGAGTCGACCTGATCGGCCACAACTGGTTCGCGAGCGGGCCCGAGGGGCTGGCCGTGATCATGCTCCTGGTGGTCTGGGGAGCGGTCCCCTTCGTGGTCATCACGCTCAGCGCCGGTCTCACCCAGGTCCCCAAGGAGCTGGAGGAGGCGGCCCGGCTGGACGGCGCGGGCGCCTGGGGCGTCTTCCGGTATGTCACCCTGCCCATCCTCAAGCCGATCATCGTGATGCTCACGACCCTGTCGGTCATCTGGGACATGGGCGTCTTCCCGCAGGTCTTCGTGATGCGCAACGGCCACCCGGAGGCCGAGTTCCAGCTCCTCACCACCTACTCCTACGACCGCGCCTTCGTGGTCAACGACTATGCGCAGGGCTCGGCGATCGCCCTGATCACCGTGGTGCTGCTGCTCGCCGTGGTCGCCGTCTACATGCGTCAGATGCTGAAGATCGGAGAGGTCGAATGAGTGCCCTCGCTGCCCAGGCACGCCGGAGGCCGAGGTTCGGCTGGAACCTCCTCGGTCTGCTCGTCTTCGCCGTCGCGGGCTTCCCCGTCTACTGGATGGTCAACACGGCGTTCAAACCCGCGAAGGACGCCATCGACCCGGATCCGAGCCTGCTGCCCACGGGCCTCACGCTCGGCAACTTCCGCCGGGCACTGGACATCGCCGACTTCTGGGGCCCGGTCGGCCGCAGCCTGATCGTGTCCCTGACCGTGGTGGCGATCGGCATCGTCGTGGGCATGCTGGCCGCGCTCGCCATCTCCCGGTTCGCCTTCCGCGGCCGCAAGATCGTGATCGTGGGCATCCTGGCGGTGCAGATGGTGCCGCTGGTCGCCATGATCATCCCGGTCTTCCTGCTGCTGAACGACCTGGACCAGTACGACAAGCTCTCCGGCCTGGTCATCACCTATCTGACCTTCATCCTCCCCTTCACGGTGTGGACGCTGCGCGGATTCATCGTCAACATCCCCAGGGAGCTGGAGGAGGCCGCGATGGTGGACGGCTGCTCCCGCACCGGCGCCTTCATCCGCGTCGTCTTCCCCCTTCTCGCCCCCGGCATGGTCGCCACCTCGGTCTACGGCTTCATCCAGGCCTGGAACGAGTACCTGTACGCCCTGATGCTGCTCAGCCAGGAGCACCAGACCGCGACCGTGTGGCTCGGCAACTTCACCACCAAGCACGGCACCGAATACGCCCCGATGATGGCCGGATCCACGATGATGGCCGTGCCGATCGTCGTCCTCTTCCTCCTCGTCCAGCGCAAGATGGCCGCGGGCCTGACCGCGGGCGCCGTGAAGGGATAACGCCACTCGATGACGACATTCGCCAGCGGTACCACTGCGTCCAATTCGAAGGACGGCCTGACGCGCGACGCCCTCACCGTCCTCCAGCCCGGCTTCCCCGGCACCACGGCCCCCGACTGGCTGCTGCGCCGCCTCGGGGAAGGCCTGGCGTCCGTGGGCCTGTTCGGCCGCAACATCGCCTCGCCGGAGCAACTGTCCGCCCTGACCGCCCAGTTGCGGGCGGAACGGGACGACGTCCTGGTCGCGATCGACGAGGAGGGCGGAGACGTGACCCGCCTGGAGGTGCGGACCGGTTCCTCCTTCCCCGGCAACCACGCCCTGGGCGCGGTCGACGATGTCGAGCTGACCCGGGAGGTGGCCCTCGAACTCGGCCGCCGCCTCGCGGCCTGCGGGGTCAACCTCAACTGGGCTCCGTCCGCGGACGTGAACTCCAACCCGGCCAACCCGGTCATCGGCGTACGCTCCTTCGGCGCCGACACCGACCTGGTCGCCCGGCACACGGCGGCCTATGTCACCGGCCTGCAGTCCGCCGGAGTCGCGGCCTGCACCAAGCACTTCCCCGGCCACGGCGACACGGCCGTCGACTCCCACCACGCGCTGCCCCGCATCGACGCGGACGCCACGCTGCTGGCCTCCCGCGAACTGGCCCCCTTCCGCGCCGCGATCGAGGCCGGCACCCAGGCCGTGATGAGCGCCCACATCCTGGTCCCGGCCCTGGACCCGGACCACCCGGCGACCCTGTCCCACCGGGTGCTCACCGAACTGCTGCGCGGCGAGCTCGGCTACGACGGCCTGATCGTCACCGACGGCATGGAGATGCAGGCCATCGCCGCCACCTACGGCATCGAACGCGGCAGCATCCTCGCCATCGCCGCGGGCGCCGACGCCATCTGCGTGGGCGGCGGCCTCGCCGACGACGAGACGGTACGGCGCCTGCGGGACGCCCTCGTCACGGCGGTCCGCTCCGGCGAACTCCCCGAGGAACGCCTCGCGGACGCGGCGAACCGGGTACGCGCTCTCGCGCACTGGACGGCGACGGCCCCCACCGACGAGCCCACCGGCACCGCACGGGCCGACGTCGGCCTCGTCGCCGCCCGACGCGCGCTCACCGTCACCCGCACCGACTCGTACGCGCCCCCGGCCTCGGCCCCCTACGTCGCGGCCTTCACCCCCGTCACGAACATCGCCGTCGGTGACGAGACCCCCTGGGGCGTCGCCGCGGAGCTGGGCCGCCTGCTGCCCGGCACGGAGACGGGGAGCTTCACGGGGGAGGACGCGGCATCCGCGGCGCTGGTCGCGGCGGGCGACCGCCGCATCGTCGCCGTCGTCCGCGACGAGCACCGGCACCCGTGGATGGCCGCGGCCCTCGGCGCCCTCCTGGCGGCCCGCCCGGACACGATCGTGGTCGAGATGGGCGTCCCCCAGTCCCCGCCACGCGGCGCCCTGCACATCGCCACGCACGGAGCGGCCCGGGTCTGCGGCCGCGCGGCGGCGGAGGTCATCGCGGGCGCGTAGCCCCGCTGGGCACCCTGCCCACATGACCGGAAGGCGCCGGACTCCGCGGGGGAGTCCGGCGCCTTCCGGCATGCCCGAGAGGTCAGATCCCCTGCCAGTCCGGCTTGTTGGCGTACGTGTGCCGGAAGTAGTCCGCCAGCTTCAGCTTGGACGCGGCCGCCTCGTCGACGACCACGGTCGCGTGCGGGTGCAGCTGAAGGGCGGAGGCCGGGCAGACCGCGGCCACCGGTCCCTCCACGGTCGCGGCGACCGCGTCCGCCTTGCCCTCCCCGGTGGCGAGCAGCACCAGGTGCCGAGCCTCCAGGATCGTGCCTATGCCCTGGGTGATGACATGGTGCGGCACCTGCTCGATGTCGCCGTCGAAGAAGCGCGCGTTGTCGATCCGGGTCTGCTCGGTCAGCGTCTTGATCCGTGTGCGCGAGGCGAGCGAGGAGCACGGCTCGTTGAACCCGATGTGCCCGTCGGTCCCGATCCCGAGCAGTTGCAGGTCCACCCCGCCGGCCTCGGCGAGCGCCCTGTCGTACGCCTCGCACGCCGCCTGCACGTCAGTGGCCGTGCCGTCCGGCCCCATGAACGCGGCCATCTGGATCCCGAGCGGCTCCAGCACCTCCCGCCGCAGTACCGAGCGGTAGGACTCCGGGTGCTCCGCGGGCAGCCCCACGTACTCGTCGAGCTGTGCGATCCGGGCCCGCGAGGTGTCCACCGCACCGGACCGCACCTTGGCCGTCAGCGCCTGGTAGATGGGCAGCGGGGTCGAGCCGGTGGCCACGCCGAGCAGCGCTTCGGGCTTGCGCCGCAGCAACTGGGCCATGGCCTCGGCGATCAGCTCGCCACCCGCCGCGGCGTCCGGAACGATGACAACTTCCACGCTGGGCCTGCCGTTCTGGAGAGGGCTGGAAGGTCTATGTGGTTTAGACCAATCTAACACCCACCTCGCACGGACGGCGCCCCTCTCCAAGGGGTGAAATAGGACCCGTCGACGTTCCGACACCGATCCGGCAGCGATCCACAGTGCCCCGCGCGCCCCGGGAGGACTCACCATGACCGTCACGACTCCGGACCCCCTCGTCGACCGCCCGGGCCGGATCATGGCCCGCGAGATGGCCGAACAGCCCGCCGTGCTCCGCAGGATCATGCCGTGCCGCCCGCCTCCTCGATCGCGGCGACTGTCTTCTCGGCCGCCTGCTCGTCGCGCCCGTAGTGCACCGCGACCCGGGCTCCGTCCCGCCCCAACCGCTCGGCGATGCCGCGTCCGATTCCCCTGCTCGCCCCCGTGACAAGTGCCGTCCTGCCGCTGAACACACCCATGTCGGCGCCCCTCCACATTTTTCTAGTGGTCGCTACAGAAAAGACCGTACAACATCCCTCCGACATTTCTCTAGGGTCCGCTATAAAATACCCCCATGGTGCGTAGCGAGGAGACGAAACCGCAGGCCGGGACGGCTACGAAGGTGCGCGGCCGCCCCCGCTCCTTCGATCGCGAGACGGCGCTGGAGAAGGCCGTCATGGCCTTCTGGGAGCGCGGCTACGAGGCGACCTCCGTCTCCGACCTCACCCGGATCATGGGCATCGGCGCTCCGAGCCTGTATGCGGCCTTCGGGGACAAGCGCTCCCTGTTCGAGGAGGTGGTGCGGGTCTACGCCGGGTCCTACGGCTCGTTCACGCGCCGTGCCCTGGACGAGGAGGCGACGGCTCGCGCCGCGGTGGAGCGGCTGCTGCGCGAGGCGGCCGTGGAGTTCACCGACCCCGGCCATCCGTACGGGTGCCTGGTGACCCATGCCGCCACCAACTGCACGACCCCCGAGGTCGAGGAGACACTGCGGCGCCAGCGCAACGCCAACGTGGCCGCCCTCGAGAGCCGCATAAAAGCCGACGTCGCGACCGGTGAGCTGCCGAAGGGGACCGACGCCGGCGCGCTCGCCCGCCATGCGGCCGCCGTCTTCCAGGGCATGTCCCAGCAGGCGCGCGACGGCGCGAGCCGTGAGGAACTCGAGGCCGTTGCCGAAATTGCCATGGCCATCTGGCCCCGCAGCTGACCCGGGCGGGCTAGGCTGCAATCCGTCAACTGTGAACAGCCTCCAACGCATGGACACACAACGTGGTCTAGTCCACAATGCGTAGGGCGACTGCGTGCGGTATGACCGCGACGCAGCCACACTCTTCCGTCTTCCCCGCACAGGAGGGCGGACCGAGGATCCGGAGCTCTCTGCCCTGACTGCCCCGGTTCCTCATCCTTCGGCCGACCGGGACCGCACACCCCACGGCCGATACTGCTCCGGGCTGCGGTGCCGGGAGGGTTGAGGGTCCCTCCCAGGCGCCGCGGCCCGCGGGTGTTTTTCGGCCGTGCACAAATGCCCGGGTACGCTCGCACACGTGCCCTCCATGAACGAACTCGTACGCCAGCACACCGCCCTCGACGACTCCGATCTCGAGTGGCTCCACCTGCTGGTCTCGGAGTGGCAACTGCTCTCCGACCTGTCCTTCGCCGACCTGGTCCTGTGGGTTCCCACTCTCGACGGCACGCGGTACGTCTCGGTCGCCCAGATGCGGCCCAACACCGGCCCCACCTCCTACCAGGACGACATGGTCGGCCACCTCGTCCCGCGAGGCCGCCGCCCCATGCTGGACGCGGCGCTCGACGAGGGCCGGATCGTGCGCGAGGGCGACCCGGAGTGGCGCGAGGAGGTCCCCGTACGGGTCGAGTCCATCCCCGTACGGCGGGAGGGGCGGGTCCTCGGAGTCATCGCCCGCAACACCAATCTGCTCACCGTCCGGACCCCGAGCCGGCTGGAGCTGACCTATCTCCAGAGCGCGTCAGACCTCGCGCAGATGATCGCGGCCGGGTCCTTTCCCTTCCCCAATCAGCAGGTCGACATGGACGCCTCGCCGCGCGTCGGCGACGGCCTGATCCGGGTCGACGCGGACGGCATCGTCCAGTACGCCTCGCCGAACGCCCTGTCCGCCTATCACCGCATGGGCCTCGCCTCCGATCTCGTCGGCCATCACCTGGGCACGACCACCGCCGAACTCGCGCCGACCCGGGGTCCGGTGGACGAGGCGCTGGCCAAGGTCGCCAGCGGCTGGGCGCCCCGGGAGTTCGAGATCGAGGCGAACGACGGGGTGATCCAGTTCCGGGCGATCCCGCTCAAGCCCAAGGGCACCCGCATCGGTTCGCTGGTGCTGCTCCGGGACGTCACCGAACTGCGCCGCCGCGAACGGGAGTTGATCACCAAGGACGCGACCATCCGGGAGATCCACCACCGGGTGAAGAACAACCTCCAGACGGTCGCCGCCCTGCTCCGCCTCCAGGCCCGGCGCATCGAGTCCGACCGGGGCCGGGAGGCGTTGGAGGAGGCCGTCCGGCGGGTCGGCTCGATCGCGATCGTGCACGAGACGCTGTCCCAGAACCTGGACGAGCGCGTGGAGTTCGACGAGATCGCCGACCGGGTGCTCGCGATGGTCGCCGAGATCTCACCCGGCAAGGTCACCGGCCGGCGCAGCGGCATCTTCGGTGTGCTCGACGCCGAGGTCGCGACCCCGCTGTCGATGGTTCTGACCGAAATCCTGCAGAACGCCCTCGAACACGGCTTCCGGGACGGCGACACCGGCACGGTAGAGGTCTCGGCGGTCCGCGGCGGCACCAGCAAGGAGGCCCGACTCCTCGTCACCGTCCAGGACGACGGCGTCGGCCTGCCCGAGGGGTTCGACCCGCAGACCGCGGGCAACCTGGGCCTGCAGATCGTACGAACCCTGGTCGAGGGCGAGTTGGGCGGAACGTTCGACATGGTTCCGGCGCCGGGGCGGGGGACACGGGTGATCCTGGACATTCCGGTACGAGCGCATAAGTAAGGCGCAAGTGAGGTGCAAGTAGGGGGTATTGGGCCGTGGGTGTCGAGGAGTTCGGGAGTTCGAGGAGAGCGACTGGATCTGGCTGCACACGCAGCCGACCGCGTTCGTCGCGGTGGTTCTCGTCGAGCGTTACGGGGGAGCGCGGAAAGCCGTGCCGGACAATTCCGCCCCCGAAGGCTGGATGCGGGTCTTGGGCACGTCGGCAGTGACCAAATGCCGTACCAGGTCGCTTCGATGGTGCTTGTGCCCGGGACGGTAAACACCCCGGACAGCAAAGAGCCCCGGACCTTTGGTCAGGTCCGAGGCCAGTGCTCGCTGCTGCTCTTCTACTACTAAGCGCATCGGGGGTACTGCGCGCTGCGGCTCGGGGGCGGGAGATGCGTACTCGCTGTACGCGCCGCCAAGCTCAGGCTGTCAGAGCGGGGTGGGTGTGTCAGGCGGAGGCCTGACGGGCCCGGTTGCGGGCGGCGCGGCGCTTCATGGCGCGGCGCTCGTCCTCGCTGAGACCACCCCAGACGCCGGAGTCCTGGCCGGACTCAAGCGCCCACTGCAGGCACTGCTCGATAACGGGGCAGCGACGGCAGACGGCCTTGGCTTCCTCGATCTGCAGCAGCGCAGGACCGGTGTTGCCGATGGGGAAGAAGAGCTCGGGGTCTTCCTCGCGGCAAACGGCGTTGTGACGCCAGTCCATGGCTGCTACCTCTCCTTGGTATTACGTGCTGGTTGCTTGTGAATGTGAACGCTTTCACGAATCCCTCAACAAGTGAAGGGCCGACTGCCAGGTTCACTGGCGTGGTCCTGTGGTTTGAAGAGGGGTTCTGGTGATCAGTGGAGGCCGGTGTTGCGGGCCGTCCCGATCGCCACGTAGAGACTCGCAAACCTCAGCGGCGGATACAACCCCTTCCGGAAAGTTTTTTTTGATTCCTCGGTGTCGACTGGGTCACAGCCGTACTTCCATGGGGTGGATCCTGGCCTAAACGTTCGAGTGAAAGGACTTTTGCCTGTTCCGCTCACACAATCACACGCAGTGCGCGGCGTACGCCTGTGAACGTCACGCTCGTACGCAGCCCGAGGTGGTCTCCGTCCATCTGGAGGGGCAGTGGCACCTTCGAATGCAAGGTGAACTGGTCCAGGTCGTGCAGCGAGGTGGCATGCCTGCCATGAGGGCCGCGCTCGGGGGACGAAGTGAGCAACTGCGTGCCATACCGGGCAACCGCGGCCGTGGACAGACGGCTGAGACCGAGTACGTCGATGCCTTTATCGAACGAGGCCTTAGGAGACGTGTACATAGGGCGATTGCCGAGATAGGTCCAAGGAGACGTGTTCGAGACTATCGCCACGACGAGATCGGTCACCGGGTCGGCGCCGGGCCGCTCGAGCGTGATCGCGCCGTGCCGCCGGTGCTGCTCGCCGAGGAACTGCCGGACGACCTGACGCACGTAGAGCGCGTGGGTGGACTTCCGGCCGCGCTCGCGCTGCTGCTCGACGCGGCCGACGACGCCGGCGTCGAAACCGAGGCCGGCGTTGAAGGTGAACCAGCGGGCCGGAACGGCCTCGTCATCCGTGCCGGGAGTGCCCGACGTGAGTCCCAGGCCGACGACGCGCTCCCGTTCCTCGCGCAGCGCGTCCAGCAGGGCGCCGGTGGCCTCCACGGGGTCGTTGGGCAGGCCCAGGGCACGGGCGAAGACATTGGTGGAGCCGCCGGGGACCACGGCGAGGCCGGGGAGGCGCTCGGGATCGGGGCCGTCGTGGAGGAGGCCGTTGACGACCTCGTTGACGGTGCCGTCGCCGCCGAGGGCTACCACCAGGTCTATGTCGTCACTCTCGGCGGCCTGGCGGCCGAGGTCGCGTGCGTGGCCGCGGTACTCGGTGGTGACCGCCTCCAGCTTCATCTCGCTCGCCAGGGCGTGGATGAGCACGTCACGCCTACGTGCGCTTGTGGTGGTTGCCGCCGGATTGACCACGAGAAGTGCACGCATGGGTTGCAGCGTACCTACTGGGTGGTACTGGGCCCAGACCGAGGTAGGGATCAGGTAAGAGAGAGGGCCGTGAGCCTGGACACCTGGGGCCGTGGGGCGAGGGCTACCCTTCTGGGGTGAGCAGCGAGCAGACCCCCTCCACGGACACCACGGAAGCCGACGGCCCCCGCCCGCGACGCCTGACGTACGCGGCGGCGCTGGCCGCGCTGGAAGGCGCCGCGCTGCTGATCGGGGGCGTGTGGATGCTCGTGCTCGGTGTCACCGGCGATCCGGACGACCGGCAGCAGGCGGTGACCGGGGGCGTCACGCTGATCGTCCTCGCCCTGCTTCCGCTGCTCGCCGCGCGCGGCCTTTTGCTGCGGCGCAGCTGGAGCCGCGGCCCCGCCGTGATCACCCAGATCATGGCCCTGCCCGTGGCCTACAGCCTCCTGCAGGCCGACAGCATGGCCATCCCGGCGGGCATCGCCCTGGCCGTGGTCGCGGTGGCGTCCCTGGTCCTCCTGGTGAACCCGGCGACGACCCAGGCCCTGGGAATCCGGGGGCCGGGGCGCTCGGAGGAGCCGAAGGGGTAGCCCTGGCCGGCGGCCGACGGGGGTTTCCCGTCGGGGCCGGTGCCGCGAGTGAGCGTGTTCGGCGAGGCGAGCGCTGCCTGGTCGCCCGGGGAGGTTCCCGGTGATCGGGGCGAAGCCAGGGAGCCCCTCCGCCGGGCACCGGGCAGGTCGGCGTGGGTGCCCCCGAAGGGGTTGGCGGCGGGTGGCGACGGGGCGAGCCGGCGTTGGGTGTGCAGCTCGCGTCACCTTGTCGTCGCCGCGTCCTCCAGTGCCCGGTGTTACCGGCGGGTGCCCCCGCGGCCCGTCGGCCGTTACTCCTCCACCAGCAGCTTTTCCCGGAGTTGGGCCAGGGTTCGGGCCAGTAGGCGGGAGACGTGCATCTGGGAGATGCCCACCTCCTGGGCGATCTGGGACTGGGTCATGTTGCCGAAGAAGCGGAGCAGAAGGATTCGCTTCTCGCGGGGCGGGAGGTCCTCCAGGAGCGGCTTGAGGGACTCGCGGTACTCCACGCCCTCCAGGGCCTCGTCCTCCGCGCCGAGGGTGTCGGCGACTGCCGGGGACTCGTCGTCGGTGTCGGGGACGTCCAGGGAGAGGGTGGAGTAGGCGTTGGCCGACTCCAGGCCCTCCAGGACCTCCTCCTCCGAGATGGCGAGCTTCTCGGCGAGTTCGTGGACCGTGGGGGAGCGTCCGTGCTGCTGGGAGAGCTCGGCCGTGGCCGTGGTCAGCGCCAGGCGCAGCTCCTGGAGACGGCGCGGGACGCGGACCGCCCAGCCCTTGTCCCGGAAGTGCCGCTTGATCTCGCCGACGACCGTCGGGGTGGCGTACGTGGAGAACTCCACGCCGCGATCCGGGTCGAAGCGGTCCACCGACTTGATCAGACCGATGGTGGCGACCTGGGTGAGGTCGTCCAGCGGCTCACCGCGGTTGCGGAACCGGCGAGCGAGGTGCTCGACGAGCGGCAGGTGCATGCGGACCAGCCGGTTGCGCAGATCCGCGTACTCGGGGCTGCCCTCCTTCAGCTTGCGCAGTTCGACGAACATCGCGCGCGCTCCGCTGCGGTCCTGCGGGTCGTGATGCGCACCCTGCAGACCCGGTACACCCTGCGCGCCCGGCTCGTCGTCCCGTTCGTGCTCGCTCATCGTCCCGCCCGTCGCCCTTCCCCGAGCCCTCGCCTCCTCCCCCACTCTCGGCTTCGCCCGAGCGGGGGCACCCCCATGGATCGGGGACACGCCCCCGTTCCGCCCTGCCGGAGACGCGCTCTGCACGGCACCTTCGAAGCCGGCCTCAGCGGAGTCGTCCTCCGGATGCGGCCTGGCCTGCTCGGGGATGCCGTCGATGCCGTCAGTCATGCGTCGAGATCCGTCCGCAGAGCCTGCGCCCTCGACCGGCAGCTCCCGTGTGCCGCGCTCTTCGTCCCGCACCGGCCCGTCCCCGTTCCTCACGCCGGCCCGGGTCCCGCGCCGCGCTGTTTGTAGAGGCTGATCGACACGGTCTTGTCCTCGTCGACGGCCGAGGAGACCTTGCCCGCCAGGGCCGACAGCACGGTCCAGGCGAAGGTGTCCCGCGAGGGTGCGTGACCGTCCGTCGTCGGGGCCGACACCGTGACCTCCAGCGAGTCGTCGACGAGCCGGAAGACACAGCTGAGCACCGAGCCGGGCACGGCCTGCTGGAGCAGGATCGCGCAGGCCTCGTCCACGGCGATGCGCAGGTCCTCGATCTCGTCCAGGGTGAAGTCCAAGCGGGCGGCGAGACCGGCCGTGGCCGTCCGCAGCACCGACAGGTAGGCACCCGCAGCCGGCAGCCGGACTTCCACGAAGTCCTGGGTCGCGGGCTCGCCTGCGATCTGGGACACCCTCACCTCCATGGTGGTACAAGCTTTTCGGGGCCGAGGGTCGCCCCTCGGGGTAACGCACTACGTGGTTCAGCGGTGACGCTATCGCGCTCCGAACTTTTCTGTCCCCGGGACCCCGACCCCCTGGCGTCACTCACAGTAAAGCTGTGGATACGCTCCGTGTCTAGAGGGTCCGCGGGCCCAAATGGGAAGAGCGCGCGCCGGGTTGACGTACCCAGACGTCAGACCGTCGAACCGTCCGGATCCAGGGTCACACGAGTACGTGGTCGACGAAGCACCACCGCCAGTTCTCCCCGGGCTCGAAGGTCCGCATCACGGGGTGACCGGACTGCTCGTGGTGCTGCGTCGCGTGTCTCCCCGGTGAGGAGTCGCAGCAGCCGACGTGGCCACAGCTCAGGCACAACCGCAGCTGCACCGGGTGCGTACCGCTCGCGAGACACTCCGGACAGGTCTCGTTCTGCGGCTCCGGGTCGGGGTGCGGCAGCGCGTCGGCATGCGTGCACTGTTTCATGATTGCCAGGTTACGACGGGCGTGCGGGTGGCCGCGCGAAAAAAGAGGGCGGGCGAGGACATGGACGTGATGCCGCTGCTGTTGCTGGTGGCGGGCAGTGCGGCGGTCGCAGCCGCGGCCCGGCGCACCCCGGTGCCGGCGCCGCTGCTACTGGTCGCGGTCGGCCTGGCCGTCTCGTACCTGCCCGGGGTGCCCGACTACACCCTCGACCCCGAGGTCGTACTCCCGCTCCTGCTGCCCCCGCTCCTGTACACCTCGGCCACCGACAGCTCGTACCTGGACCTGCGCGCACAGCTGCGTCCGGTGGCGCTGCTGTCGGTCGGGTACGTGCTCTTCGCGACCTTCGTGGTCGGCTGGGCCGTCTATCAGATCGTCCCGGGAATGCCGCTGACCGCGGCGCTGGTGCTGGGCGCGGTGGTCGCGCCGCCGGACGCGGTGGCGGCGACGGCGGTCGCGCGCCGGGTGGGGCTGCCCTCCCGCATCACGACGATCCTCCAGGGCGAGTCCCTGCTGAACGACGCCACCGCGATCACCGCCTACAAGGTGGCCCTGGCCGCCGCCGTCGGCGAGGCCGCCGGCTGGGCCGGGGGGATCCGCGAGTTCCTGATCGCGGCGGTCGGCGGCGTCGGGGTCGGTCTGGTGCTGATGGCCCCCATCCACTGGCTGCGCACGCACCTGAAGGAGCCGCTGCTCCAGAACACGCTCTCCCTGCTGATCCCGTTCGTCGCGTACGGCGTCGCCGAGCAGTTGCACGCCTCCGGCGTCCTCGCGGTCGTGGTCGTCGCCCTCTACCTGGGGCACCGCGCGTGGGAGGTCGACTTCGCCACCCGGCTCCAGGAGGAGGCGGTGTGGAAGATGGTCGCCTTCATCCTGGAGTCGGCGGTCTTCGCGCTCATCGGACTGCAGCTGCCCGTCGTTCTCAAGGGCCTCGGCCAGTACGAGGGCATGCGGGCCATCTGGTATGCGGTGGCCGTCTTCCTGGTGGTCGTCGTGGCCCGGTTCGTCTGGGTCTATCCTGCGGCCTTCCTGCCACGGATGCTGTCGGCGCGGGTCAGGGAGCGCGAGGCGAACCCCACCTGGAAGGGTGCGATGGTCACCTCGTGGGCCGGCATGCGCGGGGTGGTGTCCCTGGCCATCGCCTTCTCCATCCCGCCCACGATGCACGGCGGCCACCCCTTCCCGCAGCGCAACCTGATCCTGTTCCTGACCTTCACCACGGTCATCGGGACGCTGGTTCTGCAGGGCCTGACACTGCCCCCGCTGATCCGCCTGCTGAAGTTCCCCAGCCGTGACGCGCAGGCCGAGACGCTCGCCGAGGCCAACGCGCAGGCGCAGGCCTCCCGGGCCGCCGAGCAGCGCCTCGACGAGCTCCTCTCCGACGAGCGCAACGCCCTGCCGCCGCCGCTCGCCGACCGCCTCCGCATAGTCCTGGAGCGCCGCCGCAACGCGGTCTGGGAGCGGCTCGGCCAGGTCAACCCCGTCACCGGCGAGACGGTCGACGACACCTACCGGCGGCTGTCCCGGGAGATGATCAGCGCCGAGCGCGAGGTGTTCGTCAGGCTGCGCGACCACCGCTACATCGACGACGAGATGCTCCGCACCCTGCTGCGCAGGCTGGACCTGGAGGAGGCGGCGGCCTACCGGGAAGCGGCCTAGAGCGGGCCGGGCCCTAGCGTTCGGGGAAGGGGCGGCCGGTGACGACCGCCGCCACGGCCGTCCCGCGCGGGAAGGCGCCGGCGTCGGCCAGGGTGACAAGTCCGTACAGCAACTTGGCGACATAGAGACGCTCGACGGGCAGCCCGTGCCGGTCCTCGAAGTCCTCGGCGAAGGCGTCGAGCGCGGGGGTGGTGCGGGCGTAGCCGCCGAAGTGGAAGCGGTCGTCGACGGACCAGGTGCCGAGACGGGTGCCGAAGGCCCGCTCCTGCAGGGCCTGTATGCCGGCGGTCAGGAAGCCGCCCTTGAGGACGGCGATGCCGAGAGCGCGCTGCTCCGGGGCGAGTCCGGCGGCGAGACCGGCCAGTGTGCCGCCGGTGCCGCAGGCGAGGGCGACGACGTCGGCCAGGCCGTGCAGTTCCTCGCCGAGGGCCAGGCAGCCGCGCACGGCTTCGGCGTTGCTGCCGCCCTCCGGGACGACGTGCGCGTCCTCGGCGCCGGCCGCGCGCAGGACGGCGTCCAGGGTCTCGGGCTCCGCTTTGCGTCGATAGGTCGTCCTGTCGACGAAGTGCAGCCGCATGCCATCGGCCGCGCAGCGGGCGAGGGAGGGGTTGAGGGAGCGGTCGGCCAGCTCCTGGCCGCGGACCACGCCGACCGTGGACAGACCGAGCAGACGGCCCGCGGCGGCCGTGGCCCGCAGGTGGTTGGAGTACGCCCCGCCGAAGGTGAGCACCGCGCGTCCCGCCGCCGCCTCGATGTTCGGCATGAGCTTGCGCCACTTGTTGCCGATCAGCTCGGGGTGGACCAGGTCGTCACGCTTGAGGAGGAGACGCACGCCGTGGCGTTCGAAGCGGTCGTCCTCGATCTCCTGGAGCGGTGAGGGGAGCCGGGGGCACAGGGCGGCGGGATCGGGGGTGTCGGCGCTGGTCACCCGGCCATTGTCGCCCGCCCGGCCCGGCGGTGGGCGGGCCGGGCGGCGGCGTGGGCCGGCTCAGTCGCTCTCCGAGCTCTGGACCCGGCCCGTCGTCCGGCCGCGCCCCGATCCGGGTCCGCAGCGAGGCCATGGTGAACCCCTGGGGGTCGGTCTTGCCGGGCTGCCGCTCGAGGTGGCGGCAGACCGCCGCGGCCGCCCGCTCGAGCGCCTCCAGCCGGACCTCGGGCCGGGGGTCGTCCTCGTCGCCGAGGCTCTCGCACTCGAAGCCGCAGAAGTGCCGGTTGCCGTCGGCGGCCGCCTCGCTGTCCGGCGGCAGCCTCCGCTCCTCGATCACCGCGCGCGGCACGTCGTCGCCGGATCCCGCATGGCCGGCGCGGCCGTGGCCGACGAGGTAAAGCGTGCCGTCCTTGCTGATCACACCGTGGCACAACGGGCCCGGCAGGCGTGCACGCCTCCTTCGGCTGTACTCCGGGGTCACTGGTGGCGGCCGCGGCGGCCGAGTGCCGTCAAGGGCCGCATCGGTGACGGCACTGGACAGGATCCCTCTGTCTGCCCAGTCATACGATGATCCATTCCCGCTCTTTCGGGTAATTGAGCGGATACGTCCCGTGAGGAAGGCTGGCTCCGAGACCGATGCCCGGCGCAGTTCGGCGCTCGGCATGACCGGGAGGGCGTTTCCTTATGTCGGTAGGCGAAGAGGTCCGCACGGATCAGGGCAAGCCGCAGCAGTCCCTGGACACGGCTGCCGCGCGGAACCTGGCCACC
Organism: Streptomyces herbicida; assembly: GCF_032656585.1. Lineage (NCBI taxonomy): Bacteria > Bacillati > Actinomycetota > Actinomycetes > Kitasatosporales > Streptomycetaceae > Streptomyces > Streptomyces herbicida. The sequence continues at coordinate 606,588 of NZ_JAUYWJ010000001.1, forward strand.
ACCACCAAGTCCGCACCTCAGATGCAGGAGATCAGCTCCCGCTGGCTGCTGCGGACGCTGCCATGGGTGAACGTGCACGGCGGCACGTACCGGGTGAACCGGCGACTGACGTACGCGGTCGGCGACGGCCGCATCACCTTCGTGAAGACCGGCGACCGTGTCGAGGTCATCCCGGCCGAGCTCGGCGAGCTGCCGGCCCTGCGCTCGTACGAGGACGGGGAGGTGCTGTCGGAGCTTGCCCAGCGCTGCCGGCAGCGGGACTTCGCACCGGGCGAGGTCATCGCCTCCTTCGGCAGCCGGACCGACGAGGTGTACCTGCTGGCCCACGGCAGGGTCGAGAAGGTCGGCACCGGTCCGTACGGCGACGACGCGGTCCTCGGTGTCCTCGCCGACGGGGCGTACTTCGGGGAGCAGGCGCTGCTCGACCCGGACGCCATCTGGGAGTACACGGCCCGCGCCGACACCGCCTGCACCGTGCTGATCCTGTCCCGCGAGCACTTCGAGCAGGTCGCCGAGCGCGCCGACTCGCTGCGCGAGCACCTCCAGCAGCTGCGCTCGATCCCCGAGCAGCGCACCAACAAGTACGGCGAGAAGGCGGTCGATCTCGCCGCCGGCCACAGCGGCGAGCCGGACATCCCGCACACCTTCGTCGACTACGAGGCCAGGCCGCGCGAGTACGAACTGAGCATCGCCCAGACCGTGCTGCGCATCCACACGCGCGTGGCCGACCTCTACAACCAGCCCATGAACCAGACCGAACAGCAGCTCCGGCTGACGGTCGAGGCGTTGAAGGAGCGTCAGGAGCACGAGCTCATCAACAACCGTGAGTTCGGACTGCTGAACAACTGCGAGTACGACCAGCGGCTCCAGCCGCACGACGGCGTACCCAGCCCGGACGACATGGACGAGCTGCTCAGCCGGCGGCGCGGTACCAAGCTCTTCCTGGCCCACCCCCGCGCGATCTCCGCGTTCGGCCGTGAGCTCAACAAGCGGGGACTCGTCCCGGAGACCGTCGAGATCGGCGGCAACCGCATCCCCACCTGGCGTGGGGTGCCGATCTACCCGTGCAACAAGATCCCGGTCACCCCGGAGCGTACGACGTCGATCATCGCCATGCGTACGGGCGAGGACGAGCAGGGCGTCATCGGGCTGCGGCAGGCCGGGATCCCGGACGAGATCGAGCCGAGCCTGTCCGTCCGCTTCATGGGCATCAACGAACAGGCCATCATCAATTACCTGGTCACGGCCTACTACTCGGCAGCGGTCCTGGTCCCGGACGCGCTCGGCGTGCTGGAGAACGTCGAGATCGGTCGCTGGAGGTGACGTTTCCGCACTTCGCGGCCGTGTCCCCGCCCCTCGGGGCGGGTAGGTCCTCCGGGTACGCGCTCAGTCGGAGCGGAAGCGCCACCGTCCGCCGACGCCGCGAGGGGGACCCATGGCCGAGTTCGTGACGGAGACGAAGCAGCGGCCCGCCGGGGCACCGCAGGCCGGTGAGTCGCTGGAGTCACGCCGGCGGCGAAGGCCCGCAGGGGTGGGCGGTCCGGGCCCGCTCGACGGGCACGAGGCGGCGGTGATCCTGGACCGGGCCCGGGCGTCGGTCGGCCCCCAACTGCGCGCGGCCGTCGAGTCGCTGCCCGGCTCGATGCGCCGGATCGCGCTCTACCACTTCGGATGGGAGCACGCGGACGGCAGCCCGGCGGCGGGCAACGCGGGCAAGGCGATCAGACCCGCGCTGGTCCTCGCCGCGGCCTCCGCGCTGGGCGGACCGGGCGCGCGGGCGACCGCCGTACGGGCCGCAGTGGCGGTGGAGCTGGTCCACAACTTCACGCTGCTGCACGACGACGTGATGGACCGGGACACCTCCCGCAGACACCGGCCCACGGTGTGGACCGTGTTCGGCGACGCCGACGCGATCCTTGCCGGGGACGCCCTCCAGGCGCTGGCGCTCAAGCTGCTCGCCGAGGACCTGCACCCGGCCTCCGGGGCGGCCGCCGCACGGCTCGCCGACTGCGTCGTCGAGTTGTGCGCGGGCCAGCACGCGGACACGGCCCTGGAGAAGCGCGGCCCCACCGAGGTCACCCTCGACGAGGTGCTCGCCATGGCCGAGGCCAAGACCGGCGCGCTCCTCGGGTGCGCCTGTGCCCTCGGCGCGCTGTACGCGGGGGCCGGGGAGGGAGAGGTGGCGGCGCTGGACGCGTTCGGGCGGCAGGCCGGGCTCTCCTTCCAGCTGATCGACGATGTGATCGGCATATGGGGCGACCCCAGCCGCACCGGCAAGCCGGCCGGTGCGGATCTCGCCGCGCGCAAGAAATCGCTGCCGGTGGTCGCGGCGCTCGCCTCCGGCACCCCGGCGGCGGCCGAGCTCGCCGAGCTGTATGGACGGCCGTACGACGAGAAGGACCTGGAGCGGACGGCGCTGGCCGTGGAGCGGGCGGGCGGCCGTGACTGGGCGCAGGCCCAGGCGGCCGACCGGATGAGCCGGGCGGTGCAGGAGCTGGCCGGAGCGGTCCCCGATCCGGAATCGGCGGGTGGCCTGCTCGCGCTGGCCGAGTTCGTGACCCGGCGCAGCAGTTGAGGCCGACGCCCGTCGGCACCCGATGACCCCGGAGCCTCCGGGGCCGTGCGGCTCCTGACTCCGCATGGTCACCTGGGGGCTCCGGCCCGGCGGGTCCCGCACATCCCCACGGCGTGCGGGGCCCGCCGTTCCCAGCAACCCGCCGTCTCGCCGGTTTCACAGGAACCCGGCGTCCCGCCGCATCCCCGGAACCCGCCGCATCCCCGGAACCCGCCGAACCCCCGGAACCCGCCGTATCCCTGGAACCCGGCAGGCTCGGCGTCCGTTGATCGACCGTCGGCCTGTGTGCGGGAGGCGGGGTGGAGATGGACGTGGCGATCCGGGCGGCGGGTGAGGGCGACCGCGAGTCCGTGGTCCGGTTGCTGGACGTGGCCTTCCAGGACGATCCGGTCAGCGGCTGGATCTTCCCGGGTGCGGAGTACCGCCGTGCGACGCATCCGCGCCTGATGGCCGAGTTCACCGACGTCGTGCTCCACGAGGGCCGGATCGACGTCACCGAGGACGGCTCGGCGTGCGCGCTGTGGCTGGCCGTGCCGGAGGACGACCACCCCGACGACGAGGCCGCGGCCCGGCTCATGGAGGCGGTCGACCCGGACAACGCACGCCTCGACGTGATTGCCCGGCTGACCGCCGGAGTCCACCCCCGCGGCCGCGCCCATGAATACCTCTGGATGATCGCCGTGACCCCGGAGCGCCAAGGCCGCGGCACAGGCACCGCACTCCTCGGGTCCGCCCTCGACCGCTGCGACCGGGAGGCCCGGCCTGCGTACCTGGAGGCGAGCAACGCCCGCAGCCGCAGGCTGTACGAGCGCCTGGGCTTCGTCACCCGCGACCCCCTCGTCCTGCCCGACGGCCCGCCGATGTGGCCGATGTGGCGCGAGCCGCGCGGCTGAGCCGCGGGCCTACCGCGTGGGCACGATGGTCGCCACCAACCGCTCGACGAGTCCGTCGGGGACGTCCACCCCGGGCAGTACGCCGTCCAGGACGCCCGGCAGCGTCAGGTGTTCCAGGATCAGGCCGAGCATCGCGAGATAGAGCACGGCGACGGTCTCGTCGCCGCCGGGCAGGCCGGCCTGCCGGTGGAACTCCACGCCGTACTCCAGATCCCCGCGCACCGACCTGGTGAAGGAGTCGCGGAGCTCCGGGCGCCGGGTGGCCTCCAGACGCATTTCCAGCAGCGCGAGATAGCCCGTGCGGTCCCGGGTCACGCGCCGCATGAGGTCGCGCATCAGGGCCGTGACCAGAGCGCGGTCCCTGGGCGCCCGCAGCAGCGCGGTGAGCACCTCGGGGTCGGGTGCGAGCCGGGTGTGCAGCCGGGTGTCGATCTGCCGGAGCAGGTCGTCGCGCCCGGTGAAGTAGTTCGAGGCGGTGCCCACCGGCACTCCGGCCCCGGCGTCCACCGCGCGGAACGTCAGCCCGCGCGCCCCTTCGCGCGCGAGCACCTCGATCCCGGCGTCCACCAGGGCGGCCCGGCGCTCCGGATTGCCCGCCATGCGGAATCACCTCTCCCACTTGTCCCGGTCTCCGTCCCGTGCCGGAAACACCCTTGCAACCACTACAACTGCAGTACTACAACTGGAGTGGTCACCACAGCGCAGCCTACGAAAAGAGACCCGCTTGCGAAAGCTCACCTACTTCGTCGCCTGCTCCATCGACGGCTTCATCGGCGACCCGGGCGGCGACGCCTCGTCCATGTTCGCTTTCCTGGACGAGGAGTTCCTCGGGTTCCTGACCTCGACCTACCCTGAAACCATCGCGGCCCAGGGTCGGGAGCAACTCGGCCTCAAGGACGCCGGGAACAGGCACTTCGACACCGTGATCCAGGGCCACGGAAGCTACCGGCTCGCCCTCGACATCGGCGTCACCAGCCCCTACGGGCACCTGCGCGAGTACGTCGCCTCCCGCAGTCTCGGCACCTCGCCCGACCCCAATGTGACGGTGATCGACGACGATGTGGTTTCCGCCGTCCGCGAGTTGAAGGCCGAGGACGGCGAACTCGGCATCTGGCTCTGCGGCGGCTCCCGGATCGCCGGCGAACTGCTCGACGAGATCGACGAGATCGTCATCAAGACCTACCCCCAGGTGTACGGCTCCGGAATGCCGATGTTCGGCAGCGGCTTCGCCGTCACCGACTTCGGTCTGGAGTCCGTGCGCACGTTCGAGAACGGGGTGCTCGTGCGGACGTACAGCAGAAAGCGCTGAGCGCCTCCGCACAAGGGGACGCGCCGTACCCCGGCCCGCCCTACCCTGAGGACATGGACAGCGAAGAACACGTCTGTCCCGTCTGCGGGCAGCCCGTCGAAACCGTCGTCCGGCGGCACAAGACGCTGGGCGCCTGGGTCCCGGTGTGGGGTCCCGGCCCCTGCCACAACCCCGACTGCGAGGCCTGCGTCGACCCCGCCGTCGAGCCCCGGCAGCAGGAGCCCGATCAATCCGCCGCGAAAAAATCCTGAGCCCGTGTCGAGAATCCCGGCCCGGCTCCGACGTCCCCGTGAAAGCCGCCCGCAGTGGGTGGCGAGAGCCGAAGGAGCGGACCGATGAAGTACCTGGTGATGGTGCAGGGCACGCAGGCGGACTACGAGGGCATGCGCGGCAAGACGTCCGAGCACGCCCCGACCTGGACCGAAGAGGAACTCCAGGCCATGTACGCCTACATGGGCGCGATCAACGACGACCTCGCGGAGTCCGGCGAAATGATCGACGGCCAGGGACTGGCCGAGCCCGCGAAGACCCGGCTGGTCGGCCGGGCCCCCGACGGCAGCACGGTGATCACCGACGGCCCGTACAGCGAGACCAAGGAGCTGATGGCCGGCTACTGGGTCCTGGAGTGCGAGAGCCTGGAGCGGGTCACGGAGATCGCCGAGCGCGTCAGCCGCTGCCCCGGCCCCAAGGGCCAGACCGACTACCCGGTGGTGATCCGGCCCATCATGGACGGCGCCGGGGACATCTGCTGAGCCGTATCGACGGCACGAACACGGCATGAACGGCACGACCGAGACCGAGGACCTGCTGCGCCGCCATGCGCCGCAGGTCCTCGGTGCGCTGGTCAGACGGTACGGACACTTCGACGCCGCCGAGGACGCCGTACAGGAGGCGCTCCTCGCGGCCGCCCGGCAGTGGCCGTCCGCCGGGGTGCCCGGCAATCCGCGCGGCTGGCTGATCAGGGTCGCGGCGCGGCGGCTCGCCGACACCCTGCGCGCCGACGAGGCCCGCCGGGCCCGGGAGGAGCGGGTGGCTCAGCTGTCCGCCCGGGTGACCGTCCCGGACCGGGCGCCCCGTGAGGACGACACGCTCTCCCTGCTCTTCCTGTGCTGCCATCCGGAGCTGACCCCGCCCGCGCAGATCGCGCTCACCCTGCGCGCGGTCGGCGGTCTGACCACGGTGGAGATCGCCCGTGCGTATCTGGTCCCCGAGGCGACGATGGCCCAGCGCATCAGCCGGGCCAAGCAGAAGGTGCGCTCGGCCTGCTTCGGGCGGCCGGACAACTGGGCGCTGCGCCTGCCCGCCGTTCTGCACACGCTGTACCTGATCTTCAACGAGGGCTACACGGCCACCTCCGGCACGAGCCTCCAGCGCCGGGACCTGGCAGGCGAGGCGATCCGTCTGACCCGCACCGTCCACCGCCTCCTGCCCGACGACGGCGAGGTGGCGGGCCTGCTCGCCCTGATGCTGCTCACCGACGCCCGACGCGAGGCGCGCACCGGCCCGCACGGCGAGCTCGTCCCCCTCGACGAACAGGACCGCGACCGCTGGGACCGGGCGGCGATCCAGGAGGGCGTCGCCCTCGTCACCCGGGCGCTGTCCCGGGGACCGGCCGGGCCGTACGGGCTGCGCGCGGCGATCGCCGCCGTACACGACGAGGCGCCGTCCGCCGACGTCACGGACTGGCGGGAGATCCTCGGCCTGTACGACCTCCTGGTCCGCCTGGTCCCCGGTCCCGTCGAGCGCCTCAACCGTGCGGTGGCCGTGGCCATGGTGCACGGCCCGCGCGCCGCCCTGGCCGAACTGGAGGCACTGGAGGGTGAGTTGGGCGGCAGTCACCGGCTGGACGCGGTCCGGGGGCACCTTCTGGAGCGCGCGGGCGAGTACGCGGCCGCCCGGGCCGCCTACGAAGCGGCGGCCGCCCGCACCTTGAGCCTGCCGGAACAGCGGTATCTGCAGTCGCGGGCGGCGCGACTGACGCCGTAGCGTGGCCGCATGCCGAAACTGCCCTACATCCTCCACATCACCGAGCGCTCCCTGTGGGACGCGGCCCGCGAGCGCGGCACCTATGAGATCTCCACCCGCGGTCGCACTCTCCAGGAGCAGGGCTTCATCCACTTCTCCACCCGCGACCAGCTCCCGCGCGTGGCGTCCTTCGTGTACGGCTCCTACGAAGGCCCGGACGACCTGGTGGTCCTGGTCGTGGACCCCGCCCTGGTCGGCGTACCCGTGAAGTACGAGGCCATGGAGCCGGGCGGCGAGGAGTTCCCGCACGTGTACGGCCCCGTCCCGGTCGCCGCCGTGGTGGACGTGGAGCCCTGGGGGTGACGCAGGCAGGGCTCACCCCGCTTGTCCCGCCCGCCTCTGGGCGTCCCTGACCGACGGCGACGGCAGCGCGCCCGTCTCCGGGTCACGTGCGGTCAGGCAGTACGTGCCGCCCGCCGGGTCGCGCATCACCGTCCAGTGGGTGCCGCGGGAGACGGGCGTGGCCCCCAGTTCCTCGTGCCGGGCGCGGGTCGCCTCGATGTCCGCGCAGGCCAGGTCGAGGTGCGCGGAGGCGGGCCGCTCGTCGCCGAGGCGCTGCAGGAGCACGCGGACGGGCAGCCCGGACGGCGGCCTGAGCACCCGGAACTCCGGGAGCGAGCCGGTCAGCAGGTCCCAGCCCGTCAGCCCCGCCCAGAAGGCGGCCTCGGCCTCGTACACGGACGGCGCGATGTCGAGGCACACCTGGTCGAGCCGGCTGCCCGCCACCACCGGCGGGCGCGCCGACTCCCCGTGCCACGGCACCGCGCAGAACAACTGCCCGGCGGGCGACCGCAGTACGGCCCACCCCTCGTGCCCGGCGACCACCTCGGCGCCGAGCTTTTCGGCCGACGTCACGAACTCCGGTACGTCCTCCACCGAGAAGTCCAGATGCGCGCCGCCCTCACCGGAGACGACCCCCTGGACCTTCACACAGGCGTCGGTGCCGTCCTCGGGCACGAGCGTCACGAACTCCTGCCGATCGCCCCGGAGTTCGGACAGCCGGGTGCCGGTGACCGCGGTCCAGAAGGCGCGGGTCCCGGCGAGGCGTGCGGCGGGGCGGTCGACGAAGGCGTAGGTCCAGCGGATTGTCATGGGGCGATCGTAGGCACGGCGGCCCCGCGCACCACCTGCCCGCTCAGTTGTCCGCTCACTTGTCCGCGCGCTCCATGAACCGCAGCATGTTCCCGGCCGGGTCCCGGAACGCGCAGTCACGCACCCCGTACGGCTGGTCCATCGGCTCCTGGAGTACATCCGCACCGGATGCCTCGACCCGGGCGTACAGGGCGTCGCAGTCGGTCGTGGTGAAGATGACCCCGCGCAGCATGCCCTTGGCGAGCAGCTCGGCCATTGCCTGCCGGTCGGCGGGGGAGGCGTCCGGGTTGGCGCCGGGCGGCTCCAGCACGATCTCCACGTCCGGCTGGAGCGGCGAGCCGACGGTGACCCACCGCATGCCCTCGAAGCCCACGTCGTTGCGGACTTCCATACCGAGCACGTCGACGTAGAAGGCGAGGGCCTTGTCGTGGTCGTCGACGGCGATGAAGCACTGTTTGAGTTTCAGGTCCATGGCCTCACGCTAGGGCGGTTGCCCGGGCCGTGCCCGTTCAACTCATGGACCAGACGGAAGGGTCGTGCTCGGCGGGGGTGGTGAGCCGGCGGGGCGGGGTCTGGATGCCGGAGTAGGCGGCGAGCGCCTGGGAAACGTCGGCGTCGGTGACTTCCAGGGACTGGTCCGGGGGCGCGTCCGAGCGTGCGGCCCGGATCCGGGCCAGGGCTCCGGCCTCGTCCAGCAGGTCGATGGCGGCGCCCGGAAGGGATTGGTCGGGTACGTGATCGTGGGCGAGGGAGGCCGCGGCCGCCAGCGCGTCGTCGGTGAAGGTGACGTTGTGGTGGATCTCCAGGCGTCGGCGTTCCGTGCGGAGGATTTCCCGTACGCCCTCGGCGGACGGCTCCTCGATGAGCACCGGCTGGATCAGCCGGTCGAGGCCGGTGTTCGGGTCCCGCCGTTCGTATTCGGACCGGCCGCAGTCACCGAAGACGAAGACCCGCGGTGCGTCCAGCAGGGGGCGGAAGAGGCCGAGGGGGGTTGTGGTGCGATCGGGCAGGTAGAGGGGCGTGAGGGCGCCGTTGAGGAAGAGGACGAGGTGGGTGTTGTCCCTGACCTCGGTGAGCAGCTCGGCGATCAGGGCACCGCCCCGGGCCCGGTGCTGTGGGTCGGCAAGTACGGCGCCGAGATCGAGGGCGCGTACCGTGCGGCCTCGCAATGGATCCGGCACATGTTCCTGAGCGATCGCTCGGGCGACGCCGGCAGCCACGGCATGCTTGCCGACGCCCGGATCGCCGATCAGCAGGGGGACCTTGCGGTGGTGCCGGGTGAGGACCTGGACGACCCGGTCGATCTCACGGGAGCGGCCGATGGCGGGGCCCGTTTGGCCGGTCAGGTCGCGGGTGACGTTGTCGAGGATGGTGCGCGACGAGGCGGGGCGCTCGATCAGCTGCCGCCGGTGATCCAGGTCCACGCCGTTGCTGTGGAGGACGTCCACCACGGTGCCGCTCCCCTGGGAGATCAGCGCGAGCAAGAGGTGCGGCGGCTCCACGGTCGTGGCTCCGAGGCCGACGGCCTTGTGCGTCGCGAGTTCGAGTACGGACTTGGTCTCCGCGTCGAGCGGCAGGTATCCCTCCCGCCGGGTCGCCCCGGTACCGAGTGCCTCCTTCATCGCGGCAGCCATCCGCTCGGCCGGGGCGCCGAGGAGGTGTTCGATCTCCGTAGTGTCGCCGAACTGCTCATCGAGCATGGCCAGCAGGAGGTGCCCCGGTGACACCGACTGGTGACCGAGCCGGTGGGCACAGTCGGCGGCGTCATACACGATTTGCTTCGCCCGCCGACCGAACCGCCGGTCGTCAAGAATCATCTCCGGCCCCCTCCACCCCCACCAGATCCTCCTGGGCCCTGCGCGTATGAGGATGCTCCACCCCCAGCACGCGCTCCCGCTCCACCACCAGCTGCCGCAGCAGCGCCAGCGCCTCGTCCCGCCCACCCGTCAGGGCGAGATTGCGGGCCAGGATGTGCCGCGTCCGCAGGGTGTGCGGATGTTCCGCGCCCAGGACCCGGCCCCGGTCGGCGAGCAGCACCCTCAGCATCCCGATGGCCTCCTCCCGGTGCCCCGCCTCGCCCAGGTTCACCGCGAGGAACTGCCGGGTGCGGAGCGTGTCCTCGTGGTCGGGCCCGAGCAGCCTCAGCTGGTCGGCGAGGAGCTGCCGGAGCAGCCCCGCGGCCTGCACCGGGGTGCCCGCGCCACCCAGGCTGTGCGCGTAGGACTGGCGGGTGCGCAGGGTGTCGGCGTGCTCGGGGCCGAGGATCCGGGTCTGTTCGTCGAGGATCTTCCGGAGCTCCTCCGCCGCGCCCTTCCAGTCCCCGGCCTTGCCCTGCTCGACCGCGGCGACCTGCCGTCGGCGCAGTTCGGGTCCGGCGGTCGCGGCGAAGGCACGGTTGATGGTGAGGGCGATCTCGTGCGCGGTCCCCGCGGCACGGTTGAGCGGCGTGGGCAGGCCCTCGGCCTCCATGATCGCCCGGAGCCGTCGGTAGAGGTCGTCGATCGTGAGCAGCTCGGGCCCGCCGACCACCCCCTCGCGCAGCAGCCGCATGAGACGCCCGGAGAACGCGGTGTGCTCCTCCTCCGGCAGCGCGAGGGCGACCTGGTCGCGCTGCGCCGAGGTCAGCACGTAGGTGCCCGCCACCGCGAGCTGACCGAGCCGCTCGGCGTCGTCGCCCCCGGCCAGGGAGTCGCCCAGGGCACGGCCGGAGAAACAGCAGTCGAGGACCACCAGCTTGGTCCCGGCCGGACTGTCGAGCACGGCGTCGCGCAGCTTCTCGTACTCCAGGGAGTTGAACTCGGGCGCGGCCCACTCGCTGTCGGGCAGCGCCAGGTACAGGTCGTGCCGTCGGCCGCCGACCAGGCCGTGGCCTGCGTAGTAGACGAGGAGCAGGTCCTCCGCCTCGGCCACGGCCGTCCGCAGCCGTCCGCCGACCGTGCGCAGGTCGCCGTCGTCGAGCAGGACGGTGCAGTGGCTGTCCGGGACCAGCCCGTAGTACTGGTCGGTGAGGAGCCCGGCCAGGTCGGTGAGGGTGCGGTGGACGGAAGGGAGGTCGGGCAGGCCCGGGTCGGAGTAGCGGCTCGCGCCGATCAGTACGACCCGGGAGCGGTGGGAGTCGGGAAGGCGCACGTCACTCCCGTACGTCCTGGTCCGGCCCTTCCGCGAGGATCCGCCGCAGTAGGCCTTCCAGGTCCTCGCTCCGCACCCGCTTGGCGTCGATCTCGACGCCGGAGCCGTCCTCGCGCCGTACCTCCAGGCGTACGTCGCTGCGCCGTGGCTGGGTGATCCAGGCGCGCAGGCAGGAGGCGAGCACGGTGAGCGGGCCGCCGGCGCCGAGGAGCACGGTCACCGTGTCGAGCGTGGTGCCCAGCTGCCCGGGCTCGGGGCTCGCGCCGTCGAGGCGGACCTTCCCGGCGAGCGTCGGCTCGCCCCTGAGCCAGTCCGTGAGGGACTCGATGTCCGCGATCGGGTCCCGGCTCAGGACGGATATGCGTGCAGTCGCCACGGTTCCCCCGGCTCTCATCAAAGACCTTGACGGGCAACGCTGTTGAGAGATCTCAGTGTAGGGCCCGTGGGGCGGGAGCGGCCGGGTCAGTAGGGGCGGCGACGCGGACGGGTGAAGGTGCGGGCGACACAGGACGGGATCACCGCACTCTCCTCGTGCGACCGGGCCCGGTAGGCGCTCGGGGTCTCGCCGACCAGTTCCGTGAAGCGGGAGCTGAAGGAGCCGAGCGAGGTACAGCCGACGGCGAGGCAGACCTCCGTGACGCTGAGGTCCCCGCGGCGCAGCAGGGTTTTGGCCCGCTCGATGCGACGGGTCATCAGATAGCTGTACGGCGTCTCGCCGTACGCCTCGCGGAAGCTGCGCTGGAAGTGGCCCGGGGACATCAGTGCGGTGCGCGCGAGCTCGGCGATGTCGAGCGGCTCGGCGTACTCGCGGTCCATGCGGTCGCGGGCCCGCCGCAGCCGTACCAGGTCCTCGATGGTCACCCCTTCAGCTTCGCACAGGAACCCACAGCCGGGTCCCCCGACTTCGACGGACCCTTCGCCCCCGGTTCGTCTCGCATTGGCCTCGCGCTTGTCGCGGCCCGGGAAGGGCCGGGGCATGGACCACATCACGTTTCTGGTGGCGGTCGTCATCATCACGGCGCTTGCGTCGACTTCACCAACGGATTCCACGACACGGCGAACGCGATGGCCACGTCCATCGCCACGCGTGCGCTCACAACGCGCAGCGCGGTCCTCGGGGCGATCCTGTGCAACCTTCTCACCTGGCCGGCCGGGGAAGAGCAACGACAAGAAACGGGCCCGTGCCGAGGCCATGCGCAGCGTGCCGGCCCGCTTCGGTTACGCCGACAAGGACGAGGAGGTCGTCGGCACCCCCGACCCGCGGATCGTGGGCGCGGCGGCGGGCCTGCTGGAGGCGGGGGAGGACGACGGAGCGGATGACGGAGCGGACCGCGGCCGCTGACGGGACGGCGAAGGGGCCCGGCCGGATGTCCGGCAGGGCCCCCTCACAACCGCTCCGGAAAAACCGAGAGCCTGATACAGGATCAGGCCTTCTTGGTCTCCCAGAAGATCTTGTCGATCTGGGCGATGTAGTCCAGAGCCTTCTGACCGGTCGCCGGGTCGGTGGACGCCTTGGCGGCCGAGAGGGCCTTCAGGGTGTCGTTGACCAGCTGGTGCAGCTCCGGGTACTTCTCGAAGTGCGGGGGCTTGAAGTAGTCGCTCCAGAGCACCGAGACGTGGTGCTTCGCGAGCTCGGCACGCTGCTCCTTGATGACCGTGGCACGCGCCTGGAAGTGCGGGTCGTCGTTGGCGGCCATCTTCTCCTGGACGGCCTTCACCGACTCCGCCTCGATGCGGGCCTGGGCCGGGTCGTACACACCGCAGGGCAGGTCGCAGTGTGCGCTGACCTTGACCTTGGGGGCAAACAGGCGGGAAAGCATGGAGCATTCCTTCCTCGTGATCGTCTTCTCAGGTGGGACATTACTCCCTGGAGGACGGGTTTTCGCGAGTGCCCCCTTGGGCTTAGGACAAAAGTCCAGGGTCAGACTGAGACTGGTGGAGGAACGGACCGGGGAGGTGCCGGGGATGCCGGAGCTGTCGCAGGAGACCGAGCGGGGGAGGGCCGTCACGCCCTTCGGACTGGCCGAGGTGACCGGGCCGTCCATGGTGCCCACGCTCCACCACGGGGACCAGCTCGTGGTGCAGTACGGCGCCCGGATCAGGCCCGGTGACGTCGTGGTCCTGCGCCACCCGTTCCAGCAGGACCTGCTCGTCGTCAAGCGGGCCGCGGAGCGGCGCGAGGGCGGCTGGTGGGTGCTCGGGGACAATCCGTACGCCGGAGGGGACAGCACCGACTACGGGACCGTGCCGGAGGACCTGATCCTCGGCCGGGTCCGGCTGCGGTTCCGGCCGCTCCGTCCCGGTCAGCGCTCGCCGCTCGCGCTGGTGCGCTGGGCGCTCTCGGCCGCCAGGCCCGTCCTGTCCGGCCGGTCGGCCTCCAGGCGCTTGCGGGCCCGGTAGGCGGCCACGTTGGCGCGCGTCGCGCAGCGGTCGGAACAGTAGCGCCGGGAGCGGTTCGTCGACGTGTCCAGGTAGGCGTTGCGGCAGGGGGGCGCCTGGCACAGGCCCAGGCGGTCCACGCCGTACTCGGTCAGATGGAACGCGAGGCCCATCGCCGCGATCGCCGCGTACCCCGCAGTCGCGTTCGACGGGTGGTCGGCGAGGTGCATGTGCCACAGCGGGCGGCCGTCGTCGTCCCGGAAGTCGTGCCCGGAGATCTGCGGGCTCACCGGGAACTCCAGCAGGAGCGAGTTCAGCAGGTCCACCGCGAGCGTCTCGTCGCCCTTGTCGGCCGCCTCGAAGACCGCGCGCAGCCGGGCCCGTACGGAGCGGAAGCGCGTGACGTCCGCGTCGGTGGCGCGACGGGCCGCGGACTGGTTGCCGCCGAACAGATCGCGGACGGCCTCGACCGAGGTCAGGTTGTCCTTGCCCCGGGCCGGTTCCTCGCTGTTGACGAGACGGACGGCGTAATCCGAGTAATAGGCCAGTTCCACTTGTAGTCCTTACGGAGGGCGCTCTATGGTCGTGGGGTGCGGTCGGGTAATAGACGGTCGCGCTTACAGGGTATTACGTGATCTCACGGGGTGGAGGAGTGCGATGACGGACGCACACATGGCGACCGCCGGCGCGGACTGGCCGGCCTGGCAGGAGAGCTGGGACCGGCAGCAGGAGTGGTACATGCCGGACCGCGAGGAACGCTTCCGGATCATGCTCGACATGGTCGAGGCCCTCGTCGGGACCGCACCCCGCGTGCTGGACCTGGCCTGCGGCACGGGCACCGTCACCGCGCGCCTGCTGCACAGGTTCCCGCAGGCCGGCAGCACCGGCGTCGATCTCGACCCGGCCCTCCTCGCCATCGCCGAGGGCACCTTCGCCGGGGACGAGCGGGTCGGCTTCGTGACCGCCGACCTCAAGGACCCGGACTGGCCCGCGAAGCTGCGGTACGACTCGTACGACGCCGTCCTGACCGCCACGGCCCTGCACTGGCTGCACAGCGAACCCCTCGCGGCCCTCTACGGTCAGGTCGCGGAGCTCGTCCGCGACGGCGGTGTCTTCATGAACGTGGACCACATGATCGACGAGTCCACGCCCCGGATCAACGCCGCCGAGCGCGCCAGGCGTCACGCCCGTATGGATCAGGCCAAGCGGGACGGCTCCCTCGACTGGGCCGACTGGTGGCAGCTGGCCGCCAAGGACCCGGTCCTCGCCGAGCCGACCGCCCGGCGCTTCGAGATCTACGGTGAGCACGCCGACGGCGACATGCCCTCGGCCGCCTGGCACGCGCGCGTGCTGCGCGAGAAGGGCTTCGCCGAGGCCCGGCCGGTGTGGTGCTCGCCTTCGGACACGCTGCTTCTCGCGCTCAAGTAGGCGACGGGCGGGCAGGGCGACACGCAGGCTCCATGGCACGGAGAAGGGCGGTACGGGAATCCCGTACCGCCCTTCTCGCGGCGGAGCGTCAGAGGACCTCAGAGAGCGTCAGAGAGCGTCAGAGGACCTTGGACAGGAACGACTTCGTCCGGTCGTGCTGCGGGTTCGTCAGGACGTCGCGGGGGTGGCCGGACTCGACCACCAGGCCGTCGTCCATGAACACCAGCGAGTCGCCCACCTCACGCGCGAAGCCCATCTCGTGCGTGACGACGATCATCGTCATACCGTCCTCGGCCAGGTCCCGCATCACATCGAGGACCTCGCCGACCAGCTCCGGGTCGAGGGCCGAGGTGGGCTCGTCGAAGAGCATCAGCTTCGGCTGCATCGCCAGCGCGCGGGCGATGGCGACACGCTGCTGCTGACCACCGGAGAGCTGCGCCGGGTAGTGGCCCTTGCGGTCGCCGAGGCCCACCCGGTCCAGCAGCCGCTCGGCCCGCTCCCGGGCGACGGCCTTGGTCTCGCCCTTGACCTGGACCGGAGCCTCCATGACGTTCTCCAGAGCCGTCATGTGCGGGAAGAGGTTGAAGCGCTGGAACACCATGCCGATGTCCCGTCGCTGCGCGGCGACCTCCTTTTCCCTCAGCTCGTAGAGCTTGTCGCCCTTCTGCCGGTAGCCGACCAGGTCGCCGTCGACGTACAGCCGGCCGGCGCTGATCTTCTCCAGGTGGTTGATGCACCGCAGGAAGGTGGACTTGCCGGAACCGGACGGGCCGATCAGGCAGAACACCTCGCGCGGGTTCACCACCAGGTCGATGCCCTTGAGGATGTGCGCCAGACCGAAGGACTTGTGCACGCCCTCGGCCTTGACCATCGGCGCACCGCTCGTCGGCTGTGCGATGTCCTTGCTCAGACCGGTCATCGGGCCACCTCCGGGCGGCGGAAAGAACCGAACAGTCGGAGGTTCTTCTTCAGACGCTGGAACGGGGTCGGCGGCAGGTTCCGCGTCGAGCCGCGGGCGTAACGGCGCTCGAGGTAGTACTGACCGACGCTGAAGACGCTGGTGAGGATCAGGTACCAGATCGACGCGACGAAGTACATCTCGACGACCGCCAGCGAGGTGCTGGAGATGTCCGTGGCGCGCTTGATCACTTCATTGAACTGTACCGCGTAGGCCAGCGACGAGGTCTTCAGCATGTTGATGAACTCGTTGCCGGTCGGCGGCACGATCACCCGCATCGCCTGCGGCAGGACCACCCGGCGCAGTGTCTTGCCGCTGGTCATGCCGAGCGCGTGCGACGCCTCCGTCTGCCCCAGGTCGACCGACTGGATGCCGGCCCGGACGATCTCCGACATGTATGCGGCCTCGTTCAGACCGAGGCCCAGCAGCGCCGCCAGGAACGGCGTCATGACCTGGTTCATCTCGTCCTTGTAGAACCCCAGGTTGAGGATGGGGAACACGAGGGAGAGGTTGTACCAGAGCAGCAGCTGCACCAGCACCGGAGTGCCGCGGAAGAACCAGATGTAAAGCCACGCCACGGTGCTGGTCACCGGGTTCGACGACATCCGCATCACCGCGAGGATGACGCCGAGCACGAGGCCCAGCACCATCGCGAGCACCGAGATGTACAGCGTGTGCCAGACGCCGGACAGGATGGTGGCATCCGTCAGGTAGTCCGGGATGATGCTGTAGTTGATGTTCGCGTTGGAGAACGCGACACCGATCAGCACCAGGACGGCGACGACGCCGATGCCCGCCACCCAGCGGCCGTAGTGGCGCACCGGGATCGCCTTGATCTGCTCCGGCGGCACCGTTGACGCCGGAATCTTGTCGACCTTGTCAGTCACAGGGACAGCCCTTCAGTCTTGCTCGGGGCTGCTCAGGAGCCGCCGTTGATCTTCGCCTCGGTGACCGCGCCCTGCGAGACGTTCCACTTCTCGAGGATCTTCTGGTACTCGCCGCTCTTGATGATCGCCGCCATGGCGGCCTGCAGCGCGTCGCGCAGCTGGGTGTCCTTCTTGCCGACCGCGATGCCGTACGGACCGGCCTCGATCTGGTCGCCGACGACCTCGAAGTCCTTGCCACCGCCGGAGGTCTTGGCGTTGTAGGCCGCGACGGGGAAGTCGTTCAGGTCCGCGACGGACGCGCCCTGCTTCAGACGGAGCAGCGCCTCGGGGTCGGTGTCGAAGGTCTGCAGCGTGATGGCCTTCTTGCCGTCCTTCTTACACTTGGTGCTCTGCGCCTTGGCGATGCCCTCGGACGTGGTGCCGCGCTGCAGGGCCACGACCTTGCCGCACAGGTCGTCCAGGGACTTGATGCCCTTCGGGTTGCCCTTCTGGACGAGGATCGAGGTGCCGGCGGTGAAGTAGTCGACGAAGTCGACGCCGTTGCCGACCTTCTTGCCGGAGTCGGAGTCGATGCCGTTCTGGCGGTCCTTGGTGTCGTTCATCGCCGACATGATGACGTTGGAGCGGCCGCCCTGCAGGCCCACGATGAGCTGGTCGAACTTGCCGTTCGTGAACTGGAACTTCACGCCCAGCTGCTTGCCGAGGGCGTCCGCGATGTCAGGGTCGATACCGACGGCCTTGCCGTTCTCCATGTACTCGACCGGCGGGTAGGCGATGTCGGAGCCCACCTTGATGACGCCCGCCTTCTTGATGTCCGCGGGGAGCTTGTCGGCGAGCGGCGCCGAAGCGGAGGACGTGGTGGAACCGCCGTCGCTGCCCTTGTCCGTCTGGTCACCGCAGCCGGTGAGGATCAGGGCGCCAGCGACCGCGATCGCACCGACCGCAGCAGTCCGGGTGCGGGCGGTCGTACGACGGGTGGAGCTTGCGGTCATGGTTGGTTCCTCCGGCGGAAGGGGTGGAGATTGCCGTTAGGTCGACGAGAACACACACCTGGGGGTGTCGCGACCTCGTGGGTTTACGGCATCTTGCCATTCGGACTGCGCTATTCAGGGGACTCGCTATGTCAAAATCGGATAACGGGTGACCCCCGAACCGCGTCAGGTCGGCACATTAGGCCGGACTGTCTGCGGGAATCCCCGGTACCGGCCGAAATTCCTTCGGTGCATCTCACCATGTGGTCGGTGCTTGCCCGGGCGTTCGCCGACGTGTGCAGGGCGCTCCATCTCGCCTCGACGTCGCCTCGATGTCATCAGGACGTGACCTTCTAGTCCCGTGATGTGACCTTGCACCTAATGGACTCGTCGTCGGCCCTGTCCGTCGGGTAAGAAGGTTCTTTACACCCCTCATCCGGGGCTCAGGGCGCGTGTGCGGCGCGCCCGTCGTGCACGACCCGTACGTATCAGGCAATCGGGTCGTATGCGGTCCCGCCCACTCTTCACCAGGAGTGGTCAACCCTCAAACCATGAATATTTAAGGGGTAAAACGAAGTGGCAGCGGAGATCGTCAATCCTCGCAGCGACAACAGTACGGAGCAGGACGGCGGGGCCGAGCCCCTCGATTCCTTCGATCCGGCGTTCGCGCTGCACCGCGGCGGCAAGATGGCTGTGCAGGCCACCGTGCCGCTGCGTGACAAGGACGACCTGTCCCTCGCGTACACGCCCGGCGTCGCGCGCGTGTGCACCGCGATCGCGGAGCAGCCGGAGCTGGTCAACGACTACACGTGGAAGTCGTCCGTCGTCGCGGTCGTGACCGACGGTACGGCCGTCCTCGGACTCGGGGACATCGGCCCCGAGGCCTCCCTTCCGGTGATGGAAGGGAAGGCGATCCTTTTCAAGCAGTTCGGCGGCGTGGACGCCGTCCCGATCGCGCTCGACTGCACCGGCGTCGACGAGATCGTGGAGACCGTCGTCCGGCTGGCCCCGTCCTTCGGCGGGGTGAACCTGGAAGACATCTCGGCACCGCGGTGCTTCGAGATCGAGCGCAAGCTCCAGGAGCGGCTGGACATCCCGGTCTTCCACGACGACCAGCACGGTACGGCGGTCGTGACCCTGGCGGCGCTGCGGAACGCGGCGCGGCTGAGCGGGCGCTCGATCGGTGATCTGCGTGCGGTGATCTCGGGTGCCGGCGCGGCCGGTGTCGCCATCGCCAAGATGCTGGTCGAGGCCGGTATCGGTGATGTCGCGGTGGCCGACCGCAAGGGCGTCGTGTCGGCCGACCGTGAGGACCTGACGTCCGTCAAGCGTGAGCTCGCCGGGTTCACCAACAAGGCGGGCATCAGCGGTTCGCTCGAGGACGCGCTGGCCGGCGCCGACGTCTTCATCGGCGTCTCCGGCGGTACGGTCCCCGAGGCCGCGGTGGCCTCCATGGCCGAGGGTGCCTTCGTCTTCGCCATGGCCAACCCCAACCCCGAGGTGCACCCCGACGTCGCGCACAAGTACGCGGCGGTCGTCGCCACCGGGCGGTCGGACTTCCCGAACCAGATCAACAACGTGCTGGCGTTCCCCGGGATCTTCGCGGGCGCGCTCCAGGTGCGGGCCTCCCGGATCACCGAGGGGATGAAGATCGCGGCGGCCGAGGCGCTGGCCGCGGTGGTCGGCGACGATCTTGCCGCCGACTATGTCATTCCGTCGCCGTTCGACGAGCGGGTTGCTCCGGCGGTGACCGCGGCGGTTGCGGCTGCCGCGCGGGCCGAGGGTGTTGCCCGTCGGTGACGCTTGGAATGGCCCCGTCCGTTCGGGCGGGGCCATTTTTTTGCACACGCGTCCGGCCGTCCGGGTGATTTCGAGGGTGTTGTCGCCCTGGGGGTGTCGCCCCCCGGACCCCCGCGCCGCTGCGCAAGAGGGCATGTGTCACAGCGGGCCGTGGTTCCGTCCGACTGATCGGCAACCTATCGTCGAGCCCATGTTCGCTGTCTACGCCGCCCGAATCGACCGCGACCAGCCGCTCTCCGGCCTTGAGTTGGGGGAGCGCCCGGCCCCCGAGGCCCGCCCCGGCTGGAGCACCGTCAACGTCAGGGCCGCTTCCCTCAACCATCACGACCTCTGGTCCCTCCGGGGCGTCGGCCTCCCGGAGGAACGGCTGCCGATGATCCTCGGCTGCGACGCCGCCGGCGTCGACGAGGACGGCAACGAGGTCGTCCTGCACTCCGTCATCGGCCAGAGCGGCCACGGCGTCGGCCCCGACGAGCCCCGCTCGATCCTCACCGAGCGCTACCAGGGCACCTTCGCCGAGCAGGTCGCCGTACCGACCTGGAACATCCTGCCCAAGCCCAAGGAGCTCTCCTTCGAGGAGGCCGCCTGCCTGCCCACGGCCTGGCTGACGGCGTACCGGATGCTCTTCACCAACGCGGGGGTGCGTCCCGGGGACTCCGTCCTCGTCCAGGGCGCCGGCGGCGGTGTCGCCACGGCCGCGATCGTGCTCGGCAAGGCGGCGGGGCTCAGGGTCTTCGCCACCAGCCGTGACGAGGCGAAGCGCAAGCGGGCCCTGGAACTCGGCGCCGTGGAGGCGGTCGAGTCGGGGGCGCGGCTGCCCCAGAGGGTGGACGCCGTCATCGAGACCGTCGGCGCCGCCACCTGGTCCCACTCGGTGAAGTCGCTGCGCCCGGGCGGCACCGTCGTCATCTCCGGTGCCACGAGCGGCGACCGTCCCTCGCACGCCGAGCTGACCCGCATCTTCTTCCTGGAACTGAAGGTCGTCGGCTCCACCATGGGCACCAAGGACGAGCTGGAGGACCTGCTCTCCTTCTGCGCCGCCACGGGTGTGCGTCCCGTGATCGACGAGGTCCTCCCGCTCGACCGCGCCCGCGAGGGCTTCGAGCGGCTGGAGTCCGGTGACCAGTTCGGGAAGATCGTGCTCACCAGCAGCTGATCCTCGAGCAGCTGATCGTCGCCGCAGTGCTCTGACTGTCGCCCCTGTACGACGGCCGGTCCGGTTTCCGGGCCGGCCGTCGGTATGTGTCAATCATGGTTGACATGAGGCCCCTGTCAACTTAGGTTGACATCATGACCGAAGCAACGGATCTCGCCGAGCGGGCGGGTGACCGCGATCCGCGGATCGGACTGCGTGCCGTCGCCGCATTGCGCAGGCTGCTGGAGCAGCTGGAGACGGTGCAGGTGCGCAGTGCGCGCAACCAGGGCTGGTCGTGGCAGGAGATCGCCGCCGAACTCGGCGTCAGCAGGCAGGCCGTGCACAAGAAGTACGGGAGGCAGTGATGTTCGAACGGTTCACAAAGGATGCCCGTGCCGCCGTGCAAGGTGCGGTCGCGCATGCCGAGCGGCTGAGCGACGAACGAGTCGAGGAGTCCCATCTTCTGCTCGCCCTTCTCGAACGGGAGGGCAGTCGAGGATCGTTCGCCCTGGCGTCGCTCGGGCTGTCGGCGGGGCGGCGGGAGGGGGTGGTGCGAGCGCTGGCCGAGGCCCGGCGCCGCGGCGGGCTCTCCCGGGCCGACGCGGACGCGCTGTCGGGGCTGGGGATCGACCTCTCGGAGATCGTGTCCCGGGTGGAAGAGGCCCATGGGGAGGGGGTCTTGGCGGCCGGTCGGAAGGGATCTTCCGGGCGGCGGCCGTTCAGTCCGGGTGCCAAGGATCTGCTGACCCGGTCCCTGCGCGTCGCCCTCGGCCACCGCGAGCGCCACATCGGCGACGAGCACTTCCTCCTCGCCCTGACCTCGTGTCCGGGTGTGGCCGCCGAGGCACTCGCCGAGCACGGCGTGACGCACGAGTCGCTGACCCGCGTGCTGTACGGCGGGGGAGAGGCGAAGGCGGGCTGACGGCCGCCGCCCCCGGCAGCGTGCCCGCCCCTCGCGTTGGGCGCGCTGCCGGGCAGGCGCTCAGACCTTCGGCCCGCGCAGTATCGCGCCGATGTGCGCCGCCGCCGTCGACAGATGGCGCCGGGCGTCACGGAGCTGGTCGGCCGTGACGCCGTGGTCGCGGGCGGCATCGCGGATGTCGTCCCGGAAGCGGTCGAGGAGACGGTCCAGATCGCGGACCGGGTCACCGGTGGCGTCCTCGTGGGCCCAAGCCGGTTCATAGCCGGCCGGGAAGTCCTCGGGGGTCTGCGTGTACTCCGGCTCCGCAGCGGACTTGCCAGTGGCGGCACCGGCACCGGCCCCGGCCCCTGTTCCGGGCCGTCCGAATCGCAGGTCCTTGCCGAACTCCTTCCCGAAGTCCTTCCCGAACTCGCCGAACTCCTTGGTGAGTTCGGTCAGGCCCTCACGCACCCCCGTCGGCCAGTCGCCCCGCGCGAAGTGGTCCTGCACATGCTCCTGGACCCGCCGGGCGATGCGCTGCATCTCCTCCTGCGCCTGGGCCCGGGCCCGATTCTGCGCCTCCTGGGCCTGGCGGCGGGCGCGCTGGGCCTCCTCGCGGGCGCGGCGGCTCTCGTCCTTGGCGCGCCGGGCCTGCTCCTTCCACTCCTGCTTGACGCGGCGCATCTCCTCCTTGGCCGCCCGCCAGGCTTCCTTGTCGCCCACGTCGCCGTAGTCCCCGTGGGGGCCGTGCTCCCCGGTGCCGGTCCAGGTGCCGTGCCGGGCCTCGGTGGCGGCCGCGCGCACCTCACGGCGCAGGTCGCCCGCCGCCCCGCGCACGTCGGCCCGGATCTCGGCGGCGAGTTCCGCGACCGACTCGCGGATCTCCAGCTCCAGGTCGGCCAGTTCACCGCTGCGGTCGGCCAGTTCGGCGCGGCCGGCGTCCGTGATGGCGTACACCTTGCGGCCGCCCTCGGTGGTGTGCGTGACCAGGCCCTCGGCCTCCAGCTTGGCCAGGCGCGGGTAGACGGTGCCCGCCGACGGTGCGTACAGCCCCTGGAAGCGCTCCTCGAGCAGGCGGATCACCTCGTAGCCGTGGCGCGGGGCCTCGTCCAGCAGCTTGAGCAGGTAGAGGCGGAGGCGGCCGTGGGCGAAGACGGGAGGCATGTCAGAGCACCTTCTTGTCGGTCGTGCCGTCGGCCGGGGCGTCGTCGCTCGCGTCGTCGTCCGGGCCGGAAACGGAATTCTCCCCCAGGTCGCCCCGTGTTTCGGCCGCCGGGGCGGTCACCGGGTCGGTCGGCGCGTCCGGCACGGTCTCGGCCGCCGTACCGTCCGTCGAACGGTCCGCCGTCCCCTCGGTCACGGCCTCGGAGGCGAACTCGACCTCCTTGACCGGCGGTTCGGTGTCCCAAGTCTCGTCCTCGTCCTCCCTCGGGGGGCGGCGCAGCAGGGCGATCGAGCCGGAGACCGTGGTGGCCCTGAGCCTGCCGGTGCCCGCGCCGAGGCGGCCGGTGATCTTGTGCGCGCCCCACTGGCCGTGGACCCGCAGGCCGTCGAAGGCGTTGGAGATGGTGCCGCTCGCCGTGTTCGCCTCGACCTCGGCGTCCGCCGGGTGCGGGAGCCTTATGGCGATCTCGCCGGAGACGCTGGTCAGTCTGACGTCCGTCGGGCCGTCCGGGTCGAGGTCGATGATCATTGAGCCGCTCACCGAGTCGGCGCGCACGGAGGAGCCCGAGCCCTCGACGACGGTCAGGTCGCCGGAGACGGAGTTGAATCGCAGGTCGCCGGTGACGGCCTGGGCCTCCAGGTTTCCGGACACCGTGCTCGCGCGGACCGGGCCGGAGAGAGCGACCAGTGTCGTGTCGCCCGTGACGCCCTTGATCTCCGAGTGGCCGCGGATTCCCGAGACGACGGCGCCGGCGCCGACCACTCCGACCTCCACGCGGGTCTGCGCGGGGACCGCCAGGGAGACGACCGCGCTGCGCCGCCAGCCCTTGCGGTCGAGCCACTTGAGGAAGCCCTTCCAGGGCAGGTCCTCGTACGCCACCGTGAGCGTGCCGCCCTCCTGGGTGACCACCAGGGGTGGGCCCTCCATGTCCGAGATCTCCAGACGCGCGGAACCCTCGTCCGTGCCCATGACGTTGACCGTTCCGTTGACGATGCGTACGTGCAGCTCGCTCACCGGATCGTCGAAGGTGAGCTTCGTGGGCTCGGCGACGGACCACTCGGACATGGTGCTGACCTCCTTCACGGGACGCGACACGCCATATCGCGTCTTCCGTAAAACACGATATATCGCGGCCATGGAAAGTCAAGACACTCGTTCGCGTGATCGTCGCTGCCTCATATCAGGCGTGACGTGGCTGAATTGCCTAGCGTGTGACCATGTCGACGGATGGGTTTCGGGCCGGTTCACGGGGCGCTCCCGCCCCCGGTGCCCTGCTGCTCTGCCGGGCGGCACCGGATTCCGTCGCCCCGGCCGCCAACCTGCTGCGCGAGCGGATGCTGCTCACCGGGGCCGGCGACGAATGGAGCGTGCTCGTACCCGAGGGCACCCCGTGGCTCCACGCCGGTGAGCCGGTCGACCGTGTCGTGAACGGCTGGGCCGCGGCGCTGGCCGTCGGTTCGGCCTGGCCCGTGCTCGCGCTGTGGTGGGACGCCGACCGCGCCGGGTTCACCCTCGCCTCCGGCTTCCGCCGTCCCGTCGGTTACGTCTGGCTGGCCAACGGCACCCCGGCGGGGGAGGACGAGGCGATGAGTACCTTCGCCGCGCGGGTGGGACTCGATCCCGTACTGGACGTGGAGCCCCTCGGCCGGCTGACCGAGACGGACTCCGAGACGGACGGCCGCGCCCGGCTGCGCGGGCTGCTCGCCGTACTCACGCGCGCGGGGGTGGCTCTGCCCGCCGGTGTGCTCCCAGGCGAACCCGCCGACCGGCTCCGCGAGGCCGCCCTCGCCCCGGCCGACGTGCGGCGGATCGAGGGACTGGGGGTCGTGGCGGGCTGGCGGGAGGCGGTGCGTGCCGAGCTCGAGGTGGTGGAGCGGGGGCGGCTGGCGCCGTGGCTGCCGTGGGCCGGGGATCCGCAGGCCCGTGCGCTCGCCCTGGCCCAGGTGGTGGTGGGCCTGCCGGTCATGGTGTGGGGTGTACGGCGACGCAGTGGAGGGTGGGTCGTCGCGGGGGCGCTGCTGGTGACGCACGGGGCGCTGGGGCTCGCGTACGAGCTGGTACGCCCGCGCGACTGACCAGGGCCCCGCGCGGGATGCCCCCGTCGGCTCCCTACTCGTCGTCCTCGTCGTCCAGGCGGGCCAGCCACGTCGCCAGGCGCTCCACCGGGACCTCGAAGTCGGGGTTGAGATCGACGAACGTACGGAGCTGCTCGGCGAGCCACTCGAAGGTGATCTCCTCCTCGCCGCGCCGCTTCTCCAGTTCTTCGATGCCTCGGTCGGTGAAGTACATGGATGGTGCTCCGTGGTCAGTGCGGGGTGGGCCAGGGGATCCCCGCAGGAAGAAGGGGTGCGGTCTGCCCCTGCGTGGAGCCACGACAGGGACGGACAAGAAAAGGA
The DNA here is from genome assembly GCF_032656585.1 of Streptomyces herbicida. Lineage (NCBI taxonomy): Bacteria > Bacillati > Actinomycetota > Actinomycetes > Kitasatosporales > Streptomycetaceae > Streptomyces > Streptomyces herbicida. Next base: position 631,631 of record NZ_JAUYWJ010000001.1, read on the forward strand.
TAGGCGCACGGAACAGGGCCCCCGTGGGCCGCATGTCCTCTTGCCGTGGGCCTTCCGGACCTGGTGGGAGGGGTTGGGCGGGCTGTACGAGGGCCGGCGCACAGCGACACCGGGGTTCCGGGGTCACTGGGTTCCGGGGTCACTGCGGCGGCACACCGGACACGCCCACGACGGGTTGGCGGTGCGCTTCGTGAACTCGTCATGGCGGTGACCGGCCTGCCGACGGCAACCGCCTTGCGAGAAGGGCTCATTGACATCGGGCCTACTTCCCGGCGGGCCTGCGCCCGCAGGGGGCCACGTGCTTGGCCCAACGGTTCCAGGGAGGCCACGTCGTCCTGCCGCGCTCGCCGCAGGCCGACGACCGGCTCACCGGAGGGGCCGTCGTGACCGGCCTCATCTGGTGGACCCGGCCGCGAGGGCCGTTGGCGGCTGCTGGTGCGGGAGGAGCAGTTTTCGGCCTCGGTTCGGCGAAGGGGTAGGGGCCGCCTGCCGGGGGAAGGACTCTTTCCCTGCGGGAAAGGTGAGGTCTTCCGATACGGGCAGTGAGGCCTTGCCGTACGAGCAGAACGGGAAACAGCGAGGAGCAGGGGCGTAGGGAGCGCACGGCCTGACAGGGTTCGGGCTGGCCTCTCGCGCCGCGGACACCCTGGGGCCGGCCTGCCTGCGGGCACCGGCACGGGTCGACGGGGGAACGGGGTATTCGTATGGGACAGGAAGTGACGCGGGTAGCGCGCATCGAGCTGCCGGACGGCACGCCCGTGTGGGCCCGGATATCGGGGGCCGAGGAGCTGGCCGTGCCGTCGGGGGAGCTGTCGTACACGGACACCGGGTTCGCCGAGCGGGTGGAGGCGAGTGTCGAGAGCCTGCACTCGCTCGTCACCGGTGTCGCACGGTCGCTGGCCGGTCCGCTGCGCGCGGTACGGCCGGACGAGGTGAGCGTCGAGTTCGGGATCGAGCTGACCGCGAAGGCCGGCAAGGTCGTGGGACTGCTTGCGGACGGCGAGGCCAAGGCCGGCATCACCGTGACCCTGACCTGGAACGGCGGCGGCCCACCGGATCCGTCGTCCCCGGACCCTGCACCGGACCCGACCCCGGCCCCCGGCGCAGACCCCACGCCCCCCGGCGCTGCTCCGGCCCCGGCATCCTCGGGCCCCGCCCCGGCTCCCGCTTCGGGCTCGCCCTCGGCGTCCTCGGGCCCCGCCCCGGCTCCCGCTTCGGGCTCGCCCTCGGCGCCCTCGGGCCCCGCCCCGGCTCCCGCTTCGGGCTCGCCCTCGGCGTCCTCGGGCCCCGCCCCGGCTCCCGCTTCGCGCTCGGCCTCGGCGTCCGCGCGCCCCGCCCCACCCCCGGCCCTCAACGCACACCCCGGCCATCCCAACACCCCCGCCTCCGGCAGCAACCTCCCACCCAGCCCCGGCGACAGCCACCGCGCGGGCGCGTCCACCGGCGCCCCGGTGCACGGGGGCGCCCGGGTGGCCGTCGGTGGGGGCGGGGTATGACCGATCGGCACGACGGGGGCGCATCGGGTGGGTTTCATGCCGCCCACCATGCTCTGCGTGAACTCGTCATGGCGGCGACGGTGCGCATTCATCGCACAGGTGTCGGGTATGCCCTGGACGAGCCCGGCACCTTCCTCGGCAGTGGCTTCTTCATCGCGCCGAACTGGGTTCTGACCTGCGCACACGTGGTGGACGGAGGGGAGGGCGGCGAAGTGTCGGTGGTCTATGAGACCGGACCGGGCCAGGGACCGTCCGCCGTTCCCGGACGGGTCGCGGCGACCCTGCCCGAGCACCTCGAACGCCGGGTGCCCGGCAGCTGGCCCGCCCCGGACCTCGCGCTGGTCCGGCTCCGTGAACCCGTCGACCACGACTGCGTGTACGTCTCCGAGCGGCCGACGGCGCACTACGGCGAGGGCCGGGTGTTCTACGCGGGCTGGACCGTGACCGGAGGCCAGCTGCAGATCCTGGACGGGTTCCTCTCCGTGCAGGGAACCATCGGCGGCTGGTCGGCGGGGGTGCAGATGCGGCTCGGGCAGAACGACCTGCCGCCCGGTGTCTCGGGCGGCCCCGTGATCGACCCGGTGCGCGGTGAGGTCATCGGCGTACTGAAGTCCCGCGCCGACCACGGCACGGGCGGCACCTCCACGGGGATCGAGCGCCTGCGGACGTTACAGGTGCCGCCGGACGGGGTGCGGACCGAGCACGACGACGTCTACCAGGCCGTCTTTCACGCCCACGACCGCTACCACCGCGACCGGCAGCAGCCCTCCGACTCCCGCCGCCCCACCTGGGCCGACGTGCAGGGAGAGCTCGGCAGCCGCCCCGGCCGCACGCTGGGTCCGGACGAGCGCAGCGAGCTGCTCGGCCGGCTCGCCGACCTGCCGCCTCCCGCCACCACCCGCGGTCTGCTCGACATACTCGACTCCCTGCCGAACTTCCGGTTCCCGTCCTTGATGCCCGCGCCGCGCGGCTGGCGCGACGGCCTCGGCATGCTGTACGAGAACGCCCGCCAGGACGGCGAGCTGAAACTCGTCCTCGACTACGCGATGCAGGCCATGTGCGCCGAGCGTCCCGCCACGCCCAGCATGCTGGATGCCGAACAGGCTCTGTGGGACTGGGTGAAGAAGGCGTCGACGGGGCTCGACATCGGCTACCGCAACGCCCTGGCCCGGCAGCGCGCCAAGTGGCTGGGGCTGCGCCGCCGTCCCGCGACCGCGCAGGTCCCCGCCCCGACGTCACCGGTGGAGGAGCTCCGGGAGCACCCCCGGGACGCCGGGCCCGGACTGTCCGTGCTGCTCGAAGTGCTGCCGAGGGGCTGGGAGCCCGACCGCTGCGACTGGTCGGTCTGCGTGGCCCGCCCCGACGGCGACGTGACCCGTCTCCACGAGGCCGAGCGCACCCCGCTGGACGACCTCCCGGCGCAGGTCACCGCTCCGCTCGCCGAGGCCTTCCGCCGCTGCGACGAGCCGGGGCGGCCGGCGGCCCTGCACGCGGCCCTGCCGCACCAGCTGCTCGGGCTGGCCGTGGACGACTGGCGGCTGCGGCCGGACGGCCCCCCGCTGGGCGAGCAGCGCCCGGTCGTCGTGCGCTGCTCCGACCGCGACCAGCTGCCCGGTGACGGCGAGTTCGGGACGTCCGGCCCCGAGTGGGGCGAGGACGCCGACGAGGACGACGAGCGCCTGGACCGCTGGCACCGGCTGCACGCACGTGACGCGCAGGCCGAAGTCCTCGACTGCGACGACGGAGTGCGCGAGCCGGTGCCGACCGTGGACGAACTGCGCAGCCTCGGGCCCCGTACGGTCCCGGTGCTGTGCCGCTACGGCGACCGGCGCTACGAGGACGACGGCGCCGCGCTCGGCCGGATCGTGCACGCCGGCTTCGGCGTGGTCCTGTGGCGTCGCTGGCGCAGCCAACCGGACGCCGTGTGCGGCGAGTTCCACCGCGGAGCCAAACAGGTCGTCGACGACGGGGACGGCGCGGCGTTCCTGCCGGACCTGGTGCACCGGCTCCGGGTGAATCTCCGCGCGGGTCTCGTCGAGGCCTACTGGGCCCACGGCATTGCGCTGTTGTACGACGATCCGCACCAACCTCTGCCCGGAACAGGCGATCTGCTGGAGGCCCCCTGATGCGACGCGCCCCGTGCGCCCTCCGGCCCCTTACCAGCTTTCCCGTGGGTCGATACCGTGATGCACGTTCGACGGCTGCCGTGGTGAACGAGTGACGACGAGGACCGGACCATGACCGATTCCAGTGAGTGGCTCATCTACCGAGGCGCCGGGGAACCCCACGACGGAATGAGCCGGTTGCCTCCCCCGCCGCCCTGGCGGGACTTCGCCGGCCGGGACGCGGCGGGCGACGGCGACGGCTCCCAGGACCGCAGACTGGGCGCGCACCGGCATCTGGCGGAGCTGCACCGGCCCGGGGCCGAGGAGCTCGAGATGATCAACGCGGCGCTGTATCTGCGCCGCCCCCTCCTCGTCACCGGCAGCCCCGGCGCGGGCAAGAGCACGCTGGCCCATTCCGTGGCGTACGAGCTGGGCCTCGGCGACGTCCTGCGCTGGTCCATCGTCAGCCGCTCCACGCTGCAGGACGGCCTGTACCACTACGACGCCATCGCCCGGCTGCAGGATGTCCAGATCGCCGCGCAGGGCGGGTTCGGCGCGGCGGCCGGCAGCCCCGGAGCGGTCGAGGCCATCGGCAGCTACATCCGTCTCGGCCCGCTCGGCACCGCCCTGCTGCCCTCCGACACCCCGCGCGTGCTGCTCATCGACGAGCTCGACAAGAGCGACATCGATCTGCCCAACGACCTGCTGAACGTCCTGGAGGAGGGCGAGTTCGAGATCCCCGAGCTGGAGCGCCTCGCCGACCGGCTGCCCGACGGCGAGGCCGAGGTGCTCACCGCCGACGGCACCAAGGTCCGCGTCCGCGACGGCCGGGTGCGCTGCCGGGCCTTCCCGTTCGTGGTCCTCACCAGCAACGGGGAACGGGACTTCCCGGCCCCGCTGATGCGCCGCTGCATCCACCTCGAACTCGGACGCCCCGACCACAACAGGCTCGCCACCTTCGTCCGCGCCCACCTCGGCGACGAGGCGGCGCGCGCGGGCGACGACCTGATCAGCCGTTTCCTCGAGCGCTCCCGCAGTGAACTCCTCGCCGCCGACCAGCTGCTGAACGCGATCTATCTCACCGACGCGGCGGCCCCGCCCAGCCGTGACCGCCTCGCCGACCTGCTCATCCAGCGACTCGACCGCCCGAGGTGAGGCGCTGATGCCCGACGCAGCGGCGCGACACGGCCCCGTCCACCCCGGCCGCGGCCCCGAGGACGGGCCCCCGGGCGCGCCCGAAGCCGTGGGTTCCGCCGTGCCCGGCGGCGACCCGGTCGCCGAACTGATCGTCCGGCTCCGGGAGATCGGCCTGGAACCGGACGCCGAAGGGCTGTGCGACGCCCTGTGGCTGGCCGAGCGGACCCGTCCGACGCATGCCGCCGAGCCCGACGACCGGGCCACCCCACGGGGAGGCCCGCCCGCGGGGTACGGCGGTGAGCGGACTTCCCCGGACCGGGCCACCGTCACGGACCGGCACCAGGTCCCGGACGGTGCCCCCGCGCCGCCGGAGCCACAGGAGTACGACGCGGGCGCCGACCGCCGTGTGGCCCTGTATCCCCTGCCGTTCTCCAGTGCCCCGCCCCAGGGCGGTCCGGGGCGGGCGGCACCGCTGCCCGTCGGGGTACCCGCTGCCCCGGCCTTTCCCGCTCCACTCGAACTCCAGCGCGCTTTAAGGCCGTTGCAGGGCTACCGGAGCCCGGCTCCACCGCTGCGCTCGACGTTGGACGAGACGGCGACGGCGGAGCTGAGCGCGCGGGCGGGCGGACTCGTCATTCCCGTGTTCCGGGCCGTGCGCCGGGCCGACGCGCGGCTCCAGCTGGTGATGGACGCCTCGTCGTCCATGCGGGTGTGGGACCGCATGTTCACCGAACTGGAGCAGGTCTTCGCGCAGCTGGGCGCCTTCTGGGACATCGAGGTCACTCATCTGCACCAGGGTCCGGACGGCGAGCCGGCCGTCAGCCGCAGCCCCGAGCCCCATGCCGGCCCGCTGCACTCCGCCGACCGGCTCAGCGATCCCACAGGACGCCGCGTCACCCTGCTGGTCAGCGACTGCGCAGGGCCCCTGTGGCGCTCAGGCCAAGCCCACCGGCTGCTCCACCATCTCTCCCGGCAGGCCCCGGCCGCCGTGCTCCAGCCATTGCCCCAGCGCATGTGGAACCGCACCCGACTCCCCGTTCTCTACGGCGAGTTGATGCGCGGCGAGAGCCTGGGCGGCGCCACCGCGCTGCGGGTGCGCACCCACGCCGGAACGCCCACGGAGGCCCGCCGCGGTGAGCTGCCCGTGCCCGTGCTGCCGCCGGAGCCGGTGGCCCTGGGAGCCTGGGCGCGGCTGCTGTCCGGGGCCGGCACCGGGCCCGTGGCCGGCGCCGTCGGCTGGGTGCGGGCCGACCAGCCGCCCGCGTCGGCGGGCCGTCCCGGGCGCCGTGCGTCCCCGCTCGAACTGGTCAGCAGGTTCCGCTCCACGGCCTCCCCGGCCGCGGGACGCCTCGCCGTCCACCTGGCGGCCGCCCCGCTCTGCCTGCCCGTGATGCAGCTGGTGCAGCGGACCATGATGCCCGGTTCCGGTCCCTCCGAACTGGCCGAGGTGCTGCTCAGCGGCCTGCTGGCGCGGGCCCGCGAGGAGCACGCCCAGGACGGCGTCCTGTGGTACGAGTTCGCGGCGGGCGTACAGGAGTCGCTGCTGTCGTCGCTGGGACGGGACGAGGCCATGCTGGTGCTGAAGCACTGCTCGGAGTACATCGAGCAGCGCTTCGGCAAGGGCGGCCCCAACTTCCCGGCCCTGGCCCTCGCCCAGCTCGGCAACGGCGGAGGGGGACGCCCGTACGCGTCCGGTGCCGGATACCCGGCCGAGAACGGCGACAACGGCGCCGCGGCTCCGGTCCCGCAGCCCTTCGCCGAGGTCGCCGCGCGGGTCCTGGAGCGGTTCATGCCGCTGCCGGAGCAGTTCGCCCTGTACGGCAGCCGGGAGCGGGAGCACCCGGACCAGAACCGCCCCGCGCACCCGGCCGTCCTCCGGGCCCGCACGCTGGTCGAGCGGTTCGACCGCGAGGGCATGGTGCAGGACCTCATCGACGCCGTTCAGCTGCTGCGCGGCGCCACCGAGCACGAGCGGCCCGCAGGCCGGGACTTCGAGCTGTGGGCCGAGTACGCCCACTGCGTCCTGCGGCTGTGGGAGATGCAGGGCGGCGCGGAGCTGCTGCGCGAGGCGGAGACGGCCGCCGAGCGCGCGGCCGCCCATCCCCGCGCGGTTCGCGAACGGGCCGTACTGGCACGGGTGTTGCGGGCTGCGGCGACGGACCGCAGGCGCCACGGGGACCAGCGCGCCGCGCTCGACCTGCTGCGCCGTGCCGACCGTGAGTACGCCGTTGCGTGCGGGGCGCCCGACCTGGACGAGGCGGAGGCGCTGCGGCTCACGCTGGAACGGGTGGGTGCCCTGGAGGCGCAGTGGCGGCTCGGCGGCGACAGTGCCCTGCTCCAGGGTGCGGTCGGCATGCTGGAGGCCTTCGCCGACGCCTGGCCCGACCGCCGTCGTCGCCCGCCCGAACTCCCCCTCGCGCACGGCCGTATCCTGCTGCGGCTGTCAGGAGAGACGCCCGACCGGGAACAGGCCCGCCGGTACGCGGAGCAGAGCGCGCAGTCACTGCGCAGTGCCCTGGAGCAGGACGCCGAGGCCGGCGAAGGGCTCCCGCGCGTCAGGGTCCTCCTCGACCTGGTGGACGCGCTCCTGGTGTCGGGCGGAGCACTGGACGAGGCGCAGGCGCGTGTCGAGGAGGCGCTGTCCCTCACCCGTGAACAGAGTCCGCGCTCGGCCCTGTTGGTGCGTGCCGGACGCATCGCCGCGGCCCGGTACGACGAGTCGGGCGATCCGCGTGAACTCCAGGAGGCGGCCCGGCACTTCGAGCAGGCCGCCCAGCGCATGCCCCGGGACGAGTCGGCCCATGCCGATGTGCTCGCCGAGTGGGGCGAAGTACTGCTGCGCCGGGCCGCGCTGGAGAGGGGGTTCTCCGCCCAGGAGCCCCTGTCCCGGGCGATCCGGGTCCTGCGGGACTGCCGTACGGAGACACCCGCGGGCAGCGCCCTGCTGGCCGGCCGTCTCCTCCTGCTGGGCCGCGCGCTGATGCTCAGGTTCCGGTCCCGCGGCGACCGCGTCGATCTGCGTGAGGCCGAACATCTCCTCGGCCTCGCGGCGGCCGGCGCCGACGATCCGCTGCTGGCCGCGCGGTGCTGGCTGGAACTGGGGCAGGTCCAGTTCGAGGCGTACCAGAGTCTGGGCCGCCCGGCACGGCTGGACGAGGCGGTCGACGCGTTCCGGTCGGCCGCGGAGGCGGTCCGGCAGGCGGAGCAGAACGCGGAGACGGACCGTCGCCGTCAGGAATCAGTCGAACTGGGCGCGCAGGCACACCACTGGCGGGGTATGACCTACGAGGCGGCCACGCGTCCGCGCGCCGCCCGCGAGGCCTACCGGGCGGCCCGGGCGGAGTGGTCGAAGCTGCCGGACGACCACGTGACCACGAATGAGCCGACGGCCGGGCAGACGGCACAGCGGCTGGCAGACCTGGAGTGACCCGGTCGTGGCGGGACGCCACGCGATGAAAGGGGGATGGGATGGACGTACGGGAAGAGTCGCAGCGGCAAGGGACCATGCACCGGACCGAGGCGGAGGAGGCGCTTCCGGATCTGTCGGAGCTCAGTCTCTCGGAGCTGAGGACCATTCAGCACCCGGTGCTGCGCGAGGTGGTGGAGGATCTGCGCGAGCGGTCCACGCGGCCGAGCGAGATGCTCTGGGGCTTCAACAGTGCGCTCTGAAAACATGTAACGCCGGTCATTTTCACCATTGAATCGGTCAACGTCGAACGATCTGCGTTTGTGGGGATCACCGGCCAGGGAAGCCGGTTCCGTACGAGCGGGGGCTCGCGGCGCGGACGTACGGCATGGGGGTGCTGGAGTGTCTGGAGAGGGCGCACCCGATCCGGCAGCGGCACGCCGCATCCCCTTCCGGCAGTTCGTCGTGAAGGTGCACGGCCGCTGCAACCTCGCCTGCCGCTACTGCTACCTCTACGAGGGCCCGGACCGGACCTGGCGCGACCGTCCCGCCGCGGCGCCCCCCGGCGTGCTGGACCGCGCCGCCTCCCGCATCGCCGAACACGCACGGGCCCACGGCCTGACCGACCTCTCCCTCGTCCTGCACGGGGGAGAGCCGCTGCTGGCCGGTGTGGCCACGCTCGCCCGGTTCACCGGTCTGGTACGCGACCGGGTCCCGCCCGGCTGCGCAGTCCACGCCACCGTCCAGACCAACGCCACGCTGCTGACGGAGGAGCGCCTCGCGGTCCTGGCCCGCCACCGCATCCGCGTCGGCATCAGCCTCGACGGGGGGCTGCCCGCGCACAACCTGCTCCGGGTCCGCCCTTCCGGGCGGCCGTCGTGGCCCGATGCCTCGCGCGGTGCCCGTCTCGTCGCCGCCCGCTTCCCGGAGTCGTACGCCGGAATCCTCGCGGTCGTGGATCCCACCCTGGATCCGGTGGAGATGTACGAGTCCCTGGTCGCCCTGGGCCCGCCGGCCCTCGACCTGCTGCTGCCGCACGGGAACTGGTCGACTCCGCCGCCGTACTGGAACGACTCGGGCACCGTGTACGGCACCTGGCTGTGCGCGGTCTTCGACCGCTGGTGGCAGGCGGGGCGGAGAGAGACACGGGTACGGCTCTTCGAGGAGTGCCTCGCGCTGCTGCTCGGCCTGCCGGCGGCCACGGAGTCGCTCGGTCTCACCCCCTTCGACGCCGTGGTGGTGGAGACCGACGGATCGATCGAACAGGTCGACTCGCTGAAGTCCGCGTACGACGGCGCCGCACGCACCGGCCTCGACATCCACCGGCACAGCTTCGACGACGCGCTGCGGCACCCCGCGGTGGCGGCCCGGCAGGCGGGCGCCGAGTCGCTGGCCGCGACCTGCCGGACCTGCCCGCTCCTGAACGTCTGCGGCGGCGGCCAGTACGCCCACCGCTACCGCGCCGGGCACGGCTTCACCAACCCCTCCGTGTACTGCGCCGACCTGCAGCGCCTCATCCGCCATGTGGCGGGCCGGCTCAGCGCGGACACGGTGCGGGCCGCCCCGTCCGCTGCCTCTCGGGAAGGGGGCGTCCCGTGATGCTTCCGGAGATCCCGGACCGGGTCCTCCTGGAACTCGGCCGCACCGAAGGCGGTCCCGAGGCCCTCGCGTTCCTGGCCCGTGACCAGGACACCCGTCGGCTGCTCCTGCTGCGCGCGGTGCTCGACGCGGTCGCGGGAGCCGACCCGGCGCTGTGCCCCGCCGGCGTCAGGAGGCGGCTCCTGGAGGACTGGGCGCTGCTGGAGGCGGCGGATGCGGCCGCTGCGACGGACGAGCCGGTGGGAGGCACGGCGCTCCCGGACGGCCCGACGGGTTCACCCGCCCGCGTCCGCCTTCTCGCCCCGCTGGTCGGCGCATGGGCCCAGCACTGTCTCCGCGCGCTCGGCACGGACCCCGCACTGCCGGGCGCGCCGCAGCGGGCCCGCGAACTCGGGCACGACCTGGGCCACTTCAGCGCACTGGCCGCCGCCGCCGCGGCCCGCGCCCGGCTCTCCTTCGCCGTACGGCTCACCGCCCGGGACGGACTGCTCGTACTGCCCTCCCTCGGGGCCCTGCGCACGGCGGAGACGACGGACACGCCGATTGAAGTGGTCCACCGGAACGGGCGGTTGACCATCCGTCAGCGCGGCGCGGCGGATGCCGTCGTCCATGTGGAACGAGGCACGGGAGCCTGGTCCGGCGCCGCCGCCTGGACCCCCGCCTACGCACTGCCCGGCCTCACGACCGGCGCCCCGCCCACCCCGCTGGACGACCTCGACCCGTACCGATGGGTGCAGGACGGTGTCCACCACCGGGGGCTGAGCGGTCCGGCCACCCTCGACGACGGGGAGCGCAAGCGCTGGCTGCACTCCTGGTCGGGGACCGCGGTGGAACTCCGGCTGGGCGGCGAGCAGCGCCTCCTGGAGGCCGTCCGCCTGCTGCGCTGCCTGGTCCCGCTCGCCGCGCCGCCCGGCTCGGAACCCGGCGACTGCACGGGCACCTGCAGCGGCACCCGGCGCGAGGCCTTCGGCGCCGTGCTCAGCAGCGCCCCGCACAGCCCGACGGTCCTGGCCGCGACCCTGGTGCACGAGCTTCAGCACACCAAACTCGTCGCGCTCGGCGAGGCGGTCACCCTCCACCGGGCCGATGGGCGGAAACGGTACTTCGCCCCATGGCGCACCGACCCGCGTCCCTACGACGGTCTGCTGCAGGGCACCTACTCGCACCTGGCGCTGGCCGATTTCTTCCAGCGCCGGGCGCTCACCCTCACCCGGCCGGCCGACCGGGAGGCGGCCTGGGCCGAACACGCCCGCTGCCGCGAACAGGTGGGTGCGGCGCTGCCCGCGCTCGTCGGATCGCCGGACCTGACCGTGCCCGGACGCCGGTTCGTCGACCAGATGGTGGCCGTGTACGAACGGCTCGGCGAGCATCCCGCTCCCCGTGGCCACACCGTACGGGCGCAGGCCTACGTGGCCGCGGCCCGCGGCTTGTTCTCGACCCGTCGAACTCCGCCAACTGGGTGAAAAATGTTGCCAGTTCGGGTGAAGATCGTTGCGCTTGCGGGAAGAGATGCGACCGAGGAGCGCGAGTACGACGGATACCTGTCAGCGCCTATCGCGGTGCCGCGCCGAGGTTCTAACATTACGTGCGGGGAGGCCGCTGCATGTCTGTAGTTCGTAGGCCGGTCGGGGCAGCCGACAAGGGGACCGCGAAGCCTACTGTCACGATCAGCTTCGCGGGTTTCAACCGGGCCTGGGCGGCCTGGATCGCGGACCGGCTGGAGCGGCGTGGCCTCCGAGTCGTGTACATGCGCTGGGACTCCCCCGCCGAGGTCCCGCTGGTGGACCTGCTGCGTGACCTGAAACTCGCCGAGGGCCGGATCCTCATCCTGGTCAGCGAGTGGTACTTCCAACTCGGGCCGCGCACCCACGAGGAGTGGAACGCGGCGCTGCGTGAGGTCGTGGCCCCCGACCCGTCCCGGTTCGCCGCCGTCTCCATCACCACCGCGTCCGTACCCACAGCCACCACCGTGCTCGCCCCGGCGCAGCTGACCAACATGGGCGCCGACGAGGCCGAACGGCGCCTGCTCGACCGGCTCGGCCTGCCGACCGACCCGGCGCAGGCGCCGGCCGAGGGCGAACGGCGCGGACCGCGCTTCCCGGCGTCCATGCCCGAGGTGTGGGGCGGCGTGCCGCGGCGCAACACCCGTTTCACCGGACGCGAGCCGTTCCTGAACGACGCCTACCACCTGCTGCAGGGCTCCGAACCGGGGGCCGGCGTCCTCACCCTGCACGGCATGTCCGGCGTCGGCAAGACACAGCTCGCCGCCGAGTACGTCTACCGTTTCGGCTCCGAGTACGACGTGGTGTGGTGGGTCAACGCCGAGGGTCGGGTGACCTACCGCCGGCTGATGGCCGAACTCGCCCCCAAGCTCGGCCTGTCCACCGGCGCCGAGTACGGCGAGCGCCTGCGCGCCGTACGTGACTCGCTGCGCCGCGGCGACCCCTACGCCCGCTGGCTGCTGATCCTGGACGGCGCCGACGAACCCGACCAGATCTGGGACCTCGTCCCCACCGGGCCGGGCCACGTCCTGATCACCTCGCGCAACCCCGAGTGGGGCGAGCACAACAGCAAACTGCTGGAGGTGCCCGTCTACGCCCGCGACGAGTCGGTGGCCTTCGTCCGCCGCCGCGCGCCCAGGCTGAGCGAGGAGGACGCCGACCAGCTGGCCGAGGCGCTGGAGGACCTGCCGCTGCTGCTCGACCAGACCGCCGGCTGGCTCAACGACTCCGACCTGTCGGTGGAGGACTACATCGCGCTCCTGGAGGGCGGCATCGACCAGGACGTGGTCAAGGTCTCCGCGGACTTCCCCGTCGCGTTCCAGACAGCCTGGTCGATACTGCTGAACAAACTCCGCGAGACCGTCCCGGAATCGGTCGACCTGCTGCGTCTGTGCACCTTCTTCGCGCCCGGCTTCATCCCCGTACGACTCCTGCGGGAGATGCCGCTCGAGGAACTGCCCGAACAGATCGCCGGGTTGCTCAACGACCCGCTCCTGTGGAACAAGGCGATCAACCAGCTCCGCCAGTACTCCGTCGTGCGCCTGGAGTCGCACGAGGCGGCCGGCGACGAGTCGGTCTCCTCGGGCGAGTCGCTGTATCTGCACCGCATGGTGCACCAGATCGTGCACAAGGACATGCCCGACGAGGACCGGCGCGAGTTCATCGACGTGGTCCGCAGAGCCCTGGCCGCCGCCGATCCCGGACGGGCCACGGACACCCGCCTGTGGGACGAGTACGCGGAGATCGTGCCGCACCTCAAGCACGCGGATGTCCTGAACAGCAAGGACCGGACCGTGCAGAACCTGGTCCTCAACTGTCTGCGCTACATGTACTTCACGGGCGAGTACCAGTCCGGCATGAAGCTCGGCGAGCGCGCCATGAACGCGTGGAAGTCGCTGCTCGGTGACACTCATCCGCGGATCTGGGAGCTGACCTACCACTACGCCAACCTGCTGCGCGCGGCCGGCGAGTACCGGCGCACCGAGGCCATCGAGCGCATCGCCGTCGACCACCTGCGGGTGGAGCGCGGCGAGCAGGACCTGGACTATCTGCGCGCGGCCAACGGCCTGGGCGCCGACCTGTGGGGCCTCGGGCGCTACGGCGAGGCGCGGGAGCTGTACGAGTGGCTCTACCCGGCCTACCGCGACCTGCTCGGCGAACAGGACTCGCGGACCCTCAACGCCCTGAACAACCTGGGCTTCGCGCTGCGGCTGCTCGGCCGCTACGAGGAGAGCCTGGAGATCGACCGGCGGACCATGGAGGCGCGCCGTCAGCTGCTGAAGAACCGTCACCCGTGGACGCTCTTCTCCGAGATCCACTACGCGACCAATCTGCGGCTGCTGGGGCGCTACACCGAGGCGGAGTCCGTCCAGGCGAAGAACGTGCGCGAGTACCGCCTCGTGATGGGCGCCGAGAACCCGCAGACCCTGCTGGCCGAGCACAATCTCGCCCTGTGCCTCTACCGCATCGGCGACCGCGGCAAGGCGGGGCCGATGTTCACCCGCGTACTGGAGCGCTACGAGCGCAAGCTCGGCGAGAAGGATCCGCAGACGCTGGCCGCGGCCATCAGCCACAGCTGCTTCGCCCGCGAGCACGGCGACATCGACCAGGCACGGGAGACCAGCGAGTACGTCATCGCGCGCTACGAGGCCATGCACGACGAAGGACATCCGTTCCTCGCCGGAGCCCGCACCAACCACGCGCTCATCCTGCGCAGCGTCGGCGAACGCGACCAGGCCCACGCCCTGATCGAGGCTGCGATGGCCGACATGACCGCGGCCGTGGGGGAGAACCACCCCTGGACCGTGGGCTGCGCCGTCAACGCCTCCGCCCTGCGCAACCTGGTCGGGGACACGGAGTCCGCGGCCGGACTCAGCAAGTCCGCCGCCCTGCGCGCCACCGAGATCCTCGGCCGCACCCACCCCCTGGCCCTGTCGGCCCGCATCGCCCACGCCGCCGATCTGCGCGGGCTGGGCAACCGCCGGGAGGCCGAGAAGACGGAGCAGGAGGCGCTGTCCGACCTGGCCGCCACGCTGGGGCCCCAGCACGTCCACACCCTGTCGGCACGCGCCCGCAACCGGCCCTACTGGGACTTCGAGCCCCAGGTGTCGTGAGCGGCCCGGCACCCAGGCCATGACCGAAGGGCCCGGCCCCGGAGTTCTCTCCGGGGCCGGGCCCTTTCGCTGCCGTGTCGCGAGACCTACGCCTCGAACACCTCACGGACCAGCTGCTCTTGCTCGGCCTGGTGCCGCTTCGCGGAACCCACCGCAGGGGACGAGCCGTGCGGACGCGAGATACGGCGCAGACGCTCGCCGTGCGGGACGTCCGGGCCGACCGCCAGGTCCAGGTGGTCGATCAGGTTCAGGGCGATGAACGGCCAGGCGCCCTGGTTGGCCGGCTCCTCCTGGACCCACAGGTACTTCTCGGCGTTCGGGTACTTGTTGACCTCCGCCTGGAGCTCCGCACCCGGCAGCGGGTACAGGCGCTCGATGCGGATAATCGCCGTCTGGGCAGCCGCAGCGTCCGTGACACCGCGCTTCTGCCGCTCGGCCTCCAGGTCGTAGTACACCTTGCCGGCGCAGAAGACGACCTTGCGGACCGCGGCCGGGTCGACCGACGCGTCGGAGATGACGGGGCGGAACTCGCCGGTGGTGAACTCCTCCGCCTTCGAGGCCGCCGCCTTGAGGCGCAGCATCGACTTCGGGGTGAAGACGACCAGCGGCTTGTGGTGCGGGTTGTGCACCTGCCACCGCAGGAGGTGGAAGTAGTTCGACGGGAGCGTCGGCATCGCGACCGTCATGTTGTTCTGCGCGCACAGCTGCAGGAAGCGCTCCGGGCGGGCGGACGAGTGGTCCGGGCCCTGGCCCTCGTAGCCGTGCGGGAGGAGCAGGGTGACGCCGGACGTCTGGCCCCACTTCTGCTCCGCCGAGGAGATGAACTCGTCCACGACCGTCTGGGCGCCGTTGACGAAGTCGCCGAACTGCGCCTCCCACATCACGAGCGCGTCGGGGCGGGCCAGCGAGTAGCCGTACTCGAAGCCCATCGCCGCGTACTCGGACAGCAGGGAGTTGTAGACGTTCAGGCGGGCCTGGTCGTCGGAGAGGTAGAGGAGCGGGGTGAAGTCCTCGCCCGTCTCGCGGTCGATGATCACCGCGTGGCGCTGGCCGAAGGTGCCGCGCTGGGAGTCCTGGCCCGCCAGGCGGACCGGGGTGCCCTCCAGGAGCAGCGAGCCGATGGCCAGGGTCTCGCCCATGCCCCAGTCGATCGTGCCGTCCTCGACCATCGCCGCCCGGCGCTGCAGCTGGGGCAGCAGACGCGGGTGGACGGTGATGTGGTCGGGGACGTTGACCTGGGACTCGGCGATCCGCTTGACGACCTCGGCGGAGACGGCCGTCGGCACCGCGACCGGGAAGCCGTCCTGCGGCGCCTGCGCCTCGACGGTGAGCGGCTGGGACGTGGCCTCGCGAACCTCCGTGAAGACCTTCTCCAGCTGGCCCTGGTAGTCCTGCAGGGCCTGCTCGGCCTCTTCCAGGGTGATGTCGCCGCGACCGATGAGGGACTCGGTGTAGAGCTTGCGCACCGAGCGCTTCTTGTCGATCAGGTCGTACATCAGCGGCTGGGTGAAGGCCGGGTTGTCCGACTCGTTGTGACCGCGGCGGCGGTAGCAGATGAGGTCGATCACCACGTCCTTGTTGAACGCCTGGCGGAACTCGAAGGCCAGGCGCGCGACGCGCACCACAGCCTCCGGGTCGTCGCCGTTCACGTGGAAGATCGGGGCCTCGATCATGCGGGCCACGTCCGTCGCGTACATGGAGGAACGCGAGGACTCGGGGGCCGCGGTGAAGCCGACCTGGTTGTTGATGACGACGTGGACCGTGCCGCCGGTGCGGTAGCCGCGCAGCTGCGACATGTTCAGGGTCTCGGCCACCACGCCCTGGCCCGCGAAGGCCGCGTCGCCGTGGATCGCCACCGGCAGGACCGTGAAGTCCGTGCCGCCCTTGTTGATGATGTCCTGCTTGGCGCGCGCGACGCCCTCCAGGACCGGGTCCACCGCCTCCAGGTGGGAGGGGTTCGCGACCAGGGAGACCTTGATCTGCTCGCCGTCCAGGCCCGTGAAGGTGCCCTCGGCGCCCAGGTGGTACTTCACGTCACCGGAGCCGTGCATCGACTTCGGGTCGAGGTTGCCCTCGAACTCGCGGAAGATCTGCGCGTACGACTTGCCGACGATGTTGGCGAGGACGTTCAGTCGGCCGCGGTGGGCCATGCCGATGACGACCTCGTCCAGACGGGACTCGGCCGCCGAGTCCAGCACCGCGTCGAGCAGCGGGATGACGGACTCGCCGCCCTCCAGGGAGAAGCGCTTCTGGCCGACGTACTTCGTCTGCAGGAAGGTCTCGAAGGCCTCCGCCGCGTTCAGCCGGCGCAGGATGCGCAGCTGCTCCTCGCGCTCCGGCTTGGAGTGCGGGCGCTCCACCCGGTCCTGGATCCACTTGCGCTGCTTGGGGTCCTGGATGTGCATGAACTCGATGCCGGTGGTGCGGCAGTACGAGTCGCGCAGCACGCCGAGGATGTCGCGCAGCTTCATCATCGACTTGCCGGCGAAGCCGCCGACGGCGAACTCGCGCTCCAGGTCCCACAGGGTGAGGCCGTGCTCGACGATGTCGAGGTCGGGGTGCTTGCGCTGGCGGTACTCCAGCGGGTCGGTGTCGGCCATGACGTGGCCGCGGACCCGGTAGGAGTGGATCAGCTCGAAGACGCGCGCGGCCTTGGTGACGTCGTCGTCGTGCGAGGCGTCGATGTCCTTGAGCCAGCGGACCGGCTCGTAGGGGATGCGCAGCGACTCGAAGATGGCGTCGTAGAAGCCGTTCTCGCCGAGCAGCAGGTTGGCGACCTGGCGGAGGAACTCGCCGGAGGCGGCGCCCTGGATCACCCGGTGGTCGTAGGTCGACGTGAGCGTCATGACCTTCGAGATGCCGAGCTTGTTCAGGGTGTCCTGGCTGGTGCCCTGGAACTCCGCCGGGTAGTCCATGGAGCCGACGCCCATGATCACGGACTGGCCGGGCATCAGACGCGGGACGGAGTGGACGGTGCCGAGGCCGCCGGGGTTGGTCAGGGAGACCGTGACACCGGTGAAGTCGTCCATCGTCAGCTTGCCGTCGCGGGCGCGGCGGACGATGTCCTCGTAGGCCTGCCAGAACTCGAAGAAGTTCAGGGTCTCGGCCTTCTTGATGGCGGCCACGACGAGCTGGCGGTCGCCGTTCGGCTTGACCAGGTCGATGGCCAGGCCGAGGTTGACGTGCGCCGGCTTGACGAGGGTCGGCTTGCCGTCCTTCTCGCCGAACGACCAGTTCATCGACGGCATGGCCTTGATGGCCTGCACCATCGCGAAGCCGATGAGGTGCGTGAAGGAGATCTTCCCGCCCCGCGCCCGCTTCAGGTGGTTGTTGATGACGATGCGGTTGTCGAACAGCAGCTTCACCGGGACCGCGCGGACCGAGGTGGCCGTCGGCAGCTCCAGCGAGGCGTTCATGTTCTTGGCGACCGCGGCGGAGGGGCCGCGCAGCGTCACGTACTCGGGGCCCTCGGGCGCCTCGGTGGCGGGCGCGGCCTTCGCGGCCGGCTTCGCGGCAGGGGCCGCGGCGGCGGGCTTCGGCGCGGCGGGCGCCGGAGCGGCGGCGGCCGGCTTCGGGGCCGCGGGCGCCGGAGCGGCGGGCGCGGCCGGGGCTACCGGAGCCGCGGGCCGGGACGGAGCGGCCGTCGTGGTGGTCGCTGCGGCCCCCGCGGCCGCAGTACCCGACGGAGCCTGGGCGGCAGCGACGCCCGGCTTGTAGTCGGCGAAGAAGTCCCACCAGGCTCGGTCTACCGAATTCGGGTCCTGGAGGTACTGCTGATAGATCTCGTCGACGAGCCACTCGTTGGGACCGAACGCAGCAGCGGGGTTCTTCCCGGCTTGGTCGTCGGTCGAGATGCTCGAGTTACTGGGGGACTGTGGCGACACGGCGGCAACCGCCCTCTTCCGCTTCACAAGGTGATGGACAGCGGAAATAAAGGCTACGCCTCCCTGAGGGTGAAGGTCAGGTCGGGCCCGTTCATCGTCGCGTAAGTCACATCAGAAAGCGCGTTTCGGGGGTTGATATGGCGGGAAACAAGCGTGGTTCGCCTGCGGAAGGTACGCGTGGGCCAGGGCCTCGGCGCCCCACAGGCGCGGGCCGTCCCTGATCACACGTGTCCGTCAGTGGGGACGCTCGTGGATCTTGTCGCTCCGGTTCGAACTTTACGTCAACTTGGCACGGATCGCTCTCCCGGAAGGGTGACGAGAATCCGGCAGCCTCGCTCGGATTCGGCCACTCCGATCCGGCCGCCGTGCAGATCCACCGCCCAGCGGGCGATCGCCAGCCCCAGACCCGTACCGCCGTCGCTGCCCGGACCGTGCGGGCGGCTGACGGCTCCCCGGTTGAAGCGTTCGAAGACCTTGTGCCACTCCGACCTCGGGATGCCGGGGCCCTCGTCCAGGACCTCCAGCTGAAGCGACTCCGGCTGCGGCCCGCGCCGCGCCTTCACCGTGACCCGGCCGTGCGGCGGGCTGTGCTTGACCGCGTTGTCGATCAGATTGGCCACGACCTGGTGGATGCGCTCCGGGTCCGCGTGCGCGGTCAGCTCGGGCGGGGAGACATCCAGGTGCAGATGGACGTCCGTCCGCGTGTGGTTCCCGGAGCCCGACGCCATGCCCCCGCGCGCGGAGGCGACCATGTTGGCCTCCTTGAGCACGCCGGAGAGGTACGGCCACACCTCGAAACGCCGCTTCCGCAGCGGTACGACGCCGTTGTCCAGCCGGGACAGGTCCAGCAGCGTCTCCACCAGCCGCCCGAGCCGCTCGGTCTGCTTGAGCGCCGTACGCATGGTCTCGGTGTCCGGCTCGGCGATGCCGTCCACGACGTTCTCGAGAACGGCCCGCAGGGCCGCGATGGGCGTGCGCAGCTCGTGCGAGACGTTCGCCACCAGCTCCTTGCGCTGGCTGTCCTGGGCCTCCAGCTCGTCGGCCATGACATTGATCGTCCCGGCCAGGTCGCCCAGTTCGTCCCGGCGGTTCTCACGCACCCGGCGCGTGTAGTCGCCGTGGGAGATCGACCGGGCCACCGCGTTCATCTCGTCGAGCGGCGAGGTGAGTGAATGCGCCACGAACTGCGTTATCAACAGTGTGGCGATCATCGAGAAGACCGTGATGAAGCGAAGCTCCGTCTTGGTGTGCACCGCGATCATCGACAGACCCGTGGTGATCAGCACCGAGATGACGACGAGCGCGCCGAGCTTGGTCTTGATCGAGAACGGACGTACGCCGCCCCAGGGCTCCTCCCCGGGGCTTCTCCGTGCGGCCGGCCCGTCGCTCATGGCGTCGGGGTCTCCAGGGCGTAGCCCACGCCGTGCACCGTGCGGATCCGCTCGGCGCCGATCTTCCGGCGCAGCGCCTTGATGTGGCTGTCGACGGTCCGGGTGCCGGAGGCGTCCGCCCAGTCCCACACCTCGGCCAGGAGCTGCTCACGGGAGAGCACCGCGCGCGGGGTGTTCGCCAGGCAGACCAGGAGGTCGAACTCGGTGGGCGTGAGGTGGACGTCCTCGCTGCGCACCCGCACCCGGCGCTGCGCGTGGTCGATCTCCAGTTCGCCGAGGCGCAGGATGCCGGAGCGCGGCGTGGCCGCGGCGATGGCCGCCCGCTCCACGCGGCGCAGCAGCACGTGCACCCGCGCGGCCAGCTCCCGCATCGAGAACGGCTTGGTCATGTAGTCGTCGGCGCCGACGCCGAGCCCGACCAGCATGTCGGTCTCGTCGTCGCGCGCGGTGAGCATCAGCACCGGCACCGGGCGCTGGGCCTGCACACGGCGGCAGACCTCCAGGCCGTCGAAGCCGGGCAGCATGATGTCGAGGATCAGCAGGTCGGGCTGCCAGGCCTCGGCGGTGTCGACCGCGGAAGGACCGTCGGCCGCGGTTTGCACCAGGAATCCCTCGGCGCGGAGTCGGGCCGCGATGGCGTCCACGATCGTCGGGTCGTCCTCGATCACCAGCACCCGGCGCTGTGCGCCCGGAGTAGCCGCCGCCGTACCGCTGTGCGAGGTGTGTGTCTGCTCCATCGCCCGCCCCTGAGTGTGCTTTCCGGAACCAGTGGGGTGGTTCCTCGGTCTGCGCATGGTTTGCGATTGACGCTTGAATGATCCGCGTCAGGGAAGCACATTACGGGGACCGGAGGCACCGTCGCTATCCAGGGCGTACGGCGAGGTGCACAGCGTCCGGAACGCCCCGGGCAACGGGGATCTCTTCGGTACGCACCTGTTGGAACCCGGCATTCCGCAAGGTTCCCTCGAAATCCGGAGAGGGCTGTGCCGACCATACGGCGAGTACCCCTCCGGGTGCCAACGCCCTTGCGCAGCTTGCCAGTCCGGCCGGTGAGTAGAGGCCGTCGTTGTCCTCGGTCACGGTCCAGCCGGGCCCGTTGTCGATGTCCAGGCACAGGGCGTCGTACGTGGCGGAAGTCTCATTGACGTGCATCAAGAGGTCGGCTTCGACGATCTCCGTGCGCGGGTCGTCGAGTGCGGCGGCCGACAGCCCGGACAGCGGGCCCTCCCGGTGCCAGCCGATCACGGCGGGCTCGCGCTCGACCACGGTGATCCGCCCCCAGCGGGGATCGGCCGCGGCATGTGCGAGCGAGAACCCTACGCCGAGGCCGCCGATCAGCACGTCCGGTTCCGGCCGCCCGTCCAGGGCGTCGTACGCGGCGTCGACGAGCAGCCGCTCCGAGCGCCCGTCGGAGGTGTCCATGAGAAAGCACCCGTTGGCGATGATCTGCAGTAACCCGCCGTGTCTGCGCAGCACCACCTCCCCGTGCGGGCCCTCGCGACGGTCCAGGACTACGGGAGTGTCGTACGTGGCGGCCATACGCCCATCCTGCACGAACACGGCTTTGCGGCCACGGAAATTACGGATGGCGGCAGGCCGGCGCACATCACTCGTTCGAGCGCTTCCGCTTCTGTCGGGACCCCGGTGTGAGTCGAGCGGTTTCTCAGAAGATCCTGTGAATCGGGGCCTTGCGTGGCGTCGGTCATAGACAGAGGCCTGTGCGGCACGAAGGGTGGGGCGGGACGGAAGGAGCGCCACACCGTGGAACCGACCGCGACGGCCGGCACGACGGCCTCGCCCACGCCCCCGGGCATGCCTCTTCCCGACGACGGCGCCCTGTCGCCCACCGGGCTCGGCGACCTGCTGGACGGCATGCCGCGCCAGCGCGGTGCCATGGCGGACGGTGCGGCCCTCGGCGCCCCAGCGGCGGCCACCCCGCCGGACGTGCCCTTTCGGCCCCGGCCCGATGACCGGGTGACCACCGCGCCGGTCCCCGCGCAGGCCTTCCCCGCCCCCCACCGCCTCCTCGCTCGGCGGCTGCGTGCCCTCCACCCGTGGCGGCTGCTGCCCACCCCCACGGGAACGCCGTTCACCTTCGCCTACGCGGCCGTGCTCGCCGTCACCTCGCTGATCGCCGCCGACGCCGCCCCCGGGCTGGTGCACAGCCTCTACCAGGCCTCCAGCACGGATGTCGCGCACCTGGTGCGGACACCCGTGCAGGTCCTGCTGGTGAGCGCGCTGTGGATCGCCGGCGGGGTCGTGTCGCCGTACGCCATGTGCTTCCTGGTCGTCCTCACCGCGCTGGAGCGGCGCATAGGCGCACTGGGCGCGGCCACGGTCTTTCTGCTCGGGCACGTGCTCGCCACCCTGGCGACCGAGGTCCCCGTCGGGATCGCGGTCGTGGCGGGACACCTGCCCGGCAGCTCCCTGCACCGCCTGGACTACGGCATCAGCTTCGGCGTCGCCGCCAGCACGGGCGCCCTGGCCGGACTGCTCACCCCCTGGCTGCGCTGGCCGGTCGTCGCGCTGTTCGGCGGCATGCTCCTGCAGGACCTGATCGCGTACACGGACCCGATGACCAACTGGGGCCACCTGATCTCGCTGGCCATAGGCATCGCCATGTGGCCCACGATCCGCCGCCGGCAGCGAGCCCGGGCCGTGCGGTCGGTCCGGCCCACGCACGTGGCCCGGGCGGTGGAGCAGGCCCGGTCCGCGTAGCCCCTCCGGGCGGCCGCCGGGCACCGCGCCGGACGCGGTGTCCCGACTCGGTGCGCCCGCGCCGGTGCGGTGCCGTGTCCTCCCCCACGGGCATAACCGCGCACCGCCCCCCGTTTCCGCTGGTAGTGCACGGTGATCCGGTGATCGCTCAGAGCGAACGCAGCCATGGGAACATCCGGGAGCTCCCGTGCATTGAGTCGGCATAGCTCAACTTGACTGCCGAAGGGGAGATCATGGCTGCTGAGTCCACGGCGTTCACACCGCTCACTCTGCCTGTGCTGCCGCTCGACGACGAGGTCGTGCTGCCCGGGATGGTGGTACCGCTGGACCTGAACGACGCCGATGTACGCGCCGCGGTGGAGGCCGCGCAGGCCGCCGCCCGGACGGAGCCCGGAAAGCCGAAGGTCCTTCTGGTGCCGCGCATCGACGGGACGTACCCGGGCACCGGTGTGCTCGGCACCGTCGAGCAGGTCGGCCGGCTGGCGGACGGTGACCCGGGCGCGCTGATCCGCGGCCGCAGCCGGGTGAGGATCGGCGCCGGGACCACCGGACCGGGCGCTGCGCTGTGGGTCGAGGGCACGCGCGTCGACGAGAAGGTGCCCGAGCCGCTGCCGGGCCACGTCGTCGAACTGGTCAAGGAATACAAGGCGCTGGCCACCGCCTGGCTGCGCAAGCGCGGCGCCTGGCAGGTCGTCGACCGTGTCCAGGCCATCGACGACGTTTCCGCGCTCGCCGACAACTCCGGCTACTCACCGTTCCTGAGCACCGAACAGAAGGTCGAACTGCTCGAGACGGCCGACCCGGTGGCCCGCCTCAAGCTCGCCGCCCAGCAACTGCGCGACCACCTCGCCGAGCAGGACGTCGCCGAGACCATCGCCAAGGACGTCCAGGAGGGCGTCGACAAGCAGCAGCGCGAGTTCCTGCTCCGCCGTCAGCTGGAGGCGGTCCGCAAGGAGCTGCGCGAGCTGAACGGCGAGAACGGCAAGGACTCCGCCGAGGAGTCGGACGACTACCGCGCCCGCGTCGAGGCCGCCGACCTGCCCGAGAAGGTCCGCGAGGCGGCCCTCAAGGAGGTCGACAAGCTGGAGCGGTCCAGCGACCAGTCGCCCGAGGGCTCCTGGATCCGGACCTGGCTCGACACCGTCCTGGAACTGCCGTGGAACGAGCGAACCGATGACACCGGCGCGTACGACATCCAGGGCGCGAAGGCCGTCCTCGACGCCGAACACGCGGGCCTGGAGGACGTGAAGGAGCGGATCACCGAGTACCTGGCGGTGCGCAAGCGCCGTACCGACCGCGGACTCGGCGTGATCGGCGGCCGGCGCGGAGGTGCCGTACTGGCCCTGGTCGGACCGCCCGGCGTCGGCAAGACGAGCCTCGGCGAGAGCGTCGCGCACGCCATGGGCCGCAAGTTCGTCCGCGTCGCCCTCGGCGGCGTCCGCGACGAGGCCGAGATCCGCGGCCACCGCCGTACGTACGTCGGGGCGCTGCCCGGCCGGATCGTGCGCGCGATCAAGGAGGCCGGGTCGATGAACCCGGTGGTCCTGCTGGACGAGATCGACAAGGTGGGGTCCGACTTCCGGGGCGACCCGGCGGCCGCCCTGCTGGAGGTCCTCGACCCGGCCCAGAACCACACCTTCCGGGACCACTACCTGGAGGTGGAACTGGACCTGTCGGACGTCGTCTTCCTCGCCACCGCCAACGTCCTGGAGGCCATCCCGGAGGCCCTGCTCGACCGTATGGAGCTGGTCCGCCTGGACGGCTACACCGAGGACGAGAAGGTCGTCATCGCCCGTGACCACCTGCTCCCGCGCCAGCTGGAGCGGGCGGGGCTCGGCAAGGACGAGGTGGACCTCGACGAGAGCGCGCTGCGCAAGCTGGCCGGTGAGTACACGCGGGAGGCGGGCGTCCGCAACCTCGAGCGGTCCATCGCCCGGCTGCTGCGCAAGGTCGCGGCCCAGCACGAACTGGGCGAGCGCGAGCTGCCGTTCACCGTCAAGGACGAGGACCTGCGGGCCCTGATCGGCCGGCCGCACCACGTGCCCGAGTCCGCCCAGGACCCGGCGGAGCGCCGCACGGCGGTCCCCGGCGTGGCGACGGGCCTCGCGGTGACCGGCGCCGGTGGAGACGTCCTGTTCGTGGAGGCCTCCCTCGCCGACCCGGAGACGGGTGCGGCGGGGCTGACCCTGACGGGCCAGCTGGGCGACGTGATGAAGGAGTCGGCGCAGATCGCGCTGAGCTTCCTGCGCAGCCACGGTGCCGAGCTGGAGCTGCCGGTGGCCGATCTGAAGGACCGGGGCGTGCACATCCACTTCCCGGCGGGCGCGGTCCCCAAGGACGGCCCGAGCGCCGGCATCACGATGACCACGGCCCTGGCCTCGCTCCTGTCCGGACGCCTGGTGCGTACGGACGTGGCGATGACCGGTGAGGTCTCGCTGACCGGCCGGGTCCTCCCGATCGGCGGCGTGAAGCAGAAGCTGCTGGCCGCGCAACGGGCCGGGGTCACGACCGTGATCATCCCCAAGCGCAACGAGCCCGACCTGGACGACGTCCCGTCGGAGGTGCTGGACAAGCTCGACGTCCACGCCGTCACGGACGTCCGCCAGGTCCTGGAACTGGCCCTGTCGCCGGCCACGAACGGCGCGGCGCCGGAGGTTCCGGTGGCGGCGTGACGGACGCCATCGGATGAAGGAAAGGCCCGGGCCCCGTGAGGGAGGCCCGGGCCTTTTCGACGCACCATGGCGAGGTCAACCCCGCACCAACACAAGGTGAAATATTTCCGAGTGCCAGATGTACAACTCTTCAACCCCCTCCTCGGTCGAACTGGCGAACAACGGCTTTTGACAGACCGTGTGCAATCCCGTGGGGGGAACGCCTTGTCCTTGATGATTCGTCGGTTGTGCGGGGTCCTGCGGGTACGCGGGACGACCGACCTGCTCCTCGTGCTCGTGCTCGGTGCCGGCTTCGCGGCGCTGCCCGTCTTCGCGTTGCTGCCGTCGGTCGGAGGGTTCGCCGTGGCGTCGGCCGTGACCTACGTGGTGGACGAGGTGGTGCACACCCGGGCGCCCGGCTTCGTCCGCCGGCTGGCGACGCTTCAGCTCAACCGCACCCTGCGGTTCGCGATCCGCACGGTGATGCTGCTCGCGCTGGCCGGCCGGACGGACGCGCCGGACCGGGTGCTGGTCGCCGCGCTGGCCGTCTTCAGCGCGCACTTCGCGCTGGTGATGCTGTACTCGGCCGCACACCACGCCATCCGGCTGCGGCGGGTGCTGCCGCTGGTGGTGCGCAACCTCGACCTCAGCGCACTTGACGTCCCGCGCCGCCCGTCCGCCGTCCTCTACCGGCGCTTCCTGCGCAAGCTGCTCCACCTCGACGTGCCGGCCCACGCGGGACTGCTCGCAGCGCTGGCGGCCGGGGTCTGGTATCCGGCGGGCGTCGGCTTCGCACTGACGACCGGGCTGTCCGTGGCGGCCGTGGCGGCCCTGCTGGGGCAGTACCGCCGGGTCCGCCGCATGCCCGCCCGGGACGCTGTGTTCGCCGAGGTCAACCGGCAGCTGGCGGCATACCGGCCCGAGGTCGCCCTGTACTTCAGCTTCGCCTCGGTGTCCCGGGACTTCATGTACCAGGTCAACATGTGGATCGACACGCTGGAGCGGCTCGACCTGCGCCCGGTGATCGTCCTGCGCGAGCGGGCCTCGTTCCGCCACCTCAGCCGCACCTGGATCCCGGTGGTCTGCGTGCCCAAGGCCGACGACCTGGCCGAGCTGGAGCTGTCCGGCGTCCGCGTCGTGCTGTATCCCGGCAACGCGGGCAAGAACGTGCACATGCTGCGCATCGCCGAGGCCAAGCACGTGTTCATCGGCCACGGCGACAGCGACAAGCTCGCGAGCAGCAACCGGGTCAGCAAGGTGTACGACGAGATCTGGGTGGCCGGCCGGGCGGGCCGGGACCGCTACCGGCGGGTGCGGCACGCCATCAGCGACAAGGCCATCGTCGAGGTGGGCCGGCCCCAGCTGGCCCCGATCCGGCTGCACGCCGACCACACGCCGGGCCCGGTGCCGACCGTGCTCTACGCCCCCACCTGGGAGGGCTGGAGCGACGACGACTGCCACACCTCGCTGATCCCGATGGGCGTGGCCCTGGTCGAGCGCCTCCTCACGGAGAACGTGCGCGTCCTCTACAAGCCGCACCCGCTCACCGGGAAGCGCTCGCCGGAGGCGGCCGAGGCGGACCGGGCCGTCCGGGAGCTGCTGCGGGCCGACAACGAGCGGCGCGAGGCCGCGGAGGCGGAGGCCGCCGTCACCGCCGCCGCGCCCCGCCTGCGGGAGATCAGGGCCCGGCTCGACGAACTGGCCGGCCGGCACGACGGTGACGACGCCCAGCAGATCCGTGACGCGCGGCTCCCCGACCGGGACGGCGCCGCCGAGTGGCGGGAACTGCACGCCGAGTGGCACCGCCTGTACTGGGAGAGCCGCGGCCCGATCCGGCACCACGTCGTCCTCAAGCAGCTGCCGACGCTCTACGAGTGCTTCAACCAGGCGGACATCCTCATCAGCGACGTCTCCTCCGTGGTCGCCGACTTCGTCGCCGGTCTCAAGCCGTACGTCCTGACCAACGCCCACGACCTGCCCGACGAGGAGTTCCGGGCCGCGTACACCACCGCCGGGGGCGCCTATCTGCTCGACCGCGCGTGCGCGCGGCTGCCGGAGATCCTGCGCTCGGTCCGCGAGCCGCGGCACGACCCGATGGCCGCGGAGCGCCGCACCCTCAAGGAGTACGTCCTGGGCCCGGACCATCCGACCTCGCTGGAGCGGTTCAACGCCGCCGTCAACGCCTTGGCCGAGCGGGCCGCGGTGGAGCGCGAGACGGACCGCGCGGCGGGAGCCGCGGAGCCGGTGTTCCCGCAGCAGCGGACGGCCCCGGCCGACGACGCGCCCCGGGACCCGACCGGCCTGGTCGGCTGAGCGGCACCCGGCCGCCCGCACGGAGCACCGGAGCACCGGGTCGGCGTGCCTCGCGTCGACCCGGTGCTCCGGTGTGCGTGGTCAGCCGTTGGCGAGCGCCACCACCCGGTCCAGGGCCCCGTTGAACTTGTCGTGGTCCCCGACCGTCGGTCCGGAGGAGGTGTACTGCCACATCGTGTAGTACGACCATCCGGCGGGCAGCGTCCCGACGTCCGAGGCGTACCGGGCGATCCACAGCGGGTTGTTCGACGCGAAGCCGCCGTAGTTGCCGGTGCACTGGGTCCACCAGCTGGTGGCCGTGTAGATCACGGCGTCCCGGCCGGTGCGCGCCCTGTAGGTGTTCAGGAAGTCGGCGATCCAGCTCACCATCCCGGCGGCCGACTTCCCGTAGCAGGTCGCGCCGTACGGGTTCCACTCGATGTCCAGGGCGCCGGGCAGGGTCCTGCCGTCCCTGGACCAGCCGCCGCCGTGGCTGACGAAGTAGTTGGCCTGGGTCGCGCCGCTGGTCGTGTCCGGGGTGGCGAAGTGGTACGCCCCGCGGATCATGCCGACGTTGTACGAGCCGTTGTACTGCTGGGCGAAGTACGGGTTGGTGTAGTACGTGCCTTCCGTCGCCTTCGTGTAGGCCCATCGGACGCCGCTGTTCCACAGCGTGGACCAGGCGACGTTGCCCTGGTAGCCGGCGACGTCGACGCCCTCGGTCTGGGCGGCGGCACCGGCGCTGGGCGTGCCGTCCCGGCCGTCGTGGGCCAGGACGCCCATGCCCATGTACGCCGAGCCGCGGGCGGGGGTGGTCGCGGCGTCGGCGGTGGAGAGCGGGAGGGTGAGGGAGAGCGCCGCCAGGAGCACGGCCACCAGGGCCGTGAGGGGGCGCGGGCGGATCGGACCGGATCTGTGCACGGGCATGACGTGCCTCCGAGGATGGGGTGGGGGTTCCGCGGATGACCCACTGGCGTGGGCATGCCATTAGTTGCCTGTTAAGGAAACTACGCACGTAGACGGGCAGGTGGAAAGGGGGTCCGGAGGCTGCCGTTGGTCTACGCCTGCGAAATACTGACGGAGCTGCGGCAACGGCGGCGTTTGACAGAAACTTTCAGGACCGCGAAACCGATCAGGGGTGCTGACGTGCACGAGGACGGAAACGGCGGCGGACATCACGCAGCCGGACAGGTGACACCCAGTGGTGCAGACCAGGAGTTCCTGGCTCTGGAACGCGAGTTGACTGTGTTGCTGCGGCGTGCCCGCGCCAATCAGGGTGAGATGGCCCGCGAGGTCCACCCCGACCTGGAGTCCGCCGCGTACGGCCTCCTGGTCCGCCTCGACGAGCACGGCCGCCAGCGCGCCACGGAACTCGCCGGCTACATCGGCGTCGGCAAGGCCACCATGTCCCGCCAGCTGCGCGCCCTGGAGGAGCTCGGCCTGATCGCCCGCGAGCCGGACCCCGCGGACGGCCGTGCCTGGCTGGTGGCCCTTACCGCCGAGGGCCGCGGCCGGGTCGGCAAGGTCCGCGAGGCCCGCCGCGCCCGCTACGTCAGCCAGCTCGCCCACTGGGACCGGCAGGAGGTCGCGGAACTGGCGCGACTGCTGCACGAGTTGAACGGC
This sequence comes from Streptomyces herbicida, assembly GCF_032656585.1. Taxonomy (NCBI): domain Bacteria; kingdom Bacillati; phylum Actinomycetota; class Actinomycetes; order Kitasatosporales; family Streptomycetaceae; genus Streptomyces; species Streptomyces herbicida. Next base: position 660,548 of record NZ_JAUYWJ010000001.1, read on the forward strand.
GTCATGGAGAGGTAGGGCGAACGGCCCCGTCCCGGACCCGCACCGGACCCGTCCCGGAAGGCGCGGGCATCCCGGCGGGGCGCGGAGCCGCCTCTCACAGCTCCACGTACACCACCGTCGCGTCGTCGTGCGTCTTGCTCCGCCGCAGGAACGCCCGCTCCTCCCGGTCCGCCTCCTCCAGCGCCCGTACGCGCTCCACCAGCGCCCGCGCGCCCTCCTTCCGTACGACGGTGAAACAGTCCCTCCAGTCGCCCTCGCGGAACTTCTCCACCCAGCGGGTCGCTCCGTCGGTGAGGGCGGCCAGGGCGCGGACCCCGTCGCGCGGGAGCGTGCCCGTCACCGCCCGGGAGGCGACCGAGGGGTCGGCGGCGGCCGTGAAGAAGCCGCCCTCCTTGTTGCGGACCGTGGCGTCGGCGACGGCGTCGCTCGCCAGGGACGCGCGGGACAGCCGGGAGAGGCGGTCGTCCAGGACGGGGGTGACCGTGCCGTCGGGGGACTCCAGGAGCAGGGTGGAGTCGGACAGGACCAGGTACTCGACGCTGTCCGCGGACCAGCGGGCCAGGACCACCGTCGCCTGGGGTGTACGCGGGTGAGAAAGGTCACAGGTGGCCGCGTGGGATTCCGCGGTGCGGGCGATCGCGGCGGAAAGGATCTCCGGCAGCGTCAGATCTGGGTCGGAAACGGTCAGTTCGGTCAGGGATCCGCCGAGTCGCGCGGTGAACCAGGGGACGGAATGGAGACAGCCCGTACCGCTGTCCGGCGGTGTCACCCCGTCCAGGACGATCACGCAACCCCCCTGCCCGTAGGCCGGTAGTCCGACACCGGCGAAGTCCTCGTTGGGACGGGCCGCGCTGCCGGGCTCCGATACGACTTCAGTACGCATTCGGCCAGTCTGCACGAGGCCTTCACAGTGTTCGCCAAAGGCTGGCAACGCTCCCGGAATTGACACGGCCGCGCAGGTCAGACGCCTGGTTTGGGGTGGAATGGCGCACTCCGAGAAGGCGTGTCGGCGAATCCTGCCAAAGCCTGCGGCCCGCGTCCAACCGGCCCGCCGGTAATCACCCCCGCACACGTGGCGGCAACTTGCCCGCCAACTCCCCTCCGATGTTCACTCCTTCGGGTGGCCGGTCAGGTGATGCACGACCACTGCCCACCGGCGCTGGGAGGGTCGGGGACCGATGGGGGCGTCCCGCGCGCGAGCTGAAGCCGAGCCGAGCCCGGGGGAGGGTGAACGCATTGCTCGGCACCGGAACGGCGGGGTGGCACCCGGGCCCATGGGTAGACGAGTTCAGGAATGCGAGCATCGGTGCAGAAGAAGCGGTCTCGGGGCACAGGCAGGCAGACGGCCTCCGAAGGGGGCGCCGAGCGCACTCCTGTCGGCACCGGCCGTCCGACCCACGTACGCAACCGGCTGATCGTCGCGGTGGCCGTGGTGGCCGCCGCCGTCGCCGGGGCCGGAGCCCCGTCCGTCCTCGCCGCCTCCGGGCAACTGAGTGACTCCCAGGATCTGGTGACCCTCGCCGGGCGCACCCAGGACGCGCTCGCCCTCGCCCACTCGCTCGCCGACGAGCGCGACGAGGTCACCTCCTACGTCGCGGCCGGCCGCCCCAAGTCCAAGGCGCCCTCCGAGCAGCGCAGCGCCCGTGTCGACCGGCAGGTGGAGGACCTGCGCGCCGACACCGACACGCCCGACTGGATGCGCACGGACCTGGACGGCATCGCGGCTGTGCGCAGGGCCGCGCTCACCGGCAGGAGCACGGCGCTGGAGGCGCACCAGGCCTACTCGGCCGCGATCAACGAGCTGCACCGGCTCGCCGAGGACCTGGCCGAGCAGATGCCCCCACGGGCCGGCTCCGGCGCGTACGCGCTCGCCGAGCTGGACTCCGCCGTCCAGCAGTCCGCCGCCGCCCGAGGACTGCTCCTCGCGGCCCTCAACGTGCCGAGCACCACCCAGACGGTCATCAACCCCGTCACGGGCCTGCCCAGCACGACCTCCACCACCTCCGCCGCCGACAAGAAGCAGCGCGACGCCCTCAGCGCCGCGGCCCAGCAGGCCCGGCTGCGCTCCGACGCAGCCCTCGACGGCTTCCGCGACGCCGCGCCCAAGTCGGCGGTCGACTCGTACGACTCGACGGTCACCGGCCCCGAGGTGAACTCCGCCGACAAGTACCTCGCCACGCTCACCGACCAGCCGACGCTCTCCGACAGCGACCTCGGCGTCAGCACCAAGAGGCTGGACGCCGCCCTGTCCGCCCGCGTCGACCAGATGCGCGGTGCCGAGGCAGCCCTCTACGACCACCGCACGAAGGACCTCGCCCAGCTGCGCGACGACGACGTCACCGCCTGGGAGATCCGCATCGCCGTCCTCGGCGCCCTGATGCTGGTCGCCGTCGGCATCGCGACCGCCATGGCCCGCACCCTGACCCGCCCGCTCTCGGTGCTGCGCCGGGGCTCGGCCCGGCTGGCCGAGTCCGAGAACCCGGCCGCCGAGGAACCCGTCAAGTTCACCGGCCGCAACGACGAGTTCGCCCAGGTCGTCCGCTCGGTCAACGCCCTGCACGCGCACGCCGCCGCCCTCCACGAGCGCATCGCCACCCTCGAGTCCGACCGCAAGCACCTGGTCGGCCAGCGCCAGAAGATGGCCGACGCGCGCGAGGAACTGCGCGCCGAACTCGCCGACGCGGCGGCCCAGCTGGAGCGGCTGCGGGCCAGCATCGGCGGCACCTTCGTCAACCTGGCCCTGCGCACCCTCGGCCTCGTCGAGCGGCAGCTGGGCGTCATCGAGGGTCTGGAGGAGCGCGAACAGGACCCCGAGCGGCTCTCCACGCTCTTCAAGCTCGACCACTTCGCCACGGTCATGCGCCGGCACAGCGAGAACCTCCTGGTCCTCGCCGGTACCGAGCACGTCCAGCAGCACCACGGCCCGGTCCCGCTGGTGGACGTCGTACGGGCCGCGGTCAGCGAGATCGAGCGCTACGAGCGGGTCCGTATCGCCGCGCTTCCCCCGCACGCGCACGTGGCCGGCTTCGCGGCCGACGACCTTTCCCATCTGCTGGCCGAGCTGATGGAGAACGCCACCTCGTTCTCCCCGCCCGACGTGCACGTCGAGGTCTCCGGCTGGCTGCTGGAGAGCGGTGAGGTCATGCTCTCCGTGCAGGACGAGGGCATCGGCATGACCGACGAGCGCCTGGCCCGCTTCAACTCCCGGCTCGCCGAGTTCGACCCGGACTCCCCGTACGAGCAGGAGGGCGAGGAAGGCCTGGGCCTCGGCCTGTACGTCGTCGCCCGCCTCGCCCACCGGCACGGCGCCCGCGTCCAGCTGCGGGAGCAGAAGCAGGGCGGCATCGCGGCGGTCGTCGTCCTCCCCGGCGCGCTGCTGGCCCAGGCTCCGGCCACGGCGGTCCCGCCGACCGCGACCGTGTCCGGCGGCACCCACACCTTCTCCCTGCCCGGCGCCGACGCCGAGGTCAACTCCAACGTGCTGCACGGGCGAGCCAAGGACGCCGATCCGCTGGTGGCGCTGGCGGAGCAGGCCGCACGGGAAACGTCAGACGAGAAGCCGGCCACGGCCGAGACCTCGGCCCGGACCTCCGCCGAGGCCCCGGCCCGGACCTCCGCCGAGACGTCGGCGCGGACTCCTGCCGAGGACCCGGCCCAGACCTCCGCCGAGGACCCGGCCCAGAACTTCGCCGAGGACCCGGCCCGGACCTCCGCCGAGGAACCGGCCCGGATCTCCGCCGAGACGTCGGCGCGGACTCCCGCCGAGGACCCGGCCCGGACCTCCGCCGAGATCCCGGCCGAGAGTCCCGCCGAGACCACGATGGAGCTGCTGGCCCCGGTGCCCGTCACCGACCCGTACGCCATCGGACCGGACGCGCACGAGCGGACTCCCGACGAGGCCGCCGTCCCCGCACCGGCGGCGGAAACCACGGAAGCGGCGGGGGCCGCGGAAGAGGAAGCGCCGGCACAGGCGGCGGCGGGAGCCGCGGACATCGAGGACGAGGTCACCAGCAAGGGCCTCCCCAAGCGCACCCCGAAGATCACCGCCCCGGACCGCGCCCCGCGCCAGCGGACCGGCTCCGTCGACGCCGAGGCACTCCGCCGGCGTCTCGGCGGCTTCCGCCGGGGGGCGGAATCGGGCCGCCGGGACGTGGAGGCGGAGATCGCCGCAGAGACGGCCCAGAACGAGCGGCCGGACGCAGCACCAGCACACGCCGGAGAATTCACGGGGGGCACTGTCGAGGAGGCAAGCAGTTGACCGCGCCCAGTACCTTCGGACTGAGCAGTGAGGCCCGCAACCTGCACTGGCTGCTGACGAACCTCGTCGAGGAGGTGCCGGGCATCCAGTCGGTCGCCGTGGTCTCCTCCGACGGCCTGCTCCTGCTCTCCTCGGACCCCGGACGCAACTTCCAGGCCAGGGAAGCCCGCACCGAGCGGCGGACCGGCCCCCGGGGCTCCTCGGCCGACCTCGCCACCATCGTCTCGGGCATCGGCAGCCTCACCATCGGCGCCGCCCGGCTGATGGAGTTCGGCGGGGTCAAGCACACGATGGTCGCGATGGACGAGGGCAGCCTCTTCGTGATGTCGATCAGCGACGGCTCGCTGCTCGGCGTGCACGGCTCCGCGGACTGCGACATGAGCGTCGTGGCGTACCACATGGCGCTCTTCGTCGGGCGGGCCGGCCACGTCCTGACGCCCGAACTCCGCAGCGAGCTCCGAAAATCGCTGGAGTCCCAGGCGCCGGGGAGCGCCCGATGAGCAGCTCCCCGAAGCAGCGGCAGCTCCCGGTCCGCGGCGACCGCAAGCCCGCCCGGGTCCGCCCCTACTCGCTCACCGGCGGCCGCACCCGCTTCGGCCATGTCCTCCTCGTGGAGACGTTCGTGGCCAGCACGGCGGCACTGGAGGCCCCCGAGGAGCGCAAGGAACTGACGAACGGTTCGCTCAACACCCGGGTCATGCCGGAGATGCGAGCCATCGTCGAACTGTGCCGCCGTATGCGTACGGTGGCCGAGATCGCCGCGCTGCTGCAGATGCCGCTCGGCGTGGTCCGCGTCCTCCTGAGCGATCTCGCGGACCAGGGAAAGATCCGTGTGTACGGAACCGGCACCGGCCACGGGGTGGGCCGCCCGGACCGCGCTCTGCTGGAAAGGGTGCTGAGTGGACTCCGTCGTCTCTGACGCCGCTCCTGGCGTCGCTCCCCTCGTCGGCCTCGACGAACCCGACGAGGATCTGAAGTCCTGGCAGACGGACCGCACCCGAGCCCCGATAGCCACGAAGATAGTCGTGGCGGGCGGCTTCGGCGTCGGCAAGACGACGCTGGTCACCGCCGTCTCGGAGATCACGCCCCTGCAGACCGAGGCGCTGATGACCGAGGCGAGCGAGGCCACCGACGACCTCACCGCCACGCCCGGCAAGCTCACCACCACCGTGGCCATGGACTTCGGCCGCATCACGCTCGACGACGACCTGGTGCTCTACCTGTTCGGCACGCCGGGTCAGCAGCGGTTCTGGTTCATGTGGGACGACCTGGTGCGCGGCGCGATCGGCGCCGTCGTGCTGGCCGACACCCGCCGCCTCAAGGACTGCTTCCCCGCGCTGGACTACTTCGAGAGCTGCGGCCTGCCGTACGTCGTCGCGGTCAACCACTTCGACGGCAGCGAGCTGTTCGAACCGGAGGACGTTCGCGAGGCGTTGACGATCCCCGCGCGCATCCCTGTAATGATCATGGATGCGCGCCGCCGGATCTCGGTGATCGAGACCCTCCTGGCCCTCGTCGCCCACGCGCTCGAGGAAACCCCCGAGTAGCCCCCAAGCCGTAGGAGGCACCACCCGTATGCGCAAGATACTCGTCGTGGGAGCCGGCCAGTCCGGTCTCCAGCTCGCCCTCGGACTCCAGTCGCACGGGTACGAGGTCACCCTGATGTCGAACCGGACCGCGGACGAGATCCGCTCCGGCCGGGTCATGTCGACGCAGTGCATGTTCGACACGGCACTGCAGCACGAGCGCGATCTCCAGCTGAACTTCTGGGAGTCCCAGGCCCCGAAGATCGAAGGACTCGGTGTCTCGGTAGCGGCCCCCGGCTCCTGGAGCGAGGGCCCCGCGGCCCGCGCGATCGACTGGGTCGGCAGGCTCGACGGGTACGCGCAGTCGGTCGACCAGCGGGTGAAGATGGCCGGCTGGATGGAGACCTTCGCCCAGCGCGGCGGCCAGCTGGTCATCCACGGCGCGGCGGTCTCCGACCTCGACTACTTCTCCCGCGCCTACGACCTGGTGCTGGTCTCCGCGGGCAAGGGCGAGCTGGTCTCCATGTTCGGCCGGGACGCGTCCCGCTCGCCGTACAGCGAGCCGCAGCGCGCGCTGGCGGTGGCCTACGTCCACGGCCTGGGCCCGCGCCCCGAGCACCCCGAGTTCGACGCGGTCCGCTGCAACCTGGTCCCCGGCGTCGGCGAGCTGTTCATCATGCCGACCCTGACCACGTCCGGCCGCGCGGACATCCTGTTCTGGGAAGGCATACCCGGCGGCCCGCTGGACGTGTTCAACGGCGTCAAGGACCCGGCGGAGCACCTCTCCCTGACCCTGGAACTCATGGAGAAGTTCACGCCCTGGGAGCACGAGAGGGCCAAGGGCGTCGAGCTGACGGACGCGGGCGGCACCCTCGCCGGCCGTTACGCCCCCACCGTCCGCAACCCCATCGGCCGCCTCCCCGGCGGGGGCCTCGTGCTGGGTGTCGCGGACGTCGTCGTCGCCAACGACCCGATCACCGGCCAGGGCTCCAACTCGGCGTCCAAGTGCGCCGCCTCGTACCTCGCCTCGATCCTCGAGCAGGGCGAGAAGGAGTTCGACGAGGTCTGGATGCAGCAGACGTTCGACCGCTACTGGAACACGGCCCAGCACGTGACCAAGTGGACGAACGCCATGCTGGCCCCGCCGCCGGAGCACATCCTCAACCTGATCGGAGCGGCGGGCCAGCTCCAGCCGGTCGCCGACCGCTTCGCCAACGCGTTCAACGACCCGGCCGACTTCGAGAACTTCTTCTACGAGCCGGAGAAGACCGAGGCTTACCTCGCCGCCGTGGCCGGAGCGGCGGCAGGGGCGTAACCCTGGTCGGCCCCCTTCAGGGCACCGCGGGGGAGCTTCGGCGGCGTGTAGCGCGGCAGGGGCTCCCCGCCCGGATCGGGGCGTACGGCGCCGAGCACCGGGTTGGCCGCGATCGGCGACACCTTGATCTTGGCGCCGGGCCGCGGTGCCTGTACGACCCTTCCGTCGCCGAGGTAGAGGGCGACGTGCGTGGCCTGGGGGAAGTACACGACCAGGTCACCGGGCCGCAGCTCGCGCAACGGAACGTGCCGCAGATGGGCCCACTGCTCCTGGCTGGTCCGGGGGATGGGCGTCCCGGCGTGCTCCCAGGCCTGGGAGGTCAGTCCCGAGCAGTCGTACGCCGCCGGGCCCTCGGCGCCCCACTGGTACGGCTTCCCGAGCTGGGCCACCGCATAGCGCACGGCCTCCTCGCCCCCCTTCGAAGGGGCCCGCACGCTGCTGAGGGCACCGGACGCCATGACCTTCTGCTGCGCCCCGGCGATCCCGTTCCGCTCGAACTCCGCGAGCGCGGCGAGCTGGTCGCTGCTGAGCGAGGCGAGCAGTTCCTCGACCTCGCCGAGCCGTGAGCGCACATCGTCCCGCTGCTTCTTCTGCCGCTCGGCGAGGCTGAGCTGCCGGTCGAGGGCCTTGCGGGCCTCCCTCGCCAGCTCCTCCTTCTTCTTCTCGCTCCCCAAGAGCCGCCCCACCGTCTCGGCCCGCTCCCGTGACAACTGCCCGATGACATGTCCCGCGTCGAGCGCGTGCTGCGGGTCGTCGGCGAGGAGAAGGCGAACGTACGGGGAGATACCGGTGCTGCCCTGATACTGCTGCCGGGCCAGCCGTCCGGCCGCGCTGCGACTGCCGAGCAGGGCGAGCCGGGCACGGGCGAGTTCGCCGTCCAACCGCTCCACCCGGGCGCGCTGCTTCTTCAGCTTCTCCCCGGTGGCGTTGTAGGTCTCGGTGGCCTGTTCGGCCTGCCGGTACAGCCGCTGAAGGTCCGTCAGCAGCTGGGACACCGGGCGCTGCGGGCCGGGCGCGGCCGCCGCGGGGACGGGCGCGAGCACGGCCTGGGCAGCCACCGCGGCCGTACAAGCCAGGCGCAGAAACCTTTCTGACACGTCGTCACCTCCGGACCGGGGAGGGCGGGCCTTCCGCTTCTCTCCGCACCGTGAGAAATAGACGTGGTTGTGCGGGTCGCGCGTGGAACGTAGGCGGTTCGGTGCAACGGCTTCACCCGTGGGTGTCATCCGGATTGCCCGACGGCGTGGCGTCTGGCGAGGTGTCGGGTTTCGACCAGGGCCACTTGAGCCTGCCGCTCTTCTTGCCCTCCGGGTCGTACTCGTACTTCCACGACTGAACCAGCCCGAGCCGCTTGCTGTGCCCCCGGGGCACGCGGCGGTAGACGAGGACGGTGGGCCTGCCGCCGTGCGCGTCCGGGACCGGGATGCGGTACGTCTTCGGGGGGTGGCCGGTGGGTCCCACCAGCACGGGGAGCACGCGCCCGTCCATGGGCCCGCCCTCGAAGGGGGTGTCCTGTGTCTTCACGGCACCAGTTTCAGCCATTCTCCGACAGCGCTGCGACGAGCGCCGCCGTCTGCGGGTCGCGGCCGGCGGTGACCGTGAGGACGGCCACGAACTGCTCGACCAGCCAGTCGCGGAGCTCATCGGCAGGCGGCTGCTTGTCCTCGTCGAGCCAGATCAGGGAGGCCGCCTCCACGGCCGTGATCCACATCCGGACGGTCATACGCAGCCGCGGCCCCGGGTCCCTGACCCCGAGGTGGCTGAGGATGTGCTCGGCGGCGGCCCGGCGCACGCCGTCCACGATGGCGGTGGTCCGCGAGGTCTCGACCACGCTGCCGCCCTGGAGCAGGGCGCTGAAGCCGGCGTCGTGCTCGTCGACGAAGGTGAGGTAGCGGTCCAGGGCGCGGGCGAGGCGGGGGAGGAGGGCGCCCTCGCGGGGCTCGTCGAAGCACTGCTGGAGCTCTTCGGCGGCGGACCTGAGCGCAGCCTCGTACAGCTGCTGCTTGCCGCCCGGGAAGTACCGGTAGACCAGCGGCCGCGAGACTCCGGCCGCCTCCGCCACGTCGTCCAGGGAGACCTCCTCGGGCGCGCGATGCGCGAAGAGGGACAGCGCGGCGTCGAGCAACTGACTGCGGCGCTCCTCGACGCTGAGCCGTCGGTAGGCGGGGGTGGAGGCCTGCGGGGTCATGACGGGCAGACTAATCGCTCCCAGCCCTTACGGCTGCGGCACACCCAGGTCGACGCCCCTGACCCAGCGCCGCGCTGTGGCGAGTTTCGGCGGGCGCCGGGGGCGCCGTTGGGCAGGCGACGGTCCAGCCCGGAGACTGCCACACCCGTCGGCCGGCGCCGCGGGGTACACCGACGTCGTTCGGGCCGTGGTGATGTGCGGGTCCGCCGCGCGGCCGTCGGCGGTTTCGGGCTGGTGTTGGGGGGTCGGGGTCGGGCGATGTCCGCGCAGCGCCCGAACGACCGCCAAACCGTCGGTCGGCGCCGTGGAGTACGCCGACTTCGTTCGGCCTGCGGGGATGCGCCACTCCCGTCGCGTCGCGGGCGGTGGCTTCGGGCGGAGTGTCGGGGGGTGGGGGTGGTCTCGGGCGAGCGGGCGGTACGAGTGCCGCGGCCGTCGGTTGGGGTTACGGGCACGCCGGGGTCTTCCAAGCCGTGCCATCCGCGGCTTCCGTCGCGGGCCGGTGTCGGGGCCGGGCGGTGTCAGGCGGGTGGTCGGGGTGACTGCCGTGGTCGTGGGGCGAGGTCCGGTTGTGCCCCGGGTGTCGTGCGGGCTGGGTCGATCTTTGGTCGGCCGTGTGGCCCGTGGTGGTTTCGGGCCGGTGTGGGGCTGGGGGCATGTCAGGCGGGGTGGTCCGGGTGACCACCGCCGACGTGGGGCGACGCCCCGTAGTGCCCTCGGCGTGCGGGCTGTGCCGCTCTGTGGTTCGGCCGCGTGGCCGACAGCGGCTCCTGGCCGGGCGCGGCCGTCGGACGGCGTCCCGCGGTGCCGTCTGCCGTCCAGGTCGGCCGGGCGATGTCAGGCGAGCAAGCCGGACGAGCGCCAGAGCCGTCGGCCGACGCCCCGCAGTACCCCGATGTCGTCCAGGAAGTCCGTCAGCCGCTTCGCTCCCGTCTGCATCACCTCGCGGCGGTGGCCGCTGGCCTTCACCTGGGCCATCGCCTCCCGCTTGTCCAGGCCCACGTTCGTGTAGACCTCGGGGTTCACGAAAGCCACGGAGAAGATGCGGGCGAACTCGCCGGAGGTGACCCGGGTGAACTCCTGGGACCACCTGGGAGCCGTCAGCATCTGGCGGCGCAGCTCCTCGCGGGCGTAGCGGACGTGACGGGCCTCCTCGACCACGTGGATACGGGTCACCCCGCGGACGAGGGGCTGGACCCGCTCGTCGGGAAACGTCAGCCGCTGCATCCAGTCGAGGACCTCCTCACCCAGCAGCGTGGCGGTGAAGGAGCCCGGCGTGGTGGAGATCGTCTTGAAGACGCGGCCCAGCGCAAGGTGGGCCGGGCTCACCGGATACCAGGGCGCGTCACCCCGGGAGATCAGCCGGGCGAACATCTTGGAGTGCCGGCACTCGTCCTCGATCTCGGTCAGCGCGTACCGGACGTGCGCGCTCGTCGCCGCCTTGTCGTAGATGTGCCGCACCAGCAGCTGCATCAGGATGATCTCGAACCAGATGCCCAGCGAGGCCAGCGCCGCCGACTCGTGCTGGGAGAGCAGGATCCGCTGCTCCTCGCTCATCCGCTTCCACAGCGCAGTGCCGTACAGCGACACCAGCTCCGGCGGCCAGAACCACTTGCCCTCCTCGAAGGGCGCGTCCCAGTCCAGCTCCTTGTCGGGGTCGAAGGAGTGCTTGGCGGAAGAGACGAGCAGCCGCTCGGCCACCTGCTCGCGGTCCTTGAGCAGGCCCAGCGCGTCGCGCAGTCCCTCGACCGCGTCGGCTTCCGTCAGGGTCGTCATAACTCCCTCACCTCGTTACCCGGGGGTACCTCCGTCGACAATTATGAGACTGCTTGTCAGCAAGAGCGTCAATCCCTTGCGCATGACTTGTTGACTCGCCGTCTACGTGTGAGCCTGCGAGGTATGCCGACCAACGATCTGTACGCCAAGCACCCGGGAGACCCCCACTGGCAGGTGCCCGCGACCGGAGCGGCCCGGTTCAGCTGGGAGTACGACGAAGGACGTGACCGTCTGCTCGCCCTGTACCAGAAGGGCAAGGACAAGCAGTGGGACGGGCAGAAGCGGATCGACTGGCACTTGGAGGTCGATCCGTACGACCCGCTCGGCACCCCCGACGAGGCGATGTCCCTCTACGGCAGCAAGTACTGGGCGAAGCTCACCGACAAGGACAAGGGCCTGCTGCGGCAGCACTACGCCTCCTGGCAGTTCAGCCAGTTCCTGCACGGCGAACAGGGCGCGATGATCTGCGCGGCGCGGATCGTGGAGTCCGTTCCCGACCTGGACGCCAAGTTCTACTCCGCGACCCAGACGATGGACGAGGCCCGGCACGCCGAGATCTACGGCCGTTTCCTGCACGAGAAGATCGGGATGCTCTACCCGATCAACGACAACCTCCAGGCCCTGCTCGGCGACACCCTCCGCGACAGCCGCTGGGACATGCCCTACCTCGGCATGCAGGTCCTCATCGAGGGGCTCGCGCTGGCCGCCTTCGGCATGATCCGGGACACCACCGACAAGCCGCTGCCCAAGCAGATCCTGGCCTACGTCATGCAGGACGAGGCCCGGCACGTGGCCTTCGGCCGCATGGCGCTGCGCGACTACTACAAGCAGCTCACCGACGCCGAGCTCCGTGAGCGCGAGGAGTTCGTCATCGAGGGCTGCTATCTGATGCGCGACCGGCTGCGCGGGGTCGAGGTCCTGGAGAACTTCGGCATCCCGAAGGCGGAGGCCGAGGAGCTCAGCGAGCGCTCCGAGTTCCTCCAGCTCTTCCGCAAGCTGCTGTTCAGCCGCATCGTGCCCTGCGTCAAGGACATCGGCCTGTGGGGCGAGCGCCTCCAGCAGGCCTATGTCGACATGGGCGTGCTGGAGATGGGCGACTCCAACCTGGACCTGCTGATGGCCCAGGACGAGGAGATCGCCGAACAACTGGACGCGGAGCGGTTCGCCGTGGAGGAGCGGGAGCGGGTCGCGGAGGTGGAGGAGGCGATCGAACGGGGTGCGCACGCCTGACTCAGTCGAGCGTCAACGATACGTTGCGCGATCACTCGAGCGACGGGCGAATCGGCAAATTCCCCTGGGTACGCTGACCGTGCCAGGCAGACTCTGGCGTATGGGAGCGATCATGAGCGCCGCACGTGACTACGGGCTGGACGACGACTACGAGTGGCCTCGTCCGCCGGAGGGCGGCTGGACGGCGGACGACCTCGACAAGCTTCCCAATCTTCCTCCGCACACGGAGCTGATCGACGGGAGTCTTGTCTTCGTGAGTCCGCAGACCAGTTTCGACTCACGTGCCATGCGCTTGCTGGAGCACACTCTGCTGGATCAGGTGCCGGACGAGCTGGACGTCATCCGCGAGATGACCATCAAGCTCAACAAGCGCAACCGTCCGGAGCCCGACGTCATCGTCTTCCGTGCGGGGGCCGACACCGGTCCGAAGCAGACCTGGTATCGGCCGGAAGACGTCGTGATCGCTGTCGAGGTCGTGTCGGAGGACTCGGAGGACCGAGACCGGGAGGTCAAGCCACGGAAGTACGCGCACGCGGGCATTCCGCACTACTGGCGCGTTGAGGAGAACGAGGGCCTTCCGGTGGTCTACGTCTACGAACTCGACCCCGCGACCCAGACCTACGGCCTGACCGGAATCTTCCACGACAAGCTTGAGTTGACCGTCCCTTTCCCCATCGAGATCGACCTCACCGCGACCAACCGCCGCCGCTAGACACCGCAGCCCAGCCCCTCCGGCACCGCACCGAGCTCCGGCGCCGACGCCCCCGCCGGGAACGACGTGCGGAGCGTGAAGGCGTACGGCGTCGGGCCGTTGGCGCGCAGATGCAGCAACCGCTCCTCCGCCTCCCCCACCGTCGGCCGATGCCCCGCCGGCACCCACCACAGCGTCGCCATCGCCTCCTCGACCCGCTCGAACCACTCCCGCCGCCGGGCCAGCAACTCCCTGTGCTGTCCCTGATACATGAACGCCGTGAGCGCGTTCGTGTCCCGCCACACCGACATGTTGATGACCAGCCACTCGTCCCCGAGCACGGGGATGTCGGTCGCGTTGCCGGAGTCGCTCTGCAGTCGCCAGACGAACCCGTCGGCGGCGTCCGCCACGGCGTTCACGGGGTCGAGGGCATCGACGAAGTACTTCAACTCGGGTGAATCCAGAGGGAACTTGAGGCGGGCGATATTGACCTGGGCGAGTTCGTACGCGGCTGCGGATGAGGTCATGACCGAACGGTAGGTCGGGACACCGGCCCGCGGTACCCCCCGTCTCACGAGTCGAGAACCGCCTGCATCACCGCCTTCGCGATCGGTGCCGCGTCCCCGCCCCCGCTGATGTCCCCGCGGTCCGCCGCCGCGTCCTCCACCACCACGGCCACCGCCACCTTCGGCTCCATCTGGTCGTCGCGCTGCGCCCACGACACGAACCAGGCGTACGGCACACCGGAGTTGCCGATGCCGTGCTGGGCGGTGCCGGTCTTGCCGCCCACCGTGGCACCGGGGATCGCGGCGTTCGCGCCGGTGCCCTCCCGCACCACGTCCGTCATCAACTCCCGCATCCGCACGGCGGTCGCCGGGTTCATCGCCTGGCGGATCGGACGGGCACCGGTCGTCGCGACCGTCTCGCCGCCTTTGCGGACGGTCCGCTCGACCAGGTACGGCGTCCGCACCTGCCCGCCGTTGGCGACGGCCGCCGCGACCATCGCCATCTGGAGCGGCGTGGCCCGCGTGTTGTACTGGCCGATCGAGGACAGGGCCAGCTGCGCCCTGTCCACATGGGTGTCGAAGGTGCTCCGCGCGACGGAGAAGGGGATCCTCAGGCCGGCGTCGTTGAAGCCGAAGGCCTGGGCCGTCGAGGCCATCGCGTCGAGCCCCACGTCCACGCCCAGCTTCGCGAACACCGTGTTGCACGACCACTCGAACGCGGCCCGCACCGAGGTGTCCTCGCAGCCGTCGGACTCGTTCGTCAGCCGTGTCCTCGTACCGGGCAGCGTGTAGGGGTCGGGGGAGTCGGTGGGCGTGTCCAGGTCGCTGAGGACCCCCGCGTCCAGCGCCGCCGCCGCGGTGACCACCTTGAAGGTGGAACCCGGCGGATAGGTCTGCCGTACGGCCCGGTTGAGCATCGGCTGCTCCGGGTCGTCGTTGAGCCGCGCCCAGGCCGAGGTCACCGGCTCGCCGTTCCCGGACAGCTCGGCGGGGTCGTACGAGGGGGTGGACACCAGCGCCAGGATCCGGCCGGTCGACGGCTCGACGGCCGCCACCGCGCCCTTGCGCGCCCCGAGCCCCCGGTACGCCGCCTCCTGTGCGGCCCGGTTGAGCGTCGTGACGACGTCCCCGGGCCGGTTCCGCGCGCGCGTGACGTCGTTCCACAGAGGAAACGGCGACAGCATCGGGTCGGTGCCGGACAGGATGCCGTCGTCGGCGTGCTCCAGGAATGTCGTGCCGTACACCTGTGAGGCGAACCCGGTCACCGGGGCGTACAACGGCCCGTTCTGGTAAGTCCGTTCGTGGCGGAGCTGCTCGCCGGTGTCCTTGGAGCCGGTGACCGGGATGCCGTCGACCAGGATGTCGCCGCGCGGTTGGCCGTAACGGGCGATCGCGGCACGGCGGTTGGCCGCGTTCTCGTCGTAGGAGGGCGCCTGGACGACCTGCACGCGGGCGGAGTTGACGAGCAGCGCCACCATCAGCAGGGCGCAGAACGCGGCGGCGTGCCGCATGTACTTGGTCACGGGGCCACCCGGCCGTCGTACTGGCTGCGGGCCGAGTCGCTCACCCGGATCAGCAGAGCCACGATCGCCCAGTTGGTGACGACCGAGGAGCCGCCCTGCGCCAGGAACGGCATCGCCATGCCGGTCAGCGGGATCAGACCGGTCACCCCGCCCGCGATCACGAACACCTGCAGCGCCACGATCGAGGCGAGACCGAGGGCGAGCAGACGGCCGAAGGGGTCGCGCAACGCGAGCCCGGCCCGGTAGCCGCGCTCCACCAGGAGGCCGTAGAGGACGAAGATCGCCGACAGGCCGGCCAGGCCCAGCTCCTCGCCCGCCGTCGCCAGGATGAAGTCCGACTTGGCCGCGAAGCCGATCAGGATGGAGTGGCCGAGGCCCAGCCCGGCGCCGAGGACCCCGCCCGCCGCGAAGGCGAACAGGGACTGGGCGAGCTGGTTGGGGCCAAGGCCCGCCTCGATCGTGGCGAACGGGTGCAGCCAGTCCTGGACCCTGCTGTGCACATGCGGTTCCAGCCAGCCGACGGCGACCGCGCCGAGCACCGCGAGCAGCAGGCCGACCGCGATCCAGCCGGTGCGGCCGGTGGCCACGTACAGCAGGACGACGAACAGGCCGAAGAAGAGCAGCGAGGTGCCGAGGTCCCGCTCGAGGACGAGGACGCCCACACTGATCAGCCAGATGGCGAGGATCGGGCCGAGGACCCGGCCGGTGGGCAGTTGCACGAACCAGATCCGGCGGCCCGCGTAGGCGAGCGCGTTGCGGTTGGCCGCCAGGTACGCGGCGAAGAACACCGCGAGGAGCACCTTCGCGAACTCGCCCGGCTGGATGGAGAATCCGGCGAACAGGATCCAGATGTGGGCGCCGTTCACGGCCGGGAACAGAATCGGCACCATGAGCAGGGCGAGGGCCGTGACCACGCTGACGTACGCATAGCGCTGGAGCACCCGGTGGTCGCGCAGCAGCAGTACCACCACGATGAACAGGGCCACGCCGAGCGTGGACCAGACGAGTTGCGTGGGGGCGGCCCGGTCGCCGGGCGTCTCCAGGTCGAGCCGGTAGATGAGGACCAGACCGAGGCCGTTGAGCAGCACGCCGATGGGCAGCGGGAGGGGATCGGCGTACGGGGCCCGGAAGCGGACCGCGATGTGCGCGAGCAGGGCGAGCACGCCGAGCCCGGCGCCGTAGCCGACGGCACCGGGCGGGACGGTGCCCGTCTTCGCCAGGCCGACGTCGCAGTAGCCGTACACGGACAGCAGTACGGCCAGCACGATCAGGGCGAGTTCGATGCCGCGGCGCCGGGGGAGACGTACATCGGGCGCGGGGGCCTGCCTCGCCGCAACGGTGGTTCCGGCCTTCGTCATGTCCGGAACTTACCTAAATGGGGCGTCTTGCGCGCCCTGTGGCCGACGCCAGCGTGGCGAGCCCCGCCCACGGTCCCGTCACATCGACTCGGACGCCCCCGGAGCGGCCGCCGGCGGTGCCGGCGGCAGCGTCAGCGTGGCCACCGCGCCGTCGTCGAGGGCGTTGGCGAAGGTCAGCCGGGCGCCGAGCACCTCCGCCTGGCCCAGGGCGATGGTCAGCCCGAGCCCATGGCCCCTTGCCCCGCCCTCGGTGCGGAAGCGCTGCGGTCCGTGCTCCACCAGGTAGTCCGGATAACCGTCCCCGTGGTCCCGCACGACCACGACCGGACCGTCCACCGTCAGCACCACCGGGCCCCGCCCGTGTTTGTGCGCGTTCGCCACGAGGTTCCCGAGCACCCGCTCCAGCCGCCGCCGGTCGGTCTCCACCAGGGCGTCGCGTACGACCTTCACCTCGGTGTCGGTGCCCGACCCTCGCACTACCCGCCGGGCCAGCGCGCCCAGTTCCTCCGTGTCCAGGTCCAGCCGCTCCCGCCCGGTGTCGAGCCGGGAGATCTCCAGCAGGTCCTCGGTGAGCGTGCGCAGGGCCGCCACCCGGTCCCGGACCAGCTCCGTCGGCCGGCCCGGCGGCAGCAGCTCGGCCGCCGCGTGCAGCCCGGTCAGCGGGGTGCGCAGCTCGTGCGCCACGTCCGCGGTGAACCGCTGCTCGCTCAGCAGCTTGCTCTGCAGCGAGGACGCCATCGAGTCCAGCGCGGCGGCGACCGCGGCCACCTCGTCGTGGGAGCGGGCCACGTCCTTCGTACGCGGGTCGTTCACACGCGCGTCCAGGTCGCCCGCGCTGATCCGCCGGGCCACCCGCGCCGTGCCGTGCAGCCGCCGGGTCACCCGGGTCACCGCGAACGCGCCGATCAGCAGGGTCACCGTGATCGCCAGCCCCGACGACCACAGGATCGACCGGTCGAGCCCGGCGATCGTGCGGGCCTGCTGCGAGTAGTCGACCTCGACTGCCAGCGCCCGGTCGCCGTCGGCGGGACCGGCCGCCCACATCGTGGGGCGCCCGTGGTGGATCGCGACCATCGTGCCCCGGGCCCCGGCCACCGCCAGCGCCCGCAGCGGCTCCGGCAGCCCGGCGGGGTCCACACCGGCTCCCGGCAGCAGCGCGTCCCCGGCCTGGTACGCCCTGGTCGCGTCCGCCAGCCGGTCCAGCGCCTGGTCCCGGGCCTGGCCGACGGTCTGGTCGGTCACCGAGACATGCACCAGGACACCGAGCAGTGCGGCCAGCGCACAGCACATCACCGCGATGAACGCGGCGGACTTCACCGCGAGCGTCCCGGCCCACTGGGGCAGGCTCATCCTCATCGCCTGCTCGCGGAGGGGGAGGCGGACGGGGTGGGCGACGCCTTCCGCCGGCCGGTGCGCAGGAACTCGTCGCGCGTGAACACCATCGCGTGCTGGCTCTGGTCCCACTCCCAGGTCGTGCGGTACTCGTAGCCGGTGATCCCGGCCGGAGAGCGGACGATCACGGCCCGTCCGGCGAGCTCGACCCCGATGATCGCGTCGTTGTCGGCCATGACCTGGACCAGCCGGTCCCCTTCGAAGGCGTAGACGCGCACCGCGGTCTGGTTGGTCGGGAACAGCCGGAAGCCCAGCGTCATGTCCTCCCGGCCGTCGCCGGTCAGGTCCCGGTAGTACGCCTTCAGCAGCGGGCACCGGCTGCGGTTCCCGCCCTTCGCGCACTCGTCCATCCGCACGGCTGTCTCGTGGTACGGGCCCTTGGGGTCGTAGTCGTCCGGGTGCGCGGCGATCTCCGCCCGTACGACGGCGACCGGATCGACCTTGCGGATGTCCCGGCCGGGATCGGTGAAGCCCTTCACCACCTCGGTCGACCCCTCGTCGTACTCATAGGCCGGGCTGGACGCCGGCCGCAGATCCGGCCAGAGCTTCACGGGGCTGATCGCGGTCGGGGTCGCACCGGCGCGTCGCAGCCCGCCCGTGTCGCCGCAGGCTGCCGCCGTCGCCGCGAGAAGGCCGACGGCGACGGCGGACAGAGCGGTGCGCGCGGGACGGCTGAAAGGCACGGTACTCCTGTGGCTCGGATCGATCGGTGCCGCCGTACACCCTATTCGTCCGGAGAAACGGTTATCCCGCTACTTGGCGGTCTCGGTGACAGGCTCCGCTACTCGGCGGCAGATTCCGCTGGTCGGTGGCAGGCTCCGCCGGCCGGCGGGCTCAGCGGCAGGGGTTCGCTACTCGGCCAGTTCCTCCAGGAGCCGGACGGTCGGCAGGCCGGTGCGCAGGTAGTCGACGAACAGCTCGTTGTGCAGGGCCCAGGGGGAGCGGCGGCTGCGGATGAGCCGGATGGCGTCCTCCGCGGAGTGCCCCCGGTCGACCAGGGCGTGCGCGACCACCAGCCCCGAGCGGTTGTAGCCGCTGTAACACCGCACGAGGACACTCCGCCCCGCGTCCAGCGCGTCACCCGCGGCCCGGGCCAGCCGCATGACACCGGCGAGCTGGGTGCCGTCCAGCGGACCGTCCGGTATCGGCCACACATGGTGCTCCACACCGGGGTCCGGACCGTGCCCCGGCAGCATCAGCAAGGTCTGCACAAGATCGAACTCGTCCCGGACGACGGCGAGCTCCAGCCCCGTGGGCCCCTTGAACTCGTGCCCGCCCATCCACAGACCGGGCACGATCTCGCTCCACGGGCTGTCCGGAGCCGGAACGTCGGGTTGCTTCCTGCGGGTCCGCAACGGCGCCTCCCCAGCTGCCCCTCCCAACCGGTCTCAAAGGTAGCCGGGTTCTTGCCCCTGAAGCACCCCTCCTGTTCCCATGGTCGAGGGGTGATGGCACATGAGCGGACTGCGCGTCGTGCCGACCTGGCGGCACGGCCAGGAACGGCTGTACGTCTGCCTCACGGACGGAAGGAACATCGCCTGGTACGACCGTGAGGCGGCCCGGGTCAACCTGCTCAGCGAGGAGAGCAGGGAGGACGTCATGGAGGTGCTGGGCCCCTTCCTGGCCGGCCCGGTGACGGTGGGCCCGCCCCCAATCCCGACACCGGCGGAGCTCGCCCGCCTCTCGCTCCACCCCGACGACGACCTGGCCCCGAACCGCCCCGGCGAGGCCCTCCTGGTGGCCCTGGACCGGGACCCGGCCCCGCCCCACCGCCTCCGCCCGGACCCGCGCCGCCGGGCCCTGCTGGCCGAGCAGGCCGTGGGCGAGGTCCTGGACCGCCTGGACGGCGCGGGCTGGCACGCACTGCACTCGGTCCCCCTGCCCGGCGGCGACCGCATCCACCATCTGCTCATCGGCCCCGGCGGGCTCTTCGTCCTGCACGCTCTCTACGCCCGAAAGCAGCGGGTCCTCGTGGCCGACCCCATGGTCGCCCTGGGCCGCCGCGAGCCGCGCCCGCTCCTGCGCCGCGTCCGCGCCGACGCCGACCGGGCGTCGTACGCCCTGACGGCCGAGGTCCGCCCGGTCCTGGCCCTGGCGGGCCCGGCGACCCTCTCCGTCACGGCCCCGCTCCGCGAGATCCGCGTCCTGCGGGACACCGAGCTGGCGGGGCTGGCCCGGCTCGGGGGTGTGCTGAAGCCGGCGGATGTGGAGGCGTTGCATGCGATGGCCCGGGACCGGAACACGTGGTTGAGGGTGTGAGGACCGCTCGACGGCTCGACCGCTCGACGGCTCGGCTGCGGGCAGTTGGGCCGGTGAGGTGAGTACCACCTCACGGTGAGGTGAGTACCTCACGGCGAGTGCGGTGTTCACGGCAGCGGACTCGCGCGCCCCGCATCCAGCAGCGGCGCCATCAGATCCCCGAAGTCCTGCAGCCGCGGCGCGATGTCCCCCGCCTGGAACACCAGCCGCCCCGCGTCCCGGCACTCCTCGACCTCCTCCCACGTCACCGGCGTGGAAACGGCCGGCTCACGTCGCGCCCGAAGGGTGTACGGAGCCGCCGTGGTCTTCCGCGCGGCGTTCTGGCTCCAGTCCACGAACACCTTTCCGGGCCGCAGACTCCGCGTCATCCGGTGCACCACCAGCCGCGGCATCGCCCGCTCCGCCTCCACGGCCAGCCCCTTGGCGTACTCCGACGCCTGCTCCGACGACACCCCCCGCACCGCCGCGAGCAGATGCAGCCCCTTCGACCCGGACGTCTTCGCATACGCCTCGACCCCGTCGCCGGCCAGCCGCTCCCGCAGCCACAGCGCGACCTCGCAGCAGTGCACGATCGTCGCCGGAGCCCCGGGATCGAGGTCGAAGACGAGCCGGTCCGCCTCCCCCGGCGCCTCGATCACCCACTGGGGCGTGTGGAACTCGGTGACGAGGTTCGACGCCCACATCAGCGAGGGCAGATCCTGCACCAGCACCATCCGCGCGGGCCCGTCCGACCGCGGCACCTGCGCGGAGGTGACCCAGTCGGGCGTACCGGGCGGCACGTTCTTGGTGAAGAACACCTGACCGTCCGGCCCGTCCGGGTACCGCAGGAAGGACACCGGCCGGTCCCGGAGATGCGGAAGCAGGACCTCCGCGATGGTCGCGTAGTAGTGCAGCAGCTCGCCCTTGGTGAAGCCGGTCGCCGGATACAGCACCTTCTCCAGGTTGCTGAGCGCGACCCGTCGCCCCTCCACCTCAGTGATCGGCGTCATACGATGAGAATCCCATGAAACCGCGATAAACCGGCGTATACGGATCGGAAGGGTGCTGCACGTGCGATCCATATGGAACGGCGCCATCTCCTTCGGCCTGGTCAGCATCCCGATCAAGCTGGTGAACGCCACCGAGAGCCACTCGATCTCCTTCCGCCAGATCCACACCAAGGACGGCGGCCGCATCCGCTACCGCAAGGTCTGCGAACTCGAGGACCGTGAGGTCAGCGGCGCGGAGATCGGCAAGGGGTACGAGGACGCGGACGGCACGATCATCCCGATCACCGACGAGGACCTGGCCAACCTCCCGATCCCCACCGCACGGACCATCGACATCGTCGCCTTCGTCCCCGCCGACCGGATCGACCCGCTCCAGATGGACGCCGCGTACTACCTCGCGGCCGGCGGCGCCCCGGCCGCGAAGCCGTACACCCTGCTGCGAGAGGCCCTCAAGCGCAGCAACAAGGTGGCCATCGCGAAGTACGCGCTGCGCGGCCGCGAACGCCTGGGCATGCTGCGCGTGGTCGGCAACGCCATCGCGATGCACGGCCTGCTGTGGCCGGACGAGGTCCGCGCCCCCGAGGGTGTCGCCCCGGACGTGGACGTCACGGTCCGCGACAAGGAACTCGACCTCGCGGACGCCCTGATGGACACCCTCGGCGAGGTCGACCTGGAGGACCTGCACGACGAGTACCGAGAGGCTCTGGAAGAGGTCATCGCGGCGAAGGCGGCCGGCGAGGAGCTCCCCGAGGCCCCCGCTCCCGCGCCCGGCGGCAAGGTGCTCGACCTGATGGCGGCCCTGGAGAAGAGCGTGCGGGCAGCGAAGGAGTCCCGGGGGGAGGAAGTGGCCGGTGAGACCGGCGGGGCAGAGGAGACAGGGGAGGCCGAGGTCACACCGCTCCCGCCGCGCAGAACGGCCCGGGCCGCGCCCAAGGAGACGGGCGGCAAGAAGTCGACGACCACGGCGAAGAAGACGGCCGCCTCGGCGAGGAAGTCCACCGAGACGGCGAAGAAGACGGCCGCGCCCAGGACGACGACGAAGAGCGCGGCGAAGACGACGGCGAAGACCACGGCCAAGTCGACATCGAAGGCCACCGCGAGCACGTCCAAGAGCGCCGCGAAGAAGACGGCTGCGAAGAAGGCGACGAAGGCGGCGGCGAAGAAGGCCACGCCGCGGAAGCGAACCGCGTGACCGGCGGGCCCATTGTCGTGGCGCCCCGGCGTCAGTGCTGGAGTGCGACTTTCGCGGCGGCGGCCTTCTGCTCGAGAGCCTGACCACGCTGACCACGCTGATCATGTCGGCCCCGTTGGTCCCATTGGTCCCGTTGATCACGGCCTCAGCCCTCTGCGACCACCACGCCGGCGACGTCGGTCACGTCGGTCACGTCGGTCACGTCGGCTACGTCCGTCACGTCGGCTACGTCGGTCACGTCGGTCACGTCGGTCACGTCGGCCGAGGTGGGCTTGCGCAGCAGAAGCAGAGCCGCGTCGTCATGCAGCCGGCCGCCCACGTGGGCCAGCAGATCGTCGTGGAGTGCGGTCAACGTACGGGCCGGCTCATGGCTCACATGCCGCGCCAGCCCCTCGGCGAGCGGATAGAACTCACGACCGTGATCGCGGGCCTCGGTGACGCCGTCCGTGTAGAGCAACAGCTGGTCCCCGTCGGAGAAGGACAGCACCTGCAGGCGGGGGCTCTCACCGCTGAGGGCGCGCAGCCCGAGGGGTGGAGCGGGATGGGCGGGCTCGACGGCGATGACCTCGCAGTCGCGCACCAGCAGCGGGGGCGCGTGGCCGCAGTTGACCACCTCCAGCCGCCCGGGCTCGGGATATCCGGCGACCACGGCGGTGACGAAGTCGTCCTGACCGAGGTTGCGCGCGAGGCTGCGCTCGATCCGGTCGACGACGGCGAGGAGATCGGGCTCGTCGTAGGCGGCCTCGCGGAAGATGCCCAGTACGAGAGCGGCGGTCTCGACCGCCGGCAGCCCCTTGCCGCGTACGTCGCCGACGATGAGCCGTACACCGTGCGGGGTGGGCACCAGGGCGTACAGATCGCCGCCGATACGGGCCTCCGCGGCGGCCGCGCTGTAGCGGACGGCCACCTGGAACGGGCCGACGGCGGCCGGTACGGGCTGCAGGAGCGCGTGCTGGGCGGCCTCCGCGACGGAGCGGACGGCGGCGAGCACCAGCTCCCGGCGCCTGCGCAGCGCGCTGGCCAGGGCACTCGCGAGGGTGACGGCCACCAGGGCGGCGAGTACGACAGCGAGCTCGTGGCCCGGCGCACGGTCACGGAGGCCGAGGGCCGTACCGAGCGCCGTAGCCAGCAGTCCGACGCGCAGGACTCCGCGGGGCCCGTTGGTGGTGGCGGCCAGCGCGGGCCCGGCGGCGAGCAGGGGCACCCAGGTCAGCCCCGTGCCGAAGACGAGGTCGATGGCCACGACGGCGGAGACGATCAGTACGGGCAGGACCGGCAGCACGGTGGTGGCGGCGACGGGCTGTTCGCCGGGCCGAACCAGGACCGACAGCGCGGGGCCGGCCGCACGGCCCATGAAGGGCCACGTCTGCCGGTGGTCGCCACCATGGTCTCGCCTCTGACTCATGATCGGTCCGCAGTCCTCACCTGTACGAGGGCGATGCTCGCCCGGAATGTCCGTTCAGTCCAGGTAAAGGGTTCGACAGAGGCTGCCACAAGCAGCGGATTTTCAGATAGTGAGCGACAGACTCCTGGTCACGCGGCTTGCGATCGGGATCAACAGGGCCCTGGCCTCCTCGAGCCGGGAGAGCTGGTCCGCCCGCAGCGAGACGCCGAGCGAGCCGAGTGTGTCCCCGCTGTAGACGGGCACCGCGACGCACACGGTGCCGAGCGAGTACTCCTCCAGGTCCGTGACCGCCGGCGCCAGAGGCGCGTCGTCGATGCGCCGGAGCAGCTCCGGGCGATCGGTGATCGTCCGAGGGGTGAGATCGGCCAGCGAGTGGCGGGTCAGATAATCCATGCGGGAGTCGTCGTCCAGCTCCCGCAGCACGGACTTGCCCAGCGCGGTGGCGTGCCCGGCGTCCTCGAACCCCACCCACAGATCGACCCGCGGCGCCCGCGGCCCGTCGACGATCTCGGCGACCCGGATCTCGCCCTCCTCGTAAAAGGTGAGGTAGGCGGCTGCCGAGAGCTCGTCGCGCAGCGTGGCGAGCGTCGGCCGAACCCGGCTGAGCAGCGCCTGCCCACCACCGGCGTCGGTGAGCACCCGCAGCCGGTCCCCCAGCACGAACCCACCGTCGTCCAGCTTCCGCACGTACCCGTCGTGCACCAGAGTGCGCAACAGGTGATAGGCGGTGGCCAGGGGCAACTCGGTCTCCCGCGCCAACTGTTTGGCCGGCGCCCCGTTCACATGCCCACTCACGGCCTCCAACAGCCGAAACGCCCGCTGCACGGATCCAATGAGCGTGGGCCCCTCACGCGCACCCATGGGACAAGGGTGCTCCGGGGGGACGGGAGGGGCAAGGCAAGCGGGGGATGAGCACCTCCTTCGCAGCGAGGCGGGAGAGCAGCCATTCCAGGCCTGGGCGGTTGATGCGCGGGTGGGCCACTCCCACCAGAGCGGCTGCGGACGTGACCACGCGCAGACCGTCGGCGCGGGCAAGAGCGAGCCAGGCGGTGACCGGGCGATCACGCAGCAGGGCCTTGGCCGGCCCATCACGTCCGCTTCCGCCTGACAGAGCGGGGAGGCACAGCGGGCACGGTGAAAGAGGCTCGCGCGGAGGCCTCGACAATGAACCCGGCGTTTCGCGGGGCGGCGGCCTTGACGGTCGAGCGGCTGAACTTGTGGGTCTGCACATCCTGGCAGCCCTAGGCTGGCGGATGGTCAACTGCGCAACGTGGAGTAGGCGGAGACCATGGGCAGTCTCACCGAGGCCAACCTCAAGAAGCTGGCCGGTGCCCGTTCTTTCGAGCGCGCGCTCGGATACCTGGATGCGGTGCCGCGAGTGTTCACGGCACGGAACGGTACGAGGTGGAGCTGACCCTGGACGGGCCCGGCGGCCTGGCCGGTGAGTGCGATTGCCCGTACGGCCTGGAGGGCAACTTCTGCAAGCACCTGGTCGCCCTGGGCCTGAGGGTGCTCGCCCAGCGGGAGAGCCTGCCGCGGCAGCGGAAGGCGGCCCGGGAGGGCGCGCAGGACCTGGACGGATGGCTGTCCGCCCTGTCCGAGGACGAGTTGCTTGCTCTACTGCGGGAACAGATCGACGAGGACCGGCAGCTGCGGCGCCGCCTGGAACTACGGGCCGCGAGCGTCCGCGGGGACCTTGCCGCGGTCCGGTCCCGTATCCGCGATCTGCTCGACATCGGCCCCTTCGCGCAGTACGGGTACGTCGAGTACGCAGATGCCCGCGCCTACGCCGACCAGGCCGGGCAGGCGGTTTCCTCGATCAGGGCGCTGACCGGCTCGGGCCGGGCCGCCGATGCGATCACCCTGGCGCGGGAGGCGATGCGGCTGCTGGCCGAGGCGGTGGAGAGCGTCGACGACTCGGACGGCCGGCTCGGGCAGATCGGCGCGGACCTCGCCGACGCCCACCTCGACGCGTGCCGTGCGGCCCGCCCTGACCCCGAGGAGCTTGCGCGCTGGCTGGTCGGCCATGTGCTCGGCGACATCGACGGCGGCGTGACCGACATCGATCCGCTCGATTACGAGGACGTCCTCGGCGAAGAGGGAATGGCCGTCGTGAGGAAGTCGGCGGTCGAGGCGTGGCGGGGCAACCCTCGCGGCTGGGCGGAGAAGCACCTGATGGAGCGTCTGGCCAAGGCGGGAGGCGATGTCGACGCGGTGATCGCCGTACATGCGGCCGACCTCGCGCCGAACGGCCACACGCACCTGGTCATCGCCCGCGAGCTGGACACCGCGCGGCGCTCCGACGAGGCCCTGCGCTGGGCAGAACGCGGCATCCGGGAAACCCGGGGCCTCACCGCCGTCGACACCGCCCTCGTCGACTACCTCTGCGACCGCTACACCCAGGCGGACCGTCTGTCGGATGCCGTCGCCGTGCGCCGCGACCACTTCCGCGCACGCCGCACCCTGGCCGCGTACCAGCAGCTGCGCACCGCCGCGCGAGCCGCGGACTGCTGGCCGGCCGAGCGTGGGGGAGCCCTTGCCCTGCTGCGGGCCGACGCGGAGCGGCGGCAACAGGGCTGGTACGGCGGCCCGGTCCTGGTCGATGCCCTGCTCGACGACAAGGACGTCGACGCCGCCTGGCAGGCCGCCACCCAAACCGAAGCCCACGACCGGCAGTGGCTTGCCCTCGCCGACCAGGCGCGGGCCGACCGTCCCGCCGACGCGCTCGGCGTCTACCTGCGCCTGACCGAGCCGCTCACCAAGCAGACCGGCAACGCGATCTACGAGCAGCTCGTCAGCCTGCTGCTGAGCATCCGGGACTGCCACCGATGCCTGGGAACGGAGGACGAGTTCGCCGTGTACGTCACCGCCCTGCGCACTGCCCAGAAGCGCAAGCGGAACCTGATGCGCCTGATGGACGAACAGGGTCTTTGAGTCGGACGGCGTTTCGGCGGTCCGGAGATCGCCAGCCTCAAGATTGAGGAGTCGTTGCGCGAATACGAGTGATCTCGAACATGGGTTGTCAGCCCCCAGCCCGCATGGGCCGGGGGCTTCGTCGTGTCTCAGTCGCGTGCCTTCGGCCGTTGGTTGCTGGTTGCACCCGCCGGGTCGCTTCCCATTTCACGGATGGACGACTGTCGCAGGCGCCCCGTCCGGTTCGCAGCCTACGCATATGCCGCCGGGCTTCCGACCCTCGCGGTATGGGGGTTTTGGAAGAGGGACCGCGCAGGTTGGCAGGTGGGCGGTCGCACTGCCTGTACTGCGGTCTGCCGGCGGATCGCGTGGCGACGCCGGAGCAGGACCGGGTGGTGCTAGCCGGACATGACCCCGCTGGCCCATACGGTGCTGGCGGAGCATCGGTGGATCGAGCTCTCCGACGGTCGGGTAACCGTCTACGGGGTGTGTCCGCCGGATCCGTTTCAACGGTGCCGTATCGAGCACCGGTTGGCCTGCTCTGCGTAACCGCAGCCGGATCTTTGGCCGTGGTCGACGACGCTGCGAGTGGAGAACGGGCGGCGAGCGGAGCGGCGGGCTGACCCGGAGCCACCAGAGCCTCCGGAGGAATGGCCGGATGCGGGGTAACGGTCGCATGAGGCACACATGAAGCTGAGGGACATCGACGTCCAGGAACCCACCGGCTTCTTCGTCATCTGACCAACAGAGGCCAAAGCCCTCCGCAGCTACCCGGATGAACTCACCGAGGGGGAAAGGCCAGCCGCAGAACGATCTCGCCGTCGTCGATTTCACCCGTAGGCTCGAACCCGAACTTCTGGTAGAAGGGCCACGGTTCGCCGTCGCCGGGATCGTAGCTGGTGAGCAGCTCGGTGGCGCCGTCCGCGCGAACCAGGGCGGCGATCTGCGTAAGGGCCTCTCGGCCGATCCCTCGCCTCTGGTGCCGCTTGTCGACGAGGAGGCGCCAGATGAAGTGTCGCCCCCTGTAAGGGCCAGCCGGCGGCTTCCACGACAGCATCACGAAGCCGACGGGCTCGTCGCCGATGTACACGGCGCGGTACCAGGGATTGGCCTCCGGTTTCTTTGCCGCCTCCTTGAGCGACCTGGACACGGAGGCGACGAATTGCTTCTGGTCACGCCGGACGCGGAGGGCACGAACGGCATCCCGGTTGTCGTCGGTGATCTCCCGCAGATGCACGCCTGGGGACCTCATGCCACACCCCTTCCAGCATCCGGCGGCTGCGCCGTCCGGGCCGACGTGAAGAGCCACCGCCGTGCGACGGTGCGCGCAATACCAGGGACGTCAGGTTGGACGCCTTCGCAGCGTATTCGACGCAGCGGACCTGGAGCGGGACTGGCACGTCGGGCTGCGTCCGCACCGAAGCAGCTGCATTGACCTGGGCAGACGCTCCAAGACCCCCTGCGCACACGGCTCCCGTACGGCTCTGGCGCTCTCGACGGCCAACGACCGCACCCGCGCCACATCGAAGCGGCGCTGCCTCGACTGCGACGGCAGCGGCAAGGAGTGAACGCGGACGATCGACCGCTACCCCTGCGAGGACTCGCCGCGGCTGGGAGCGATGACCTTGCACCCGACGCCGGAAGGCTGCGGAGCCTGAAGATGCAACTGCTGTTCGTGTCGGCGGTGGTCGGACTGATCGGCTTCAGTCTGCTGCTGGTGATGGTCTTGTCCCGCCCCTTCGCGGGCGATCTGAGCGTGACCCCGGCCCCGTACAAGGAGGCAGCACTGGCGCAGTTCTGGACGAAGTAGAAGGGTGCGGACGCCAAGGCGCCCGGCCCGGGACGCAGTGCCGGGGGCCGGGCGCAACATGCTCAGCGGCAGTTGGTGGAGCTGCTGTAGCTCGCTTCGACGAAGCCATTGGTGTAGTCGGTGTTGAAGGCGTATTCGCCGTTGTTGACGTTGCGGGAGAGGTACTTGTCTCCGTTGCGGCCGACGTACGCGACGCTGAAGCCGTTGTCGGTGCTGGAGAGGTGCTTGCTCGCCTCGCCGAACGTCTTGCTGCCGACGACGCCGTCGGCCTCGGACGAGCCGAGATAGTGCGTCTGCCACGCCTGGGTGGCGGCCTTGGTCTTCGGCCCGAACTTGCAGTCGACGTCCGACTCCGACAGGTATCCGTCCTTCCACAGCACGAGCTGCCAGAGCCCGGTGGCACCGCTGTTGGCGTGCTGGGTCGTGGACAGCAGGCCTTCGTCGGACCAGTCGTCGCTGACGTCGCCCCAGCCGTTGACGAATCCCTGCGCGGTGGCCGCGCTGGCGGTCGGCGCGGTGGCGGTGAGCACGCCGAGCGCGAGTCCGGCGGCGGCGAGTGCGGTGGCGCGGTAGCGGGTCTTCTTGGTGATGTTCTTGCCCATCGTGATGTTCGGTCCCCGTCTTTGAGCGGTTGCGTATCAGCGTGCGCCCGGGGGCGGGAGTGTGAGGCTCCGGCCACCAGTTCGTACATACGTACGATATACGAGCGGCCTGCCATCTCCCAATCTTGATCGGGGCGTTGGCGCCGAGGCGGATCAACGTGAGGGAGGACGCGGCCCTTGATCTTCCGGTTCCCGCCGACGCGGGGCCTCGTTGTCAGGGCCGTGGGGTGGCCGTGGGGTCTCTGACAGAATCGGCGCCGGTGGGCCTGCCGCATGTTTGCGAGCGCCGGGCTCCGCTGTCGAAGAGATTTGGGTGCAGACCTTGGGTAAGGGTGCTGTCGAACAGGTCATGAGTATGAGTTGGTGGCGGTAACGCGCCTGGTGGTTGCGGGCGAACTCCTGTTTTTGGTGCCAGGACCAGTAGGTGTCGAAGTGGCCGTTGGCGCGTAGGGCACGGAGCTTGAGCACGACTTCGGCTCCAGGCAGGCCCCAGCGGGCCCCGGTGATGTCGAGTCGGTCCTTGACCAGGTGGCGGCAGGCTCCTTCGATGATGCCGGTGCCGATGGGCCAGCCGCGTTCCAGCGCGGTGTCGTAGCGCAGGTACTGGGCCTTGTTACGGAGGTAGCCGATGGCGTCGTCGATGCCCTTGCATCGCTTCTTCTTCAGCCGGGCGGCGCGGGCGGCCGTCTGCAGCGCGGTGTCCGGGTGTACCAGGAGCGTCAGGTAGCGGCATTGGCGCCGCTCTCAGGGGTGTTGACGGCTGAGCAGGTCGAGCACGTGTACGGCGTCGCTCGCCATCGCCAGGCTTGGAGTCGGGCCTGAGGCGGTGCGTCTCAGCGAGGTGCCGGCCTTCCCCGCGGGACCTGTGAGCGGTCTCCAGGGTGTGACCATCGTCGGGGCGGGGGCCCTGTCAGTGCCGTCTCTTACGCTCCGCTCTTGAACAAGCTGTTCGAGTGGAGAGGGGACGCGGATGGGTGGCAACGCATGGAGACACACGGGCCCGTATCAGCGTGATCTGGCGGCCGCGTTCCGGCAGGAGCAGGAAGACGAGTTGGCGCGGGACAACCACGGTTTCGAGGGGCGGTCCGTCGAGGAACTGTGGCGCGACCCGGAGTGGCATGAGTACATCTTCACCGGCGGCACGGGCTCCGTGTTGGACTTCCCTCTCATGATCGAGGCCGCGGACAGCGATGACGGTCCGTTCATGCGGCCGCTGAGCGATGACGAGGTGCGAGCGTGGGCTCCTCACGGCCGACCCACCTACGAGGAGTGGGACGCCGCACTCGGCTCCGAACAGTTGGACTTCCCAAGCCGCGGCCGGGGGAACTGCACAGTGCTCTACCGCGACGGTAAGCCCGCGCAGACCGCCTACTGGGGGGTCACCGCCGACTAGGAGGAACCGGTACCGCCTTGCGATGTGGCCCACACCCTGTCCCGGGATCCGGCCACATCGTTTTGCGGGGCTCACCAGGCGTGATGCCCCAAGATCCCGTCCACGCCTCGTCCACGGACCCCGACATACGGCCGCTCCGGGCGGCACACGCCTGCACATACGCGAAGACCCCGGCCTCAGCGTTTTCGCTGGTGACGGGGTCTTTTGGCACCTTCTTCGAGGTGCCCCCGGCAGGATTCGAACCTGCGCACACGGCTCCGGAGGCCGTTGCTCTATCCCCTGAGCTACGGGGGCGTGTCCGCTGTGGAGCTGTTCGCTCCTGGCGACGGGTAGAACACTACCAGCTCCCTCGGGGTGTTCATGAACGGGTTTACGGCGGGACGGAGCGGGCGGCTCGCTCGCGTGGGTGGAAGTGGGGAAAAGCCGGACGCGGTGGCCGGTGCGGACCTACTCTCGAGTTGTGCCGGGCGTGTCGGGTCGGGTGCTTGTTGTGGACGACAACAAGGTCATCCGGCAGCTGATCAGGGTCAATCTTGAGCTGGAGGGGCTTGAGGTCGTGACCGCGGCCGATGGTGTCGAGTGTCTGGATGTGGTTCATGAGGTGCGGCCCGATGTCGTCACCCTGGACGTCGTCATGCCCCGCCTGGATGGACTGAGGACCGCCGCTCGGCTGCGTGCCGACCCTCGGACTCGTGATCTTCCCCTCGCCATCGTCAGTGCCTGCACTCAGCACGAGGTCGAAGGTGGGCTGGACATCGGGGTCGATGCCTTTCTCGCCAAGCCGTTCGAGCCCGCCGAACTCGTCAGCGTCGTACGGCAGTTGATCGAGCGGGGGCGTGGAGGATCGGCTGATGGTGAGCGGGCGGGCCCTGCCCTCGGTGGCTCCTTCGGTTCCGAAGAGGTTGAGCTTTCGGCGGAGCGTGCCGGTCGGGCCGGTGCCTGATCCGCACAGTGCCGCACAGTGCCGCACAGTGCCGCACAGTGCCGCACAGTGCCGTGCCGTGTCCGCACAGTGTCGTGCAGTGCCCCGGCGGGTTCGGCTGTCCGTCCTTGAGAGCGCGCGGGAGCGCGTGAGAGTGCCTGCGAGTGCAGGTGTTGATCGCTCCCAAGCCAACCCAAGCTCCGCCCCAAGCCCCGCCCCACCCCGGTCCGGTCCCCATCTCCGTCCCCGTCCCCGTCCGTCCCCGTCCGTCCCCGTCCACATCCCGGACCCATCCCCAAACCAACTCGCATACCCACCCCCCTCCTCCCATACGCTTGTCCCGTGACCCCCGTCGAGCTCTCCCGCACCGTGCTGCGCGCGGTGCGTCGTGCTGTTGATGAAGGGGAGCTGAGTGTGACCGTTCCGGAGCGGGTCGTGGTTACGCCGCCGGGGCCGGGGGGGTGTGGTGATTACGCCACCAACATCGCGCTCCAGCTCGCCCGGCCGGCAGGCCGGCCGGCGTTGCGTGTCGCCGAGATTCTGCGGCCGCATCTCGTGGGGGCGGAGGGGGTCGGTGATGTCGTCGTCACCGGGCCCGGGTTCATCAACATCTGTCTTGCGGGAGGGGCGGATCCCGTTGCCTCGCTGGTGACGGAGATTCGGGAGCGCGGGGACGAGTACGGCCACGGCGATGCCCTTGCCGGGGAAGTCGTCGAGTTGCGCGTGCCGTACGAGGCCCGTGCCGAGGTCGTTGCCGACGCGCTCGTGCGGATCGTCGCCGCTCAGGGCGGGCGGGTGGAGATCGATCACCGTGAGCCCGTCAATCTGCGGCCCGTCCCCGCCCCGGAGGACCCCGCCCCGCTCGGTCCCGACGCCGCCCGCTGGGCCCTGCTCCACCCCGCCCCGCACGACCGGCCGCGGATCACCGCCGACCACCTCGTGCAGCGCGAGGGCAACCCCCTCTTCCGCGTCCGGTACGCCCATGCCCGCACCCGGGCCCTCGGCCGCAACGCCGCCCGGCTCGGTTTCGACGCCGAAGCCGGTGACATTGCGGACATTGAAGTACGTGATCTCGTCGGCGCCCTCGCCGACTACCCCCGTATCGTCACCGCGGCCGCCACCCACCGTGCTCCGGACCGGCTTGCCCGGCATCTCGTCACCGTCGCCGATGCCGCCCTGCCCTTTCTGCCTGTCGTGCTTCCGTACGGCGAGGAGAAACCCTCGGCCGCCCACCGCGCCCGGCTCGCCCTCGCCGAAGCCGCCGGGACGGTGCTGGCCGGTGGCCTGTCCCTGCTCGGTATCGACGCACCCGACCACCTCTGAGCACGCCCGCAGAAGAACAGAAGCAACGCCCAGAGAGCCCACAGAGAGCCACAGACATGAGCCGTTCCGCACATCCCGCCGGGCCCCGTCACGCCGACGTTTTCACCGAGGGGCACTACTCCGCCCCGCCCGCCGACCTCAACGCCCTCGACGCCAAGGTGTGGGCGCAGACCGTCACCCGTGATCAGCAGGGCGTCGTCAGCGTCGGCGGCATCGACGTCAAGCGGCTCGCCGAGGAGTTCGGTACGCCCGCCTACGTCCTCGACGAGGCCGACTTCCGGGCCCGGGCCCGGGCGTGGCGTACGGCATTTGGGCAGGATGCCGATGTCTTCTACGCCGGGAAGGCGTTCCTCTCGCGTGCCGTCGTGCGGTGGCTGCACGAGGAGGGGCTCAACCTCGATGTCTGCTCCGGCGGTGAGCTGAGCACCGCCCTCTCCGCCGGTATGCCCGCCGAGCGCATCGCCTTCCACGGCAACAACAAGTCCGTCGCCGAGATCGAGCGGGCCATCAATGCCGGTGTGGGACGGATCGTTCTCGATTCCTTCCAGGAGATCGTGCGGGTCGCTCATGTCGCCCAGTCGCTCGGGAAGCGGCAGCGCGTGCAGATCCGGATCACCGTCGGCGTCGAGGCCCATACGCACGAGTTCATCGCCACCGCCCATGAGGACCAGAAGTTCGGCATTCCGCTGGCCGGCGGGCAGGCGGCGGAAGCCGTGCGGCGCGCCCTTCAGCTCGACGGGCTCGAGCTGATCGGGATCCACTCGCACATCGGGTCGCAGATCTTCGACATGTCCGGGTTCGAGGTCGCGGCCCATCGCGTGGTGGGGCTGCTGAAGGACATCCGGGACGAGCACGGTGTCGAGCTGCCCGAGATCGACCTCGGGGGTGGCCTCGGAATCGCGTACACGAGTGATGACGATCCGCGTGAGCCCCATGAGATCGCCAAGGCGCTGACCGAGATCGTCGGCCGCGAGTGCGAGGGCGCCAGGCTGCGGACTCCCCGTATCTCCGTCGAGCCCGGGCGCGCCATCGTCGGGCCCACCGCCTTCACGCTCTACGAGGTCGGCACCATCAAGCCCCTCGACGGGCTGCGTACGTACGTCTCCGTCGACGGAGGTATGTCGGACAACATCCGCACCGCGCTGTACGACGCCGAGTACAGCGTCGCCCTCGCCTCCCGCACCTCCGACGCCGAGCCCATGCTCGTGCGCGTCGTCGGCAAGCACTGCGAGAGCGGGGACATCGTGGTCAAGGACGCGTTCCTGCCGGCCGATCTGGCACCGGGCGACCTCATCGCGGTCCCGGCCACCGGTGCCTACTGCCGGTCCATGGCCAGCAACTACAACCATGTGCTCCGGCCGCCCGTCGTCGCGGTGAACGACGGCGAGGCCCGGGTGATCGTCCGCCGCGAGACGGAGGAGGATCTCCTGCGTCTCGACGTCGGCTGAGCAGCGGAAAACGGGACCGGAAGATCTCCGGTCTTTCTGTCCCGGCAGGATGAAATAGATATCTCACGATCCGGACGAAGGGTAGAAACTCCCGTCCGGTGAGTGAGACTGGTGCAACCGTAGACGGTATGAGGAAACGAGGTCGGATGATGCGTACGCGTCCGCTGAAGGTGGCGCTGCTGGGCTGTGGGGTTGTCGGCTCAGAGGTGGCGCGCATCATGACGACGCACGCCGACGACCTCGCCGCGCGGATCGGTGCCCCGGTGGAGCTGGCCGGCGTGGCCGTCCGGCGGCCGTCCAAGGTCCGGGAGGGCATCGACCCGGCTCTCGTCACCACCGACGCCACCGCCCTGGTCAAACGCGGCGACATCGACGTCGTGGTCGAGGTGATCGGCGGGATCGAGCCCGCGCGGAGCCTCATCACTACCGCCTTCGAGCACGGGGCCTCCGTGGTCTCGGCCAACAAGGCGCTGCTGGCCCAGGACGGGGCCGCCCTGCACGCCGCCGCCGAGGCGAACGGCAGGGACCTCTACTACGAGGCCGCCGTCGCCGGTGCCATCCCGCTGATCCGGCCGCTGCGCGAGTCCCTGGCCGGTGACAAGGTCAACCGGGTGCTCGGCATCGTCAACGGCACGACCAACTTCATCCTCGACAAGATGGACTCCACGGGCGCCGGCTACCAAGAGGCGCTCGACGAGGCCACGGCCCTCGGGTACGCGGAAGCCGACCCCACCGCCGACGTCGAGGGCTTCGACGCCGCCGCCAAGGCCGCGATCCTCGCCGGTATCGCCTTCCACACACGCGTGCGCCTCGACGACGTCTACCGCGAGGGCATGACCGAGGTCACCGCCGCCGACTTCGCCTCGGCGAAGGAGATGGGCTGCACCATCAAGTTGCTCGCCATCTGTGAGCGGGCCGCGGACGGGGGCTCGGTCACCGCGCGCGTGCACCCCGCGATGATTCCGCTGAGCCACCCCCTCGCCTCCGTGCGCGGCGCGTACAACGCCGTGTTCGTCGAGTCGGATGCCGCCGGGCAGCTCATGTTCTACGGCCCGGGCGCGGGCGGCGCTCCCACCGCCTCGGCCGTTCTCGGCGACCTGGTCGCCGTCTGCCGCAACCGGCTCAGCGGGGCAACGGGGCCCGGCGAGTCGGCGTATGCCGCGCTGCCCGTCTCGCCCATGGGCGAGGTCGTGACCCGCTACCACATCAGCCTCGACGTCGCCGACAAACCGGGTGTTCTCGCCCAGGTGGCGACCGTCTTCGCCGAGCACGGGGTCTCGATCGATACGGTTCGGCAGCAGGGCAAGGACGGCGAGGCCTCCCTCGTTGTCGTCACCCACCGCGCGTCCGACGCCTCCCTGACCGGGACCGTCGAAGCGCTGCGCAAGCTCGACACCGTGCGGGGTGTCGCCAGCATCATGCGGGTTGAAGGAGAGTAACCAGCAATGACCCACCAGTGGCGCGGAATCATCGAGGAGTACCGGGACCGGCTTCCGGTATCCGACACCACGCCGGTCGTGACGCTCCGCGAGGGCGGCACGCCCCTCGTGCCCGCGCAGGTGCTCTCCGAGCGCACGGGCTGCGAGGTCCACCTCAAGGTGGAGGGCGCGAACCCGACCGGGTCCTTCAAGGACCGCGGTATGACCATGGCCATCAGCAAGGCCAAGGAGGAGGGGGCCAAGGCGGTCATCTGTGCCTCCACGGGCAATACGTCCGCCTCCGCGGCCGCTTACGCCGTGCGTGCCGGGATGGTCTCCGCCGTACTGGTGCCCCGCGGGAAGATCGCGCTCGGCAAGATGGGCCAGGCCCTCGTGCACGGTGCGAAGATCCTCCAGGTCGACGGCAACTTCGACGACTGCCTCACGCTCGCGCGCAATCTGAGCGACAACTACCCCGTGGCGCTGGTCAATTCGGTGAACCCGGTGCGTATCGAGGGCCAGAAGACGGCCTCCTTCGAGATCGTGGACATGCTGGGCGACGCCCCGGACATCCATGTGCTGCCGGTGGGCAACGCGGGCAACATCACCGCGTACTGGAAGGGGTACCGGGAGTACGCCGCCGACGGCGTGTCCACCAAGACCCCTCGGATGTGGGGCTTCCAGGCCTCCGGCAGTGCCCCGATCGTGCGCGGCGAGGTCGTCAAGGACCCCTCGACCATCGCCACGGCGATCCGCATCGGCAATCCGGCGTCGTGGCAGTACGCCCTGGCGGCGCGGGACGAGTCCGGCGGTCTCATCGACGAGGTGACGGACCGTGAAATCCTGCGCGCCTACCGGCTGTTGGCCTCGCAGGAGGGTGTCTTCGTGGAGCCCGCGTCCGCCGCGTCCGTGGCCGGTCTGCTGAAGGCCGCCGAGCAGGGCAGGGTCGACCCGGGCCAGCGGATCGTGTGCACGGTCACCGGCAACGGCCTCAAGGACCCGGACTGGGCCGTCGCCGGCGCCCCGCAGCCGGTCACCGTCCCGGTCGACGCGGCGGCCGCGGCCGCGCGGCTGGGCCTGGCCTGACGCCCGAGGCCCGAGGCAGGCCCGCCCGTGGCCTGCTCCGGGCGTGCTCGGGGAACACCCCCGGGCAACCTGAGAACCGCTTGTGGCGTCCTAACCTGTGAAGTCCCTAGAAGGGGGGGCACAGGGGGCTTACGACACGCATCGTGCGCCTCCTGTGCGCCCTATGTCGCCACAGAACCTTCCTTCGATAGGCTGTAGTCAACCCGCCCGCCGCATATGCCTGCGCATCAGGCAGGGCGCCGCATCGTTTCCGCGGCCTGAGGGTCCTCACATCCCTATCGAATGTCATTCGACAATCACGCAGCTCAAGGAGAGTCATCGAGAGATGGCCGGTCCAGCGTTCCGCGCCGCCGCCGTCCGGGTGCGCGTCCCCGCCACCAGCGCCAACCTCGGCCCGGGCTTCGACGCCCTCGGCCTCGCGCTGGGGCTCTACGACGACGTCGTCGTCCGGGTGGCCGACTCCGGGCTGCACATCGACATCGCGGGTGAGGGCAGCGAGACGCTGCCGCGAGATGAGAGTCACCTCCTCGTACGGTCCCTGCGCACCGCCTTCGATCTGCTGGGCGGACAGCCCCGCGGCCTGGAAATCGTCTGCGCCAACCGCATTCCGCATGGCCGTGGCCTGGGCTCCTCCTCCGCCGCCATCTGTGCCGGCATCGTCGCCGCCCGCGCCGTGACCATAGGCGGAGAGGCGAAGCTCGACGACACGGCGCTGCTCGAACTCGCCACGGAGATCGAGGGGCACCCCGACAACGTCGCGGCCTGCCTGCTCGGCGGCTTCACGCTCTCCTGGATGGAGGGCGGCGCCGCGCGGGCCATCAGGATGGAGCCCAACGATTCCATCGTTCCGGTGGTTTTCGTGCCCGGAAAGCCGGTCCTGACCGAGACCGCGCGCGGCCTGCTGCCGCGCACCGTGCCGCACGTCGACGCCGCCGCCAACGCGGGCCGTGCAGCCCTGCTCGTCGAGGCCCTGACCAGGCGCCCCGAGCTGCTGCTGCCCGCCACCGAGGACCGCCTCCACCAGGAGTACCGCGCCCCGGCCATGCCGGAGAGCGCCGCGCTGGTGGAGCGGCTGCGTGCCGATGGGATCCCGGCAGTCATCTCGGGTGCCGGGCCCACCGTCATGGCACTGGCCGACGCCGGGACCGCCGACAAGGTGGAGGCCCTGGCCGGCGTGGACTGGGCCGCCAACCGGCTGAGCCTGGATGTTCAGGGCGCGAGCGTACTGCCGCTTGCGACCTGACACACGGTTGCCGGATTTGGAGAGGGGGAATGTTTGTTGGATCCGGTAGTGTTAACCTCAAGTCTGCACCCGACCCCACCATGGCGAGGTGCTTCGTGTCCCCGTCCGGGACAGACATTCTTCCGGGAGTCTCCCAAGCCACTCTGTGTTCCGTACGTCGTACCTGGGCAGTACGCCGTACGCGGGCACTGAGCGGGCCGCTGGGCACGCTCCGGAATCGGTGCGACCGCGCCGCGTGACACTGGGTGCCACGGCCCGTCGGGGAAGCGCCATCACCAGATATCTCTTCCGCCGCTTTGGCGGACCACCGCCCCGGCTTGGTTCACAGAGACAGAACCGATGCCGGACAGCACAACCGGTCGCCGAGCCAGACAGGCCGACGTCCGCTCCAGGGAAGGACCCTTCGTGAGCGACACCACCGATCTGATGGGCGCACGTGTCGAGGAGACCGCTGCCGCGCCCGCCACGGACGCCTCCGCGCCTGCCACCGGTGCCGGCTCCCGGCGGCGCCGCGGTACCGGCCTCGAGGGCATGGTGCTGGCCGAGCTGCAGCAGGTCGCATCCGGCCTCGGCATCAGGGGCACCGCGCGTATGCGCAAGAGCCAGCTGATCGAGGTCATCAAGGAGGCGCAGGCAGGCGGGGGCGCCGCCCCCAAGGCCGCTGCTCCCGCAGGGGACGCCGCCGAGACCAAGCCGAAGCGCCGGACCACCTCCCGGGCCCGTACGGGCGAGGAGGCGGACAAGAAGGCGGAGGCCAAGTCCGAGGCGCCCGCCGAGAAGGCCGTGGCCCAGCAGCAGATCGAGATCCCCGGACAGCCGGCCGGCGGCACCGCCCGCGCGAGCGAAGCCGAGCGCGGGGGAGACGACGCCCCGACCGAGCGTCGCCGTCGCCGTGCCACCGCCGAGGCGGGCAGCCCGGCGGGTGCTCAGGCGAGCAGCCCCGAGACGATCGCCGCCGAGGCGAAGAGCGAGGCCAAGGCCGAGGCGCCGGCCCCGCAGGCGCAGGGCGAGGCCAAGGGCGAAGCCGGTGACGGCGAGGGCCGTGGCCGCCGTGACCGCCGTGAGCGCGGCCGCGACCGTGACCGCCGTGGCAAGGGCGACGAGCAGCAGGGCCAGGGCGGCCAGCGCCAGCAGCCGAGCCAGCAGCAGGGCGGCGGCCGTCAGGACCGCGGCCAGCAGGACGACGACGACTTCGAGGGCGGCCGCCGTGGCCGTCGCGGCCGCTACCGCGACCGCCGTGGCCGTCGTGGCCGTGACGAGTTCGCCGGCAACGAGCCGCAGCTCGCCGAGGACGACGTCCTGATCCCCGTCGCGGGCATCCTGGACATCCTCGACAACTACGCCTTCATCCGTACGTCGGGCTACCTGCCGGGTCCGAACGACGTGTACGTCTCCCTCGCCCAGGTCCGCAAGAACGGCCTGCGCAAGGGTGACCACGTCACCGGTGCGGTCCGTCAGCCCAAGGAGGGCGAGCGCCGCGAGAAGTTCAACGCGCTGGTCCGCCTCGACTCCGTCAACGGCATGGCGCCCGAACACGGCCGTGGCCGCCCGGAGTTCAACAAGCTGACCCCGCTGTACCCGCAGGACCGCCTCCGCCTGGAGACGGACCCGGGCGTGCTGACCACCCGCATCATCGACCTCGTGTCGCCGATCGGTAAGGGCCAGCGCGGTCTGATCGTGGCCCCGCCGAAGACCGGCAAGACCATGATCATGCAGGCGATCGCCAACGCGATCACCCACAACAACCCCGAGTGCCACCTGATGGTCGTCCTCGTCGACGAGCGTCCGGAAGAGGTCACCGACATGCAGCGGTCGGTCAAGGGCGAGGTCATCTCCTCGACCTTCGACCGCCCGGCCGAGGACCACACCACGGTCGCCGAGCTCGCCATCGAGCGCGCCAAGCGTCTGGTGGAGCTGGGTCACGACGTCGTCGTGCTGCTCGACTCGATCACGCGTCTGGGCCGTGCGTACAACCTCGCCGCCCCGGCCTCCGGCCGCATCCTGTCCGGTGGTGTCGACTCGACCGCCCTGTACCCGCCGAAGCGGTTCTTCGGTGCCGCGCGCAACATCGAGGACGGTGGCTCGCTCACCATCCTGGCGACGGCTCTCGTCGACACCGGCTCCCGCATGGACGAGGTGATCTTCGAGGAGTTCAAGGGCACCGGCAACATGGAGCTCAAGCTCGACCGGAAGCTCGCCGACAAGCGCATCTTCCCGGCGGTGGACGTGGACGCGTCCGGCACCCGTAAGGAAGAGATCCTGCTCGGCAACGAGGAGCTGGCCGTCGTCTGGAAGCTGCGCCGGGTGCTGCACGCGCTCGACCAGCAGCAGGCGATCGAGCTGCTGCTCGACAAGATGAAGCAGACCAAGTCGAACGTCGAATTCCTGATGCAGATCCAGAAGACGACGCCGACGCCCGGCAACGGGGACTGAGGCACACCGCCTTCTGAAAGGCCGCCCCCCGTCACGACAGTGACGGGGGGCGGCCTTTTGGCGCTGAGAGGAGTGGGCGCGCCTCGCGCCCCTTCCATCTCAAGTTCCTCTGGGGGGACTTTCTTGACCACGACTCCGTCCGGCGGTCGTCACAGACGCCGGATACGCCTCGCCCTGCCCCTTGCCGCCGCCGGTGTCGCCGCGGCCGTGACCGCGGCGTTGATGACCTCGTCCGCGGGGGCGGCCACCTCGGTGCCGACCCCGGCCGTCAAGCCGGCCCTCGGCTCGCCGTCGCTCGCCACGCTGGAGAAGCGGGTCGCGGGCGCCCTCGCCGGTGACGACACCGCGGGACAGACGACCAAGAAGTCGTCCCTGAGCGCGAGCACCAACACCGCCACGGTCGACCCGAAGATCATCGGTGGCAGTGAGACCACCATCACCACCGCGCCGTGGATGGCCCAGCTCTGGTACTACGACGACAAGGGCACCACCGACGAGAGCGACGACATCGGCTTCTTCTGCGGCGGCTCGGTCGTCTCGCCGACGAAGATCCTCACCGCCGCGCACTGCGTCAAGGGCTACAACTGGAACGCCTACGGCGCCGTCGTCACGGGCACCTCGCAGCTGCCGACCAGTGACGGCGCGGGCGGCTCGGACCTGCACGGCGGCACCGCGACCGCCGTACTGCGCCAGTGGAACCACCCGTCGTACAGCGCGACGACCATCAACAACGACATCGCCGTCCTCACCCTGGACAACCCGGTCAAGGCCACGCCGATCCGGATGACGACGTCCGGCGACACCGCCTCGTACGCGGCGAACACCAGCGCCAAGGTCTACGGCTGGGGCCGCACCAGCTCCACCACGCAGGACATCTCCGAGACGCTGAAGACGGCCACGCTGCCGATCCAGTCGGACACCACGTGCTCCGGCTTCTACAGCACGGACTTCGTCAAGGGCCACATGGTCTGCGCGGGCAACCCCGCCACCGGCAGCGACGCCGGCACCACCTCCGCATGCAACGGCGACTCCGGTGGCCCGCTGGTGGTGAACGGCCGGATCGTCGGCGTCGTCTCCTGGGGCGTCGTGGACTGCGTGCAGAAGGGCGCGTACAGCGTCTTCACCAAGGTGAGCACGTACGTCGGTGCCGCTTACGCGCAGGTCGACGACGGCAACCTGAGCTACACCGACGGCAAGGCCGACCTGTGGGTGCGCAACGCCTCCACCAAGACCGGCTACGAGAAGGACTCCAAGGGCACGTCGTTCGGCTCCCGGATCTCCTGGGGCAACTGGAACGGCGTGAACGTCGTCCTGCAGGCCGACCTCAACCGGGACGGCATCGAGGACCTCGTGGTCCGCGACAGCGGTACCGGTGACGTCTACTGGGTCCACTACGTCCTGGCCACCGACTCCTGGTCGCAGACCAAGATCTTCACCGGCTGGAAGACCCGCACCCGCATCATCGTCCCGGGCGATGTCACCGGCGACTACCTGCCCGACGTACTGTCCGTCGACTCCGGCGGCACGCTGTGGATCTACCCGGGCAAGGGCAACGGCACCTTCGCCGCACGCGTCCAGGTCGGCACGGGCTGGAACCAGTACAACATGGTGCGCGGCCACGGCGACTTCAACGGCGATGGCAAGGCCGACCTGCTCGCGCGCAAGAGCAGCACCGGGGACCTGTACCTGTACAAGGGCACCGGCAAGTCCGGCACCGGCGCGTTCTCCACCCGCGTGAAGGTGCGCAGCGCCTGGACCGGATACAACGCCTTCGACGCGGTCGGTGACGTCAGCGGCGACGGCAAGGCCGACTTCCTGGCCCGTACGCCCGGCGGCACGCTCTACCTGTACAAGGGCACCGGCAAGGCGACCAGCGAGATCTTCGCCACAAGGATCTCCGTCGGTACCGACTTCAAGCAGTACGACATTTTCGGCTGAAATCGCAGGTGAGCGGGGTTCGTCCCGTTTGCTCGGCTACACAGAGTGCCTACCGCTCCACGCGGTGGGCACTCTGCTTTGTGCAACCCTTTCCCGAGTTTCTCCGTCTGACCCGATGGAGTGACGATGGTGCGGTATGGGTCACTACGACCCGGCCCGTCCGCGAAAGCTGGGGGTACACCGACCGGGACGAGAACCGAGGAGCACATGTCCGCCGAGAGCATGCCGCAGGCCGGCATACCCGAGCCCGGCAGCGCCGAGCCCGGCAGCGCCGAGCCCGGCACGAGCCGTCCGCGTGGCCGCGGCAGCCGCCGCAAGCCCCGCAGCGGTCGCAGCAAGGCGCTGCTCGTCACCGCCTGGACGGCCGCGGGCATCGTGGTGCTGGGGGGCACCGGCGCCGGGTACCTGTACTTCAAGCTCAACGGCAACCTCAAGAGCGTCGACATCAACCAGGCCCTCGGCAGCGAGCGTCCGATGAAGGTCGACAACGGCTCCGTGAACATCCTGGTCCTCGGCTCGGACACCCGGTCCGGCGCCAACAAGGAGCTCGGCGGCGGCACCGACGACGGCAGCGCCCGCTCCGACACGGCGATGGTCGTCCACGTGTACGAGGGACACAAGAAGGCGAGCGTGGTCTCCATCCCGCGCGACACCCTCATCGACCGCCCCGCGTGCACCGACACCAACGGCACCAAGCATTCCGCCGCCTCCGGCGTGATGTTCAACTCCGCCTACTCCACCGGCGGTGCGGCCTGCGCGGTGAAGACGGTCGAGTCCCTCACCGGCATCCGCATGGACCACTATCTGGAGGTCGACTTCTCCGGCTTCCAGAAGCTGATCGACG
The DNA here is from genome assembly GCF_032656585.1 of Streptomyces herbicida. Classification (NCBI taxonomy): domain Bacteria; kingdom Bacillati; phylum Actinomycetota; class Actinomycetes; order Kitasatosporales; family Streptomycetaceae; genus Streptomyces; species Streptomyces herbicida. Next base: position 703,529 of record NZ_JAUYWJ010000001.1, read on the forward strand.
ACCTCGGCGGGGTCACGGTCACCACGACCAAGAACATCGAGGACGCCGAGAGCCATCTCCACCTCAAGGCCGGCACGCACACCCTGGCCGGCAAGCAGGCCCTCGGCCTGGTCCGCACCCGGCACGGCGTCGGCGACGGCTCCGACCTCGGCCGCATCCAGCTCCAGCAGGCCTTCGTCAAGGCCCTGGTCGACCAGGTCAAACAGATCGGCGTACTGACCAGCCCCAAGAAGCTGTACGACCTCGCCGACACCGCGACCAAGGCCGTCACCACCGATTCCGACCTGGGCTCGGTGAACTCCCTGATGGACTTCGCGAACGGCCTGAAGGGCATCGGATCGTCGCACATGAAGATGGTCACGATGCCGGTGCAGTACGACCCCGCCAACCCCAACCGGGTCGTCATCGCCGAGGCCAAGGCCAAGCAGGTGTGGACCGCCCTGAGCAACGACCTGCCGATCCCGGCGAGCGCGACGAAGGGCACGGCCACGGGCGGGGCCAAGGGCGTGGTGACGGCGTCGTAGGCGCCACGGATCAGCCGAACCACCGACTGGTGGACCGGTGCTGGTCCAGCCCCACCGCCGAGAACTCGTCCGCCCCGCCCTTCGCCCGCACACCCAGCCTGCGCAGAGCCTGGGAGATCGGGCTCCCGTCCGCCCCGAACGGCTCCCCCTCCTCGATCCGCAGCGGTCCGAGCACGAGGGCACCGCGCTCCCACACGGCGGCCCGCTGCTCGCCCACGCCACCGAAGTACTCCGCCTCCACGACGGCGACCGGCCCGAGGTCCGACCACTCGGCCAGACGTTCCTCGCTCAGGTCGTCCCCCATCGGCGTCAGGGACAGGCCCTGCCCCAGCGACGCCACCCGGTCACCCGCGACCGCCCGCAGCACCGCCTCGCCGGCGATCACGGCCCGCAGCTCGTAACTCATGCCCGCTCCCCGCTCCCGGACCCTCCGGGAATAGAACGCCTCACCCCCCGGTTTTGGGGGATGCGGCCAGTCCTGGCAGACTGGTACGTCGGCCCCGGTTCACGCCTCCGCAGCCCGCGGTTGCGACCCGGTGCCCTCCCGAACCTAGGAGACACCTTGAAGCGCGACATCCACCCCGCGTACGTCGAGACGCAGGTCAGCTGCACCTGTGGCGCGTCGTTCACCACCCGTAGCACCATCGAGTCCGGCGCCATCCGGGCCGAGGTCTGCTCCGAGTGCCACCCGTTCTACACGGGCAAGCAGAAGATCCTCGACACCGGTGGCCGTGTGGCCCGCTTCGAGGCCCGCTTCGGCAAGGCTGCCGCCGGCTCCAAGAAGTAGCGAGCCCCATTTCGCCGGTCCACGGCTGCGTCCCGCCTTCGGGATGCGCCGGGACCGGCGTTTTTGGTCGCCCGCCTTCCCCTTTCCGAGCAGTACAGGAGCCCCAAGATGTTCGAGGCCGTCGAGGAACTCGTCGGTGAGCACGCCGACCTGGAGACGAAGCTCGCCGACCCGTCGGTCCACGCCGACCAGGCCAACGCGCGCAAGCTGAACAAGCGCTACGCCGAGCTCACCCCGATCGTCGCCACGTACCGCTCCTGGAAGCAGGCCGGCGACGACATCGAGACCGCACGCGAACTCGCCGCCGACGACCCCGACTTCGCGGCCGAGGTCAAGGAACTCGACAAGCAGCGCGAGGAACTCACCGAGAAGCTGCGCCTCCTGCTCGTCCCGCGTGACCCGAGTGACGACAAGGACGTCATTCTGGAGATCAAGGCGGGCGCCGGCGGCGACGAGTCGGCGCTGTTCGCGGGAGACCTCCTGCGCATGTACCTGCGCTACGCCGAGCGCGTCGGCTGGAAGACCGAGATCATCGACTCCACCGAGTCCGAGCTCGGCGGCTACAAGGACGTCCAGGTCGCGGTGAAGACCCGCGGTCAGACCGAACCCGGCCAGGGCGTGTGGGCCCGGCTGAAGTACGAGGGCGGTGTGCATCGCGTGCAGCGGGTGCCGGCCACCGAGTCCCAGGGCCGTATCCACACCTCCGCCGCCGGTGTCCTCGTCACCCCCGAGGCCGAGGAGGTCGACGTCGAGATCAATCCGAACGACCTCCGCATCGACGTCTACCGGTCCTCCGGGCCCGGTGGGCAGTCCGTCAACACCACCGACTCCGCGGTGCGCATCACGCACATTCCCACCGGAGTCGTCGCCTCCTGCCAGAACGAGAAGAGCCAGCTGCAGAACAAGGAGCAGGCTCTGCGTATCCTGCGCTCCAGGCTGCTCGCGGCGGCGCAGGAGGAGGCCGAGAGGGAGGCCGCCGACGCCCGCCGCAGCCAGGTCCGCACCGTCGACCGCTCCGAGAAGATCCGTACGTACAACTTCCCGGAGAATCGCATTTCGGACCACCGCGTCGGCTTCAAGGCGTACAACCTTGACCAGGTCCTGGACGGCGACCTCGACGCGGTGATCCAGGCCTGCGTCGACGCGGACTCGGCGGCCAAGCTCGCGGCCGCGTAAGGCGAGTCACGAAGTACCGAATACCCGGAGGACGAGCGTGCAGCAAGATTTTGGGGGGCGACCCCCAAGCCCCCGCAGCGTGCTGCTCGCGGAGGTGGCCCAGGCCGCCCAGCGGCTGGCCGACGCCGGCGTGCCCTCTCCGCGCAACGACGCGGAGGAGCTCGCCGCGTTCGTGCACGGCGTGAAGCGGGGCCAACTGCACTCCGTGAAGGACTCCGACTTCGACGCCCGCTACTGGGAGGTCATCGCCCGGCGCGAGCAGCGCGAGCCGCTCCAGCACATCACCGGGCGCGCCTACTTCCGGTACCTGGAGCTCCAGGTCGGGCCGGGCGTCTTTGTGCCGCGGCCGGAGACCGAGTCGGTGGTCGGCTGGGCCATAGACGCCGTGCGGGCCATGGACGTGGTCGAGCCGCTCATCGTCGACCTGTGCACCGGCTCCGGCGCGATCGCGCTCGCCCTCGCCCAGGAGGTCCCGCGCTCGCGCGTGCACGCGGTGGAGCTGTCGGAGGAAGCCCTCCAGTGGACCCGCAAGAACATGGAGGGGTCCCGGGTCGACCTGCGGCAGGGCAACGCCCTGGACGCCTTCCCCGACCTCGACGGCCAGGTTGACCTGGTCATCTCCAACCCGCCGTACATCCCGCTCACCGAGTGGGAGTACGTCGCCCCCGAGGCCCGTGACTACGACCCCGACCTGGCGTTGTTCTCGGGCGAGGACGGTCTCGACCTCATCCGGGGACTGGAACGCACGGCGCACCGGCTGCTGCGCCCCGGCGGTGTCGTCGTGATCGAGCACGCCGACACCCAGGGGGGCCAGGTGCCATGGATCTTCACCGAGGAGCGGGGCTGGGCCGATGCGGCCGACCACCCGGACCTCAACAACCGCCCGCGCTTCGCGACCGCCCGCCGGGCGCTGCCGTGAGCACGCCCCGGACTTCAAGCCAGCAGTACGTGTACGAGGAGGCCAGCTAGACATGGCACGGCGATACGACACCAACGACGCGACCGACCGCGCGACGGGTCTGCGCGAGGCCGCGTCCGCCGTCCGCCGGGGCGAACTCGTGGTGCTGCCGACCGACACGCTGTACGGCATCGGCGCCGACGCGTTCTCCTCGGAGGCCGTGGCCGACCTGCTGGAGGCCAAGGGCCGGGGCCGCAACATGCCCACCCCTGTCCTGATCGGCTCGCCGAACACGCTTCACGGTCTCGTCACCGACTTCTCCGAGCTGGCCTGGGAACTGGTCGACGCGTTCTGGCCGGGTGGTCTCACGCTCGTCGCCAAGCACCAGCCGTCCCTGCAGTGGGACCTCGGCGACACCCGTGGCACCGTTGCCGTGCGCATGCCGCTGCACCCGGTCGCCATCGAGCTGCTCACCGACGTCGGTCCGATGGCCGTGTCGTCCGCGAACCTCACCGGCCACCCGGCGCCGGAGGACTGCGACGCCGCCCAGCAGATGCTCGGCGACTCCGTCTCGGTCTACCTCGACGGCGGCCCGACCCCCGGCAACGTGCCCTCGTCGATCGTCGACGTCACGGGCGAGGTGCCGCTGCTGCTGCGGGCGGGCGCGATCTCGGCGGAGGAGCTGCGCAAGGTCGTACCCGACCTCGAGGTGGCGAATTGACAGCCCCTGAGGCGGGGCGTGGCATAGGCAACGGGGAACGTGCAGCGGAGATTACGACCACCTTCGTCGGGCTTCCGCGCGACAGTTTCCGCATCCTCCACGTCAGCACCGGCAACGTGTGCCGCTCGCCGATCACCGAGCGGCTGACCCGGCATTTCGTGAAACAGCGGCTCGGCGTCCTGGGCGGCGGGCTGATCGTGGAGAGCGCGGGCACCTGGGGCCATGAGGGCGCGCCCATGGAGGCCAACGCGGAGGCCGTGCTGGCCGAGTTCGGCGCGGACGCCTCCGGTTTCACCGGCCGGGAGCTGCTGGACGAACACGTCATCATGGCCGACCTGGTGCTGACCGCGACCCGCGACCATCGCGCCCAGGTCATCTCCATGGGCCACTCGGCGGGCCTGCGCACCTTCACGCTGAAGGAGTTCACCCGTCTGGTCCGCGCGATAGACCCGGCGACCCTGCCGCCCCTGGAGGACGGCCTGGTCGCCCGTGCGCGTGCCCTGGTCCGGGCCGCGGCGGCGCTACGCGGGTGGCTGCTGGCGCCGACGGCGGAGGCGGACGAGGTCTACGACCCGTACGGGGCGCCGCTGACGTTCTTCCGTTCGATCGGGGACGAAATACACGAGGCGCTGGACCCGGTGGTCACGGCGCTCACCGGGGTGCCGGCGCGTACCTGAGCGGATCCGGCGAATTGCTGTCCGGCAGCGCCCCGATGGGGCGCGGGGAACCGCGTGACAAGCCACGACGGACCCGCGGACGACCGACGGCACAGCGCGGCACTTCCAGCGGAGCGCTTGGCGGCTCCGGTTGCCGTCGCACCAGTGGCCGTCGACACCGCGCACCCCGTCCTGCCCGGGCCTACATTGGACCTACGTCACCGTCGACCGCCCGGGAGCCCGCCATGTCGGTCACCCATACCCTCGAGGCCGATGTCCTGCGGCGGCAGGACCCCCAGCTGGCCGAGATCCTGCTGGGGGAAGTGGACCGGCAGTCGACGACGCTGCAGCTGATCGCAGCCGAGAACTTCACCTCCCCGGCCGTGCTGGCCGCATTGGGCTCACCACTCGCCAACAAGTACGCCGAGGGCTATCCCGGGGCCCGCCACCACGGCGGCTGCGAGATCGTCGACGTCGCCGAGCGCATCGCGATCGAGCGGGCCAGGGCGCTGTTCGGTGCCGACCACGCCAACGTCCAGCCGCACTCCGGCTCGTCCGCCGTCCTGGCCGCCTACGCCGCCCTGCTGCAGCCCGGTGACACCGTCCTCGCCCTCGGGCTGTCGTACGGCGGGCACCTCACCCATGGCTCCCCGGCCAACTTCTCGGGCCGCTGGTTCGACTTCGTGGGGTACGGGGTCGAGGCGGAGACCGGGCTCATCGACCACGACCAGGTGCGCCACCTCGCCCGCAACCACCGGCCCAAGGCCATCGTCTGCGGCTCCATCGCCTACCCCCGCCACATCGACTACGCCTTCTTCCGTGAGGTCGCCGACGAGGTGGGGGCGTATCTGATCGCGGACTCCGCGCATCCGATCGGGCTCGTGGCCGGGGGAGCGGCGCCCAACCCGGTGCCGTACGCCGACATCGTGTGCGCAACCACACACAAGGTGCTGCGCGGGCCGCGCGGCGGGATGGTCCTGTGCGGCGCCGAGCTGGCCGAGCGTGTCGACCGGGCCGTGTTCCCGTTCACCCAGGGTGGCGCGCAGATGCACACCATCGCCGCCAAGGCCGTCGCGTTCGGTGAGGCGGCGACGCCGGCGTTCTCCGCGTACGCGCACCGGGTGGTCGCCAACGCGAGGGTCCTGGCGTCCGAGCTGGCCGACGAGGGGCTCGCCGTCATCACCGGCGGCACGGACACCCATCTGATCACCGCCGACCCGTCGCCGCTCGGCGTCGACGGACGCGCCGCACGCGGCCGGCTGGCGGCCGCCGGGATGGTGCTGGACTGCTGCGTCCTGCCGCACGGCGACGCACGCGGGCTGCGCCTGGGCACGGCGGCGCTGACCACACAGGGCATGGGGGAGCCGGAGATGGCGCGGATCGCCGTGCTGATGGCGGGGGTGCTGCGGAGTGAGATCGACACCGCCGGGGCGCGTGACGAGGCGCGGGAACTGGCCGGTAGATTTCCGCCGTATCCCGGCTGAGCGTGGGTAGACGCACGGAAGTGGACCCCCGTACACAGCCTTGCATGCAACCATCGTCGCTACCCGGAAGTCCCCACTGATATGCGTACGTCGCTAGGGTGTGGGGCTGTGATGGCCAGCGAGACCTGTGGGGAAGCCCGTGCGTGAATACCTGCTGACGCTCTGTATCACGGCCGCGGTGACGTATCTGCTGACAGGGCCGGTACGTAAGTTCGCGATCGTGGCCGGAGCCATGCCGGAGATCCGGGCACGTGATGTGCACCGGGAGCCCACTCCGCGCCTCGGCGGTATCGCGATGTTCTTCGGCCTGTGCGCGGGTCTGCTGGTCGCCGACCATCTGACCAACCTCAACGAGGTCTTCGCCAAGTCCAACGAGCCGCGCGCGCTGCTCTCCGGGGCCGCGCTGATCTGGCTGATCGGTGTCCTGGACGACAAGTTCGAGATCGACGCCCTGATCAAGCTGGGCGGCCAGATGATCGCCGCAGGCGTGATGGTCATGCAGGGTCTGACCATCCTGTGGCTGCCCATCCCGGGCGTCGGCAATGTGGCGCTGACCCAGTGGCAGGGCACGCTGCTGACGGTGGCACTCGTCGTCATCACGATCAACGCGGTGAACTTCGTGGACGGCCTGGACGGTCTGGCCGCGGGCATGGTGTGCATCGCCGCGACCGCGTTCTTCCTGTACTCGTACCGGATCTGGTACTCGTACGGCATCGAGGCGGCCGCCCCGGCGACCCTCTTCGCGGCGATCCTGATGGGCATGTGCCTGGGCTTCCTGCCGCACAACATGCATCCCGCGCGGATCTTCATGGGCGACTCCGGCTCGATGCTGATCGGGCTGGTGCTGGCCGCGGGTGCGATCTCGATCACCGGTCAGCTCGACCCGGACGCGCTGGCCCTGTTCACCGGCTCCGAGAAGGCCGCGGTGCACCAGACGGTGCCCGTCTACATCCCGCTGCTGCTGCCGCTGACGATCATCGCGGTGCCGGCCGCCGACCTGGTGCTGGCCATCGTGCGCCGCACCTGGCGCGGACAGTCGCCGTTCGCCGCCGACCGGGGGCATCTGCACCACCGGCTCCTGGAGATCGGCCACTCGCACAGCAGGGCCGTGCTGATCATGTACTTCTGGTCGGCGCTGATCGGCTTCGGCGCGCTGGCCTACTCGGTGAACTCCGCGTCGATGTGGATCGTGCTCGGCGTCGTGTTCTTCAGCGCCATCGGTCTGATCCTGCTCCTGCTTCCGCGGTTCACCCCGCGGGCTCCGCGCTGGGCCGAGCGCTTCGTGCCGCCGCGCTACCGCCGCCGTGGGGCCGCGGCCCCCGCCGAAGCCCCCGCCCCCGCCGCGGCCTTCGAAGCGGCCCCGGCGGCCGCCGAGGAGCGGCCCGCCCCGGTGCCCACCGGTCTGACCGGGGTCAACGGCGCGACCGCCATCGGTCCCCGTTCGCGGTTCCTGGACGGGCGCAAGGCCGGAACGTCGCGCTGACGCCCTGCCGGGTGAGCCCGCCAAGGTAAGAATCTGACTAGAGCATTGCCAACTCGTGGGGGAGCAAAGCTCCCCAATACCAGACATCTCACCCCGGATTCTGCACAGACGCGCAGGGTCACTCTCATGTGTGACGGTGAGCACACCAACCAGGTAAAGACCTCATCAAATAGTTTGTGATACGGTTCACGAGAACCCCGGATAGAGCCGAAGGACCCAAGTGCGACGGTCCAATGGCCTGAGGTCTATGACTCTCGGACCGGGGCTACGCTCGTCCATGACGACACCCTGCCCCCTGTGAAAGCGGAGTTGCCGCCATGCCGTCCAATGACGCCCGGATCCTGGCCCAGGCCGCCGTACCCACGGCTGCCGTCGGCGCGCTTGCCGCCGTCGTCAGCGCAGTGGTCGCGGGCGGCAAGGGGGCGATCGGGGCCGTCGTCGCGACGCTGGTGGTGATCCTCTTCATGGGGATCGGCCTCTACGTTCTACAGCGCACTGCCAAATCGCTTCCGCACCTGTTCCAGGCCATGGGACTCATGCTCTACGCGGCGCAGTTGCTGTTGCTGTTCGTCTTCGTCGCCGCCTTCAAGAACACCACGCTGTTCAATCCCAAGGCCTTCGCCATCACGCTCGTGGTCGCCACCCTCACGTGGATCGCGGCTCAGACGCGTGCCCACATGAAGGCCAAGATCCTCTACGTCGAGCCCGAGAAGTCCGAGAAGACCGGGCACTCGTCGTGAGAGGTAGGGCCGGGATAAAGGCGCACGAGAGATCCTGCTATCGTCCGGTGCCAACTGCGGCATCGCGGGCGCGGGCATCCGAGCTGACGCCTGCTCAATCGCGAGGCGAGATGCCCCACAGCCGCCCCCACATCCGTAACACCAGTCCCGTGCCGAACCGCGGCCGTACGCCGCGCCGACACAACGAGGTTGCCGTACCTATGCGCCACGCTGAAGGAGCCCGCGGTGAGTGCTGACCCGACGCAGGTGCTCGCCTTCGAGACCGATTGCCACATCTTCGACGGCTGTGGCTTCCCGGCTCCCGGCCTGCACTCGTTCATGTTCAAGCCCCTGTGGGGCGACGCCGACAGCAACTTGTACTTCAACAAGACGATGCTGCTGGCGCTGCTCGGCTCCATCATCATCGTCGGCTTCTTCTGGGCGGCCTTCCGCAGGCCGAAGGTCGTGCCCGGCAAGATGCAGATGGTTGCCGAGGCCGGCTACGACTTCATCCGGCGCGGTGTCGTCTACGAGACCATCGGCAAGAAGGAGGGCGAGAAGTACGTTCCGCTGGTCGTCTCGCTGTTCTTCTTCGTGTGGATGATGAACCTCTGGTCGATCATTCCGGTCGCCTCCTTCCCGGTGACGGCGATCATCTCGTACCCGCTCGTCCTGGCGCTGATCGTCTACATCCTGTGGATCTCGCTGACGTTCAAGCGCCACGGCTTCGTCGGCTTCTTCAAGAACGTCACCGGGTACGACAAGTCGCTGGGCGCGGTGCTGCCGCTCGCCATGACCATCGAGTTCTTCTCGAACCTGCTGGTGCGGCCCTTCACCCACGCGGTGCGACTGTTCGCGAACATGTTCGCGGGCCACACCCTGCTGCTGCTCTTCACGATCGCCAGCTGGTACCTGCTGAACGGCATCGGCATCGCCTACGCCGGCGTCAGCTTCCTGATGACCCTCGTGATGACGGCGTTCGAGCTCTTCATCCAGGCACTGCAGGCGTACGTCTTCGTTCTCCTGACGTGCACCTACATCCAGGGCGCCCTCGCCGAGCACCACTGAGCGCCCCGCCTCACCACCCCCCGATCGTCCGGTGGCCAACCCCCACCGGTCCGTAAAGAAGAAGGAAGAATCGGCATGTCCGCTCTCCAGACCCTTGCTGCCGACGGCGTCCACGGCTCCCTCGGTTCCATCGGCTACGGCCTCGCCGCCATCGGCCCCGGCGTCGGCGTCGGCATCATCTTCGGTAACGGCACGCAGGCCCTGGCCCGCCAGCCCGAGGCTGCCGGCCTGATCCGCGCCAACCAGATCCTCGGCTTCGCCTTCTGTGAGGCGCTCGCCCTCATCGGCCTGGTCATGCCGTTCGTCTACGGCACCTGATCAGCCGATCAGCGACAGCCCCCTAGACGAAAGGCACTGACATGAGCCAGCTGCTCATTCTGGCGGCCGAGGAGAAGGAAAATCCCCTCATCCCGCCGATCCCCGAGCTCGTCATCGGCCTGCTCGCCTTCGTCATCGTCTTCGGCTTCCTCGCCTGGAAGCTCCTTCCGAACATCAACAAGGTTCTGGAGCAGCGCCGCGAGGCCATCGAGGGCGGTATCGAGAAGGCCGAGGCCGCGCAGACCGAGGCCCAGAGCGTTCTTGAGCAGTACAAGGCTCAGCTCGCCGAGGCCCGGCACGAGGCCGCGCGCCTGCGCCAGGAGGCTCAGGAGCAGGGTGCCGCGCTCATCACCGAGATGCGGGCCGAGGGCCAGCGGCAGCGTGAGGAGATCGTCGCCGCCGGTCACGCCCAGATCGAGGCCGACCGCAAGACCGCTTCCGCCGCGCTCCGTCAGGACGTCGGCAAGCTCGCCACCGAACTGGCCGGCAAGCTCGTCGGTGAGTCCCTCGAGGACCACGCCCGCCAGAGCCGTGTGATCGACCGCTTCCTCGACGAGCTCGAGGAGAAGGCCGAGGCGACGCGATGAACGGAGCGAGCCGCGAGGCACTGGCAGCCGCACGTGAGCGTATCGACGCGCTGACGGACACCACGTCCGTGGACGCGACGCGGCTCGCCGACGAGCTGGCGGCCGTCACCGCGCTGCTCGACCGCGAGGCGTCGCTGCGTCGGGTCCTCACCGACCCGGCGCAGGCCGGCGAGGCGAAGGCCGAGCTGGTGCGCCGTCTGATCGGCGGCCAGGTCAGCGGCGAGACCGCCGACCTGGTGTCCGGCATGGTCCGTTCCCGCTGGTCGCAGCCTCGCGACCTGGTGGACGCGCTGGAGGTGCTGGCGGACGTCGCCGACCTCACGGCGGCGGAGAAGGCGAACACGCTCGACGACGTCGAGGACGAGCTGTTCCGGTTCGGCCGGATCATCTCCTCGAACACCGAGCTGCGCGCCGCGCTGACCGACCGCAAGGCCGGCACCCCTGCCAAGGTCGAGCTGCTGCACCGGCTGCTCGGCGGCCGTGCCAAGCCGGCCACCGAGCGTCTGGTGACGCGCCTTGTGACCGCGCCGCGGGGACGTAGCCTGGAAGCGGGACTGGAGTCCCTGTCCAAGCTCGCCGCCGAGCGCCGGGACCGCATGGTCGCCGTAGTCACCTCGGCGGTGCCGCTGAGCGACACGCAGAAGCAGCGCCTGGGCGCCGCCCTCGCGAAGCTCTACGGCCGCAAGATGCACCTCAACCTCGACGTCGACCCCGAGGTCGTCGGCGGGATCCGGGTGCAGGTCGGTGACGAGGTCATCAACGGTTCCCTCGCGGACCGCCTTGAGGACGCCGCCCGCCGCATGGCGAGCTAGCAGCACCGCGGTAATCGAAAAAGCATTACGTAATTACGGCCCTGGTTGGGCCGTGCAGAGGATTCACCTCTTTCAGGGGGGAGTCCCCATCCCCCCCAAGTGAAACTTCGGGCCCAACAAGGAGAGCAGGGAACCCAGATGGCGGAGCTCACGATCCGGCCGGAGGAGATCCGGGACGCGCTGGAGAACTTTGTCCAGTCGTACAAGCCGGACGCGGCCTCGCGCGAGGAGGTCGGTACGGTCACCCTTGCCGGCGACGGCATCGCGAAGGTCGAGGGCCTGCCCTCGGCCATGGCCAACGAACTGCTGAGGTTCGAGGACGGCACCCTCGGTCTCGCGCTGAACCTGGAAGAGCGCGAGATCGGCGCCATCGTCCTCGGTGAGTTCAGTGGCATCGAGGAGGGTCAGCCGGTGCAGCGCACCGGTGAGGTCCTCTCCGTCGCGGTCGGCGAGGGCTACCTCGGCCGCGTTGTCGACCCGCTCGGCAACCCGATCGACGGCCTCGGCGAGATCGAGACCAGCGGTCGTCGCGCCCTCGAGCTGCAGGCCCCCACGGTCATGCAGCGCAAGTCGGTGCACGAGCCGATGGAGACCGGCTACAAGGCCGTCGACGCGATGACCCCGGTCGGCCGTGGTCAGCGTCAGCTGATCATCGGTGACCGCCAGACCGGCAAGACCGCCCTGGCCGTCGACACGATCATCAACCAGCGTGACAACTGGCGCACCGGCGACCCGAACAAGCAGGTCCGCTGCATCTACGTCGCCATCGGCCAGAAGGGCTCCACCATCGCGTCGGTCCGCCGCGCGCTGGAGGAGAACGGCGCGCTGGAGTACACGACCATCGTCGCCGCCCCGGCGTCCGACCCGGCCGGCTTCAAGTACCTGGCGCCCTACACCGGCTCGGCCATCGGCCAGCAGTGGATGTACGAGGGCAAGCACGTCCTGATCATCTTCGACGACCTGTCGAAGCAGGCCGACGCCTACCGCGCCGTGTCGCTGCTGCTGCGCCGCCCGCCGGGCCGCGAGGCCTACCCCGGTGACGTCTTCTACCTGCACTCCCGTCTGCTGGAGCGCTGCGCGAAGCTCTCCGACGACATGGGCGCCGGCTCGATGACCGGTCTGCCGATCGTCGAGACCAAGGCCAACGACGTCTCGGCGTTCATCCCGACCAACGTCATCTCCATCACCGACGGCCAGTGCTTCCTGGAGTCGGACCTGTTCAACGCCGGTCAGCGTCCCGCGCTGAACGTCGGTATCTCCGTCTCCCGAGTCGGTGGTTCCGCGCAGCACAAGGCGATGAAGCAGGTCTCCGGCCGTCTCCGCGTCGACCTGGCCCAGTTCCGTGAGCTGGAGGCGTTCGCCGCCTTCGGTTCCGACCTGGACGCCGCCTCGAAGTCGCAGCTGGAGCGCGGTCAGCGCATGGTCGAGCTGCTGAAGCAGGCCCAGTACCAGCCGATGTCCACCGAGGACCAGGTCGTCTCCGTGTGGGCCGGCACCACCGGCAAGATGGACGACGTTCCGGTCGCCGACATCCGCCGCTTCGAGAAGGAGCTCCTGGAGTACCTGCACCGCAAGGAGCAGGGCCTCATGACCTCCATCAAGGAGGGCGGCAAGATGTCCGACGACACGCTGACGGCCGTCGCCGACGCGATCGCGGACTTCAAGAAGCAGTTCGAGACCTCCGACGGCAAGCTGCTCGGCGAGGACACTCCGGCCGCTGCCGCCAAGTGACGTAAGGAAGGGACCTGACTCATGGGAGCCCAGCTCCGGGTCTACAAGCGTCGCATCCGATCCGTCACCGCGACCAAGAAGATCACCAAGGCGATGGAGATGATCGCCGCCTCGCGTGTCGTCAAGGCGCAGCGCAAGGTGGCGGCCTCCACGCCGTACGCGACCGAGCTCACCCGCGCGGTCACGGCGGTCGGTACCGGTTCGAACACCAAGCACCCGCTGACCACGGAGACGGAGAACCCGACCCGTGCCGCGATCCTGCTCCTCACGAGCGACCGCGGTCTGGCCGGTGCCTTCAACTCCAACGCCATCAAGGCGGCGGAGCAGCTGACCGAGCGCCTGGAGCGCGAGGGCAAGGAGGTCGACACGTACATCGTCGGCCGCCGTGGTGTCGCCCACTACAACTTCCGTGAGCGCAAGATCTCGGAGTCGTGGACCGGCTTCACCGACGAGCCCTCGTACGCGGACGCCAAGAAGGTGGCGGCGCCTCTGATCGAGGCCATCGAGAAGGAGACGGCGGACGGCGGCGTGGACGAACTCCACATCGTCTTCACCGAGTTCGTCTCGATGATGACGCAGACGGCGCTCGACGCCCGGCTGCTGCCGCTGCGCCTCGAAGAGGTCGCGGAGGAGACGCCCAAGGGCGAGATCCTTCCGCTGTTCGACTTCGAGCCCTCGGCGGAGGACGTCCTCGACGCCCTGCTGCCGCGCTACGTGGAGAGCCGTATCTACAACGCGCTGCTCCAGTCGGCCGCTTCGAAGCACGCTGCCACGCGGCGCGCGATGAAGTCGGCCACCGACAACGCGGGCGAGCTCATCGAGACGCTCTCCCGTCTTGCCAATGCGGCCCGCCAGGCCGAAATCACCCAGGAAATCAGCGAGATCGTCGGTGGCGCGAGCGCCCTGGCCGACGCGACCGCGGGGAGTGACCGCTAATGACCACCACTGTTGAGACCGCGACGGCTACGGGCCGCGTCGCCCGGGTCATCGGCCCGGTCGTCGACGTGGAGTTCCCCGTCGACGCGATGCCGGACATCTACAACGCCCTTCACGTCGAGGTGGCCGACCCGGCCAACGCCGGCGAGAAGAAGACGCTGACCCTGGAGGTCGCCCAGCACCTGGGTGACGGCCTGGTCCGCACCATCTCCATGCAGCCCACCGACGGTCTGGTCCGCCAGGCCTCGGTGACGGACACCGGCTCCGCCATCTCCGTCCCGGTCGGCGACTTCACCAAGGGCAAGGTGTTCAACACCCTCGGTGAGGTGCTGAACGTCGACGAGTCCTACGACGGTGAGCGCTGGCCGATCCACCGCAAGGCCCCGAACTTCGACGAGCTCGAGTCGAAGACCGAGATGTTCGAGACCGGCGTCAAGGTCATCGACCTGCTGACCCCGTACGTCAAGGGCGGCAAGATCGGTCTGTTCGGCGGCGCCGGCGTCGGCAAGACGGTGCTCATCCAGGAGATGATCTACCGTGTCGCCAACAACCACGACGGTGTCTCCGTGTTCGCCGGTGTCGGTGAGCGCACCCGTGAGGGCAACGACCTCATCGAGGAGATGACCGACTCGGGCGTCATCGACAAGACCGCCCTGGTCTTCGGTCAGATGGACGAGCCCCCGGGCACCCGTCTGCGCGTCGCGCTGGCCGGCCTCACCATGGCCGAGTACTTCCGTGACGTCCAGAAGCAGGACGTGCTGTTCTTCATCGACAACATCTTCCGCTTCACGCAGGCCGGTTCCGAGGTCTCCACGCTGCTCGGCCGTATGCCCTCCGCGGTGGGCTACCAGCCGAACCTGGCCGACGAGATGGGTCTCCTCCAGGAGCGCATCACGTCGACCCGTGGTCACTCGATCACCTCGATGCAGGCGATCTACGTCCCCGCGGACGACCTGACCGACCCGGCCCCGGCCACCACCTTCGCCCACCTCGACGCGACGACGGTTCTTTCCCGTCCGATCTCCGAGAAGGGCATCTACCCGGCCGTGGACCCGCTGGACTCCACGTCCCGCATCCTGGACCCGCGGTACATCGCGCAGGACCACTACAACGCGGCCATGCGCGTGAAGACGATCCTGCAGAAGTACAAGGACCTCCAGGACATCATCGCGATCCTCGGTATCGACGAGCTCGGCGAGGAGGACAAGCTCGTCGTCCACCGTGCCCGTCGTGTGGAGCGCTTCCTGTCCCAGAACACCCACGTCGCCAAGCAGTTCACCGGCGTGGACGGTTCGGACGTGCCGCTCGACGAGTCGATCGCCGCGTTCAACGCGATCTGCGACGGTGAGTACGACCACTTCCCCGAGCAGGCGTTCTTCATGTGCGGTGGCATCGAGGACCTCAAGGCCAACGCCAAGGAGCTGGGCGTCTCCTGAGCCCCGTGCTCATCTGAGAGGGGCTGGGCACCTCCCTCCGGGGTCGCACCCGGCGGGGGTGTGTCCGCCCCTCTCTCCACGCCCTCTAGAATTGACCCACACCCGGCACTACCGCCGGGTGGTGACCCGAGGAGCCACCCTTGGCTGCTGAGCTGCACGTCGAGCTGGTCGCCGCGGACCGCCAGGTCTGGTCCGGCGAGGCCACCCTGGTCGTCGCGCGCACCACGTCCGGCGACATCGGCGTCATGCCCGGTCACCAGCCGCTGCTCGGTGTGCTGGAGTCGGGCCCGGTGACCATCCGTACGAGTGATGGTGCAACGGTCGTCGCCGCGGTGCACGGCGGTTTCATCTCGTTCGCGGACAACAAGCTGTCGCTGCTGGCCGAGATCGCCGAGCTGTCGGACGAGATCGATGTCCAGCGCGCGGAGCGGGAGCTGGAGCGCGCGAAGGCGGAGGGTGACGCCACCGCCGAGCGTCGCGCAGATGTCCGCCTGCGTGCGGCGGCGGCGCGCTGAACCAGCGCGCCGCGCGATGACGTAACTCAGCCGCGGCTGGTACCGGAGCAATCCGGCACCAGCCGCGGCTGAGGCAAATGTGGGTGTTTTTTCCGTTCCGTTACCTAGGAGACGAGGAGGTCGGTGCCGATGGTCCTCGCTCTGACTGTGTGCGGAGTCGTGGTCGCGCTCGTGGTGGTGGGACTCTTCCTGTTCGGCCTGCGGCGCAGACTCATCCAGCGGTCCGGCGGAACCTTCGACTGCAGCCTGCGCTGGGACGTACCGGAGAAACCCGACGCCAACGGCAAGGGCTGGAGCTACGGCGTCGCCCGCTACAACGGCGACCGGATCGAGTGGTACCGCGTCTTCTCCTACGCCCCCCGCCCGCGCCGCGTCCTGGAACGCTCGCAGATCGAGGTGGCCGGCCGCCGGCTCCCCGAGGGCGAGGAGGAACTGGCGCTGCTCTCCGACGCCGTCATCCTCGCCTGCACCCACCGGGGCATCCGCCTCGAACTCGCCATGAGCGAAGACGCGCTGACCGGATTTCTCGCGTGGCTGGAAGCAGCCCCGCCCGGTCAGCGCGTCAACGTCGCTTGAGAGCTGTCACTCTGTTACGACAGTCCCGAGTTGATGGCGCTCACCAGCTCTCCGTTGCTGGTGTCACCGCTGAACTCCCAGAAGAAGGCGCCGCCGAGACCCTGCGACTTGGCCCACGCCATCTTGCTGTTGATGGTGGCGGGAGTGTCGTACGACCACCAGTTGCTGCCGCAGTGCGCGTATGCCGTGCCCGCGATGGTGCCGGTGGCCGGGCAGGACGTCTTGAGGACCTTGTAGTCCTCGATGCCCTGCTCGTAGGTGCCGGCCGCCGGGCCCGTGGCCGTGCCGCCCGGTGCGTCCTGGGTGACGCCGGTCCAGCCGCGGCCGTAGAAGCCGATGCCGATGAGCAGCTTGCTCGCGGGCACGCCCTTCGCCTTGTACTTGGCCATGGCGTCGGCCGTGGTGAAGCCGGCGGTCGGGATGCCGTTGTACGAGGTGAGCGGGGAGTGCGGGGCCGTCGGGCCCTGCGCCGCCCAGGCGCCGAAGAAGTCGTACGTCATCACGTTGTACCAGTCGACGTACTGGGCCGCGCCCGCGTAGTCGGCCGCGTCGATCTTGCCGCCGGAGGAGCCGTCGGCGGTGACCGCCGCGGTGACCAGGTTGTTCGAGCCGAACTTGGCGCGCAGCGCGGACATCAGGTTCTTGAAGGCCGCCGCCCCGCTGGTGTCACAGGACAGACCGCAGGCGTTCGGGTACTCCCAGTCGATATCGATGCCGTCGAAGACATCGGCCCACCGCGGGTCCTTGACCAGGTTGTAGCAGGACTGCGCGAAGGCGGTCGGGTTGGCCGCCGCCTGGGCGAAGCCGCCGGACCAGGTCCAGCCGCCGAAGGACCACAGCACCTTGATCTTCGGGTACTTTGCCTTCAGTTCGCGCAGCTGGTTGAAGTTGCCGCGCAGCGGCTGGTCCCAGGTGTCGGCGACGCCGCTGACCGACTGGTCGGCGGTGAAGGCCTTGTCGTAGTCGGCGTAGGAGTCGCCGATCGCGCACTGGCCGTTGGTGACGTTGCCGAAGGCGTAGTTGATATGGGTGATCTTGGCGGCCGAGCCGGACGTCACCAGGTTCTTGACGTTGTAGTTGCGGCCGTAGATGCCCCACTCGGTGAAGTAGCCGAGCTTGACCTTGTTGCCGGTGGGCGGGGGATTGGTGCCGCCGCCGGTGGTGTGGACCGCGACCGCGCCGCTGACCGGACCGGTCTGGTCGGCGGTGTCGCGGGCCTGGACGGTGTAGGAGTAGTCGGTGCCGGCGGTCAGGCCGGTGTCCGTGTACGAGGTCGTCGTCACGGTGGCGATCTTCGAGCCGTCGCGCAGCACGTCGTAGTTCTTGATGCCCTTGTCGTCGGTCGCCGCCGACCAGGACAGCTTCACCGAGGTGTCGGTGATGTTCGACGCGGTCGGGGTGCCGGGCGCGGAGGGTGCCGCGTCACCGGGGACCGTGGCGCCGTCGCAACTGTCGCCGTTCAGCTTGCAGTTGGACGGTGAGCCGGAGCCGGCACCGTTGAAGCCGAAGGAGACGGAGGCACCCGGGGCGATGGAGCCGTTGTAGGACTTGTTCTTGGCGGTCCAGTGGGTGCCGGAGGAGGTGACGTCCGCGTCCCAGGCCGAGGTGACGGACGTGCCGGAGGGGAAGTCCCACTCGATCGTCCACGAGCTGATGGCGGTGGCGCCGGTGTTCTTGACGGTCCACTTGCCCTCGAAGCCGGTGCCCCAGTCCTGGGTCTTGGCGTAGGTGGCGGTGGCGCCGGAAGAATCCGCCGCGGCCGGGGCGGGACTCGCGAGGCCGACCAGTCCGGCCAGGGGGAGCAACAGGGTCGCGAACCCTGCCGCGGCTCTGTGTCTGAAGCGCATGCTGCGCCTCCCTCTTTGTCGGGGATGTCAAGGGCATGACTGAGCCTTCACGCCCACGGTGCCGCGAGAATAGAAAGGTCTGGACCACAGGTCAATAGGTCTGGACCACTACGTGGAATTCCCCTAGATCCCCAACTCCTGGGCCAGCACGGCCGCTTGGACCCTGCTGCGCAGCTCCAGCTTCGCCAGCAGACGGCTGACGTGGGTCTTCACGGTCCCCTCCGCCATGTTGAGCCGCTCGGCGACCCCCGCGTTGGACAGCCCCTCCCCGAGGCAGGACAGCACCTCGCGCTCACGGGGGGTCAGCGACTCCAGGACCGCGGGATCGGCGCTCGACTCCCGCACCGGCCGCGCGGCGAACTCGGCGATCAGCCGTCGGGTGACGGCCGGGGCGACGATCCCCTCCCCGCGCGCCACCGTACGCACCGCCTCCAGCAGATCCTTCGCCTCGGTGTTCTTCAGCAGAAACCCGGCCGCACCGGCCCGCAGCGCCCCGAAGACATACTCGTCGAGGTCGAAGGTGGTGAGCACGAGGACGTCCGCGAGCCCCTCCTGGACAACCTTCCGGGTCGCCGACACCCCGTCCAGGCGCGGCATCTGAACGTCCATCAGCACCAGGTCCGGCCGGAGCTCGCGGGCCAGTGCTACCGCCCGCTCACCGTCGGCCGCCTCGCCGGCCACCTCGATGTCGGGCGCGCTGTTCAGGATGAGCACCAGCCCGGCGCGGACGGCGGACTGGTCCTCGGCGACCAGGACGCGGATCATTCGGGGTCTCCTTCGGTCACGGGGAGGGTGGCACGCACGGCCCAGAGCCCGTCCTCGGGGCCGGCGTCGAACCGGCCGCCGAGCAGGGTCGCCCGCTCCCGCATTCCGATCAGCCCGGCGCCGGAGCCGGGGGCGCGGGGGGCGTCCCGACGGCCACAAGGGCTGGTCACACGCAGTTCGAGCATGCCGTCCCGCTGGGCCAGGCGGACGGTGACACGGCCCGGGCCGGCGTGCTTGAGCGCGTTGGTCAGGGACTCCTGGACCATGCGGTACGCGGCCAGCTCGACCGGGGCGGGCACCCGGCCGTGGTCGGTGTCCAGGGTGACGTCCAGGCCGTTGGCACGGGCGCCGTCGACCAGAGTGGTGAGGCCGTCGAGGGTGGGAGTGATGGGGGTACCTCCCTGCTCGAGCGAAGCCGAGAGCTTGGGGGACGGCTCATGGTCGCCGCCGCGGTCCCGCAGGATCCCGATCAGCCGCCGCATCTCGGCGAGCCCCTCGACGCTGTTCTGCCGGATGACGGCGAGGGCCTCCCGGCTGGTCCCGGGGTCGTCGATGGAGAGCGCGGCCGTGGAGTGGATGGCGATCGCGGACAGGTGGTTGGCGACCAAGTCGTGCAACTCGCGGGCCACCCGCGCCCGCTCGGCGGTCACCGCCTGGGCACGGTCCATCTCGGCCAGCAGCGCGGTCTGTTCGGCGCGCAGCCGGGCGGCCTCGGCCGCGTCACGGTGGTCGCGCACGACCCACCCGGTGGCGGCGGGGGCGAGCGCCACCACACCGACGCCGACACCGATCAGCAGGCCTTTCGGGTCACGCCAGAGCGCGGCCGGCACCACCCCGCCGATCACCGTGAGCAGCCCGGTGATCCATGGGATGCGGCGGGCGGAGGCCGGGGTGCCGTACAGCACGGCCGCATACATGAGGTCGGTGAACAGGACTACGGTGACCACGTTGCCCCGGGTCACCGTGTCCACGGTCAGCATGGCCGTGCCGACCAGCATGGCGAACCTCGGCCGGGTGCGGCGCAGCAGCTCGCAGGCGGCCGTCACGGCCAGCGGCACCAGCACGGCCCACCGCTGCGGCCACAGCACGAGGCCGTCCGTGACCTCCCGGGGGCTGAGCCCCAGGCCCCACATCAGCAGACCACCGAGGAAGCCGCCCACGGCGATGCGTATGTCGTCGCGATGCGGGCGCGGAAGCGTCAGGGCCATGCCCCCATCCAACACGGCGCACGCACCGCCCGCGTGCTCCTGCGGAACGGTCCCGAACTGCATCTTTCGATGTACGGGGAGTTCGTCACCGCCGACGACGCGGCCCGTGCGGACCGACGGGAGCCTTAAGGGGTGACCGAGAGGAGCGAGACGTGATCGTCGGGTTGATCGTCGCCTGTGAGGTGGCTTTCTGGGTGCTGCTGGCGGCCGGACTGGCCTTCCGCTATCCGCTGAAGATGCCGCGCACGGGACTGGTCCTGCTCCTGTGCGAGCCGCTGCTGGAGCTCGTGCTGTTCGCTGGCACCGCGATCGACCTCAAGAACGGCGCGGAGCCCGACTGGCGGCACGGGCTCGCGGCCGTCTACATCGGCTTCACGGTGGGGCTCGGGCACTCCACGATCAAGTGGGCCGATGCCCGGATCGCGCACCGGTTCGCCGGTGGCCCGCCGCCGGTGAAGCCGCCGAAGTACGGCACGGCCCGCGCCGTCCACGAATGGAAGGTCGCGGGCCGCTGGATCCTGGCGTCCGTGGTGGCCATCGCCCTGCTCCAGGCCGCGGTCTGGTACGTCGGCGACGACGGTGGAATCGGTTCGCTGCGGGCGTGGCAGCTGAGGATGGTGTGGGTGATCGGCATCAACGTGATCATCGCCGTGAGCTACACCCTGTTTCCCCGGCGGGAGCCGGCCAAGCTCCGTTAGCGCTCGCCGCCCGGCACCCACAGCACGTCGCCTACCTCCTTGTTGGCGGTGCGGGCCAGAATGAAGAGCAGGTCCGACAGGCGGTTGAGGTAGGTGGCGGTCAGCGGGTTCATCACCTCGCCGTGGACCTCCAGGGCCGCCCACGTCGAACGCTCCGCACGGCGTACGACCGTGCAGGCCTGGTGGAGCAGGGCCGCGCCGGGGGTGCCGCCGGGCAGGATGAAGGAGCGCAGCTTCTCCAACTGCTCGTTGAAGCGGTCGCAGTCCGCCTCCAGCTTGTCGATGTAGAACTGTTCGACCCTGAGCGGTGGGAACTCGGGCTTCTCCACCACCGGCGTCGACAGGTCCGCACCCACGTCGAACAGGTCGTTCTGCACCCGGGTGAGGACCTTGACGATCTCCTCCGCCAGGCCGCCCAGCGCGATCGCCGTACCGATCACCGCATTCGCCTCGTTGGCGTCGGCGTACGCCGAGATCCGCAGATCGGTCTTGGCGACCCGGCTCATGTCACCGAGGGCGGTGGTGCCCTTGTCGCCGGTCCTGGTGTAGATACGCGTTAGATTGACCATGTGGCCAGCGTAGTTACCCTCCGGCCGTACGGAAGACGCGTGTGCCCACTGTCACGGCCAGTGTCGCGAAGGCGACGGCGACGAGGACGCCGTAGAGCATGTGGTCCGTCGTGTAGGAGCCGACGTACGCGTCCCGCACCGCGTCCACGAGATAGCGGAACGGGACGAAGTGGGAGAGGACGTCCAGCCAGCCGGGGGCCAGGGCCATCGGGAGCATCAGACCCGACAGAAGCATCGACGGCATGGTCAGCGCGTTGACCAGCGGGCCGAACTCCTGCGGGGTGCTCACCTTCATCGCCATCGCGTACGACAGCGAGCCGAGGGAGACGGTGAGCAGGGCGACGAACGCGAAGCCGATGAGGATGCCCGGCAGCGGCGCGCGCAGTCCCATCGCCACCGCGGCGAGCACCAGCAGCACCGCCTGGAAGACGAAGACCGTGGCGTCGCGCAGCACCCTGCCGAGCAGCAGGGCGAGCCGGCTGACCGGAGTGACGCGCATGCGCTCCACCACCCCCTGCCCCTTCTCGATGATGATCGTGAAGCCCGCGAAGGCGGCGCCGAACAGGCCGAGTTGGAGCAGCAGACCGGGGACGAGGACCTGCCAGGAACTGCCCCGCGCGCCCAGCGGGAGGCCGGTGAGCAGCGGGCCGAAGAACAAGAGGTACAGCAGCGGCATCAGCACGCCGAAGAGCAGCGCGAAGCGGGAGCGCAGGGACTGGCGCAGATAGCGGCCGTAGATGAGTGCAGTGTCGTGCAGAAGCATCGGCTCGGTCCTCGGTGTCCTATACGGCTACGGGGGTGGAGTCGGCCGAGGGGGAGGGCCCGCGGCCGGTGATGGCGAGAAACGTGTCCTGGAGCGAGGCGTCGATCGAGCCGCCGTACTCCAGCTTCAGCGCGCTCGGTGTGCCGTCGGCCACGACCACGCCCCGGTCGACGACGACCAGGCGGTCGGAGAGGGCGTCGGCCTCGTCCAGATAGTGGGTGGTGAGGAAGACCGTCGTGCCGTGCTGATCGCGCAGCCGGCGGATCAGCGCCCAGAGGTCCGCGCGGCTGCTGGGATCGAGACCGGTCGTGGGCTCGTCGAGGAACAGGACCTTCGGGCGGTGGGTGAGCGCCATGGCGATGTCCAGCCGTCGCCGCTGACCGCCCGACAGCGCGGACGTCCTGCGGTCGAGCAGGTCGCAGAGGTCCAGGTCGCGGGCCAGCTCCGTGGCGCGCTGGACGGCCTGAACCTTTGTCAGGCGGTACAGCCGGCCCTGGGTGACCAGTTCCTCCCGCACGCTGATCTGCCCGTCGACGCCGCCGGACTGGGCGACGTAGCCGCATGCGCGGCGTACCCCGGCCGGGTCGGTGGCCAGGTCGTGACCGGCCACGGTCGCCGCGCCGCCGGTCGGCTTCAGCAGGGTGGTGAGCATCCGCAGGGTGGTCGTCTTGCCGGCGCCGTTCGGGCCGAGGAAGCCGAGGATCTCGCCCTCGCGGACGGTGAGGTCGATGCCGCGCACGGCCTCGAGGGGGCCGCGTTTCGTCTGGAAGGTGCGGGCCAGTCCGGCCGCGCTGATGACTGCTGTCATGCCGCCAGAAAAACAGAGTCCCTGAAATTTTGCAACGACCCCAAGTTTTCACCCTGACCAGTGAAGCGGTCGGGCGAGGCTAGGATTCGGACATGGCGGAAGGGCTCCGGGAGCGGAAGAAGCGGCAGACCAGGCAGTACATCTCGGATGTCGCCACGGGCCTGTTCGTCGAGCGCGGGTTCGACGCGGTGACGGTGGCGGAGATCGCCGACGCGGCCAATGTCTCCGTCAACACGGTCTACAACTACTTCCCGGCCAAGGAGGACCTCTTCTTCGACCGCTCCTCCGGCGTGATCGACCGGCTGGCCCGCTGGGTGCGCGGCCGCGCCGACGGTGAGTCGGCCGCCGTGGCGGTGCTGCGCGAGCTGCGTGAGGAGGTCGAGGCGGTCTCGCCCCGGGTCGGGCTGATCCCTGGCTACGCCCGCTTCATGCGGGTGATCGAGGAGGCGCCCGCGCTGCGCTCCCGGCTGTGGGCGACCCAGCAGGAGATCCAGGCCAACCTGGAGGCGGTGCTGCGCGAGGAGACCGGTGCCGCGCAGGACGATCCGCTGCCCGCTCTGATGGCAGGTCAGATCAACTGGGCGCACGCCGCCGTCATGTCCGCCATCGCCTGCGAGATGGTCAAAGGTCGCGATCCGCGTGAAGTGTCCCGAGAGATGCTGGTCCTCCTTGACGACATAGAGGACCTGTTGAGCGAAAAGGTGCTCAACTACGCCGTCCGAGGCTTGGAATGACCCCTCCCGGTGTGATGTCCGTCAGCTGAGACGTGACGCGCATTACTTACCGGTCACACGGCCCCTCACGAGCGCTATCGTCCGCGAAAGAGCCGTACGTAAACAGCGTGTAAGGGGAGTCGGAGTGGCACGGAAGCTCGCCGTCATCGGGGCCGGTCTCATGGGTTCCGGCATTGCCCAGGTCTCCGCGCAGGCGGGCTGGGACGTCGTCCTGCGTGACGTCACCGACGAGGCACTGAAGCGTGGCACCGACGGCATCAAGGCCTCGTACGACAAGTTCGTCGGCAAGGGCAGGATGGAGGCGCACGACGCCGACGCCGCCCTCGGCCGCATCACCGCGACCACCGACCTGGACGCGGCCGCGGACGCGGATGTCGTCGTCGAGGCCGTCTTCGAGAAGCTCGAGGTCAAGCACGAGATCTTCCGCGCGCTCGACAAGATCGTGCGCCCGGAGACGGTGCTCGCCTCCAACACCTCCGCCATCCCGATCACCAAGATCGCGGCGGCCACCGAGCACCCCGAGCGGGTCGTCGGTGTGCACTTCTTCTCGCCGGTGCCGATGATGCAGCTCGTCGAACTCGTCCGCGGCTACAAGACCAGTGACGAAACCCTGGCCACCGCGCGGGAGTTCGCCGAGTCCGTCGGCAAGACCTGCATCGTCGTCAACCGGGACGTGGCCGGCTTCGTCACCACCCGGCTCATCTCGGCCCTCGTCGTCGAGGCGACCAAGCTGTACGAGTCGGGCGTGGCGACGGCCGAGGACATCGACCTCGCCTGCAAGCTGGGCTTCGGTCACGCCATGGGCCCGCTCGCGACGGCGGACCTCACCGGCGTCGACATCCTGCTGCACGCCACCAGCAACATCTACACCGAGTCGCAGGACGAGAAGTTCGCGCCGCCGGAGCTGATGCGCCGGATGGTTGACGCCGGTGACATCGGACGCAAGAGCGGGCAGGGCTTCTACACGTACTGAAACTCATGTACGTACCGCCGCTGAAACCGCACAGTCCCCGCGGGTATCACCCGCGGGGGTGAATTCGGTATCGGTTCGCTTACAGACGGCAACCTGGTCGCCGCTGAAGCAGTCAGACGGTGCAACGCACCGTCTTGGAGTACTTGGAGCACGACGCCGCACTCACGGGGAGCGCATATGCACATCAGGGGCGACCACGCCGGGCTGGTCGTCGGGGGCCGCCTCGACGTCCGCAGCGCGGCGGACGCCCGTACGGTCCTGCATGCGGCCGTCGACGGCGGAGTCGGCGACCTGGTGCTCGACCTGTCCGAACTGGACTCCTGGGACGCCACCGGACTCGGGGTGATCATGGGTGCCCACCGGCGGGCCGGCCGCTGCGGCCGCCGCCTGGTGCTGCGCGGTGTACCGCCGCAGATGCAGCGCCTGCTGGTGGCCACCCGGCTGCACCGGATCCTGGCCATCGAGGGGGGCATCGGGGTGGAGTCGCTGCCCCGCGTGTAACCCCTCGATCGGATGTGCTTCGGGGTGCGGACGAGACCAGGTCGGACATCGGCGAACCGCACGTCGCACGCAATCCTCATGAGACTGTGACGTCTCGGACGGCGCGGTACCCCGGCCTGTCGGAGATACTGTGCGAAGGTTTAAGGTTCGGTCGCCCGCAGCCAAGCAACCCTCGAGCGGGCCCGGACCAGAAGCGACAGCGCGGTGTGCAGCAGGCCGGGAGGGGCCGGATACGGGCACACGACGCTTTTGGGGGGCTAGGAACCTATGGACCCGATCAACCGGGGACCCGAGGGGCACGGCCAGGACGGTGACGGCAGCACGCCGCGCCAGCGCCCGCCCCGGGAATCCCTCACTTCAGACTTCGGCCAGAGCGCGCCCGCACTCGCTCGCACGGTGCAGCTCGTCTCGGGCGACCTCCTGCTCACCGTCAATCCCGTCGACGGCAGCGAGATAGAGCTCTGCCCGCCCGCGGAGCGGCCCGGCCGGCCCGCGAAGCTCACCCCGGCCGAGCGTGCCGAGACCGAGCGCGCCGCCCGGCCGCCCGTGCCTCCGGGACCCGCGCAGCTCGCGCTGCCGCTGCTCGAACGCCAGGACGAGCGCGAGCGCCTGGTGCGGCTGCTCGCCCGGGGCCGCTCCGTACGGCTCACCGGCCCGGCCGGTGCGGGCCGCACCGCCCTCCTCGACCTCGTCGCCGACGACTGCTCGGACCTCGCCCCCGACGGCGTGGTCCGCCTCACCGGGTTCCACCGCACCACGAGCGACCTGCTGTACGACCTGTTCCACGCGGTCCACGACGCGCCCCTGCACCGGCCGGCCCGGGACGAACTGCTGGAACTGGTCCGGGAGATCGGCGCGGTCGTCGTCGTCGACGACATCGAGTTCGGCGGCGCAGGGCTCGACGAGCTCATCGACGCCACCCCCGAGTGCGCGTTCCTGATCAGCGCCACCCCGGACGTGCCCGCGCCGTCCGCCGAATCCGCGATCGAGGAGGTCTTCCTCAGCGGCCTGGACCGCGCCGCGGGCGTGGATCTGATGGAGCGCGCCGTCGGCCGTGTCCTCACCGAGGACGAGTCCAACTGGGTCGGCGACCTCTGGTTCGAGTCCGAGGGCCTGCCTCTGCGCTTCGTCCAGGCCGGGGCGCTGCTGCGGCAGCGCGACCAACTGCGGGCCAGCGCGGGCGCGGTCGACGAGGTCGGCGTCTTCGAGGACCTACGGCTCCCGTCCCCCAAGCTCTCGGCTGCGTTCGAGCAGGCAGGCACGCCCACCGCCCCGGTCGACGCGGAACCGGTGGACGAGGAGGAGGTGCCCCTGCCGTCCCTCGGCGAGGCCGCCGCGCCCGCGCCGCTGCTCGCCTCCCGGCTCAGCGCCTCCGCACGCGCCACCCTGCGCTTCGCCGTCGCCCTGGGCGGCGAGGTGCCGCACCAGGCCCATCTGCCCGCCCTGGTCGGCGACACCCACGCGGACGCCGCGCTGGGTGAGCTGGCCGCCTGCGGACTGGTCTCCCCGGTCGGCTCCCGCTACCGCCTCGCGGCCGGCGTACAGGCCCAGCTGGAGGCCGCCGGATACGCCGACGACGCCGACGAGACCGCCCTCATCGCCGCCCGGCACTACTCCTGGTGGGCCGGACACCCCTCCGTCACCCCCGAGCGGGTGTGCGCCGAGGCCGATGCCCTGCTCGCCGCGCTGGCCGTCGTGGTACCCGCGACGACGCCCTCGGCCGACGACGAGGAGAGCACCGCCGTCCAGCTGGCCCGCACGGCCGCTCCGGCCTTCGCCGCGGGCCTCCACTGGAACGCCTGGGACCGGGCGCTGCGCTCCGGCTCCGAGGCCGCCCGGCAAGCCGGTGACGTCTCCGAACAGGCCTACTTCCACCACGAGTTGGGCATACTCGCGCTCTGCGGCGGACAGCTCGACCGGGCCCGCGCCGAGCTGGAGGCCTCGGGCGGTCTGCGCGGAGCCCTCGCCGACAAACGCGGCACCGTCGCCGGCCGGCGGGCCCTCGCCCTGGTCGCCGACCGCGCGGGCGACGTGCCCGGCCTGGGGGCAAGGGCGGGAGAGGAGGTGCCCGACGCACGCTACGAGGAGTCGGCGTCGCCGCCCGGCGGGGTCCCCGCGGCCTATCTGCCGGCGCTGCCGCCCGCGGCCGACACGCTGGTCACCCACCGGTCCTCGGACCCGGCGCCGAAGACCCAGGGCGGCGGCCTGCGGCGTCTGGCCCGGCGCAACCTCGTCGCGGCCGGTTCCGGCGCGCTGCTCGCCGCGGTGCTCGGCACGGTGGTCACCCTCGGCATGACGTCGCACGACAGCGCCGACGACCCGTCGAAGAACGTGAGCGTCAACCCGTCGGCCAGCCAGGGCACCGACGACGGCAGCCTCGGCGCGGACCCGAACCAGGACGACGGGAGCAAGGGCGACACGGGCACGGCCACCAGCCGCCCGACGGACCCGGGTCCCGACGGCACGTACGGCACCTCGGACGACCCGACGCCTCCGTCCGACAGCGCCGAGCCCTCGGACCACCCGAGCGGCACGAAGGGGTCGGGCGGCGGCTCGTCGCACACGCCCTCGAAACCTCCGACGTCGAAGCCTCCGACGTCGAAGCCGCCGACATCGAGGCCGCCCACGTCGCGGCCGCCGACCTCCAACCCGCCGACGTCGAACCCGCCGACCTCGAACCCGCCCACGTCGTCCGCCCCGCCGTCCACCCCGGCCACGTCCAACTCGGCCAGCGGGCCGGCCTCCAGCGCCCCCGCAGCGTCGAGCGGCTCGGCCGGTGCGCCGCAGAGCGGTTCGGGTGCGGTGATCTGAGGCCGCGCACAGGTCTCCCACGGCACATGAGGGCCGGGTCCCCGTCCGGGACCCGGCCCTCACCGTCGTACGAACCGAAGCCGCTCCTGGCTCGTCAGAACAGCCTCAGCTTGTCGTCCTCGACGCCCCTGAGCGCGTCGTAGTCGAGGACCTGGCAGCCGATACCCCGGTCGGTCGCGAGGACCCGGGCCTGGGGCTTGATCTCCTGGGCGGCGAAGATGCCCCGCACCGGGGCGAGATGGGGGTCGCGGTTCAGCAGCTCGAGATAGCGGGTGAGCTGCTCCACGCCGTCGATCTCGCCGCGCCGCTTGATCTCGACCGCCACGGTCTGCCCCTCGGCGTCCCGGCACAGGATGTCGACCGGGCCGATGGCGGTCATGTACTCGCGGCGGATCAGGGTGTAGCCGTCGCCGAGGGTTTCGATGCGGTCGGCGAGCAGCTCCTGGAGGTGCGCTTCCACGCCGTCCTTGATCAGGCCGGGGTCCACGCCCAGTTCGTGTGAGGAGTCGTGGAGGACCTCCTCCATGGTGATGATCAGCTTCTCGCCCGCCTTGTTGACGACGGTCCAGACGCCTTCCTTCTCGCCGGCCCCCTCCTTCAGCGTGCAGGGCGGCGACATCCAGTTGAGGGGCTTGTAGGCCCGGTCGTCCGCGTGGATCGAGACGCTGCCGTCCGCCTTGACCAGGATCAGGCGGGGGGCCGAGGGGAGATGGGCGGTGAGCCGGCCGGCGTAGTCGACGGAGCACCGGGCAATGACGAGACGCATGGTCGGCAACGCTACTCGACACCCCGCCGCCCACGCGATTCGCCCACCGGTCTCCCGCCTCTCTCCGCACCGGAGACGCTTGAGGACGCCCGTTTTGCTTTGGAAACTCTTGTTCATCCTTGGCCGATTGTGCCCCCAACGGGACCGGGCCATGTACGCAATCTGCTGGTGCGGTCACCGTACGTTGCCTACCGTAGTAAACGGGAGGTCGCGATCTGTGTACGCAGCGTGTTCGGTATCGCGAACTCTCTTACCTGTCCGGCAACCCCTGCTCGTCGGGGGTGCGAGAGGAGAACCCATGTCGCTCGACGTCTCACCGGCCCTACTCGAACAGGCCGAGCGAGGCGAGGTCGACGAAGCTGCCTTCGTCGACTGCGTCCGGACCTCCCTGCCCTACGCATGGGAGATGATCAGCTCCCTGGTGGCCCAGCTGAAGGTGGACGGCGGAGAGTTCGCCGACAACCAGACGCCCCCGCCGGACGAGCAGGCACGGGGCCAACTGCTCCGCGCACTCGCGAGTGACGCCATACGCGGGGCGCTGCAGCGGCACTTCGGCGTGCGGCTGGCCTTCCAGAACTGCCACCGGGTGGCGGTGTTCCCGCTGGACGCCTCGGTCGACGAGACGCTGGCCCGCTTCACTTCGGTGCGCAGTCAGCTGCTGAACCAGTCCCCGGAGCTCCGGGACTGCTGACGCGGAGCTCCGGGACTGCTGACGCAGTGAGCCGCTTGCTTGCCGCTCCACATGCGGGAGGTGCAATCGTTACAGGGGCGGCAAGCTCTCTGCGTGGCAGGGGTGTTGACCGGCACGACGGACGGTCCGTTCAACGGAGGCCGGGGAGTACCTCCGCACCGAGCCGCCGAACGTTCTCCTCCGTCGCCGCCAGGTCGCCCGAGCCCTCGACCAGCAGTGCGAACCGGGTGATTCCGGTCCGCTCCGAGGTCGCCGCGAGTCGGTCGGCGCACAGCCGCGGGGTGCCCACCGGGTGCAGTCCGCAGAGCAGTTCGGTGTAAGCCAGCGGATCGCGCATCGCGCGCTTCCGGCCGTCCACCGTGACATGGGCCTCCAGGCCCTGCTTCAGCCAGCCCGGCATCGCCTTCAGCAGCGTCTCCACCGCGTCGGTGCGCCGGTCCGCGATCTGACAGACGCCCGCCGAGACATGGGCCGCGCCGAGGATCTCGTCCGTCGGCCGTCCCGCCGCGCGCGCGTGCTGCCGCCACAGGGCGACCATCTCGGCCTTCTCCTCGTCCCCGATGTGCATACCGAGCAGCATGGGCAGCCCGCGCTCGGCCGCCAGCCGGACGCTCGCCGGCGAGGTGCAGGCGACGACGACCTCGGGGCCCGGGGTGTCCGTCAATGCCTCCGACGGGCGGGGCACGACGGGGACCTCACGAAAGGAGAACCGTTCCCCCGCGGCCGCGACCGCCGGTTCGCGCAGCCAGCGCACCAGCAGATCGAGTGATTCGGGGAACCCCTCCTCATAGGCATCGAGGCCCGAGCCGAACACCTCCAGGTCCACCCAGGGCCCGCCGCGCCCCAGGCCGAGGGTGAAGCGCCCGCCGCTCGTCACATGCAGCAGCGCGGCCTGTTCGCCGAGGGCGACCGGGTGGACGGTGGACAGTACGCTGACCGCCGTGCCGACCCGGATGCGGTGGGTGCGGCCCAGCAGCAGGGCGGCCAGGGTGACCGCCGATGGACACGTGCCGTACGGCACGAAGTGGTGTTCGCCGAGCCAGACGGTGTCCAGCCCCGCCTCCTCGGCGACTTCCGCCGAGCGGACCGCCCGGTGCAGGGCCTCCCCCTGACCTTGGCCCGGGAACTGGGCCGCCAGCACAAAACTTCCGACGTGCATCGTTCTTTTCCTGCTTCCTTGGCTCCGACGCGGAGCTCCCCCACCCGGCATAACCGTCCGACACGTGCCGAGGACACGGCCTCGCGAAGAGATTTCCGGATTGTCTGCAGAACGTCGCCCTGGAGAGGGACTTGTGCGGGTTGGTTCCCTACGCGTACCCCTGTCCGCGCCGCGTAGGCTGGACACAGCCCGTGCATCCTGTATAGCCCCGAGAGGTGTCCCGTGTCCCCGCGTCGCAACCGACCCAAGGGAGCCGACTCGTCCGGCCCGAGCGCCGAGGAGGACCGCGTCGGCCGCTACGGCGGCTGGCAGTCCACGGAGAGCTGGCACGGTGAGGAGTGGTACGTGCGGCATGTGGCCGGGGCGAGCGCGGAAGGCAAGACGTACCGCTGCCCCGGCTGTGACCAGGTGATCCCCTCCGGCATCCCGCACGTCGTCGCCTGGCCGGAACACGCGGGCGTGGACGACCGCCGGCACTGGCACAAGGCCTGCTGGAACGCGAAGGACCGCCGCACCACGCGGGTGCAGCGGTCCCGAAACGCGCCGAGATTCTGAGCTTCGTACGACCTACACGTCCCGCTTCTGCAGCAGCGCGAAGGCGCCGGCGAACGCGACGGCCGTCACGCCCAGGATGATCCACAGCGGGTCCCAGCCGGACGGGCCCTTGTCGCTGAGGGAGTTGGAGTAGAAGACGCTCAGCTGGTTGGGGATCGAGTACTCGAGCAGGGCTTCGCGCACCTTCTCCAGCGACGAGGAGAACATGAACAGCGCGATCACCAGCGGGGCGAGCACGGCGCCGATCATGATGGTGATGGCGCCCGCCGAGTGCCGGATGATCGAGCCGATGACCAGCGAGAGCAGGCCGAGCAGGGCGATGTAGAGGCTGATGCCGACGGTGCCCTTGAGCCATTCCCCGCCGGACGGGGTCCGCGCGCCGTGTCCTTCCAGCATGGACGCCTGGACCATGGCGACGAACGACGCGGCCGCGAGCGTGACCACGAACGCGACGAGGAAGAACACGATCGCCTTGGCCGCGAGCACCCGCCCGCGGTTGGGGCAGGCGGTCATCGTCGTACGGATCATCCCCGTCCCGTACTCCGAGGCCGTAGTCAGCACGCCGAGCGTCATGATGCACATGCTGCCCAGGAGCAGCCCGAAGAAGCCCAGGCCCAGCGCGTTCTCGCCGGACAGGTCCGACGAGGAGCTGCTGACCACGGCACCGGCGAGGAGGCCGATGCCGACGACGAGGAGCACGAACACACCGAGCGTCCACATCGTCGAACGCACCGACTTGATCTTCGTCCACTCGGAGGCCAGTGCATGCCCGAGGTGCGTGCGCACCACCGGGATCGGCGAGGTGTAACCGGGGTACTGCCCGCCGGGCGCCGACTGCCAGTTCGGCGCGGCTGCGGCTGCCTGCGGCATCGGGGGCTGGTGGGTGCTCATCGGGCGTCCTCGGGCTTGGTCAGGTCGGCGGTGGCGGGAGCGGCGGCCGGCTGCGGTGACGATTCGGCAGCGGGGGCCGGGGCCGCGGACGGCTGCTGGGGCGCCGCGGCGGCGGGCTGCGCGTACGGGTTCGGCTCTCCGGCGCCGGGGGCTCCGGAGGGCGCGCCGTGGGGCCCCGCAGGCGCCGCGCCCGGCGCCGGCCGGTCCTGCGGCGGGGTGAACGGCCGGCCGCCCTGCTGGGGCGGCGGCGGGGCGTACCAGCCCGGCTGGCCCTGGCCCGGTACCGGCATCGGCGGCTGGGCGCCGGGCGGCAGCGGCTGCTGGAGGCCGGCCTTCTGGTCGATGGTCGAGCGGTAGTCGACGGCGCCCTGCGTCATCCGCATGTACGCCTCCTCCAGGGAGGCCTGGTGCGGAGACAGCTCCCACAGTCGTACGTCGGCCTCGTGCGCCAGGTCGCTGATGCGGGGGAGCGGGAGTCCCGTGACGCGCAGCGCCCCGTCCTGCTCCGGCATCACGTGCCCGCCCGCCTCGGTGAGTGCGGAGGTCAGCTTCTCGCGCAGCTGGGGCTCGGTGTCGGGCGTCCGGACGCGGGCGAAGTCGGCCGAGTTCGCCGAGATGAAGTCCTTCACACTCATGTCGGCGAGCAGCTGTCCGCGCCCGATGACGATGAGGTGGTCGGCGGTCAGCGCCATCTCGCTCATCAGGTGGCTGGAGACGAACACCGTCCGTCCCTCGGCCGCCAGCGCCCTCATCAGATTGCGCACCCAGAGGATGCCCTCGGGGTCGAGGCCGTTGACCGGCTCGTCGAACAGCAGCACCTGCGGGTCGCCGAGCAGCGCGGCGGCGATGCCGAGCCGCTGCCCCATGCCGAGGGAGAAGCCCTTGGACCGCTTCTTCGCCACGTCCTGCAGGCCGACGACCCCGAGCACCTCGTCCACCCGCCGGGCCGGGATGCCCGACAGCTGGGCCAGGCACAGCAGGTGGTTGCGGGCGTGCCGGCCGCCGTGCACGGCCTTGGCGTCCAGCAGCGCGCCGACCTGCCGGGGGGCGTTGGGCAGCTTGCGGTACGGGTAGCCGCCGATCGTCACCGTGCCCGCGGTCGGGTTGTCCAGTCCCAGGATCATCCGCATGGTCGTCGACTTGCCCGAGCCGTTCGGCCCGAGGAAGCCGGTGACGGCTCCGGGCCGCACCTGGAAGGAAAGGTTGTACACGGCGGTCTTGTCGCCGTAGCGCTTGGTCAGGCCGACAGCCTCGATCATGCTCCGCACCCATCGAAAGGTTCAGGACAGCGGGGCACACGCCCCCGTAAGGGTTAGGAGGATATCCGGGCGCTGACGGTTCCGCCCAAGGGGAAGTAAAACGTCAGGCGTCGCGCTTCTTCAGCAGCGCGTAACCACCCGCGATCGCGGCGACCACCCACAGCACCATGATCCCGAGACCGCCCCAGGGGCCGTAGGGGGTGTCGTCGTCGACCCGGGGGACCACCTGCATGATCCGGCTGCCGGCCTGGTCCGGCAGGAACCGGCCGATCTTCTTGGTCGCGTCGACGTTGCCGAGGATGTTGGAGATCAGGAAGAAGAACGGCATCAGGATGCCGAGCGACAGCATCGGCGAGCGCAGCATCGAGGCGACACCCATCGAGAACATCGCGATGAGGGTCATGTAGAACCCGCCGCCCAGGACCGCCCGCAGCACCCCGGGGTCGCCGAGGTCCGTCCGGTGGGAGCCGAGCATCGCCTGCCCGAGGAAGAAGGCGGCGAAGCTGGTGACCATGCCGACGGCCAGGGCGAGCCCGGTGGCCACCGCGATCTTGCTGAACAGGAAGGAGCCGCGCTGCGGTACGGCGGCCAGCGAGGTGCGGATCATGCCGGTGCTGTACTCGTTCGACACGACGAGCACCCCGAACACGATCATCGCCAGCTGCCCGAGCGTCATGCCCGCGAAGCTGACGTAGGTGGGGTCGAAGGAGAGCCGCTCCCGGACCGGCATCCTGTCGAACTGGCTCCTCGACAGCGCCGAGATCAGCATGCCGAGGGCGACGGTGACGACCACGGCGAGGGACAGCGTCCACACGGTGGACGCTACGGACCGGATCTTCGTCCACTCGGACCGGACGACCTGTGCGACCACCACGGCTCAGGCCCCCTTCCAGTCGGCGCCCCAGTCCTGCTGGACGGGGGCGGTGTCTGCGTGTGCGTGGTACTCCACCGACTCCGCCGTCAGCTGCATGAACGCCTCCTCGAGGGAGGCCTGCTGCGGGCTCAGCTCGTGCAGCACGATCCCGCCCCGCGCGCACAGCTCACCGATCTGCTCGGCCTTGCCGCCGTCCACCTCCAGCGCCCCGCTGCCGGACTCGACCACGGTGATCCCGCCCTCGTGCAGCACATCGAGCAGCCGCTCGCGCTGCGGGGTGCGGATCCGGACGTACGCCCGCGAGTTCTGCCGGATGAAGTCGGCCATGGAGGTGTCGGCGAGCAGCCGTCCCTGACCGATGACGACGAGGTGGTCGGCGGTCAGCGCCATCTCGCTCATGAGGTGGCTGGAGACGAACACCGTCCGGCCCTGCGCGGCCAGCGATTTCATCAGGTTGCGGATCCAGTGGATACCCTCGGGGTCGAGCCCGTTGACCGGCTCGTCGAACATCAGGATCCGGGGGTCGCCGAGCAGTGCCGCCGCGATGCCGAGCCGCTGTCCCATGCCCAGCGAGAACCCCTTGGCCTTCTTCCGCGCCACCGCCGTGAGCCCCACGGTGTCCAGCACCTCGTGCACCCGGCTCTTCGGGATCCCGTTGCTCTGCGCCAGGCACAGCAGATGGTTGAACGCGCTCCGCCCGCCGTGCACCCCCTTCGCCTCGAGCAGCGCCCCGATGTACGTCAGCGGGTCCTTCAGCTGGTCGTAGTGCTTGCCGTCGATATGGACGTCGCCCGCGGTGGGGTGGTCGAGTCCGAGGATCATCCGCATGGTCGTGGACTTTCCGGCGCCGTTGGGCCCGAGAAACCCCGTGACGATGCCCGGCCGCACGGCGAAGGTCAGATTGTTGACCGCGACCTTCTCGCCGTACCGCTTGGTCAGCCCCGCCAGCTCGATCATGCGGACACGCTAAGACGGGACGAAGCCCCCTGCCACCGGAGCGGCGGGGGGCCTCGTTCTGTTCTGTCGGCGCAGGCCTGGTGTTACCGGGACTGCTGGGCCGGAACACCCCGGGAGATCGGCTCGTCCTCGGCCGGGGAGCCGGCGGCGGCCACCGCGGCGCCCGTGAGCGTGGCGAGCATCTCGCGCACGTTCGTCAGCTGGGCGTTGATGGAGTCGCGGCGGTTGGTGAGAGCGGCCAGCTCGCGCTCGGATTCCGAGCGGATGCGGTCGGCCTTGGCGTTGGCGTCGGCGACGATGTCCTCGGCCTGGCGCTGGGCCGTCTCGACCGTCTGGCGGGCACGGCGCTCGGCGTCGGTGCGCAGCTTCTCCGCCTCCAGACGCAGCTGCTCGGCGCGGTGCTCGATCTCGGCGAGACGCTTCTCGGCCTTGGCCTGACGGGAGGCCAGGTCGCGCTCGGACTGCTCGCGGCGCTTGGCCAGGTTCGTCTCGAAGTCGGCGGCGGCCTGCGCGGCCTTGGCGCGGGTCTCCTCGAAGAGGGCGTCGGCCTCCTCGCGCTTCGACTGTGCGTCCTTCTGGGCCTCGGCGCGCAGCTGCGAGGCGTCACTCTTGGCCTTCTCGACGATCCGGACGCCCTCGTCCTCGGCCTTGGCCTTGCGCTCCGCGGCGAACGACTCTGCGTCATTGCGGACCTGCTGCGACGCCGACTCGGCGAGTTCGCGGTGCTGCTCGGCCGCGCGCCGGGCCTCGTCGCGCAGATCCTTGGCCTCCTCCTCGGCGAGGCGGAGGATCTTCTCGACACGCGCACCGAGACCGGCGTACGACGGCTCGGCGTCGGTCACCTGGGCCTGGGCGTTCTGTGTCTCGAGGTGGAGCTCCTCGATGCGCTTTTCCAGAGCGGTGATGCGGGCGAGAGCGCTGTCACGGTCGGAGACGAGCTTGGAGATCCGTTCGTCCACCTGAGCGCGGTCGTACCCACGCCGCACTAGCTCGAAGCCGTAGGGGGAAGTGTCGCTCATGGGGTTCCTGTCGAATGAGACCGGTGAGGTGATAGGTGGAATCCTAGGGGCCGAAGCGGTGTGTCATCGAGCGGATACGTGTTTGATCTGGAGAATGACACCTCTTTTGAGTGGTCAACCCGCGCAGCGCTTGCCAACGAGTCGGACAAAGGCCCCAGAAGGCAACGGAATCGACCGGTTTGGCTAGTCATCCGAAGACTTGCCACCCGAACGAGGCGTTCCGATGGATGCTCCCGCCTTGACGCCGCCGTCCTTGCCCGCGCCCGGCGCCTCGAATGACGTCAACGCCTCGAGCACGGTCTGGACACGGGAGATCTCCGCGTTGATGTCCTCGCGGCGGCGCACCAGGATCTCCAGCTCACGCTTGCCCTCCTCGACCGTCTTCTTGGCCTCGCGGATCGCCTCGGCCTTGAGCTCCTCGGCCTCCCGGACGAGCGTGGCCTTCTTCTGCTCGGCCTCCTTGAGCAGGGTCTCGGCCTTCTTCACGGCGGCGATCCGGACCTTGCCCGCCTCGGAGTTGGCCTCCGACACGATCTCCTTGGCCTTCGCCTGAGCCTTGGCGTGCTGCTCCTCGGCGGACTTGATCAGCGCGTCACAGCGGTCGCCGGTGGACTTCATGGTCTCGGCGGCCTCGCGGCGGGCCCGCTCGTGCAGCTTCTCGATCTCGGTGGTGATGCGGTCGCGCAGCTCCTCCGCGCGCTCCCTGATGGCGGTGGCGTCCCGGCGGGCGCCGACGAGCAGCTCGTCCGCGTCCGTACGGGCCTTCTCCACCATCCCGTTGCCCTCGACCGTCGCCTCGGAGACGAGGCGCTCCGCCTCGCTGCGGGCCGCGCCGACCATCGTGTCCGCCTGCGACTCGGCGTCCGCGGTGGTCTGCAGCGCCTGCTGCTGCGCCTCGGTGAGCAGCTTGTCGGCCTCGGCCGTGGTCTCCGTGATGAGCTTGTCGACCTGCTCGGCCGCCTCGGAGCGCCGCTTGTTGGCCTCCTTGCGGGCCTCGTCCAGCGTCCGCTGGGCCTCCTCGCGCGCGGAAGAGACCAGCCGCTCGGCCGCCGCCTCCGCGTCCGCCCTGAGCCGCTCGGACTCGCCCCGGATCCGCTCGGCGTGCTGCTGCGCGGAGCCGACCGTCTCGGCGGCCTCGGCGCGCAGCCGCTCCGCGTCCCCGGTGGCGTCCGTGATCAGCTTCTCGGCCTTGGCGATGGCCTCCGCCCGGACCCGGTCGGCCTCCGCGACCGTCTCCGTCTGGAGCCGCTCCGCCTCGGAACGCGCCTCGGTGATAAGGGTGTCCGCCTGCGTCGCCGCGTCCGAGCGGATGCGGTTGGCGTCGTCGCGGGCGTCGGCCCGGGTACGGGTCGCGTCCTGGTCCGCCTGGGCGATGGTGTCGGACGCCTCGGTCCGCACTCGCTGGGCGTGCGACGCCGCCTCCGAACGCAGCCGCTCGGACTCGGCGATGGCCTCCGCCATCGTGCGCTCGGCGAGCGCCTTGGCCGCCTCCGACTCCTCGTTCGCCTCGCGCCGGACGCGGGTCGCGTCCTCGCTGGCCCGCTCCCGCTCGGCGTAGGCGTCGGCGCGGACGCGGTCCGCCTCCTCCTCGGCCTCCCGGCGGGTACGGTCCGCCGCGTGCTCGGCGGCGGAGCGCAGGCCGGTGATCTCCTCCTGCGCCTGCTCGTGCAGCCCGGAGACGGAGTCCCGCACCTGCTGGGCGTGCTGCTCGGCCGCCGACACCATCTCGGTGGCGCGCCGGTCGGCCTCCTCGACCAGCCGGACGGCCTCGGCCTGCGCCTCCTCCACGCGGTTGCGTGCGGAGGCCAGCAGTTCCTCGCTCTGCTCGCGGGCCCGCTCGCGCTCCTGGTCGGCCTCCTGCCGGGCGGAGCCGAGGAGCTCCTCGGCCTCGCGGCGGCGCCGGACGGCTTCCTCCTGAGCGGCGGCCAGCGTCTCGGACGCCTCGGTGCCGAGGCGCTCGGCGGCGGCCTGTGCCTCCGCCCGTACCCGGTCGGCGGTGTCCTGGGCCTCCGACTTCAGCCGCTCGGCCTCGGCCGCGGCCTCCGAGCGCAGGCGCACGGCGACGTTCTCGCCCTCCGCGCGGGACGCGGACGCGTCCGCAGCCGCCTCGGTGCGCAGCCTCTCGGCCTCGGCCTCCGCCTGCTGCTGGAGCGTACGGATGCGCTCGGCGGCCTCCGCGCGCAGCCGCTCGGTCTCCTCGGCCGCCTCCCGGCGGATGCGGGCGGCCTCGTCACGGGCGTCGGACAGCGCCTGCTCGGCGGAGGTGAGCCGGTCCTCGGCCTCGGTGTGCAGCCGGGTCAGCTCGTCGGCGGCCTCCGCGCGCCGGGCGTCCACCGCGCGCTCGGTCTCCTCGCGCAGCTCGCGCGCGGCCCGCTCGGCGTCCTCCTTGAGCGCCTCGGTCTGCTCGAGGACCTCCGCGCGGTGCCGCTCGGCCTCCTTGCGGGTGCGCTCCAGTGTCTCCTCGGCCTGCCGACGCAGCGTGGTGGCGCGCTCGATGGCCTCCGTACGGACCTTCTCGCTGTCCGTCGTGGCGCTCTGCCGCAGCTCGTCCGCGTCGGCCTTCGCCTTGGCCAGCAGCTCCTCGGCGGACTTGGCCGCCTCCTCGATCTGCTGGACGGCCTCGCGCCGGGCCTCGGCACGGATGCTCTCGCCCTCGGCGACCGCGTCGGCACGCAGCTGCTCGGCCTCGCCGCGCAGCCGGCGCGCCTCCTCCTGCAGCTCGACCGTCTTGGCGCGGTACTCCTTGGTGTCGTCCTTCGCCGCGCCCTTGAGCTGCTCGGCGAGGTCGTGCGCCTCGGCGCGCAGCCGGTCCGCCTCGGCCTCCGCCTCACGACGGATCCGCTCGGCCTCCTCGCCGGCCGCCTTGGTGGTCTTCCGGGCCTCCTCCGAGGCCTTGTTGAGGACGTCCTCGGCGGTCTTCGCGGCCTTGCCCAGCTGGGAGGCGGTCTCCTCGGCGGTGACGCTGCGGGCCTTCTCGCCGGCCTCGGCGAGGATCTTCTCCGCCTCGGCGCGGGCGTCCGCGACGATCTGCTCGGCGTCCGCCTTGGTGGACTCGGCCTCCTTCGTGGCCTCGCTGACCAGCCGGGCGACCTGTTCCTTCGCCGTACGGGTGCGCTGCTCGTTCGCCGACTCGGCGGCGGTCAGCGCCTTGGCGGCGGCCTCCTTGGCCTCGGTGACCAGCTTCTCGGCCTCGGACTGTGCCTTGCGCAGCGCCTCGTCGGCCGCCGCGATGCGCTGCTCGGCGGCGCGGCTCAGCTCGGTCGCCTGGCGCCGGGCGGTGTCCGACTCCGTCGCGGTGGAGCTGCGCAGCTGCTCGGCGTGATCGGTGGCCTCCTGCGCCTGCGTGGACGCGGCGTTCAGCAGGCGCTCGGCGTCGGTCCGGGCCCGGCGCAGCAGCTGCTCGGCCTCCGCGCGCGCCGACTCGGCGTCGCTCGACAGCCGCTGCCGGGCCTCGTTGGTCAGCCGCTCGGCCTCGGCACGGGCGGCCACCATGGCCTGCTCGGCCTCGGCACGGGACTCCTCGAGCAGCCGTCGGGCCTGGGCCTCCGTACGGGCCCGCAGCTGCTCCGCCCAGGCCACGTTCTCGTTGACGTGGGACTCGACGGTCTGCCGGCGCTCGGCCAGCTCCTGGTCCAGCTGCTGGCGGCGGGACACGGCCTCGGCGTGCAGCTCGGCCTGCAGGCGGGCGGCCTGCTCGGCGTGCTCCTGGAGGATGCGCTGGGTCTGGGCGCGGGCCTGGCTCAGCTCGCGCTCGGCGTCCATGCGCAGCTGGTCGGCCTGCATCTGCGCGTTCCGCAGCAGCTGCTCGGCCTGATAGCCGATGTCACCGCCGTCGAAAGCGGGCCGGGACATGATGGTGCGCCGCGCCTCGTGCAGCTTGGCGCGCAGCACCTCGACCTGGTAGCCGAGGTCCTCGGCGTGCTGGATCGCCTTTTCCCGCTCGGTCTTCAGCCGCTTCATCTCGGCCTCGAACCGAGAGAGGTGGTCGACGTCAGCCGCCGGCTCTCGCTCCTGGCTCTCGTAGCCCCGCACTGCGCGGTCCCATCCGTCCCCTGGTAGCAGGCCTGTCCAAACGAGCTCCGTCCATCCGCCGAACGGGGCCCCCGGGGAATGGTGTCAGATCAACGGCGGAGCACGGGCTCTGCTGCCCGACGCTCGCCCCCCGAAACCCGGACCCCGGCATGCGGCCGCCCGCGTTGTGGCGACGACCGCCCCCAACCCTACCGGCCCCTATGTACGAGGGTCAGTGCTCAGGTGACTCAACAGGCGCCGAAGTGACCAGTTCTGTCAGTACACCGTGGCAATCCTTGGGATGCAGGAAGGTGATCCGCGACCCCATGGAGCCGCGCCGTGGCTCCTCGTACAGAACGCGTACGCCCTTCTCGCGGATGTCCGCGGCGTCGGCGTCGACATCCGCCGTACCGAAGGCGATGTGGTGGACACCCTCGCCGTTCTTCGCCAGCCACTTCGCGACCGTGGAGTCCTCACGGGTCGGCTCGAGCAGCTGGAGGTACGAGGCCCCGCCGTCGGACGTATCGTTGATCTTGAGCATGGCCTCGCGTACGCCCTGCTCCTCATTGACCTCGGAGTGGAAAACCTCGAAGCCGTACGTGGCCCGGTAGAACTCGACGGTTGCGTCGAGGTCATGACAGGCGATCCCGATGTGGTCGATTCGCGTCAGCATGGATTCAGTGCAGCGCTCCGGAGGTGGTTACGCAACGTGCGCGCGATCACACCGACGGCCCGATGACGGGGTGCAGTACCGCTCAGTACATTCGAAGTAAACCCTCGTTCACTCCTCAGCTTTGTGCAGCTGGAAGGGGATCGCACCTCATGTCAGGAACGAACAGCTCGACATCGGTCATCGTCGCGGGTGCCCGCACCCCGATGGGGCGGCTGCTCGGCTCGCTCAAGTCATTCAGCGGGGCCGACCTCGGCGGTTTCGCGATCAAGGCCGCCCTCGACCGTGCGGGAATCGGCGGCGACCAGGTGCAGTACGTGATCATGGGCCAGGTGCTCCAGGCCGGGGCGGGGCAGATCCCGGCGCGCCAGGCCGCGGTCAAGGCCGGCATCCCGATGAACGTCCCGGCGCTCACCGTCAACAAGGTGTGTCTGTCCGGCCTCGACGCGATCGCCCTCGCCGACCAGCTGATCCGCGCCGGTGAGTTCGACATCGTGGTCGCGGGCGGCCAGGAGTCCATGACCAACGCGCCGCACCTGCTGCCGAAGTCCCGCGAGGGCTTCAAGTACGGCGCGGTCGAGATGCTCGACGCCATGGCGTACGACGGTCTGACCGACTCCTTCGAGGGAATCGCCATGGGCGAGTCCACGGAGAAGCACAACACCCGCCTGGGTATCCAGCGCCCCGAGCAGGACGAGATCGCCGCCCTGTCCCACCAGCGTGCCGCCGCCGCCCAGAAGAACGGCATCTTCGAGGCCGAGATCACCCCGGTCGAGATCCCGCAGCGCAAGGGCGACCCGGTCCTCTTCAGCAAGGACGAGGGCATCCGCGGCGACACGACCGCGGAGTCCCTGGGCAAGCTGCGCCCGGCGTTCACCCGGGACGGCACGATCACCGCCGGCACCTCCTCGCAGATCTCGGACGGTGCGGCGGCCGTGGTCGTGATGAGCAAGGCCAAGGCCCAGGAGCTCGGCCTGGAGTGGATCGCGGAGATCGGCGCCCACGGCAATGTGGCCGGCCCGGACAACTCGCTCCAGTCCCAGCCCTCCAACGCCATCCTGCACGCCCTCAAGAAGGAGGGCCTCGAGGTCTCCGACCTGGACCTCATCGAGATCAACGAGGCGTTCGCCGCGGTCGCGGTCCAGTCAATGAAGGACCTCGGCGTTTCCACCGAAATGGTGAACGTCAATGGCGGCGCCATCGCTCTGGGCCACCCGATCGGCATGTCCGGTGCCCGTCTCGTGCTGCACCTGGCGCTGGAGCTCAAGCGCCGCGGCGGCGGGGTCGGCGCGGCCGCGCTGTGCGGTGGCGGCGGTCAGGGTGATGCGCTGATCGTCCGGGTACCCAAGGCCTGAGTCCCCGTACGACAAGCAAGCGGTACGTCTCGTAAGCGAACGGAGCTGTGATGCAGGACGTCTCCTCTCTGGTGGCCCAGGCCAGGGAAGGCCGGCCGCGGGCCGTGGCCCGGCTGATCTCCCTGGTGGAGGGGGCGTCCCCGCAGCTCAGGGAGGTCATGGCGACGCTCGCGCCGCTGACCGGCAACGCC
Source organism: Streptomyces herbicida (assembly GCF_032656585.1). Taxonomy (NCBI): domain Bacteria; kingdom Bacillati; phylum Actinomycetota; class Actinomycetes; order Kitasatosporales; family Streptomycetaceae; genus Streptomyces; species Streptomyces herbicida. Next base: position 746,031 of record NZ_JAUYWJ010000001.1, read on the forward strand.
TATGTGGTCGGTCTCACCGGCTCCCCGGGCGTCGGCAAGTCGACATCCACCTCGGCGCTGGTGACCGCGTACCGCAAACAGGGCAAACGGGTCGGCGTCCTGGCCGTCGACCCGTCGTCCCCCTTCTCGGGCGGTGCCCTGCTCGGTGACCGCGTCCGTATGTCGGAGCACGCCTCCGACCCCGGCGTCTACATCCGCTCCATGGCCACCCGCGGCCATCTGGGCGGTCTGGCCTGGGCGGCGCCGCAGGCGATCCGCGTCCTGGACGCGGCGGGCTGCGACGTGATCCTGGTCGAGACGGTCGGCGTGGGTCAGTCGGAGGTGGAGATCGCCTCCCAGGCCGACACCTCCGTGGTCCTCCTCGCCCCGGGCATGGGCGACGGCATCCAGGCGGCCAAAGCCGGAATCCTGGAGATCGGCGATGTGTACGTGGTCAACAAGGCCGACCGCGACGGCGCCGACGCCACGGCCCGCGAACTGAACCACATGCTCGGTCTGGGCGAGTCCCGCGGCCCCGGCGACTGGCGCCCGCCGATCGTCAAGACGGTCGCCGCCCGGGCCGAGGGCATCGACGAGGTCGTGGAGGCCTTGGAGAAGCACCGAGCGTGGATGGAGGAGCGGGGCGTCCTGGCCGAGCGCCGGCTGGCCCGCGCGTCCCGCGAGGTCGAGACGATCGCGGTCACGGCCCTGCGGGAGCGCATCGGCGACCTGCACGGCGACCGCCACCTCGGTGCGCTGGCGGAGCGCATCGTGGCGGGGGAGCTGGACCCGTACCGTGCGGCGGACGAACTGGTGGCAAGCCTGACGGCGGGCTGATGGTCGCCAACCCCGAGGCGCGGCTGCTAATTTGATCCGCATGTTCCTCTCCTTGGCGTAGAGCGCACACCACGCCCCGACGACCGCCGGTCGTCGAGGCGATCAGGTGTCCCCGCTACGTCTCCTCCCGAGGAACCGCACGCATGTCCGCGCCCGCTTCGCCATGCCCCGCCCCCACCTCACGGCGGCCCTCGTACGCCGCCGTCCTGCGCGTCCCGCACGCGCGCCGCACCTTCGCCGCCGCCCTGGCGGCCCGCCTCTCCTACGGCACGGTCGCGCTGTCCGTGCTGCTGTCGGTGACCCGGGCGACCGGCTCGTACGCCGCTTCCGGCGCCGTGATGGCCGTCTTCGGCGCCTCGGCCGTCCTGCTGATGCCCGTGCGGGCGGCCCTCGTCGACCGCCACGGCCCGCGCCGCGCCCTGCTGCCCATGGCTGTGGCCCACAGCGCCCTGCTCTGCGCCCTGGCGGCCCTGACCTGGCGTCCCGGAACACCCGCGGCGCCGCTCGCCGCGGTCACCGCCCTCACCGGCGCCTGCGCGCCCCCGCTCGGTCCCACCATGCGCGCGGTGTGGGCCGAACTGGTCGGTGACCGGCGGCTTCTGCAGCGCGCCTACAGCCTGGACGGCGTGGCGGAGGAACTGCTGTTCGTCTCCGGGCCGGCCCTGGTCGGCGTCCTTCTGCGCTTCGGCCCGCCGCCCATGGGGCTGCTGCTCAGCGCCGCGCTGATGGTGACCGGGACCTGCGCGTTCGTGACATCACCGGCGGTGCGCGGCACGGGGCGCCCGAAGCCGGGGGGCGTACGCCGGGGGCGCGGACTCCCACCGGGACTGCTTCAACCGGTGGCCGCGGCGGCGGGCCTCGGCCTCGCCCTGAGCGGTGTGGAGCTGCTGGTGACGGCCTTCGCGCGGCAGCGGTCGTACGACGACGCCGTGGTCCCCTGGATCCTCGGAGCCCTCTCCGCGGGCAGCGCGGCGGGCGGCCTGCTGAACGGGGCGATGGCCTGGCGGGCCCCGGCGCGGGAACGCCTGCCGTGGCTCATGGCGGGCGCGGGCGTGACCCTCTCCCTGGCGGGCCTCGCCCCAGGGCCGTGGACCCTCGCCGCGGCCATGACCTGCGCGGGCGCCTTCGTCGCCCCGACCCTGACGACGGCGTACCTCCTCGCGGAGGAGACGGCGGAGGAAGCGACCCGGACACGGGCGGGAGCGTGGGTGAACGCGGCGGTGAACGCGGGTGGTTCGACCGGCTCGGTGACGGCCGGCCTGCTGATCGGCCGAGTTCCGCTCTGGGGGTGCTTCGCGCTGGCGGGCGTGGCGGCCGTGGTGACGGCGCCGGCCTGCCGCCCAGCCGCGCCCACCCGTACCGGCGTCAACGCCGGACAGCAAACGGCAGACGGGACCTGAACCCCCCCGCCTGCCGCCGGCTGTCGCTCGGCTCGGACTGCCGTCAGGGACGCCCCCGCTGCCCCCGCAGATGCTCGGCAATCGGCTTCAGTGCCTTGTCCAGCTCCGCCAGCGCGTCCGGCGACAGCAGATCGATGAAATGTCTCCGCACGGACGCCACATGATGCGGCGCCACCTTCTGCATCGTCTCCATGCCGTGCTCGGTGAGCACCGCGTAGAGCCCGCGGCGGTCGGACTCGCAGTTCTCGCGCCGTACGAGGTTCGCGTTCTCCATGCGCGTGATCTGGTGCGAGAGACGACTCTTGGACTGGAGGGTGGCGGACGCGAGGTCGCTCATCCGCATCCGTACGTCCTCCGACTCGGACAGATTCACCAGGATCTCGTAGTCGTTCATTGTCAGGCCGAACGGCTGCAGATCCTTTTCGAGCTGGTACGTCAACAGCCTGTTGACCTCCAGGTGGGTGCGCCAGGCGCACTGCTCCGCATCGGTCAGCCAGTGCGTGGCCGTCTCGGTCTCCATGAATGAAGTCTACCTAAGAAGTTGAAAGATGAACTAGCGAGGGTGGTGTGACAGTGCGCACGCGTTCGACGTCACACTCCGCAGACTACCGCTCACAGCCCGAAGCGACGCTGGAGGTCCCCCAGCTGTCCGGGAAGGCGCGGTGTGCCCGGAGGCTGTCCGTGACCTCCGGGTACCCCGCCGCCACCGGGTACGCCGGGCTCGTGCGGAACCGCTCCCGTGACCTGCTCGGCCATGAGGGTTTCGGTCGACTGGAGCAGGACGGTACCCGCCCCCACGAACTCGAACTGGTGCTCCTCCCCGGAGGCCCCGCCGAGGCCCGTCATTGCACGTAGACCGCCCATTACGCCGGTCAGGTAACCGTGGTCGTAGTGGTGGCACGGCGAGGGGCAGTCGGCCCACCCGACCAGTGCCTGGGGGTCCACCCGGATCGGAGGTTCCATGAACACCACCGGGCCGTTAGATGCAGCCACGAACTTGCCGGTTCCGATAAGGGTCAGAAAACCCGGCACGATCGACTGTTTGAGCGCAAGACTTGGCTGAAAAGCGAGCAGGTTGCCCGAGCGAATGGTCAGGTTGCCGTCGTCCAAGTCATACGAATTCACGTCGAAGGCCCGGTCGGCGAGGAGCATCTTGCCCGATCCCTCCGCCACGACCCAGTCGCTCGCGTGCAGAGGCGAATGGAACGCCGTACGGACAAGTCGGTCGAGTCGACCGTGCCCGATGCCGTTGAACTCGATCGCCCCGTAGTAGGCGATCATCTTCCCCTTCTGCAGGAACCACTGCCCGCTCTTGAGCTCCACGCAGAACGTGTACTTGTTGACGTTGTCGTCGACGGGCAGCGTCATGGGGTCGTGGATCACGGGGCCGGCCGCCCCGCCCCCCGGATACGTGGTCACAGCTTCTCCTCCGAGGCCTGGACGTACACCGTGCCGCTTCCGCTCAGCTCCAGCTGGAACGCCTCGCCGGAGCCGCGCCCCACCATGTCGCGCCAGCCCAGCGCGGTCGACAGCTTGTTGCGCACATCGCCGTGGTGGGCGACGTAGGCCTGCGGATCGACATGTACCGGGCGCTGTGGAGTGATGGGAAGCTCGAACACGCCTCCGTGCGCCATCACGGCGACGGCCCCGTGCCCCTTGAGGGTGGTGGTGAACAGCCCCTGTCCCGTCACCTGGCCCCGGACCATCCCCATGACCCCGCCCTGCGAGCCCATGAACATCGTCCCCTGCTGGAGCGTGCCCTCGAAGGCCAGCAGCCGGTCGGCCTCGACGTAGAGGGTGTCGCCGGAGAGGTTGATGACCTGGACGTGGTGGCCGCCGTGCCCGAAGAAGACGGTGCCGCTGCCCTCGACGGTCATCAGCGGGGTGGCCTCGCCCGCCACCCGGCGGCCGAGCATCGACATGATCCCGCCCTGGCCGCCCTGGATGTTGGGGGTGAAGGAGACGTCGCCCTTGTAGGCGAGCATGGCCCCGCGCTGACTGAACAGCCGCTGGCCGGGCAGCACCGTGGCCTCGACCATTTTGGAATTGATCTCCCGAAGGGCCATCTCACACGTCCCCCGCGATCGTGTTCCGCTCGCTCGGCTGCACGTACACCAGGCCGTCCCCCTCGAACCGGATCTGGAAGGCCTCGCCGCCGCCCTCGCCGAAGAACGTGCGGAACGTCACACCGGACTGGAAGGACTGCCGCACGTTCCCCTGGTGGGCGATGTAGGCCCCCGGGTCGACGATCAGCGGGTACTGGGAACTGACCCGCAGCACGACGGCCGGCCCGTCGGAGGTGATGGCCGCCTGCCCGTGCCCCTCGACCGTGGTCGTGAACAGCCCGTTGCCCTGCGAGGCCCCCCGCGGTCCGGTGAAGGTCGTGCCGGTGCGCAGCCCGGCGTCGGTCGCGAGCAGATTGCTCGACTCCACGTACAGCTTGTCCCCCTGGAGATTCACGAGGTTGATCTCGGACGCACGGTCCGCGAACCAACAGGTCCCGTGCCCCTTCACCTCCATCACGGTCATCTGCTCACCGGTGAGCCGCCGGGTCACCATCCCCCGGAGTCCCTCACCGCCGCCGCTCAGCTTTTTGAAGGCCATCTGCCCGTCGTACGCGACCATCGAGCCGTTCTTCGCCTTCACGGCATCCCCGGTCATGTCGACGGCGAGCACCTTGCTTCCTTGAAGTCGGAACATCGCCACGCAGCGAAGGTAGCGGCGGACGGCCGATGACGGACAGACCCCTCTCCCCGGGACCGGTGGGGCGTTTGCCACAATGGGCGAACGTTTGTGCTTGCGTTCACAAACGACACCGCACGAACCGCCGACCTCCCCTCCCACCGAAGGTGATCCGTGGACATCAAGACCGCCACCGCCATCCGCCGCCTGCGACTGGTCTCCGTACCGGAGGGCATCTCCTGGATCGTGCTCGCCACCTGCACGGTCATCAAGTACACGGTGACCTCGAGCGTCGACGTCGCCCGGTGGCTCGGACCGATCCACGGTGTGCTGTTCATCCTGTACGTGATCTTCTGGCTGGACGCCTTGAAGCGCGCCAAGTGGGACCGGAAGACGGCCGCCCTCTACTTCGCGTACTCGATCATCCCCGGCGGCGGCTTCGTCGCCGAGCGCAGGCTCCGCCGCGAGGCCGAGAACGCGGTCATCGCCGCCCGCGCCCGCAAGGAAGGGATCGTGAACGCATGATCGTCGCCTTCTCCGTGACGCCCCTGGGGGTCGGCGAGGACGTGGGGGAGTACGTCGCCGACGCCGTGCGTGTCGTCCGCGAGTCGGGGCTGCCCAACCGCACGGACGCCATGTTCACCTCCGTCGAGGGGGAGTGGGACGAGGTCATGGCCGTGGTGAAGCGTGCCGTCGCCGCCGTGGAGGAGCGCGCGCCGCGCGTGTCGCTCGTCCTCAAGGCCGACATCCGTCCCGGTGTGACCGACGGCCTCACCTCCAAGGTGGAGACGGTCGAGCGTCATCTGGCCGGCTGACCCGGCCCAGTTCCAGCGGAAGAGCCCCGGTCCCGAGGGTCGGGGTTTTCTCGCACCCCCTCTTTGAGCGATCGCTCAAAGAGGTGTACCTTCCTGGTCAGATCGTTTGAGCGGTCGCTCAAAAACCCGGCTGACATGGGGGACACCGAATGGCGAGCAAGGCGCTCTATATCGAGGCGCGCATACGCGCCGACCTCGAGGAGCTGTGGGTCCGTACCCAGGACCCCGCACGGCACCAGCGCTGGGACCTCCGGTTCACCGAGATCGACCATCTCCCGCGCGCGGAGGACGAGCCGCAGCGCTTCCGGTACGCGACGCGCCTCCTGCCCTTCCTCACCGTCTCCGGCACCGGAGTCTCCGCCGGCGAGAAGGAGCGCCCCGACGGCACCCGCACCTCCGCCCTGCGCTTCACCTCCCCGCACCCGCTCTCGCTGATCGCAGAGGGCAGCGGCTACTGGCGCTACGTCCCCGACGCCGACGGCGTCCGCTTCCTCACCGGGTACGACTACCGCCCCCGCTGGGGCGCCTTCGGGGCACTCGCGGACCGGGTGCTGCTGCGTCCGCTGATGGGCTGGGCGACCGCTTGGTCCTTCGACCGGCTGCGGCTGTGGCTGGAGCGCGGGATCACTCCCGAGCGGGCGCTGCTGAACTGGCTCGCCGAACTTGCCGTCCGCGCGCTCGTGCTCACCGTCGGCTGCGCCGGCCTCGGCCTCGGCTCCCTGGTCGGCCTGCTCGGAGCGCTCGCGCCCGCCGTGGCCTTCCTGTGCCCGCTCCTCCTCCTCGTCGCGATCTCCCTGGCCCTCTTCATGGCACCCCGCTCCGGCACCCCGGCCGCCCGCCGCTGCCTGCGCACCCCGCCCTCGCGCGTGCGCGCGCCCCGACTGCTGCGCACCCTGGAGAACCCGTCATGAGCTCGATGTTCCGCACCGTCATGGGCCCCGACTTCGACCGTCTCCACCCGCAGCTGCGGCGCCGGTTCTCAGTGGGCCTGGCGAGCGGCGAGGCCTGCACCGGCCGGGGCGTGATGGACCGCATCTGGCACGGCGGGGCCTTCGTGAAGCCGTTCCTGGCCCTCGGCACCACCCGCAACATCCTGGTCCCGCGCGAGGGCAGGAACATTCCTTTCAAGATCGAGAATGTGCCCTACGCGGACACCTTCGGGCGTGAGACGGTGACGTTCGTGCGCACCTTCGACCTGCCCGGACGCTCCCGCCGCTTCGACGCCCAGATGGTGCTGAGCCCCAAGGGGGACCGCATCCTCGACTACCTGGGCACCCACCAGCACCTCGCCAGCGAGCTGCACTTCCGGGCCGAGCCCGACGGCTCCCTGGTCATCCGCTCCGGCGAGCACCGCTTCCGGGAGGGCGCGGTCGACGTCCGCGTGCCCGAACTCATCGGCGCCACGGCCGAGGTGCGGGAGTCCTACGACGACGCGGCGGGCCGCTTCCGCATCCGCGTGCGGGTGGTGAACAAGTACTTCGGCCCGCTCTTCGGCTACGAGGGTTCCTTCACGGCGTCCTACACGAACATACGGACCTGCGGCGTGCGACCCGGTCTGCGCCCGGTCCGCGAGGAGTCCCGCGCATGAGCCCGGAGACGGTGAAGTCCCAGGAGACCAAGACCAAACTCCTGGAGGGCGCGCTGCGGACGCTCACCGAACAGGGCATCGCCAAGACGTCGGCCCGTACGGTCGCCGCGGCCGCCGGAGTCAATCAGGCGCTCGTCTTCTACCACTTCGGATCCGTGGACGAACTTCTCGCCGCCGCCTGCCGCTACGGCGCAGAGAAGGCGGTGGCCCGGTACCGCAGCCGCCTCGCCGCCGTCACCTCCCTGTCCGAACTCCTCGCCGTCGGCCGCGAGATACACGAGCAGGAGCGGGCGGGGGGCCATGTGGCCCTTCTCGGCCAGCTGCTCGCCGGTGCCCAGACCCACGAGATCCTCCGCCCGGCCACCGCCGCGGGCCTCGATCTGTGGATCACCGAGATCCAGAAGGTGCTGACGCGGGTGCTCGCCGACACCCCCTTCGGCGAGTTCACCGACCCGGCGGGCCTGGCGCGTGCCCTCGCCGCCTCGTTCGTCGGCATCGAGCTGTACGAGGGCGTGGACGAGACCGGCGCCCATGCCGCCCTCGACGCCCTGGAGCAACTCGGCGCCCTCGTGGCCGCCCTGGAGGAACTGGGCCCTGTCGCCCAGCGCGCGGTCCGCCACCATCTGCGCCGCACCAGCCGCCGCTGACGGCCCCCGGTGGGGCGCCCTACTCGCCGGACGCCAGCATGATCCCCAGCGGCGTCCGCTCGTACAGCACCTGGTGCCCATAGCGCCGCGAGGTGAGAAGGCCCGAGTCCCGAAGCACCGTCAGATGCGTGGACACCGAGGACGCGGCGAGCCCCAGGCGGTGGGCGAGGGCGGTGGTGGTCGACGGTTCGTCCAGAGCCGTCAGCACGGCGGCCCGGCCACGTCCCAGCAGCCGTACCAGTGTGTCCGGGGCGCGGTCCGCGGGCTCGGACCACAGCCCGCCGATACCGCGGGCCGGATAGACCAGGGCGGGCTGCCAGGGCGGTTCGAAGCCGGTGACCACGTCCGGCCAGCTGAACACGCTCGGCATCAGCACCAGGCCCTGCCCGCCGAGGTGCCGCTCGTACTCGCCCGCCGACTCGACGGTCAGCGTTCCGGCGTGCCAGCCGAAGCGCCGGCTGAGCTCCGGCAGCAGGCCGCCCAGGCCGACCTCGGCCAGCCGCCGGGAGTGGAAGGCGACATCGGCGTCGAGCAGGGCGCGCAGCCGGGGCCAGTCCGGTTCGACGAGGACGTGCCAGGCCTGTTCCATCGCGTCCGCCAGCTCCCGCACCATCCGCTCCGGGTCGGCCAGCCAGGCCCGGCCCTGCGGCGACTCCAGCGCGCCGGGGGTGTCCGCGAGCGAGCGGGCCGTGTCCGCACGCGCCGCCTCCGGATCGGCCGTGCGCACGGCCGCGATCTCCTCCTCGAAGGTGGCCGCGGGACCGAGCGGGGGCGGCCCGAGCCAGTCGGGGGAGTGGCCGCGGCGCGGCATCAGCAGCCACAGCGGGGTCAGGTCGAGCCCGGCGGCCGCCCGGCGGATCCGGCGCAGCCAGGGCGCGTGGTAGCCGTGCCGGTCCGGGCGCTTGAGCGTGCGCACCGCGTCCTGCGTCTCCCACAGCGGTGACACCGCGAACCGGCACCTGAGGAAGTCCCCGTCCTCGAAATACAGCCGCGACGGCACGATGCACCTCCCCAGAATGGCGACATGAGAACCGAAGAGGACACCCCGCCGGCGGAACGCATTCTCCTCGTCGAGAGCCGTGCCGACGACAGAGCCCTCGCCGCCCTCGGACATGAGCTCCCCGAGCGGTCCGCCAACGAGGAAGCCCTCTTCCTCTCGTACAACTATGCGGACGTACCGGTGGGACGACGCTACGACTGCTGCTTCCGGCGTGCCGACGAGAGCGACGTCGCCTGGGTCACGGTCACCGTCGTCGCGGTGACCCAGCAGTTCGGCCGGGTGTTCGACGAGATCCCGCACGGCTGGAAGACCCTGACCCTGCTGCGGTTCGATCCGGAGATCCCGGCGCTGATCCGCGACCTGCCGGCGGCCTCCGCCTGGTTCGAGCAGCGCGTCTCGCTGTACATCTCCGACCAGGAGACCTGGCAGGTGCGGACCGGGAGCTGAGCTCTGAGGATTCGGACCACGCCGAATCTCTGGGGGCCGAGCCCTCGACGCCTGCACGCTGCCGTCCATGTCAGCCGTGCAACAGAAACCGGTGGCCCAGCCCGCCGGCTATGTCCGTGTCTTCGCCGTGCCCGAGTTCCGGGCCGTCTTCGCCGCCCACACGCTGTCCATGCTCGGCGTGATCGTCAGCGAGATCGCGCTGTCCGTGCTCGTGTACGACCTCACCGGCTCGCCGCTGATGAGCGCGCTCGCCTTCGCGCTCGGCTTTCTGCCGTACCTCGTCGGCGGCACCCTGCTCTCAGGCGTCGCCGACCGATTCCCGGCCCGGCGGGTGCTGGTGGTGTGCGACCTGGCGTGTGCGGGGTGCGTCGCGCTGATGGCGCTGCCGGGGGCGCACATCGCCGTCCTGCTCGCGCTGCGCTGCGCTCTCGCGGTCGTCTCGCCGGTGTTCGCGGGGACGCGCATGGCGACCCTCGCGGACATCCTCGGCGACGGTGACCTGTTCGTGCTGGGCCGCTCCCTGCTGCGGATCGTCGCGCAGAGCTCGCTGCTGGTCGGATACGGGCTGGGCGGGCTGCTGCTCACCGTCGTGGCGCCGCGGCACGCGCTGCTGATCACCGTGGGCACCTTTCTGGCCTCGGCCGCGCTGCTGCGCCTCGGCACCCGGCGGCGGCCCGCCCGGGCCAGGGAGGCCGGGAACCCCCGGGGCGCCCGGCAGGTGTTCGCCGACCGGCGGGTCCTGGTCCTGCTGCTCCTGTCCTGGGTGCCGCCCATGTTCTCGGTGGCGCCGGAGGCGCTGGCCGCCCCGTACGCCGATGAGCTCGGGGCGGGATCCGCCGGACTCGGCCTGCTGATGTGCGCCCTGCCCGTGGGGACGATCGCGGGCGAGGTGTTCGCGGGTTCCCGGCTGCGGCCCGTGGCCCGCGAGCGGATCGCGCTGCCGCTGGTCTGCCTGACGCTGCTGCCCTACCTCGGCTACGCCCTGCACCCCGGGCTGCCGGTCTCGCTTCTCCTGCTGCTGCTCTCCGGCGCCGGATCCGCGTACACCCTGGGCCTGGACCAGTGGTTCGTCCGGGACGTGCCACCGGAGCTGCGCGGGCGGGCCATGACGGTGCTCAGCGCGGGGCTGATGACGATCCAGGGCGTGGGCATGGCCCTGGCGGGCGCGGCGGCCGAGGCCGTCGGCGTGACCGCGACCGTCGCGGGCGCCGGAGCGCTGGGCGCGCTGTCCTGCTGTGCGCTGGCGGCCGCGGTCCGGCGTACCGGGGCTCCGGGCGACCGAAAGCCGAGACAGAGCTGAACCCGAAATGACCGGCCGGTAGGGTCGGTGCCGTGCCGAAGCCTCTCAGCCTTCCCTTCGACCCCATCGCCCGTGCCGACGATCTCTGGAAGCAGCGCTGGGGAAACGTGCCGTCGATGGCCGCGATCACCTCGATCATGCGTGCGCACCAGATCCTGCTCGGCGAGGTCGACGCGGTGGTGAAGCCGTATGGACTGACCTTCGCGCGCTACGAGGCGCTGGTGCTGCTCACCTTCTCCAAGGCCGGCGAGCTGCCGATGTCGAAGATCGGTGAGCGGCTCATGGTGCATCCCACCTCCGTGACGAACACCGTGGACCGGCTGGTGAAGTCGGGTCTGGTGGCCAAGCGGCCCAACCCCAACGACGGGCGCGGCACGCTCGCCGTCATCACGGAGAAGGGCCGCGAGGTGGTGGAGGCGGCCACCCGGGACCTGATGGCGATGGACTTCGGGCTCGGGGTGTACGACACGGAGGAGTGCGGGGAGATCTTCGCGATGCTGCGGCCGCTGCGGGTCGCGGCACACGACTTCGACGAGCAGTGACCCGGGACAAGATCTCCCGGAACGGGCGGTTACGCTCATCGGCATGAAGAAAAGCGTGCTGACCCGCTACCGCGTCCTGGCCTATGTCACCGGTGTGCTGCTCGTGCTGCTGTGCCTGAGCATGATCGCCAAGTACGGGCTGGACGTCGACGGCGCGGCGGACTTCACCCGGGTCGTGGCCATCGCCCACGGCTGGCTGTACGTCGTGTACCTCGTCTTCGCCTTCGACCTGGGCTCCAAGGCGAAGTGGCCGGTCGGCAAGCAGCTGTGGGTGCTCCTCGCGGGCACCATCCCGACCGCCGCGTTCTTCGTCGAGCGGAAGGTCAGCCGCGAGCTGGAGACCAAGGTCGCCGACCAGGTCCCGGCCGTCGCCGAAGCGTAGGCTCCACCGCCGCGCGAGTACCGCGCGGCGGTTTGCCATCGACATTTACTAGGACGTCCTAGTAAATTCGATGGTATGGACGCTGACGCCATCGATGAGGGCCGCACACGCTGGCAGGCCCGGTACGACGCCGCGCGCAAGCGCGATGCCGACTTCACCACGCTCTCCGGAGACCCCGTGGAGCCGGTCTACGGACCCCGACCCGGGGACACCTACGAGGGCTTCGAGCGGATCGGCTGGCCCGGGGAGTACCCCTTCACCCGCGGGCTGTACCCGACCGGCTACCGCGGCCGCACCTGGACCATCCGCCAGTTCGCCGGGTTCGGCAACGCCGAGCAGACCAATGAGCGGTACAAGATGATCCTGGCCGCCGGCGGCGGCGGTCTGTCCGTGGCGTTCGACATGCCCACGCTCATGGGACGCGACTCCGACGACCCGCGCTCGCTGGGCGAGGTCGGGCACTGTGGAGTGGCGATCGACTCGGCGGCGGACATGGAGGTCCTGTTCAAGGACATCCCGCTGGGTGATGTCACGACGTCGATGACGATCAGCGGACCGGCGGTCCCCGTCTTCTGCATGTACCTGGTCGCGGCCGAGCGCCAGGGCGTCGACCCGTCCGTCCTCAACGGCACGCTGCAGACCGACATCTTCAAGGAGTACATCGCCCAGAAGGAGTGGCTCTTCCAGCCCGAGCCCCATCTGCGGCTGATCGGCGACCTGATGGAGCACTGCGCGGCCGGCATCCCCGCCTACAAGCCGCTGTCCGTCTCCGGCTACCACATCCGCGAGGCCGGGGCGACGGCCGCGCAGGAGCTGGCCTACACGCTCGCCGACGGCTTCGGGTACGTGGAGCTGGGCCTCTCGCGCGGCCTGGACGTGGACGTCTTCGCGCCCGGCCTGTCCTTCTTCTTCGACGCCCACGTCGACTTCTTCGAGGAGATCGCCAAGTTCCGGGCGGCGCGCCGGATCTGGGCCCGCTGGATGCGGGACGTGTACGGGGCGAAGAGCGACAAGGCCCAGTGGCTGCGCTTCCACACCCAGACCGCCGGTGTCTCGCTGACCGCCCAGCAGCCGTACAACAACGTGGTGCGCACGGCCGTGGAGGCGCTCGCGGCGGTGCTCGGCGGGACCAACTCGCTGCACACCAACGCCCTGGACGAGACCCTCGCGCTGCCGAGCGAACAGGCCGCGGAGATCGCCCTGCGCACCCAGCAGGTGCTGATGGAGGAGACCGGGGTCGCCAACGTGGCCGACCCGCTGGGCGGTTCCTGGTACGTCGAGCAGCTGACGGACCGGATCGAGGCCGACGCGGAGAAGATCTTCGACCAGATCAAGGAGCGCGGGCTGCGCGCCCACCCCGACGGGCGGCACCCGATCGGTCCGATCACCTCCGGCATCCTGCGCGGGATCGAGGACGGCTGGTTCACCGGCGAGATCGCGGAGTCCGCGTTCCGCTACCAGCAGTCCCTGGAGAAGGGCGACAAGAAGGTCGTCGGCGTCAACGTCAACACCGGCTCCGTCACCGGGGACCTGGAGATCCTGCGGGTCAGTCACGAGGTGGAGCGGGAGCAGGTCCGGGCGCTGGGCGCGCGCAGGACCGCCCGCGACGAGGCCCGCGTCCGTACGGCCCTGGACGCGATGCTCGCCGCGGCGCGCGACGGCTCCAACATGATCGAGCCCATGCTGGACGCCGTACGCGCCGAGGCCACCCTGGGCGAGATCTGCGGGGTGCTGCGGGACGAGTGGGGGGTGTACACGGAGCCCGCGGGCTTCTGAGACACCCGAGCCGCATGGCGAACGCGCGCCGCACGCCGACTGGTGTGCGGCGCGCACCCTTGTGATGTTCACCGAGAGCGACGCCGCCGGTCGTTCGACATCGAGATCAAGCTGTGGGGGTTGTGGTGGGATACGAGTTCACCTCCCGCGAGGACGACGACGAGTGGGTGTGGTGGCCGGGCGCGATGACGGGCGAGCTGTTCATGGGAGCCGCCACCGCGCTCGGTTCGGTCCTGAAAATGCCGACCGGGCTGCAGGAAGTGCCGATCAACTGGGTCAAGGTCGACCCCGGCCCGTACGCCGCGTTCGTCGACGCGGCTGTGGACCTGAAGTGTGAGAGACCCCACGGCGAGCTGGGCTGTCTGCTGGGCGGCGTCGTCCCGCTGATGATCATGCTGGCCGACAACGTGGGGGCCCGGCTGAACGCCGCCACCCAGGAGAAGCGCTCCTACGTGGAGTGGGCCCGCAACCAGTCGTTCGGGCAGCGAGGGCTCCGCAAGACGTGATCCCTTGACGTCGGCACGTCGGGAAGCCGGTAGGCGTACAGCGTCCGGCTGCGCCCCCACCCCTAGGCGTCCTGCGACGCTCCCGTCAGGCCCAGCAGCAGTACCCGCGTGAAGCCGTGCACCCACTCCTCGTCGGCCGGCTCGGCGCTGACGAGCGTGCGGTGCACCACCGCGCCCGCCACCATGTCGAAGATGAGGTCCACCGTGCGTGCGGCGTCCTCCGGGCCTGCCTCGGGGGGCAGCTCGCCGCGCCTCTGGGCCCGTGCGCGGCCCTCCAGGACCAGGCACTTCTGGCGGTCCACGATGGAGTCGCGGATGCGCTCGCGCAGCGCGTCGTCCCGGGTCGACTCCGCGACCACCGCCATCAAGCCACTTTTCGCCTCCGGCCGGGCCAGGATCGCGGCGAACTGGAGCACCACGCCCTCGATGTCGGCCGCCAGGGAGCCCCGGTCGGGAAGGACGAGTTCGTCGAAGAGCTCGGCCACCGCGTCGACCACGAGCTCGTTCTTGCCCGACCAGCGACGGTAGAGCGTCGTCTTTGCAACCCCCGCCCGCGTGGCCACGTCTCCCAGGGTGAGCTTCGACCAGCCCAGTTCGACCAGCGCCTGCCGGGTCGCCGCCAGGATCGCGGTGTCCGCGGCGGCGCTGCGTGGGCGTCCGGTGCGGGTGGCGGGAGTGCGGCTCTGCATCCCATGACCATAACCGGCCGTTCTTGTGCAGTCGTGAGGGAGATCACCGCGGCGTGGTGTCGCGGAGACCCGCGATGGGATTACGCTACGAGTCGTAGCGAAAGCTCGCGCTGGACGTGCGCGGGCGGCGCACACGCACGACGACCCAGAGGCGTGGGGTGGGGACCCGGCGCTTTCACATCGTTTTTCACACACGCGCGGGAACGGGGGAGGATAGACGCATGCAGCCACGGAACATGTCCATGAGCGGCGTCGTCGACCTCGCCGCGGTGAAGGCGGCCCAGGAGGCCAAGGCCAAGGCGGAGCAGGCGCGCGCCGAGGCCGCCCGGCAGGGCGGGGCGGGGGCCGTCTCCCCGGCCGATCTCGTCATCGATGTCGGCGAGGCCACCTTCGAACTCGACGTTCTGCAGCGCTCCGCAGAGGTACCGGTCGTCATCGACTTCTGGGCCGAGTGGTGTCAGCCCTGCAAGCAGCTGAGCCCCGTCCTGGAGCGGCTCGCCGTCGAGTACAACGGCCGCTTTCTGCTCGCCAAGATCGACGTCGACGCCAACCAGATGCTGATGCAGCAGTTCGGGGTGCAGGGCATCCCGGCCGTCTTCGCCGTCGTCGCGGGCCAGGCGTTGCCGCTCTTCCAGGGGGCGGCCGGTGAGGAGCAGATCCGGCAGACACTCGACCAGCTGGTGCAGGTCGCCGAGCAGCGCTTCGGGCTGACCGGCCTGACCGTCGACCCCGACGCCGAGCCGGGCGGGCGTCCGGCCCCCGCGGTACCGGCCGGGCCGCACGACGCGCTCCTGGAGGCCGCCGTAGAGGCCCTGGACGCGGGCGACCTTGGCGGGGCGATCCAGGCGTACAAGAACGTGCTGAGCGAGGACCCGGGCAATCCCGAGGCCGAACTGGGTCTCGCGCAGGCCGAGTTGCTCCAGCGGGTGCAGGGCGTGGACCCGCAGCAGGTGCGGAGGGACGCCGCCGAGAAGCCGGCGGACGCACAGGCGCAGATCGCCGCCGCCGACCTGGATCTGGTCGGGGGTCATGTGGAGGACGCCTTCGGGCGGCTCATCGAGACGGTGACGCGTACGGAGGGTGACGACCGGGATGCCGTACGTCGTCGGCTGCTCGAGCTCTTCGAGCTGGTCGGTGCCGACGACCCGAGAGTGATCGGTGCCCGTCGGGCGCTGGCCCGGGCGCTGTTCTGACCGGGGTTTCGAGCGGGGTGGCGGGCCGGTTCTGACCAGTCGCTAAACGTCACGTCGTGTGATGCCCGAGTGAAAGATTTGCCGACGAGGCGTCAGTGCGGCCGCGCTTTACCAAATCTTGGTAATCGCGGCCGCTGTTACTCGGAGTAAATCCAGGGCGCAGTTCTGTCTGGTTCTGTCCAAGAGTAAACGGGTTTGCTCTGCCCCGGGATGCCACTGAGGGTGGCCTTCCGAGACCGCCGGGTCGTTCTTCGGTTATCCGGCCGTTACTAGCGAGTAACGAACCCCCTTGTGCGGGCGGCGAGAATGCACCACGATCGGCGACGCTCGGTCCATTCCCCCACCCCGACAGCCGGTCGGGTGCACGGGTTCAACTGGGTCCCCACCGAGCAGAGTCGGCGGCAGTGGCCGGCTCTTGGACAGGGGGGTCTTCGCCATCACGGCGAAGCCTGTCCAGCAGGGTTGTGCGTGATGCGTGTCAGGCGCGACCAGTGGTTGTCGCTCGGGGGTGATCGCCGGTGATTCGGGCGCGGTTCGCGCCTACGAGTTCGGGCGCTCCCCTTCCGAGGACGTAGCACTTCTCCCATCCCTGCCCGGCTGAGCCGCCGACTGGAGGCTAGTCAGGGCCAGGAGATGTACGTCCGAGAAGGAGGAAATATGGAGTCCCAGGTGCGTGGCGGGACCAGATGGAAGCGGTTCGCTGTGGTCATGGTGCCCAGCGTCGCCGCCACGGCGTGTATAGGTGTCGCCCTCGCGCAGGGCGCTCTGGCCGCGTCGTTCAGCGTTTCGGGTCAGTCGTTCAAGGTGACTGCGCAGGAGCTCCACGGCAAGGGCTTCGCGCAGTACGGGGCGATCGACCAGGGCTACACGATGTCCGGCGGCAAGACGGCTCACCCCGTCGCGGTCTCGGCCTTCAACTCGGCCACGATCCAGAAGATGTGCCAGTCGGTCGTCACCCCGGACATCCCGATCCTCGGGGACGTCACGCTGCGCCTTGAGGCGGGTGACAGCACCGAGGAGTCGAAGCAGGTCCAGGCGGACCGCCTGTACATCGACGTCGACACCCTCGACGCCGACGCCACCTTCCACGGCATCGACATCGGTGTGGCCGCCAAGGACGCCAGCAAGGGTCCGGGCATGAAGGGCAACGGTGAGCAGGCCAACCCGTTCGGCTTCGCCCAGCAGGCGGACTCGGCGGACCTGTACAACGTGAAGCAGACGGCGTGGGCGACCACCGCCGGAACCTTCAAGCTCAGCGGTCTGCACATGTCGCTGAAGCGGGGCAGCGGCCCGGGCATCGAGTGCTACTAGTCACTCGTTGACGGGCGGGGGAGCCGACGGCGCCCCCGCCCGTCGCACCTTCCAGCCGCGTCTTCACGCGCGGCACACATCACCACCACAGCAACGCCGCACCAGGGAGCTGTTTTCCATGAGCGCCGAGATTCCTGCCGTCGTACCCGGCCAGTTCACCCGCCGGAGGCTGCAGTTCCGCGCCTGGCGGGGCACTCGTCCGTTCTGGGCCGGTCTGTTTGTCCTGCTCAGCGGTCTTCCGATCATTTACTTCCCGTACTTCAATCTCCAGGTCGGACATCTGACGCTGGCGATGGCGACGACGGCCGGAGCCGGCTCCCTGATCATCGGCGTGCTGCTCATCGTGCTGGGCATCAGCCTCTGGTTCCAGAAGCACGTGCGCACTTTCGCGGGTGTCGCCGCGATCCTGCTGGGGCTGGTGTCTCTCCCCGTCGCCAACTTCGGCGGCTTCCTCCTGGGCTTCCTGCTCGCCCTCGTCGGCGGAGCGATGGCTGTGGCGTGGGCGCCGGGTGTGCCCCCGCAGCCGGAGCCGGCGCAGGAGGTCACCACGGGCGAGGGCGGCGCGCCCGATGCTGCCCCCGAGCCGGCCCCTGAGGTCGCGCTCGGCAAGGACACGGACGGCGTGGGCGAGTGGAACGACCTGTCAGGAACAAGCCCGGTGAACGGGGCGAACGGGAGGCACAGTGCCGGCTGACGAGGTGACCCACGGGACTGATGTGGACGAGTCCCGTGTGAGAACCGGGCCGCGCCATGCGGCACCCAAGAAGCCGCTGTTCACCAGGTTCCACATGCCGGCAGGCAAGGCGATAGCCACGGTGGCGATGCCGACCGCGGTCATCATGGGCATGGGGTTCACCTCGAGCCTGGCCCTCGCCGACAACAACTCCACACCGCCCACGTCGAAAAGCCTGACGGCGGACGAATACAAGGACTGCGTCAAGGCTCTGGACGCGTCGAAGGACCCCTCGGCCACGCCGACGCCCTCCGCGTCGGCGAGCGAGTCGACGGGCACCAAGGACACGGCCACGCCGACCCCCACGGCGTCCGCCGCCGCGCAGGACTCGTCCTCGGGCAAGACCTCTTCGTCGGATTCGGGTTCCGGCGGCAAGGCGACCCCCGAGCCGTCCGCCACGCCCTCGTCGGGTTCGTCGGACACGTCGTCGTCCAGTGGCAGTGACACGGCGACCGCGACCCCGTCGCCGTCGGCGACCAGCGGGAACCTGATCGACACGATCGGTGACGCGATCAAGGACGTGTTCACCGGAGGAAGCGGCGACTCGACCTCCACCGCGAGTGCGAGCCCCACGCCGTCGGCCTCCGCGTCCACGTCGTCGTCCTCGTCCTCCTCGTCGTCCTCCTCGTCTTCGTCGAGCGACAGCAAGGGTTCCGGCAGCAGTGCCACCGACACCGTCAAGGACACGGTCGGCACGGCCACCAAGACGGTCGACGACACGGTGAAGAAGACCACGGACACGGCGACCACGGCGGCCCAGGACGCCGCCGGCGCGGCCGCGACGGCCACCGCCAGTCCGAGCCCGTCGGCGAGCTCCACCACGTCCGCGGACAACTGCCCGGCCGCCACGGACGACACGAGCGGTGTCGACAACAAGGTGCCGGTGGCGGACGACCCCTGGTACCTCAACGCCAGCTCGCTGCTGCTCAAGGGCGCCGACTACCAGGGCATCGTCGAGGTGAAGACGGCCAACGGCAGCAAGAAGAAGGTGCTGAAGTACGTCATCTCCGGCGGAACCGACATCGGAGACCTGCACCAGACGGTGAAGGACAAGCAGTCGGGCAAGACCTACCACGTGCAAGCGGCCTCCGGCTCGACGTCCACGATCCGGGACGGCGACACGGTGATGTACACGGAGAGCATCTCCGGCAACCTGTTCGGCCTGATCCCCGTGACGTTCAGCCCGGACAGCCCGCCGCCGCTCAACATCCCCCTGATCTACTTCACCAACGTGAAGGTGACGCAGGCCGCTCAGTTCGGTGGAAGCCTGCACGTGCCCGGGATGCGCGTGTACACCACCGACTGACCGCCCCCACAAGCCCATTCGGGAGCCGCTCACAAGCTGAGGGCGCCCCCTTCACAGGGGGCGCCCTCAGCGCCGTACAAAGCCCTTCGGGGGGCCGTCAGTTGCCCTGGCTGCCGCCGAGGTGGTGGACCCGGACCATGTTGGTGGTGCCGGGGACACCGGGGGGCGAGCCGGCGGTGATGATGAGCGTGTCGCCCGGGTTGAAGCGGTTGAGCTTGTCCAGCTCCTGGTCGACCATGTCGACCATTTCGTCGGTGCTGTTCACGAACGGCACGACGTGCGACTCCACGCCCCAGCTGAGCGTCAGCTGGTTGCGGGTGCCCTCGTCCGTGGTGAAGGCCAGGATCGGCTGGGCCGCGCGGTAGCGGGACAGCCGACGGGCGGTGTCACCGGACTTGGTGAAGGCGATCAGGCCCTTGCCGCCCAGGAAGTCCGCGATCTCGCACGCGGCACGCGCGACCGAACCACCCTGCGTACGCGGCTTCTTGCCGGGCACGAGCGGCTGCAGGCCCTTGGAGAGCAGCTCCTCCTCGGCCGCGGTGACGATCTTCGACATCGTCTTGACCGTCTCGACCGGGTACGCGCCCACGCTCGACTCGGCCGACAGCATGACCGCGTCGGCGCCGTCCAGGATCGCGTTGGCCACGTCGGAGGCCTCGGCGCGGGTCGGGCGGGAATTGGTGATCATCGACTCCATCATCTGGGTCGCCACGATCACCGGCTTGGCGTTGCGCCGGCACAGCTCGATCAGGCGCTTCTGCACCATGGGGACCTTCTCGAGCGGGTACTCGACGGCCAGGTCGCCGCGGGCGACCATCACGCCGTCGAACGCCATCACGACGTCCTCCATGTTCTCCACCGCCTGCGGCTTCTCCACCTTGGCGATGACCGGGACGCGACGGCCCTCCTCGTCCATGATCCGGTGGACGTCGTTGACGTCCTTGGCGTCACGGACGAAGGACAGGGCGACCATGTCGCAGCCCATGCGCAGCGCGA
Organism: Streptomyces herbicida; assembly: GCF_032656585.1. Taxonomy (NCBI): domain Bacteria; kingdom Bacillati; phylum Actinomycetota; class Actinomycetes; order Kitasatosporales; family Streptomycetaceae; genus Streptomyces; species Streptomyces herbicida. The sequence continues at coordinate 766,160 of NZ_JAUYWJ010000001.1, forward strand.
ACCGCAGGTCCTCGACGTCCTTCTCGCTCAGCGCGGGCACGTTGACGGCCGCGCCGGGCAGGTTGATGCCCTTGTGGTCGGAGACGACACCGCCCTCGATGACGATCGTCCGCACCCGCGGGCCCTCGACGTCCAGCACCTTCAGCTCGACGTTGCCGTCGTTGATCAGGACCTGGTCGCCCCGTGCGACATCACCCGTCAGGCCCTTGTAGGTCGTACCGCAGATCTGTTTGTCACCCGGCACGTCCTCGGTCGTGATGATGAACTCGTCACCACGTTCCAGTTCGACCGGACCCTCGGCGAAGGTTTCCAGACGGATCTTCGGGCCCTGCAGATCGGCGAGGACGCCGATGGCGCGGCCGGTCTCCTTGGCGGCGGCCCGGACGCGGTCGTACCGCGCCTGGTGCTCGGAGTGCGTGCCGTGGCTGAAGTTGAACCGAGCCACATTCATGCCGGCCTCGATCATGGAGACGAGCATCTCGTGGGAGTCGACCGCGGGGCCGAGAGTACAGACGATTTTCGAACGGCGCATGGGGCGATCCTATCGGTTTGTTTCGCTACGGAATATTCCGTCTGGTGGAAGATACAAATGGGCGGGAGTGCGCTCAGGCGTGTTACTGGCGTGTAATTGCTCAGCTGTTCGCTTAATTGCTCAACTGTTCGCTCAGCTGTTCTTTCCGACCAGTGCGTAGGTCTGTGTGGCGATCTCCAGTTCCTCGTCGGTGGGCACCACGGCGACGGCCACCCTCGCGTGATCGGGCGAGATCAGCCGTGGCCGGTCGGTACGTACGGCGTTCAGCTCGCCGTCCACCGCCAGGCCCAGCTCCTCCAGGCCCGCCACGGCAGCCTCTCGCACGGGACTCGCGTTTTCCCCGACTCCCGCTGTGAACGCGACCGCGTCCACCCGTCCGAGCACCGCGTAATAGGCACCTATGTACTTCTTCAGGCGGTGAATGTAGATGTCGAAGGCGAGACGCGCCTGTTCGTCGCCCTCGTCGATCCGACGGCGGATCTCCCGCATGTCGTTGTCACCGCACAGCCCGAACAGACCGCTTCTCTTGTTGAGAAGAGTGTCGATCTCGTCCATGGACATTCCGCCAACACGCTGCAAATGGAAGATGACGGCCGGATCCAGGTCGCCGGAGCGCGTCCCCATCACGAGACCCTCCAGCGGGGTGAGCCCCATCGAGGTGTCCACGCACCGGCCGCCCCGCACCGCCGAGGCGGACGCCCCGTTGCCCAGGTGCAGCACGATGACGTTGACCTCCTCCGGCGCCTTCCCGAGCAGCTTCGCGGTCGCCCGGGAGACATATGCGTGCGATGTGCCGTGGAAGCCGTAGCGCCGGATGCGGTGCCGGTCCGCGAGCTTCGGGTCGATCGCGTAGCGCGCCGCGGACTCCGGCATGGTCGTGTGGAACGCCGTGTCGAAGACGGCGACCTGGGGCAGGTCGGGGCGCAGCGCCCGGGCCGTGCGGATGCCGGTGAGGTTGGCCGGGTTGTGCAGCGGCGCGACGGGGATCAGCCGTTCGATCTCGGTGAGCACGGCGTCGCCGATGACGGTCGGCTCGGTGAAGAACATGCCGCCGTGCACCACCCGGTGCCCGATCGCGGCCAGCTCCGGCGAGTCCAGACCGAGGCCGTCCTTGGCCAGCTCCTCGGCCACGGCCTTGAGGGCGGCGTCGTGGTCGGCGATCGGCCCGTTCTGCTCACGGGTGGCGCCCGAGGTGAGGCAGGTGTGCTTCAGCCGGGAGGTCTGCTCGCCGATGCGCTCGACGAGACCCGCCGCCAGCCGGCTGCTGTCGTGCATGTCCAGGAGTTGGTACTTCACCGACGAGGAGCCTGAGTTGAGGACGAGGACACGGGTGGCTGTCACTGGGCGGTTGCCTTCTCGCTCGGGTTCTGGGCCTGGACGGCCGTGATGGCGACGGTGTTGACGATGTCCTGCACGAGGGCGCCGCGGGACAGGTCGTTGACCGGCTTGCGCAGCCCCTGCAGGACCGGGCCGACGGCGATCGCGCCGGCCGAGCGCTGCACGGCCTTGTAGGTGTTGTTGCCCGTGTTGAGGTCCGGGAAGATCAGCACACTGGCCTGTCCGGCGACCTCGGAGCCGGGCAGCTTGGTGGCCGCTACCGACGGCTCGACGGCCGCGTCGTACTGGATCGGCCCCTCGATCTTCAGGTCGGGCCGCCGCGAGCGCGCCAGCTCGGTCGCCTCGCGCACCTTGTCGACGTCGGCGCCCGAACCGGACGTACCCGTGGAGTACGACAGCATCGCGATCCGCGGCTCCACGCCGAACTGCTGCGCGGTGGCGGCCGACTGGATGGCGATGTCGGCCAGCTGCTCGGCGTTGGGGTCCGGGTTGACCGCGCAGTCGCCGTATACCAGCACCTTGTCGGCGAGGCACATGAAGAACACGGAGGAGACGATCGACGACTCCGGGGTGGTCTTGATGATCTCGAAGGCGGGGCGGATGGTGGCGGCGGTGGAGTGCACGGACCCGGAGACCATGCCGTCGGCGAGCCCCTCCTGGACCATCAGGGTGCCGAAGTAGTTCACGTCGGAGACCACGTCGTAGGCCAGCTCCACCGTCACGCCCCGGTGGGCCCGCAGCTGGGAGTACGTCTGGGCGAAGGCGTCGCGCAGCTCGGAGACGGCCGGGTCGATGAGCTGGGCGTCGCCGACGTCGATGCCGAGGTCGGCGGCCTTCTTGCGGATCAGGTCGACGGGACCGAGCAGGGTCAGATCGCACACCCCCCGGCGCAGCAGCACCTCGGCGGCGTGCAGCACACGCTCCTCGGTGCCTTCCGGGAGGACGACACGGCGCTTGTCGGAGCGGGCCTGTTCGAGCAGCTTGTGCTCGAACATCATCGGGGTGACGCGGTCGCTGCTCGGCGCGGAGACCCGCTTGATCAGATCGCCGGTGTCGACGTACCGCTCGAACAGACCGAGTGCGGTCTCCGCCTTGCGCGGGGTGCCCGCGCTCAGCTTGCCCTCCAGGGAGAACAGCTGCTCGGCGGTGGGGAAGCTGTTGCCGGGCACGGAGACGACCGGGGTGCCCGGGGCGAGCCGGGCGGCGAGGGTGAGGACCTCCTCGGTGGGCCGCTCGTTCAGGGTGAGCAGCAGGCCGGCTATCGGCGGGGTCCCGGCGCTGTGCGCGGCGAGCGAGCCGATGACCAGGTCGGCGCGGTCGCCCGGGGTCACCACCAGGCAGCCGGGGGTCAGGGCGCCCAGGAAGTTCGGCAGCATGGCCCCGCCGAAGACGAAGCCGAGCGCGTCCCGGGCCAGCCCCGAGTCGTCCCCGAGCAGCACCGTGCCGCCCAGGGTCTGGGTGATCTGGGAGACCGTCGGCGCGGACAGGGCGGGTTCGTCGGGCAGCACGTAGCAGGGGACCGGCAGCCGGTTGGTGAGCCGCTCGGCGATCTCGTCGCGGTCCTCGCGGGCCACCCGGTTGGCGACCATGGCGAGGACGTCGCAGCCGAGACCGTCGTACGCCCGGAACGCGTTGCGCGTCTCGGCCCGCACGGCCTCGGCGGTCTGCCGCCGGCCGCCCACGACCGGGATCACGGACGCGCCGAACTCATTGGCGAGGCGGGCGTTCAGGGACAGCTCGTCCGGGAGCTGGGTGTCGGCGAAGTCGGTGCCGAGGACCAGGACGACGTCGTAGTCCCGGGCGACCAGGTGGAACCGGTCGACGAGTGTGGACACCAGCTCGTCGGTTCCCTGCTCGGCCTGCAGCGCGGACGCCTCGTGGTAGTCCATGCCGTAGACGGTCGCCGGGTCCTGGGACAGCCGGTACCGGGTGCGCAGTAGCTCGAACAGGCGATCGGGACTGTGGTGGACGAGCGGCCGGAACACCCCCACCCGGTCCACCTGCCGGGTCAGCAGCTCCATGACTCCCAGCTCGACGACCTGGCGTCCGTCGCCGCGGTCGATCCCGGTCACGTACACGCTGCGCGTCACGTGGGCACTCCGTTTCGTCTGTCACGTCTCCGGCATAAAAATCGCCCACCAAGGTGAGCAGAACCCTCTTGACAATACCCCTGGCGCTATATATGGCGCCCGCCAGAGCATCGGCCCCCTGACGGACGTGAAACAATCGGACTTGCTCACCGGTATCAAACGCGACCAGGAGACACAGCACGATGCGCATCGGAGTTCTCACCGCAGGCGGCGACTGCCCCGGCCTGAACGCAGTGATCCGGTCTGTCGTGCACCGGGCGGTGACGCAGTACGGCGACGAGGTCATCGGCTTCGAGGACGGATACCGGGGACTGCTCGACGGCCACTACCGCACCCTCGACCTGGACGCGGTCGGCGGCATCCTGGCCCGCGGCGGCACCATCCTCGGCTCCTCCCGGCTGGAGCGCGACCGGCTGCGCGAGGCCTGTGAGCGGGCCACCGACATGGTCGGCGAGTTCGGCATCGACGCGCTGATCCCGATCGGCGGCGAGGGCACACTGACCGCCGCCCGGATGCTCTCCGACGCCGGGCTGCCGGTCGTGGGCGTGCCGAAGACCATCGACAACGACATCTCCTCCACGGACCGCACCTTCGGCTTCGACACCGCGGTCGGCGTGGCCACGGAGGCCATGGACCGCCTCAAGACCACCGCCGAGTCCCACCAGCGCGTGATGGTCGTCGAGGTCATGGGCCGTCACGCGGGCTGGATCGCCCTGGAGTCCGGCATGGCCGGCGGCGCCCACGGCATCTGCCTGCCCGAGCGCCCCTTCGACCCCGCCGACCTGGTCAAGATGGTCGAGGAGCGCTTCGCCCGCGGCAAGAAGTTCGCCGTCGTCTGCGTCGCCGAGGGCGCCCACCCGGCCGAGGGCACGATGGACTACAGCAAGGGCGAGATCGACCAGTTCGGACACGAGCGCTTCCAGGGCATCGGCACGGCACTGGCTTACGAGCTGGAGCGGCGGCTCGGCAAGGAGGCCAAGCCCGTCATCCTCGGCCACGTCCAGCGCGGCGGCACCCCGACCGCGTACGACCGTGTCCTCGCCACCCGCTTCGGCTGGCACGCGGTGGAGGCCGCGCACCGCGGCGAGTTCGGCCGGATGACCGCGCTGCGCGGCACCGACATCGTGATGGTGCCGCTCGCGGAGGCGGTCACCGAGCTGAAGACGGTCCCGAAGGACCGGATGGACGAGACGGAGTCGGTCTTCTAGGCCCGTCCGGGCTCTGCCGGCAGGCCCGTCCAGGCCTGCTGCCAGATCCTCCTGTGCTCAGGCCGTACCGGCCTCCACCCTCGACCAGAAGTGCTCCACGATCCGGTCGAGGAAGTCACGGCCGTTGCCGCTCGAGTCCGCCGCGGCACTGGTGCCGCCCCAGCTCAGCGTGGCCACCATCTGCCCCTGGTAGTCCTGGTGCAACTCCTGGAGGGTGCCCTCCAGGAGCCGGCGGTCCAGCGGCACCATACGGCCCACCGGTCGCACATAGGCCTGCCAGCGCGTGGTGACCGCACTGCGCAGCAATTCGGCCAGCTTCCCGTCGCGGCCGCTGACGGTCACGAAGTCGGGCAGGGACAGCTCGAGCAGCTCGGCGAGGGCGGCGGACTGCCGCTCGGTGCCGCGCCACTCGTCGTGCTCCTCCATCCGCAGATAGGCGAGGAGTTCCAGCCCGACGGCGAGGGCGACGTCCTCCGCCGCGAGTCCACGGGCGATGCGGTGCTCGCGCAGACTGCGCGGTCGCCCGATCAGCTCACCCGGCGAACACCACAACACCCCGGCAAGGGCGGTGAGTTCAGGGCTGCTGGGCGTCGCGGTGCCCCGCTCCCAGGCGACGACCAGGTCAGGGGTGACGTACGGCAACCCGTACGAGGCACGCATCCCGTAGGCGACGTGCTCGGGTCCCATGCCGAGAGCGGCACGGAGTTTGCGGGCGGCGGGGGCGTTGAACGGGGGACCTGGCTGGTTCCGGGGATCTGGCGGTCGGCGCACAGCGGACAACGTAGAGGTGCAGGGCGGTGATGACTACGGTCTGTTCAGCCAGGATCACGGATTGTAGGAACGTACGGATTCGGCCGGTCGGGATGGTCGGCGGGTCCGGCGCACGGCTCATCCCTTGACCGCGCCGCCCAGTGCGAAACCACCGCCCAGCCGCCGCGCGACCAGCACGTACAGCAGGATCACCGGCGTCGAGTAGATCACCGAGAACGCGGCGAGCTGCCCGTACACCACCATGCCCCGGTTCCCGAAGAACTCGTTGATGCTCACGGAGGCGGGCATCTGATCGGGTGTCAGCAGGAGCATGAACGGGACGAAGAAGTTGCCCCACATCATCACAAAGGAGAAGACGGTCACCACCGCCACCCCCGGGCCCATCAGCGGCAGCACGATCCGTACCAGCGACTGAACCGTTCCCGCTCCGTCCGTCCAGGCGGCCTCCTCCAGTTCCCTCGGCACGCCGTCCATGAAGTTCTTCATCAGCCAGATCCCGAACGGGAGTTGTGACGCGGCGAAGAAGAAGATCGTGCCCTGGGTGGTGTCGATGAGGTTCACCCGCACGAACAGCGCGTACACCGGCACCATGATCGCCGTGATCGGCAGACAGGTGGCGAAGAGGATCGTCAGCAGGAAGGGGCGGTTCAGCCGGGACCGGAACCGCGACAGCGGGTACGCCGCGAGCGCCGCGCACACCACCGTCAGCAGTGTTCCGCCGCCGCACAGGATCAGGCTGTTGAGCAGGGGCGTGAGGGTGATGTCCGGCGTCAGTACGGCGTCGAAGTTGTCCAGGGTCACCCCGTCGGGGGCCTTCACCCGTAGATCCGCGTGGACGTCCAGCGAGGACAGGATCACCCAGGCCAGGGGGAGTGCGAAGGCGGCGGCCGCGACCAGGAGGCCCGCGTCAGCGGCCAGGCGGCGCACGGTCCGGCGGCGCGGCATGTCAGACCTCCGTCCGCAGCAGTCGCAGGTATACGACCGAGAAGAGGGAGCCGACGACCAGGAGCAGGAGGGCCACCGCCGTGCCGTAACCGATCATGCTCTTCTGGAACGCCTGCTCGTACATGAACAGCGGGAGGGTCTGGCTCCGGTCCCCCGGTCCGCCCCTCGTCATCACCCAGATCAGCCCGAAGACCGAGAGGGTCTGGAGGGTGTTGAGCATGAGGTTGGTGCCGATGGAACGGCGGATCATCGGCAGCGTGATGTGCCACATCCGACGCCAGCCGCCGGCTCCGTCCACCTCCGCCGCCTCGGTGATCTCCTTCGGTATCTCGTTCAGCGCCGCCGAGTACACCAGCATCGAGAAGGCCGTGCCGCGCCAGACGTTCGCGAACGACACGGCCAGGATCGGCAGGGTGAACAGCCAGTTCTGGGTGGGGAGATGGAGTCGGTCGAGGAGGGCGTTGAGCGTGCCTTCCCTGCGGAAGAAGGCGTACAGCAAGAACCCCGCCACCACCTCCGGCAGCACCCATGCGGTGATGACGATCCCGCCGGTGAGCGTCCGCACCGGCCTCGACGCACGCTGCATCAGCGCGGCCAGGGCCAGGCCCAGGGTGTTCTGGCCGACGAGCGACGACAGGACCGTGAAGACGAGGGTCAGCCATACGGCGTTCAGGAACCGGTCGTCCCCGAACGCCGTACGGAAGTTGTCGAATCCGACGAAAGAGGAGTGCGCCTGGCCGGTGAGCTGTAGGTCGGTGAAGGCGATCCAGGCGCAGTAGGCGATGGGTCCGGCGAGGAAGAGGAGCAGCAGGGTGACGGCGGGGGTGAGGGGGAGGACGCGGGCGAGGGTCCGCCGGGCCGCCCGGGGGGTCACTTCCGGACCACTTGGTCGTCGGTGGCCTGCTTGAGCTCCTCGTCGTAGCGGCTCGCGGCCTTGTCCACCGATGTGTCGCCGGTCGTCACGCCCTCCATGGCCTCCTGGATGGCGGTGGAGACCTTCGGGTAGGCGGGGTAGGCCGGGCGGTAGTGCGTGCTGGCGACCAGGTCGGTGAAGAACTTCAGGCCGGGCTGGGCGGTCGCGTACGCAGGGTCGCTCGCCACGTCCTTGCGCACCGCGATGCCCGAGTTGGCGATGTACCACTTCTGGGCGTTCGGCTTCGTCTGCATCGTCCTGATGAAGTCGAAGGCGAGGTCGGGATGGGCCGCCTTGGCCGGGATCGACCAGGTCCAGCCGCCGGACATGCTCACCTTGCCGGGGGCCTGGCCGTGCTGGGTGGGCATATGGGCGAGGCCGAGCTGCTTCGACCAGTCCGCCCACTCGTGGCCGCTGCCCGGCAGCCAGTCCTGGGGGAGCCAGGAGCCGTCGAGGTCGATGCCGAGTTTGCCCTGGGGGAGGAGCTCGCCGCGGACGCTGGTGCCGAAGTTGGGGTCGAGGGCGTCGGAGACGTCGGGGCCGAGCTTCTCCTGGTAGACGGTCTCGACGAAGCCGAGGGCGTCCTTGAAGCCCTGGCCCGCGGCGACCCACTTCTTGGTCGCGCTGTCGTACAGGGGGTCGGACGTGCCGTCGTCGGCGCCGTACAGGAGCATCTCGAAGCCCTGCATGGTCGCGGCCTCGCCCGCCGGTTTGCCGGTGTAGACGTTGAGGGGGGTGACGCCGGGGACCTTCCGCTTGATGGTGCGGGCCGCGGCGAGGATGTCGTCCCAGGTCTTCGGCTGCCAGTCGGCCGGGAGCCCGGCCTTCGCGAACACCCGCTTGTCGAACCAGAGTCCGCGGGTGTCGGTGCCGTCCGGGACGCCGTACGTCTTCCCGTCCTGTCCCTTCGCCGCCGACTTCGCCGTGTCGATGAACCGACTCCAGTCCGGCCACTTGGCGAGGTAGGGATCCAGTGGCTTCAAATACCCGCTCGTGATGTCGGAGTTGATGAGAAAGGTGTCCTCATAGACCAGGTCCGGGGCCGTCTTGGGGGACCGGAGCATCTGCTGCAGCTTGGTGTAGTACTCCGAGTCCGGGGCCTTGATGGGGACGAACTCCACCTTCTTGCCGGGGTACTTCTTCTCGAACTGCTTCTTGATGCCGGCGAGGTAGGTGTCCATCACCTTGATGGAGTTGTCCGTCGACTGTTTGAAGGAGACCTTCAGCGTGTTCGGATCACTGCCGGAACCATTGCCGCAGGCAGTGAGGGACGCCGCGGCAAGGGCGGCGGCGAGAACCGCGGCGAGCGCGGTGGGAGCGGCGGTGGGGCGCACGGGCATGACCTCCTGCGGACGCACTGTGGGGGTGGCCGGGGTGGTTGCCGTGTGAAGGTAGGTGGAGTGGTCTAGTCAGGTCAATGCGTGTGTGCGGATTGGGCGTTGACGACTCGTCCGGGAGCGGATCGGGTGAACCGCCCTACTGCTGTTCGGTCCGCAACGCGCGGCCTCCACCAGGGCGATTGCCGGGGTGGACGAGATCCAGCCAGTCCCCGACGTGGCGCCGACGGCGGAGTACTCCAGCGCGAGTGCGAGTGCGGTCAGGACCACAACGGTGGGCTGTGTCTCCGGCACACTCGTAAGGTACTGCCGGGGGAAGGGGTCGTAGTGCCGGAACCAGACGTCACCGTGGGGCAGTTGCTGCTCGTCGAGTACCAGACCGTCAAGGACGAGCAGAGGACGCGGATCGGGTTCCGGGACAATCTCCTCTACGTCACGCTCACCGTCGTCGCCGCCGTCATCGCCGCGTCCGCACAGGCCGAGCAGCCCGCCATGCTGCTCGCGCTCCCGCCGGTGTGTGTGGTCCTCGGCTGGACCTATCTCGTCAACGACCAGAAGATCTCGGCGATCGGCCGGTACATACGCGAGGATCTGGGGCCCCGGCTCGCCCGGCTCGCCCGGACCGGAGAGGCCGAGGAGGTCTTCGGCTGGGAGCGCGCTCATCGCGGTGACCGGCGTCGCAGGTCGCGCAAGGCCGTGCAGTGCGTCATCGACCTGCTCGCCTTCTGCCTCGTGCCGCTCGCCGGGCTCACCGTCTACTGGACCGGCGGTCAGGACAGTGGCGGTCTCCTCGTGGTGTCCGTCGTGGAAGCCCTGGCCGTGGTCGGTCTCGGCGCTCAGGTCGTGTCGTACGCCGGCGTGAACGCCTCCGGGTGACGAGCGCTCACTGCCCCTTGACCCACCGGTAGTGCAACTCCGGCCGCCCCACGGTCCCGTACTGCGGACTGCGGGCCGCCCGCCCCGCGTCCACCAGGTGCTCCAGATAGCGGCGGGCCGTGATGCGGGAGATGCCGACCACCTCGGCGACGCCGGCGGCCGTGAGGCCCTGCGTGCTGTCCCGCAGGGTCACCGTGACCCGCTCCAGCGTCGGCCCGCTCAACCCCTTCGGCAGCGCGGCGGGCCCGGGCGCCCGGAGCGAGGCCAGCGCCCGGTCCACCTCGTCCTGACCGCTCGCCTCGCCCACCGCCGCACGGAACTCGGCGTACCGCACCAGCCGGTCGCGCAACGTCGCGAAGGTGAACGGCTTCAGGACGTACTGCACGACCCCGAGCGAGACCCCTTCCCGGACCACGGTCAGATCCCGTGCGGAGGTCACCGCGATGACATCGGCGTGATGCCCGGCCGCCCGCAGGGAGCGCGCGAACTGCAGACCGTGCACATCCGGCAGATGCAGATCGAGCAGGAGCAGGTCCACCGGCGTACGGTCCAGAAGGCGCCGCGCCTCCGCCCCCGTGTGCGCCCTGCCCACGGCGACGAACCCCGGCACCCGGCCGACGTACATCACATGCGCGTCAGCCGCCACCGGGTCGTCCTCCACCACCAGCACGCGGATGGACTGCTCGTTCGTCATACGTCGCCTCCAGACACCGGGGACGGCCCCACCGTCGTGTGCAACGGCAACCGCACCTCGAACTCCGCCCCACCACCGTCGGCCTCCGCCACCGTCAGCGTCCCCTGCTGACGGTGCACGGCCTGCCGGACCAGGGCCAGGCCGAGCCCGCGCCCGTCCGGTCCCGCCGGCTTGGTGGTGAATCCCCGCTGGAATACCAGTTCGGCATGGGCCGGATCCACACCGCTGCCGGTGTCAGCCACCCGAAGGACCAGTTCCCCGCCTGCCCCGCCTGCCCCGCCTGCCCCGCCTTCTGCGTAGGCCGTCACCGTCACCCTCGCCCCGACGCTGCCCTGCGCCGCGTCCACCGCGTTGTCGATCAGGTTGCCGAGGATGGTCACCAGGTCGCGGGCCGGCAGGCCGGGCGGGAGGACCCCGTCGTCCAGGCGGCTGTCCTCGGAGACCACCAGCTCCACGCCGCGCTCGTTCGCCTGCGCCGTCTTGCCGAGCAGCAGGGCGGCCAGGACAGGCTCGCTCACCGCCGCCACCACCTGGTCCGTCAGCGCCTGCGCCAGTTCCAGTTCCGCCGTGGCGAAGTCGACCGCCTCCTCCGCGCGGCCCAGTTCGATCAGGGAGACGACCGTGTGCAGACGGTTCGCCGCCTCGTGCGCCTGGGAGCGCAGCGCCTGCGTGAAACCGCGCTCGGAGTCCAACTCGCCCATCAGAGACTGGAGTTCGGTCACGTCCCGGAGTGTCACGACCGTTCCGCGGCGCTCGCCGCCCGAGACTGGTGACGTGTTCACCACCAGCACCCGGTCCGCCGTCAGATGCACCTCGTCCACCCGGGGTTCGGAGGCGAGCAGGGCACCCGTCAGCGGGGCCGGCAGCCCGAGGCCCGCCACCGACGTGCCGATCACGTCCGCCTCGGCCGGCACGCCCAGCAGCTCCCGGCCGCCGTCGTTGATCAGTGCCACACGGTACTGGCCGTCCAGCATCAGCAGCCCCTCGCGCACCGCGTGCAGCGTGGCCTCGTGATAGTCGTGCACTTGGCTGAGCTCGGTCGCGTTCATGCCGTGGGTGTGGCGGCGCAGCCGGGCGTTGACGACGTACGTGCCGACCGCGCCCAGCAGCAGGGCGCCGCCGGCCACCGCGAGCAGCGCCGTGACCTGGCCCTGCACCCGTTTGCTGATCGCCTCGACCTTGATGCCGGCGCTGACCAGGCCGATGACGCGGCCGTTCTCCTCCACGGGTGTGACCGCGCGGACGGAGGGGCCGAGGGTGCCGGTGTACGTCTCGGTGAAGGTGTGGCCGTGCTGGGCGGGGCCGATGCGGCCGAGGAAGTGCTTGCCGATCTGCTTTTCCTCGGGGTGCGTCCAGCGGATGCCGGACGGGTTCATGATCGTCACGAAGTCGACGTCCGCGTCCCGCATCACCTGGAGCGCGTAGGGCTGCAGCCGGAGAGTGGGGTCGGCGGTGTGGATGGCCGAGCGGACCGAGGGAGAGTCCGCGATCGAGCGGGCCACGGCCGTGGCGTGACGGGCCGCAGCGTCCTCGGCCTGGCGCTGGTCGTTGACGTAGGTGAACAGCGCGTACCCGGCCACGACCACCGCTATCAGCACGGCCTGCATGGCGAAGAGCTGGCCGGCCAGGCTGCGGGGACGGGGGACGGAGGGGAGGCGCATGTCGTCAGTGTGCCTCCGCGGTTAAGCATGAACTAAATGAACGGAAGGGTGACCGCCCTCACAGACCAGGAGATAGTCACGGCATTCCCCATAACCCCCGGACGTGAGCCGCACGCCGGTGTGTTGCCGACGAAGACGTCAAGGAGGGCAGCCGTGGCCGCCAGTACCCCCGATACGGCACCAGCCGCACCCGCCGTGAAGCGGGATCGCACCCACTACCTGTACATCGCCGTCATCGCGGCGGTGGCGCTCGGTATCGCCGTGGGACTCATCTGGCCCGACCTCGGGGTCGAGCTCAAGCCCCTCGGTACGGGCTTTGTGAACCTGATCAAGATGATGATCTCGCCGATCATCTTCTGCACGATCGTGCTCGGGATCGGCTCCGTCCGTAAGGCCGCCAAGGTCGGCGCCGTCGGCGGCATCGCGCTCGGCTACTTCCTCGTCATGTCGCTGGTGGCGCTGAGCATCGGGCTCGTCGTCGGCAACGTCCTGCACCCGGGCGACGGGCTGCATCTGACCAACGCGCTCAAGGCGACCGGGCACGACCAGGTGTCCGCGGACGCGCTGCCACCCGTCGAGTTCGTGCTGTCGATCATCCCGATGACCTTCGTCTCCGCGTTCACCGAGGGACAGGTCCTGCAGACCCTGCTCGTGGCGCTGCTCACCGGGTTCGCGCTGCAGGCGATGGGGCCGGTCGGCCGGCCCGTGCTGCGCGGCATCGAGCACATCCAGCGGCTCGTGTTCCGCATCCTCGCCATGGTGATGTGGGCCGCCCCGATCGGTGCCTTCGGTGCCATCGCGGCCGTGGTCGGCTCCGCCGGTCTGGACGCGCTGAAGAGCCTCGCCGTGCTGATGCTCGGCTTCTACGTGACCTGCTTCCTGTTCGTCTTCATCGTGCTCGCCGCGCTGCTGCGCATCGTCTCCGGGCTGAACATCTTCTCGCTGTTCAAGTACCTGGGCCGGGAGTTCCTGCTGATCCTGTCCACCTCCTCCTCCGAGTCCGCGCTGCCGCGGCTCATCGCGAAGATGGAGCACCTGGGCGTCAGCAAGGCCGTCGTCGGCATCACCGTGCCGACCGGCTACTCCTTCAACCTCGACGGCACCATGATCTACATGACCATGGCGTCGCTCTACATCGCCGACGCGCTCGGTACGCCGATGTCGATCGGCGAGCAGATCCCGCTGCTGCTCTTCCTGCTCCTCGCCTCCAAGGGCGCGGCGGGCGTCAGCGGCGCCGGTCTGGCGACCCTGGCCGGTGGTCTGCAGTCGCACAAGCCCGCGCTGGTCGACGGCGTCGGCCTGATCGTCGGCATCGACCGCTTCATGAGCGAGGCCCGCGCCCTGACGAACTTCGCGGGCAACTCCGTCGCGACGGTGCTGATCGGCACTTGGACCAAGGAGATCGACAAGGACCGCGTCCGGCAGGTGCTCGCCGGTGAGCTGCCGTTCGACGAGACGACCCTGCTGGACGAGGGCGAGGCCACCGTGGCCCCCGAGCCGACCGAGGACGGCGAGAAGGAACTCGCGAAGGCCTGATCGGGGCCCCTTCCGACCGCCGGGCGCCCGGCCCTGCCTGAACCCGGGCCGGGCGCCCGGTCCACCGCCCCGGGCGGCTGAGTCTCCCCCCGTAGCTCAGCCGCCCGGCTTCTGTCTGCGGCGTCCACTCGCTCATTGCGACGTCGGTTCGCTCAGCTTCGCCACCAGCGCGGTGGCCAGGGAGGCGGGCACGCCCGACGCGGTCAGTACGGTGACCGCGGCGGAGCGGCCCGCCTCCTGCGCTGCCAGCAGGTCGTCGTTCACCGCCTCCATCAGCGCGAACAGCATCTGTTCATGCACGTACGCCAGCGCCGGCGCCGGCAGCGGCGAGCTGAAGGTCCCCCGCTCCAGGCCCTGCCGCAGCACCTCGGCGCAGGCTTCGCGGACCGGTGTCAAGCGCTCGCGGATACCCTGCACGGTGACCGTGCGCTGGGCCAGCGCGACCAGCAGCCGGTAGCGGTCGGCGATCTCCCAGACCGCGAGCACCGACCGGGCCACCGCCTCCGCCGGGTCGTCGACCCCCTCGCGTCCCGCCGTGTGCGCGGCCGCCAGCGCCTCCACCGCCCCGTCGACCAGTGTGCTGATCAACGCCTCGCGGCTGGGGAAGTGCCCGTACACCGTCCGCCGTACTACCCCCGCGGCGCGCGCGATCTGGTCCATGGAAGCGTCGGGGTCGCGCAGCAGCTCGGCGAGGGCGACGTCGAGGATGCGGCGCCGGTTGGCGTCGGCGCGAGAGCTGTTACCCGTGGTCATGGCTGCCATTCTGCCTGCCCCGCGGAGGGCCTCACGGTCCTTCCGCCGAGGGCTTCACCTCCTCTATTTGCACAATGCTGTGCAGTAGCCGTACATTGCACATCGTTGTGCAATTGCACGCTGCTGTGCAAGCCCCGTCGTGTGCATCTGTGAGGAAGGCGACCCCTGACCATGCGACTCGTCATGAACGAACCGGTCGAAAGGACGGACCGCCCCTACGCCCGGCGCTGGTGGGCGCTGCTGGTGCTCTGCCTGAGCCTGCTGATCATCGTGATGGCCAACACCGCCCTCACGGTCGCGGCCCCCGACATGACCGAGGACCTCGGTCTGTCCAGCGCCGACCTGCAGTGGGTGATCGACGGCTACACGGTCCCGTACGCCGCGCTGATGCTGCTGCTCGGCGCGATCGGCGACAAGTACAGCAGGCGCGGCGCGCTGGTCCTGGGCCTTGTGGTCTTCGCGGGCGGGGCAGTCTCCGGCTACCTGGCCGACAGCTCCACGGCTGTCATCGCGGCCCGTGCCGTGATGGGCGTCGGCGCCGCGCTGATCATGCCCGCCACGCTCTCCCTGCTCGCCGCGACCTTCCCGCGCGCCGAGCGGGCCAAGGCCATCACCCTGTGGACGGCGACCGCGGGACTCGCCATCGCGGCCGGTCCGGTCGTCGCGGGCGCGCTGCTGCGCGACCACGGCTGGTCGTCGACCTTCCTGATCAACGTACCCGTCGCAGCCGTCGCGATCGTCGGTGCCTTCGTCCTCGTGCCGCCGTCCAAGGCCGGTCACCACGACCGCATCGACTACGTCGGCGGGCTGCTGTCGGTGCTCTGGGTCGGCTCGCTGGTCTACATGATCATCGAGGGGCCGCACTTCGGCTGGGGCGTGAAGGCCGTGAGCGCCGCCGTCGTCGCGGGCGTCGGCCTGGTGGCCTTCGTCCTGTGGGAGCTGCGCCACCCGCGTCCGGTGCTGGATGTGCGCCGCTTCGCGGACCGCCGGTTCGCGGGCTCCAACCTCGCGGTCGCCCTCTTCTTCCTGGCCGTGTTCGGAGCTTTCTACTACCTCACCCAGCACCTCCAGTTCGTGCTCGGCTACGACGCGCTCGGCACCGGTCTGCGCATGCTCCCGCTCGCGGGCGCCGTCTTCGTCGGCTCGGCGCTCACCGGCTGGCTCACCCCGCGCGTCGGTATGAAGTGGACGGTCACCGCCGGCATGGTCGGCGGCACGACCGCGCTGGCCCTGCTGACCCGGGTGGACGCGGCATCGTCGTACGGCGATTTCGTCGCCCCGCTCATCGTCCTCGGCCTGGCCATCGGCCTCGCCCTCTCGCCCTGCACGGACGCGATCATGGGTGCCTTCCCGGAGTCCGAGCTGGGCGTCGGCGGCGCGGTGAACGACACCTCGCTGGAGCTCGGCGGCTCGCTCGGCATCGCGATCCTCGGCTCGCTGCTGTCGACGTCGTACGGCAACCACCTCACGGACGCCACCGCGGGCAGCAAGCTCCCGGCGGACGCCCTGGCCACCGCCCAGGACTCGGTCGGCGCGGGCTACGCGGTCGCGCAGGGCATCGGGGACAAGGCGCGGCAGCTCGGGGCACAGGCGGCGCGGACGACCGATCCGCAGCAGGCCGCCAAACTCAAGGAGCAGGCGGCCCAACTGGGCACCGGAGCCCGGCAGATGGCCGACGCGGTCGGATCCGCCTTCTCCGACGCGGTGGCCCACACCAGCCTGGTCGGCGCGGTGGTCCTGGGTGTCGGCACGCTTCTGGTGGCAGTCCTGCTCCCCCGCCGCGAGTCGGCTGCTCCGGAGGTACGGGAAGAGGAGCGGGAACTGGTGGACAGCGCGGCCGGTTGACCCGCGCACCCGCTGCGCGGGCGGCTCCACCTGGCAGGCGGGATCGTGCTGAGGGTGGTGTGGTCGCGGGAGTTGCCTGCCGAGCCCTCGTCTGTGCGGGTGTTTCGGGACAGGGTTGGTGACTGTGGGGCGTGAAGGAGATCGCGACCACCACGTCCGAGACCCACGATCAGCCCCACCCCGAGCACGGCAAGAAGGCAAACGTGAAGCTGTCGCGATATGACCGGATGATGGCCCGCCGCAGGCCGAAGAACGGGCGGGCCGCGTCGAAGGGTTATCGGGAGGCGAAGAAGTGGCGGGCGAAGACCTACCAGAAGATTGCCCGCCAACGGCAGGACGGGGCACGCAAGTGGGCGAAGGACGTGGTGCGGGACCATGACTCGATCGCGGTGGAGGACTTCAAGCCGAAGTTCCTTGCGAAGACGTCAATGGCGCGCAAGGCGGCGGATGCTGCGATCGGCGTGACGAGGAAGGCCCTGTTGGACATGGGCCGCAAGCACGGGCGGGACGTGCGTCTGGCGCATCCCGCGCACACCACCATGGACTGCGGACGGTGCGGAGCGAGAACCAAGCACGTACTTCCGCTGTCGGAACGCACCTACACTTGCACCGCGTGCGGAGCCGTCTCTCCAAGGGACAAGAACTCCGCGCGTGTGATGCTGGTCCGGGCTGGTCTGGCCCCGGCTGGTGTGGATGGCGTAAGGCCTCTTGGAGCGCTGCTCCAAGAGGCGGCCTGAGCCAGGAATCCCCTCCCCCCGGGAGGGGAGCAGTCAATAACGTGCCGTGCCGGACCAGCCGGAGCGGCACGTTCATGTTTTGTGTGTTCGTTTGCTTGTATGTACGGAGGCGCGGGGGATGAAGATCGACTGGGACCGGCGGCACTGCGCTCGCAAGGGACACGTGACCTATGCGCCGGACGACCCCCGGCTGCGGGTGCGGCTGCACACCCAGACCGCCCTCGGGGACGCGTGGCGCTGTCTGCGTTGCGGCGACTTCGTACTGGGCGAGCCGCACGGCTCGGGGCCGGCCGACGACGCGCCGCTGGTGCCGCGCGGGAAGGTGCTGCGGGATCTGTTCATCCTGCGGTTCCTGGCGGTCGAGCGGGCCGTGCGCGGTGTGTTCATCGTGCTGGTCGCGGTGGCGGTGTGGAAGTTCAGCAACAGCCAGGACGCGGTGCGGCGGCTCTTCAACGAGTACCTGGACGTCTTCCGCCCGGTCTTCCGGCACTTCCACTACGACCTCGACCACTCGCCGGTCGTCGGCTCCATCCAGAAGGCGTTCGGCTACAAGCACTCCACGCTGATGCTGGTGGCGGCCCTGCTGCTGGCCTACGCGGTGATCGAACTCGTCGAGGCGGTCGGCCTCTGGTACGCCAAGCGCTGGGCGGAGTACCTGACGGTGGTCGCCACCGCCGCGTTCCTCCCGCTGGAGGTCTACGAACTCACCGAGCACATCAGCTGGTTGAAGATCGCGACCCTCGTCCTCAACATCCTTGCGGTCCTCTACATCGCCGTCACCAAGCGCCTGTTCGGCCTGCGGGGCGGCCGCAAGGCCTTTGACGAGGAGCGCCACAGCGCCTCGCTGATGGAGGTGGAGGAGTCGGCGGGAGTGGCCGTCTAGGCCCAGGGGTCGGTGACCGCCCGCAGCAGGGTGAGCGCCTCGCGCAGCTGCTTCATGCGGCGCTTGCCGAGGTGCTCCTCCCATTCCTTCTCGACCTCGGCGACCACACCGTCGGCGATCTCCTTGGCGGCCCACGCCCGCTCCGCCAGGCACACCAGCCGGGCCCGCTTGTCGGTCGGGTCCGGCGCCCGGCGTACGTAGCCCGCCTTCTCCAGCTGGTCGACCAGGAAACCCGCGGTCTGCTTGGTGATCTGGGCCTGCTCCGCCAGCTCCGTCAGCCGTGTGCCGTCCGGGCCGACGCGCTGGAGCACCCGGGCCTGGGCGGGTGTGAAATCGTCGAAGCCGGCCTCGGCGAGCACACCGAAGATACGGTTCTCCAGGGCCCGGTACGGGATGAACAGGAGCAGCCCCGTGTTGAGTTCGCTCTCCGCCGCCATCGTCGGCACCCCCTCCGCATGCCTTGACTTTGGTCAGAGCATCTGACTACTTTGGTCAGAGAAGCTTACCACTTGAGTGGGTGGTGATCCGCATGGGCATGGCGTTGGGCGCGGACGAGCTCTGGCAGTTCGTCGACCGCGAGCGGGCGGGCCTGGCCGACCTGCTGGCGGGCCTGAGCCCCGAGGAGTGGGAGACGCGGACGCGGTGCGGTGACTGGCGGGTGCGGGACGTCGCCGCGCATCTGACCATGGGGGCGCGCTTCACCCACCGGCGGGTGCTGGGCGAACTCGTCCGGGCCCGCGGCAACCTCGACCGGATGATCCACGACGCCTCGGTCCGCGAGGGACAGGCGCCGGTCGAGGAGATCGTCGCCCACCTGCGCTCCATCGTCGGCTCCCGCCGCCCGGCACCGCTCACCACGCCCCGCGAGTCCCTCCTCGACGTTCTCGTCCACGGCCAGGACATCGCCCTCGCTCTCGGCCGGACTCGCGAGATGCCCCGCGCGGCCGCCCGCGACGCCGCCGACCGGGTGTGGACCATGCGCGTCCCGCCCCGTCCATGGCCCCTTCCGCGCGCCCGGCTCGTCGCCACGGACATCGCATGGACGCGCGGCGAGGGCGAGGAGATCCGCGGCCCGATCGCGGCCCTGCTCCTGCTGCTCACCGGGCGCCCGGAAGCGGCGCGCGAGTGGTTCGAGGGGGTCGCCGTACCGGAGCAGTGAGACACCCGGGGACCACGGGGGAGCGAAGCGGCGGGTCCGTGACCGGGCCCGCCGCTTCGCGGTGTCGTGGTGAACGGCTCGGCGAACCTCGCCCCAAATGCTTTGACCCGCCCACCGGTTCGGCCCACGCTTGAAGGCCTTGACGCGCACACGAGCCACGGAGGCGGACATGGGGGAACCGGACGGAGTGGAGATCGTCAGCTCGCAGGAGTACCGGGCCCGATACGGACCGGAGAGGGAAGCGTCACCCCTCTCGCTGGAACAGGTCAACGAGTTGTTCTACGAGTTCCTCACGGCGGTCGCCCGCCCGAAGCGCACGGACGCCGACGGCAGACGCGACCTCGCCAGGCGGCTGCGCGACCACCTGGGGTCGGCGCCGACGGACCGCCCGGTGGTGAAGGCCGCCTACGCGTCCTTCGACCTGCCCAACGTCCATCTCGCCCTGGAGCGCTGGTTCGCCGCGGACGGCCGCTCCCACGAGCTGATCGGTATGCGCGGCGCCCAGCACCACGGCGACCTCACCCTCGGCGACATCATCGACGCCGCCGACCGCTACGACCGCTTCGTGGTCGGCGCCGTCGACTACGCCCATCTGCCGATCTCACCCGACGAGGAACTGGCCTGCGTCTCCTGCGGTTTCTACCTCGGTGCGGAGGGCGACGAGCGGTTCGCCGTACTCCTGCGCGGCCCGCAGGACGAGTACGGGCGCAACAAGGTCGAGGTCGAAGTCCTCGCCGGGGCCAAGGAGTTCGCGGACCGGCTGCTCGCCGACATCGACGCGCTCGTGCGCGAGCACAACGTCTTCCGCGGACAGGTACTTTCCTTCGAGGGCTCGGAGTTCGGGCACGGTCTCGGCCCGTTCCGCTTCCACCGCCGCCCCGGCCTGACCAGCGACGACGTCGTGCTGCCGGCCGGGCTCCTGGAGCGGGTGGAACGGCAGGTGGTGGGCGTGGCCCGGCGCCGTGAGCAACTGCGCGCGGCGGGCCAGCACCTGCGCCGGGGCCTCCTGCTGTACGGCCCGCCCGGCACCGGCAAGACCCACACGATCCGCTATCTCCTCTCCCACCTCCCGCAGTTCACGGCCGTGATTCTGTCCGGCGAGAGCATTCGGGCCATCGGCCCGGCCTGCGCCCTGGCCCGGATGCTCCAGCCCGCGCTCGTCGTCCTGGAGGACTGCGACCTGATCGCCGAGTCCCGCGACTACGGCGGCGGCGAACAGCCCCTGCTCTTCCAGGTGCTGAATGAGATGGACGGCCTCGGCGACGACGCCGACGTCGCCTTCCTGCTCACCACCAACCGCGCCGACCTGCTGGAGCCGGCCCTCGTGCAGCGCCCCGGCCGCGTCGACCTCGCGGTGGAGATCCCCCTGCCGGACGCGGAGGGCCGCGCGGCCCTGCTCGCCCTGTACGGCGCTGGACTCGGCCTCGGCAAGGACATCGCCGACGAGGTGGTGGCCCGTACGGAGGGCACGACGGCCTCCTTCACCAAGGAGCTGGTACGGCGGTCCGTGCTGATCGCGGCGGAGCGCGAGTCGCCCGGTACCGAGCCGGAGCACGTCCGCGAGGCCCTCGACGAGCTTCTCTCCGACCGCGACCGGTTGACCCGCCGGCTGCTGGGGGTGCGGGACGGCAACGAGGACGACGAGTGGCCGGCGCGGGAGGACAAGGAAGATGAGGAAGGGGACGAGGAACGCTGACCGGCGGTCACGACGGCTCGCCGGACCCCTCAGCGGGCCGTCGTGACCGATGCGTCCAGCCGGGTCAGCTCGGTTGCGTCGAGCAGCAGGTCCGCGGCGGCTGCCGAGTCCCGGATCGTGTCCGGGCGGCTCGCTCCCGGGATCGGGACGACGGTCGGCGCCTTGGCCGAGAGCCAGGCCAGGCAGACCTGCTGGGGGCTCACCCCGCGCTCCTCGGCCACCGCGTGGAAGGCGCCGAAGCGCACCTCGCCGGTCGTCCTCGACGGCCCGTCCAGGGAGCTGCGGGAGATGCCGCCGAGCGGGCTCCAGGGGAGGAACGCCAGCCCAAGCTCCGCGCACAGCCGCAGCTCGGCCTCGCTGTCCCGGACGGCGGGCGAGTACTGGTTCTGCACCGAGACCAGACGGTCACCGAGGATCCGGCGGGCGGCGCGGATCTGCTCCACGTCCGTGTTGGAGACGCCGGCCAGCCGGATCTTGCCCTCGTCGAGCAGCTCGCGCAGCGCGCCGACCGACTCCTCGAACGGGACCGCCGGATCCGGCTTGTGCAGCTGGTAGAGCCCGATCGCCGCCACCCCGAGTCGCTTCAGCGAGGCCTCCGCGGCCGCCCTGAGATGGCGCGGCGAGCCGGTCACCGTCCAGCTGCCGTCGGCCGGTCTGCCGCGGCCGCCCTTCGTCGCCACCAGCACGTCTTCCTTGTCGCCGCCGTAGGTCGCGAGCGCGCGGGCGACGAGGAGTTCGTTGTGGCCGGGCTCGTCTCCGGGCAGATGGTACGAGTCCGCCGTGTCCAGCAGGGTCACGCCCGCGTCGAGCGCCGCGTGCACGGTGGCCACCGCGCGCGCCTCGTCCGGGCGGCCCTCGATGGACAGGGGCATGGCGCCGAGTCCGACCGCGCTCACCCGCAGGTCGCCAAGGGTGCGGTAGCGCATGTCAGGCGTCCTTTCCCAGCGTCTCGGCCACGGCCCGCGGAAGCCATCGGCGCGCCTTGTCGAAGCCGAAACCGAGCCGCGCGGCACGGGAGTTGTCCATCCCGTAGGAGCGGAAGAAGGAGAAGGGGGAGACCTCACCGACCTCCACCTCCCGGAAGACGGTCCGGCCGCCGGGCAGATGCGCGGCCACCGCCTCGCACAGCTCCTCGGTCGTCAGCGTCCCGTGGGAGGCGGCGTTGACCGGCCCCGTGAAGTCCTCGCCCGCCGCCCAGAACAGGAAGTCGGCGATCTCCTCGACGTGGATGTAGGTCGCCGGGTGGTTCACGACGGGTACGAGGACCGGCTCGCCGGTGCGGATGCGGTCCGCGTAGTGCTGGAGGCGTCCCGTGAAGTCGTCGTTCCCGCCCAGCACATGGGCCACCCGGACGGAGACGAAGGGGAAGGCCGGCTCCGTCGCGAACACCGCCTCCGCCTGCCGCTTGCCCTCGCCGTAGTGCGCGTCCAGGAACTCCGGCTCGTCCCAGGGCAGTTCTGGGTCGACGGAGACGGTGAGCGGATCGACGTCCGTCTCGTGCACCGGTGCGACCGAGTCCTCGTACTCGTACACCTCTACCGTCGAGGTCATCACGTAGCGACGGGTGCGCCCCGTGAAGACCCGGCGGGCGATCGCCGCCTGGCGCGGGGTGTAGCAGACCTGGTCGACGACCACGTCGAAGGTGCGGGAGCCCAGCGCCTCGGTCAGCGACTTCTCGTCATTCCGGTCCGCGACCAGGTGGGTCGCACCGGCAGGCGGGGCGGAGGAGCCTCGGTTGAGGACCGTGACCCGGTCTCCGGCCGCCAGCAGACGCGCGATCAGCCGCTTGCCGAAATAGCGGTTGCCGCCGATGACCAATACCTCGCGCTCCCGCGCCTCTCGTGCCACTCGTACCTCTCGGTCATTTCCCATGGCCATAATTCTCCTGTTGCACCAGGGAAGCCTGAAGGGGGAGACATGGGAGTTCCGGCCGCGACACCGAAAGAACCACGGCATCTGCGCCCCGCCGCCGACGAAACATCGGTAGCCTTCGATGTGCTGGACCGGCAGAT
Source organism: Streptomyces herbicida (assembly GCF_032656585.1). Taxonomy (NCBI): domain Bacteria; kingdom Bacillati; phylum Actinomycetota; class Actinomycetes; order Kitasatosporales; family Streptomycetaceae; genus Streptomyces; species Streptomyces herbicida. Next base: position 789,146 of record NZ_JAUYWJ010000001.1, read on the forward strand.
CCTCGAACTGCTCCAGACCGACGGCCGTATCAAGCTGAGCGAGCTGGGCCGCCGGGTCCGGCTCAGCCCGGCGGCGGTCACCGAGCGGGTACGGCGGCTGGAAGCGGCCGGCGCGATCACGGGGTATGGCGCCCAGGTCGCCCCGGCCCGCCTCGGCTACGGCATCCAGGCCTTCATCCGGGTCGATCCACACGGCGGTTACACCCTGAAACACCCCCGCACCCTGGAACTGCTCGACCGCCCCGAGGTCATCGAGGTCCACCACGTGGTCGGCGAGGACTGCTGGATCCTCAAGGTGGCCGTGACGGACACCGTCCACCTGGAGGACGTCCTGGAACAGACCTCGGCGCTGGGCCGTACCACCACGTCGATCGTGCTGTCCTCCCCGGTGCCGCGCAAACCGCTGCTCCCGCCGGCCTTGCCCTGACGCCGACGTCAACCCCTACGGTCGTACCCATGCGAATCGGCGAGCTGGCCGCACGGGCCGGGACCACCACGCGGGCGCTGCGGTACTACGAGTCGCGGGGGCTGCTGCCCGCGCGGCGCGACGACAAGGGGTACCGGTCGTACGACGAGGCGGACCTCCGGCTGCTCACCCAGATACGGACCCTGCAGGACTTCGGGTTCGACCTGGAGGAGACGCGGCCGTTCGTGGAGTGTCTGCGGGCCGGGCACCCGGAGGGCGACTCGTGCCCCGCCTCGCTCGTGGTCTACCGGCGCAAGCTGGACGAGCTCGACGCGCTCATCGGGGAGCTGCGGGCGGTGCGGGAGAAGGTCGCCGGGCAGTTGGACCGGGCCGAGCAGGCGCGGGGCAGGCTGGCCGCCGAAGCGCTGGTTCCGGGAGGTCCGGAGCCCCTGTGCGAACTGGGAGGGCAGGAGCGTTGATCAAGGCGGACGGTGTGACCGAGGTGACGGACGCGGACTTCGCGGCGGAGGTGCTCGGCTCGGATCTGCCCGTACTGGTGGAGTTCACCGCGGACTGGTGCCCGCCGTGCCGGCAGATGGGGCCGGTGCTCAAGGCCATCGCCTTCGAGGAGGGCGACCGGCTGAAGGTCGTGCAGCTGGACGTGGACACCAACCCGTTGACCACCAACGCGTACAAGGTGCTGTCGATGCCGACGTTCATGGTGTTCCGCGCCGGTGAACCCGTGAAGGCGATGGTCGGAGCGCGTCCCCGGCGCAGGCTCCTGGAGGAGCTCTCCGACGTACTGTAAAGCGCCGGGCCCGCAAAAAATCCCCCGAGTAATTGCGCTCGGGGGATTTCTGTGCGTATATTCAATGGTTCGCGACTTCAAGTGAATTGAGGCGCGGTGAAGTTCAGTGAGCACAGTATATCCGGGCGGGAGTGGAATTGTCAAACACCGAATTTCCGGACGATGAATTGCGGCGCGAGCAGGAATTCATCGACGGACTGTACGCGCGCGTCGACGCCCTGCGCGGCGACACCGAGGTCTCCGTCGCGGACGCCCTCGCGCAGGGTGACAAGCCCATGCAGGCCCGGCTGGAGCGGGACATCCTGGTCGCCGAGCGGTCCGGGCTGCTCGCCGCGCTGAACGCCGTGGACGGCTCGCTCTGCTTCGGCCGCATCGACCTGTCCCCCAAGCTCTCAACTTCGTTCGAGCAGGGGGGACCCCCATCCGGTACCAGCCACCACATCGGCCGTATCGGCCTGCGCACCGACGACGCCGAGCGCACACCGGTCCTCATCGACTGGCGGGCCGACGTCGCCCGCCCCTTCTATCTGGCCACCGGACACACCCCGCTGGGGCTGCGCCGGCGCCGGCACATCGCCACCGACGGGCGCCGGGTCACCTCCCTGCACGATGAGATCCTCGACCTCGGCGACGTCACCCGCACCGGTCACGAGGACCCCTCCGGGGACGCCGTGCTCCTGGCCGCGCTCAACTCCGCGCGCACCGGCCGGATGAACGACATCGTGCAGACCATCCAGGCCGAGCAGGACGAGATCATCCGGGCGCCGCACCGCGGGGTCCTGGTGGTGGAGGGCGGACCCGGCACCGGCAAGACGGCGGTGGCGCTGCACCGCGCCGCGTATCTCCTCTACGAGCACCGGGAGCTGCTCGCCAAGCGGGCCGTCCTGATCGTCGGCCCCAACCCCGCCTTCCTCGGCTACATCGGCGAGGTGCTGCCTTCACTGGGTGAGACGGGCGTACTCCTCGCGACGGTCGGGGAACTGTTCCCCGGCGTGAAGGCGACGGCGACCGACAGCCGCGCGGCGGCCGCGATCAAGGGCCGTGCCGACATGGCGGACGTGCTCGCCGAGGTCGTACGGGACTGGCAGTCGCTGCCCGACCCGGTGATCGCGATCGAGCACGACCGCGAGATCCTGATGCTCGACGACGGCCTGGTGAAGGTGGCCCGTGAGCGCACCCGTGCCGCCCGGCTGCCGCACAACGTCGCCCGCGAGCACTTCGAGGGTCACATCCTCAACACCCTCACCGACATGGTGGCCGAACGCATCGGCACCGACCCGTACGACGGAACGAACCTCCTCGACCCCAGCGACATCACCCAGATCCGCGACGAGCTCGCCGAGAATCCCGAAGTGTGGGCCGCCATCGACCAGTTGTGGCCGCGCCTGACGCCGCAGCGGCTGCTCGCGGACTTCCTCGCCGACCCCGTGGGATACCTCTCGGACGAGGACGCGGCCACGATCCGCCGCCCGACCACACGGGCGTGGACGGTGGCGGACGTACCGCTGCTCGACGAGGCGGCCGAACTGCTCGGTGTCGACGAACGGTTGGCGCGGGCGCGGGCGGAGCGAGAGCGGGAGACCCAGGTGGCCTATGCCCAGGGCGTCCTCGACGTCTCGTACGCCTCGCGGACGTACGAGTTCGAGGACAAGGAGGACGGTGATCCCGACGGCTCGGAGGTCCTGTCCGCGCACGACATCATCGACGCCGAGCGGTTCGCCGAGCGCCACGAGGAGGAAGACCACCGCAGCGCCGCCGAGCGCGCGGCGGCCGACCGGACCTGGGCGTTCGGGCACATCATCGTCGACGAGGCGCAGGAGCTGTCGCCGATGGCGTGGCGGCTGCTGATGCGGCGCAGCCCGACCCGCTCGATGACCCTGGTCGGCGACCCGGTGCAGACCGCGGAGGCGGCGGGCGTCGGCTCCTGGCAGAAGATCCTCGAACCCTACGTCGAGGACCGCTGGGAGCACACCCGCCTGGGCGTCAACTACCGGACCCCGGCAGAGATCATGGAGGTCGCGGCGGCCGTGGTGCGCGCCGAGGACCCCGGGTTCGAGCCGCCGAGTTCGGTGCGGTCGACGGGCGTACGGCCGTGGGTGCGCGCGACCGACGACCTGCCGGGCGCCGTGGCCGAGGCGGTGAAGGAACTGACCCCCGACGAGGGCCGGCTCGCCGTCATCGCCCCGCGTCACCTGCACCGGAAGCTGGCCGCACGGCTGGACGGGGTGACGGCGGGCGCCGAGCCCGACCTGACGCGGACCGTCGTGCTTCTCGATCCGCGCCAGGCCAAGGGCCTGGAGTTCGACTCGGTCCTGGTGGTGGAGCCGGGCAGCTATGGAACCAGCGACCTGTACGTGGCCCTGACCAGAGCGACACAGCGGCTCGGCGTGCTGCACAAGGGCGCGCTGCCCGAAGGGCTCAGGCAGGCCGCAGCCACACCGTAGCCAGTGGAGGCAGAGTCAGCCGGATGCTCGCGGGGCGGCCGTGTGCCCCCTGCGGCTCCGGTTTGACCGGGTCGGGGTTGGTGACTTCGCCGCCGCCGTACCTCCCGATGTCCGTGTTGAGGGTTTCGTGCCAGGCGGGGACGTCCCCGGGGACGCCGAGGCGGTAGTCGTGGCGGACCACCGGGGAGAAGTTCGACACCGACAGGAGGGGGCTGCCCTCGGCGTCCAGCCTCAGGAAGGCGAAGACGTTGTCGTCCGTGGCGTCGCCGACGATCCACTCGAAGCCGGCCGGGTCGGTGTCCCGCTGCCACAGGGCCGGGGTCGCCCGGTAGACGGTGTTGAGGTCGCGGACCAGGTCGCGGATGCCGCGGTGGTCGGACTCGGCACCGTACGCCGGGTCCAGCAGCCACCAGTCGGGGCCGTGAGCCTCCGACCACTCGGCGCCCTGGGCGAACTCCTGCCCCATGAAGAGGAGTTGCTTGCCCGGGTGGGCCCACATGAAGCCCAGGTACGCACGGTGGTTGGCCCGCTGCTGCCACCAGTCGCCCGGCATCTTCGACACCAGTGAACGCTTGCCGTGGACGACCTCGTCGTGGGAGATGGGCAGGACGTAGTTCTCGCTGTACGCGTACACCATCGAGAAGGTCATCTCGTGGTGGTGGAACCTGCGGTGCACCGGCTCGTGCTGCACGTACTCCAGCGAGTCGTGCATCCAGCCCATGTTCCACTTCAGCCCGAAGCCCAGACCGCCGAAGCCGCTCGGGCCCCTGTGGTGCGTCGGGCGCGTCACGCCGTCCCAGGCGGTCGACTCCTCGGCGATGGTCACGACGCCCGGACTGCGCCGGTACACGGTCGCGTTCATCTCCTGCAGGAACGCCACCGCGTCCAGGTTCTCCCGGCCCCCGTGCTCGTTCGGCGACCACTGGCCCGGCTCACGGGAGTAGTCGAGGTAGAGCATCGAGGCGACGGCATCGACCCGCAGGCCGTCTATGTGGAACTCCTCGCACCAGTACACGGCGTTGGCCACCAGGAAGTTGCGCACCTCGCGGCGGCCGAAGTCGAACTCCAGCGTGCCCCAGTCGGGATGCGCGGCACGCAACGGGTCCTCGTGCTCGTACAGCGGACGCCCGTCGAACTCCGCCAACGCCCAGTCGTCCCGCGGGAAATGCGCCGGCACCCAGTCCATCAGCACACCGATGCCCGCCCGGTGGAGGGCGTCGACCAGGTACTTGAAGTCGTCCGGGGTGCCCAGCCGGGCGGTGGGGGCGTAGAAGCCGGTGACCTGGTAGCCCCAGGAGCCGCCGAAGGGGTGCTCGGCGACCGGCATCAGTTCGACGTGGGTGAAGCCCAGGTCCTTGACGTACGCGGGCAGCTGGTCGGCCAGTTGACGGTAGGTCAGGCCGGGGCGCCAGGAGGCGAGGTGGATCTCGTACACCGAGAACGGTGCCTCGTGCACCGGAGTGTCCGCTCGGTGCGCCATCCACTCCGTGTCGCCCCACTCGTACCGCGAGGCGTGCACGATGGAGGAGGTGTTCGGCGGCGCCTCGGTGCGGCGGGCCAGCGGGTCGGCGCGCAGGGTCCGGGAGCCGTCCGGACGGGTGATCTCGAACTTGTAGAGCTCGCCCTCGCCGATGCCCGGCACGAACAGCTCCCACACTCCCGAGGAGCCCAGTGACCGCATGGGGTGTCCCGTGCCGTCCCAGAAGTTGAAGCCACCGGCCAGCCGTACGCCCCGCGCGTTCGGCGCCCACACCGAGAAGCGGGTGCCGGCCACGCCCTGGTGCGTCATCGGCTCGGCGCCCAGCGCCTGCCACAGCTGCTCGTGCCGGCCCTCGCCGATCAGATGCAGATCGAGGTCACCGAGGGTGGGCAGGAAGCGGTACGCGTCCTCGGTCTCCTGCACCGTCTCGTCGTACGCCACCAGCAGCCGGTACTCCGGGACCCCGATCAGGGGCAGCAGCCCGGAGAAGAAGCCGTCGCCGTCGTCGTGCAGTTCGGCCCGCAGACTGCCCGACACCACCGTGACGGACCGGGCGAACGGACGCAGGGCCCGGACGGCGACCCCGCCGGGCACCGCGTGGGCGCCGAGGACGGAGTGCGGGTCGTGGTGCGTGCCGTGGAGCAGCCGCTCGCGGTCGGCGGCATCCATGGCGGGGGACACGGCGGCTTCGGCGGGAGCGGCGGCCGTCTTCGTGACCGCCTTCTTCGAGGAAGGCTTCTCGGCGGAGGCCCTCGTCGCCGGGGCTTTCCCGGCTGCGGCCTTCTTGGCCGTCGTCTTCTTGGCAGTGGCCTTCTTCGTGCCGGCCTTCGTCGTGGTCTCCTTCGCGTCGGCCGCCTTCTTGGCCGCTGCCTTCCCGGCCGCTGCCGTCTCGGCCGTCCCGGCCGACGTCCCGGCCGTTTTCTTCGCTGTCTTCTTGGCCGCCGTCTTCTTTGGATTCTTCGGATCCGAACCGCTGGACGGGGGGCTGGGGGTCACGGACGAGCCTCCTGGGCGAGGGTGAGGTCAGAGCTGGTCGGACGTGGCGAGGCGGTGTACCGCCGACATCGGTACGGGGAGCCAGTCGGGGCGGTGGCGGGCCTCGTAGACGACCTCGTAGACCGCCTTGTCGGTCTCGTGGGCCCGCAGCAGTACGGGATCGGTGCGCGGGTCGCGCCCGGCGACCTCGGCGTACCCGGAGCAGTACGCGGCGCGGCACGAGGCCGCCCAGCCCGGGGCCGGCGGGGTCGTCGAGTGCGCCGCGTAGTCGAAGGAGCGGAGCATCCCCGCGATGTCCCGCACCGTCGGCTGCGGCATGCGCCGCTCGGCCAGCGGGCGGGCCGGTTCGCCCTCGAAGTCGATCAGCGACCACTGCCCGGAGGGCGAGCGCAGACACTGGCCGAGGTGCAGATCGCCGTGGACGCGCTGGGCGGTCCAGGTACGGCCCTCGGCGGCCAGATCGGCCAGCGCCTCGTAGGCGGAGCGCAGCCCCGGCTCGTACGGGCCCAACGTCGGTACCGCTTGTACGGCCGCTTCCAGCCGCTCGACCATGCCGTCCACCAGGAGCCGCAGCTGAACATGGCCCAGGGTGGCGGTGGGGAGCGCGCGGGCGAGTGCCGTGTGCACCTCGGCGGTGGCCCGGCCCAGCGCCCGGGCCTCGGCGGTGAAGTCCTCGCCCTTGGCCAGCTCGCGCAGGGCCAGCTCCCAGCCGTCCGTCGCACCCCGCACGAACGGCTGGAGCACGGCGAGGACATAGGGCTCCTGGGCGGGCTCGGCGGTGTCGGCCAGCAGCCACGCCGTCGGCGCGGGCACCCGGGCGCAGCCCTCGTGGGCCAGGGCCAGCGGTATCTCGAGGTCGGGGTTGACGCCGGGGACGATCCGGCGCAGCAGCTTCAGTATGAACGTATCGCCGTAGACGACCGAGGAGTTGGACTGCTCCGCGGTTATCAGGCGGGCCACCAGGCCGTCGCGTATCTCCTGGCGTCCGTCCCGCTCGAAGCGAAGCCCGCCGATGCGGGCCTGGGTGCGCAGGGCCTCCAAGAGCACTTCGGCGGGCCGGGGGTCGTACAGGGCGTCGTACACCGTGCGTCCGGCGAGCGGCCCTTCCTCCACGTGTCCGATCAGCGCGGGCGCCAGCCGCGGCGGCAGCGCCTCGCGCACGCCTATCAGGAGCTGGTAGCAGTCGCCGGGGTGGACCGCGGCGCCCAGGACGGGCGGCTGATGGGCACGGACGAGCAGATGGTGCAGGCCCAGCCTGCCGTCGGACGGCAGCAGTTCGGTGGCCGAGACCAGGGAGAAGCCGGTGACCGGGCGCCCCTTGCCCGCGAACCACCGCTGCCTCGGCAGCCACTCGCGCAGCGGTGGATCGAGCGACGCGAGGATGTGGCCAGGACTTGTCGTGCCGGAGGGTGTGACCGTTTCCGCCATGGCGTCACGTCCTTTCCCCGGGGCGTCGGGGTGTTACTGATGGGTGCCCCGGGTGGGGCAGGGGAAACCGCCTCACCCGGGGGTGGACTATGCGGTTTCCCTGCGGAGCCGGAACCAGTAGAAGCCGTGCCCCGCCAGGGTCAGCAGATACGGCAGTTCGCCGATCGCCGGGAAGCGCACCCCGCCGAACAGCTCGACCGGATGCCTTCCGTTGAACCGCCGCAGGTCCAGCTCCGTCGGCTGTGCGAAACGGGAGAAGTTGTGCACGCACAGGACCAGATCGTCCTCGTACTCCCGCAGGAACGCGATCACCGCCGGGTTCGACGACTGGAGCTCGGTATAGGACCCCAGTCCGAAGGCGGGGTTCTGCTTGCGGATCTCGATCATGCGGCGGGTCCAGTGCAGGAGGCTGGACGGGGAGGACATGGAGGCCTCGACGTTGGTGACCTGGTAGCCGTAGACCGGGTCCATGATCG